>LS483371.1:3740625-4364062 GCA_900475325.1 Paucimonas lemoignei
AGCACTCATCACCGGGCCGAGGCTGGCGCGGGGGATGCCCCAGTCGGCGCTCAATGCCGGGGCGATGAAGCCCATGGCCGCGGTGTCCAGTCCATCGAGAAACACGATCAGAAAACACAGAATTACTACTCGCCACTGATAACGGGACAAGGGTTGAGCATTGATGAAAGCCTGCACATCCAGCGTGCCGGCTTCGGGCACGCGAGCCGAAAGCGTCATGGGGTTTCCTTGTTATTGTTTTTTTTGGTGGTTTTATAACGTAAGAGGTCCCACAGATGACCGTTTAAAAATCAAAGAACACCGTCTCACCCTCGCCCTGCACGCGGATATCAAACCGATACGCCAGCTTGCCATCGACGCTGCAGCGCTGGGCGATCAGGGTCTCGCGACGCACCGGCTGTTCAATCAGGTTGAGCACCGGATCCTGAGCATTCGCCTGGGCTTCATCATCGAAATACAGCCGCGTGTGCAAGTGGATGTTAATGCCACGGGCAAACAGCGAAACGTTGATGTGCGCCGCCATGGGTACGCCCGCCGCGTTGGGCACGGTGCCGGGCTTGATGGTGTTGAGCAACCATTGGCCGTCCTCGCCGGTGGCAGTGCGCCCAAACCCGTTGAACGGCTTTTGCGGGTCGTAGATCGGGTCGTAAATCCCTTGATGATCGGCTTGCCAGAACTCCAGAAACGCATCGCGAATCAGGTGGCCGTTGCCATCGAAGACGTTGCCCAGCAACACGATGTGCTCACCCGGCGCGTTGGCCATGACCATCTCATGGGTGATTTCCAGGTCACGGGGCGGGTTGCCCGCAGCTTCCAGCGCCAGGCCGATGTGGACGTAAGGGCCAGCGGTTTGCGATGGGGTTTCGGGCAGCAGTTGAACAGGCATGTTCCAGCTCCTCAATCAGCGGTTTTCGAAGTGCGTGGCGCGCTGGCCGCGCAACACAATGTCAAAACGATACGCCAGGCAATCCATGGGGTTGGCCATGCCCATGTCCAGCCGCGCAATCAGGCTCTGCACGGCGTCGGGGTTGGTGATGGATTTGACGATCGGACACAGCGGGATCAACGGGTCGCCTTCGAAATACAGCTGGGTGATCAGGCGCGTGGCAATCGACGGCCCGCTCACGGAGACGTGAATGTGCGCCGGACGCCAGTCATTGGGACCGTTGCGCCACGGGTACGGGCCCGGTTTGACGGTGCGGAAGCTGTAATTGCCGTCACGGTCGGTCAGGACCCGGCCAACACCACCGAAATTGGGGTCGATGGGCGCCAGATACGCATCGCGTTTGTGACGATAGCGTCCGCCTGCATTGGCTTGCCAGATTTCCACCAGGGTATGCGGGATCGGCTTGCCATATTGGTCGCAGACGCGCCCGGCAACGATGATGCGCTCGCCAATGGGCAAGCCGCCGTTGTTGAAGTTCAGCAACAGGTCGTTGTCGTGCTCGCCGAACTTGAGGTGGGAAAAGTCCGGGCCGGTGGCTTCGGAGGCCGATTGCGGGATGCTCACCAGTGCCTGTCGCGGGGAGCGCAGGATCGAAGTCTTGTAATCGGGGGTCAGGGCTTTGGGGTGCCAGTTTCGGTCACGAATGACAAAACGGCTGCTGCTTGCATCAGGCATGGGGTTCTCCGCAGGCTTTTATTATTGGGAGTTTTTTGTGCATGAGGCGCAGTCTCGCCCGCCTCAGCCAAAACCTGAATTGAATAGTTGAACCTCATCCATATCCATTTGGTTATGGATGCTCCACTTGACCATACGCCTGGCCCACCTCGCGCAGCACGTCCACACACCATTGCGCCGCGCGGGAGAGTGGCAGCGCCGGGTTGCTGCAAATACCCACCGAACCACCGGGTTCGCGAATGCCCAGCTCCAGTTCACGCAGTTCGCCACTGTGCAAATCCTGCTGAACGGCATCGAAGGGCGCGATCCAGATGGCATCGCTGCACTGCACATAGCGGCGGCTCAAAGTCAGCGACAGGGTTTCCAGGCGTTGGCGCGGCGGGCTGATGCCGCACTGCACGAACAGGCTGTCGGCGAATTTGCGAATGGTGGTCCCGGCCAGCGGCAGGACCATGGGGTAGTTCTCCAGGCTTTCGCGCTGCAATTGCACCTGCAAAAGGGGGTGATCGCGGCGTACCACCAGGGTCATGGATTCGCTGTACAGGTGCTCGAAGGTCAGGCCCTGAATCTGCGGGCTGTCGGTCATGCGCCCGACCACCAGGTCCAGTTCGCCGACCCGCAACTGCGAGAGCAGATACGCGCTGGGGCCGGTCATGACGCTTACGATCAACGCCGGATGGCGCTCGTGCAGGCGCCGCACCACTTCCGGCACCAGCAGGCTTTCCACGGTGGACAGCACACCCAGCCTGGCCGTCACCGGCTCATGCTCGCCCGAGCGCAGGCTGTTCACCCCTTCGCGCAGCGACTGCACGCTGGGCCCGGCAAAGCGCAGGAACGCAACACCCGCCTCGGTCAACGCCGCGCCGCTCTTGCTGCGCAGGAACAGCTGGGTTTCCAGCAGGGTTTCCAGTTCCTTGAGGGTCTTGGACAAGGCTGGCTGGCTGATCGCCAACTGATCCGAAGCACGCGCCAGACTGCCCTGGCGCGCGACCTCAAGGAAACACACCAGGTGACGGAATTTGATGCGGGTGTCGATGTTCAATGCGTGTCGCCTTTAACAAACAGAGGTTAGCGATGATCTCTCTGGGAGCGCAAAATTGGCGCGACGACGTGGGACCGGCTTTAGCCGGGAAGAGGCCAGTATGTTCATCCGATATTTATCGTATGAAATTCCGCCTTCCCGGCTAAAGCCGGTCCCACGTCGTCACATCCGCTTGCGAGCAAACATAGAATCTCCCACAGGTTATGTGCAATGGGTCACCGCCCCCCCCGAAACTCCCTCGGCGAGCTGCCGGTGCAGCGTTTGAAGAACCGCGAAAAATACGCCGGCTCGGAAAACCCCAGCCGGTCCGAGACCTGATTGATCGTCAAGGTGGTGTACACCAGGTCGCGCTTGGCTTCCAGCAACAATCGCTGATTGATGATCTGCAGCGCCGATTGATCGGTAAGCCGCCGACACAGGCTGTTCAAGTGCGCGGCGCTGATGTTCAGTTGCGCGGCGTACTGCTCGATGGACCAATGCTGCCGAAAATGCTCACCCACCAGCCGGGTAAAACCCTGCAAGTGCTCGCGCCCGCGCTCCGGTGCAGGCAACTGTGCGCCCGGCAACCCAAGGCTGCGACGGCCCAGCCAGATCGACAGCATGCTGATCAGCGCGTGCAGCATCGTGTCCCTGCCGGGTTTGTGCTGCGCGTATTCATCGCTGAGCGTGGCAAACAACGGATCCAGTTGCTGACGCTGCTCGTCATCCACGCCGTGGCACTGGGCGACACTCAACGCGGGCGTCGCCAGCCCTGCATTCAACTGTTCGGCCAACGGCTGCGCCAGGCTGAGGATATAACCCTGGATGTCCGGGGCAAAACTGAAGCGATGCACGCTCAGCGCCGGGATGACTTGCAGCACGGAGGTCTGCACCTGCCGCGTGGCGCCCTCCACTTGCAGGGTCGCTTCGCCGGACTGCACGTAGAGCAGTTGCACCAGATCGCTGTGGGAGTGGGTCTGGATTTCCCAGCCATGCAACTGGCTGCGCTCCGGGATCGACTCGCAATGCAGCAGATCCGGCGTCGGCCACAGTGTGGTTTCGCCATACAGCTTGAACACCGGCACTGATCTGCCAGGCATAGCCCGCCCTCCACCACCCATGAAAAGTCCAGAAGATGCCACGGATAATGGCTTCATATCGCTGCTCAGGCCATTAAAAATACAGGACAGATAAAAACAACAAACAGAAAAAGGTAGCCGTCATGAAAACCCAGGTGGCCATTATCGGCTGCGGGCCGTCCGGCCTGTTGCTCGGTCAGTTACTCCGGCGTGCCGGTATCGACAACGTCATCGTCGAGCGCAAAGACCCTGAACACATCCTCTCGCGCATTCGCGCCGGGGTGCTGGAACAAGGCACCGTAGACCTGCTGCGCGAAGCCGGTGTCAGTGATCGGCTGGACAGCGAAGGCCTGATCCACGACGGTTTCGAACTGGCCTTCGATGGGCGCACCGAGCGCATTGACCTGGCAGGGCTGACGGGCGGCAAGCGAGTCACCGTCTATGGCCAGACGGAAGTCACCCGCGACCTGCTGCAGGCCCGTTCCGAAGCCGGGGCGCAAAGCTTTTTCAATGCCGATGACGTCCAGCCCCATGACCTGAAAAGCGCTGCGCCCTACCTGACCTTCGAACATGAGGGGCAACCTATGAGGCTCGATTGCGACTACATCGCCGGGTGCGACGGTTTCCATGGGGTATCCGGTCAGTCGATCCCTGCCGAGGCGCTGAAGATATTCGAGCGGGTCTATCCCTTTGGTTGGCTTGGGGTCCTGGCAGACACGCCGCCCGTCAACGAAGAGCTGATCTACGCAAGGCACGAACGCGGGTTTGCCCTGTGCAGCATGCGCTCGCCAACCCGCACCCGTTATTACGTCCAGGTGGATGCCACTGAACAGGTTGAGGACTGGTCGGATGAACGCTTCTGGGACGAACTCAAACAGCGCCTGCCTGCACCGGTTGCCGAGCGCCTGATCACCGGGCCGTCCATTGAAAAGAGCATCGCGCCGCTGCGCAGCTTTGTGGTCGAGCCGATGCAATACGGGCGTCTGTTTCTGCTCGGTGATGCCGCGCATATCGTCCCGCCCACCGGTGCCAAGGGTTTGAACCTCGCGGCCAGCGACGTCAATACGCTGTACCGGATCCTGCTCAAGGTATACCGCGGGGGTCGCAGCGACCTGACCGAGCGCTATTCGCAGATCTGCCTGCGCCGGGTCTGGAAAGCCGAACGCTTTTCCTGGTGGATGACCTCGATGTTGCACAGCTTCAAGAACAGCGATCCGTTCAGTCAGCGCTTGCAACAAACCGAGCTGGATTATTTCGTCAGCTCCGAAGCCGGACGCCGCACGATTGCAGAGAACTACGTCGGGTTGCCGTTTGAGGCCGTGGACTGAAGATATCGCCTCGATCTCGCTCGACGAACGTGCTGCACTGCAAAGCGACTGAAAATCAAGGGAAATTCGGTTTTTATGTCGCTGTTCATTTCGTGATCATTGCCGCAATAGCGCAGCCTATAAGGCGTTCCCGAAGTTATCCACAGACATACCCCCACTTTCCGTGGACAACTTTTGTTGAGTTTAGAGAGCTGTGTCGGTCGGACACCTCGTGGGACCGGCTTTAGCCGGGAAGAGGCCGGGACAGGCGATGAATATTTCTCGACTGAACAACCGCTTTCCCGGCTGAAGCCGGTCCCACGTCGTGTGTACCTGTGTGCTACCGAGGCAAATACCGCAACCACACCCCACCACCTTCCTGGACCTCAGCGGAGGTCAACTTCAGATATGCCGGTTGCTTCCACGCCTGGGCAGGCACTTCAAAAGAGGCAGGATGCTCGCCTCGACCATCGATCAATGGCAGCACCAGCACGCTGACTTCATCCACCAGCCCCGCATTCAGGAAAGAACCGCTGACGTGAGGCCCGCCCTCGACAATGATCCGCTTGCGCCCCAGCTCACTGGCCAGCACTTCTACCACCTTGCCCAAATCAATCTCGGTCTTGCCGCCAAACAGGTAGGACACGTTGATCGATTGCAGATAAGCCAGGTAATCGTCCTCGACCGCTTCGCTGACCACTTCGACGACGTGGGAGCCCAGCGCCTGATTGCTTTTCCAGGCGACTTTACCGTGGGGGTCGATGGAGATGGCGTAACTCTCGGCGTTGCGATCGGCGAAGTGGTGAGTGCGAGGCAGTGGCGAGCTGGCCAGCCCACGCGGGTAATCGTCTCCGTGGGCGATTTCCTGCATGGTCACGCGGCCACAAATCCAGGCATCGAAGTCGAAGGTTTTGGCCAGCGTTTCATAAAGCTCGCCCGCCGCATTCTTGAAAGGCCGCTCCCAGCCATCGGTCAGGGCGTGGCCATCCAGGGACGACATCATGTGGCAGATGACATAAGGCTTCATACAGGGCTCCGGGTCGGTTCACAGTGTAGTAACCGACCCGTTGAGTCTGCCGATAGTTCGAATTTTCCTGGCGCGGCGCACAACCTGTAGGAGCTGCCGAAGGCTGCGAACAGCGGTGTGTCAGGAAAACCGCCTTCGCAGCCCTCGTAACCTCGGTCAGCTCCTAAAGGACCGTGTACATCACCTCAAACCTTGAACTTACCCACCATGGTTTGCAGATGCACACCCAGACGCGCCAGTTCCACGCTGGACGCGGCGGTTTCGTCGCTGGCGGCTGAGGTCTGTTCAGAGATGTCGCGTACGTTGAGTACGCTGCGGTTGATCTCTTCGGCCACGGCGCTCTGTTGCTCGGCAGCGGCGGCGATTTGCTGGTTCATCGACTCGATGGACGACACCGAACGGGTGATGCTTTCCAGTGACGTCCCCGCGCGACGGGTCAGTTGCACGCTGCTGTCGGTCAATGCCCGGCTGTTTTCCAGGATGGTCGCGACCCGCTTGGTGCCGGTCTGCAGGCCGCTGATCAGGCCTTCGATCTCTTCGGTGGAGGTCTGGGTGCGCTGGGCGAGGCTGCGCACTTCATCGGCCACCACGGCGAAACCACGCCCGGCTTCACCGGCACGCGCCGCTTCAATCGCCGCGTTGAGGGCCAGCAAGTTGGTCTGCTGGGCCACCGCCTTGATCACATCCAGGACGCTGCCGATCTTGTCGCTTTCGGTCTGCAGGTCGCTCATGGCTTCGGTGGAATGGCCCACCTCATCAGCCAGACGCTCGATCTGCTGCATCGCCTGAGTCACCACTTCATCGCCCTGCTTCGCTTCGCGGCTGGCGTTGATCGCAGCTTCGGAGGCGTCCTCGGCGTTGCGCGCGACCTCTTGCACCGTCGCCGTCATTTCGTTCATGGCCGTTGCCACCTGGTCGGTCTCGACCTTCTGGCTGTTGACCCCGGCGCTGGTCTGCTCGGTCACGGCAGACAATTGCTCGGCAGCACTGGCGATCTGCACCACGCCGTCGCGGATACCGCCGATCAACTCGCGCAGATTGACGGTCATGCGCTGCATGCTGGCTTGCAGCTGGCCCAGCTCATCGCGGCGAGTCACCACCACGTCCCGGCTCAGATCACCGGCGGCGACGTACTCGGCAGTGCGCAGGGTTTGCATCAGAGGCCCGACGATCAGCCGGGTGATCACCCACGCCGCCAGGACACCGAACAGCAGCGCAGCAAGCGTGGCGCTGATCAGGAACAGGTTGGCCTCATTGACATCGTTGGTACGCAGCACGATCTGGTTGGCCGTCATCTGCTTGCTGGCATTGAGCAATCGGGTGACATCATCGGTGAGGGCAATCTGCACCTGCGCCGCCTTGTTCAGGCTATCGGTGAACTGGCCCACAGCGGTGCGGAACGCCACCAGCGACTGATCGATGCCCTGGATCGCCTGGGGCGCAACCTGGTTGAGGTTTTTCAGGTTATTGCGCGCCGCGTCAATCGCCGCCAGTGCAGTTGGCAGGTATTCAGGCTTGGCGCTGTAGGTGTACGTCTGGGTCTGGGAGCGTGCCTGCTGGATCAGGCGTTGCTGAGTCGTCATCGCGCGGGCATCAGCGTCGGATTCGCGCGCCTGATCCTGGATTTTCTCCAGATCGAGGGTCATCGTCTCAACCTGGGAGTTGATGGCAGCGAGCGCCGCCTCACGGGCCTGGGTCGCTTGAACGAACTCATTGAAGTGCGTCTTGTAGATGGAAACCGCGCCGCTCACTTCGCCAATCAGCCCCAGGCTGGCGCCGGTGGTGAACAGGGTTTTCATCTTGTCCGTCTGGGCTTGCAGTTTGCCCAGCGTGGTGGTGACGGTGGCGGCGCGCTCCGTGTCCGGGTTGAGCATATAACTCAGGCGGGCGATCCGCAGGTCCCGGGCCTGCTCATTGAGCAGCGCAATTTCCGCAACCTTGTCGCCGCGCTCCCCCAGGGACTGCAAACCCGACCACCCGGTAAAGGCAATCAGGCAAGTCAATATCAGCACCAGGGCAAAACCCAGTGAAAGTTTCGCTTTGACACTGATATTGGCCAGTGTCGTGTTAACCGCTGTGAGCATAAAGAACCGTCCCGAGTCATTAAAGGTATGAGGGCGGCCTTGCTCTCGTAGACGCATATCCATGCTGCGTGAAATCAAATTGACATCATCGTAAAGCAAACGTTTGCGTGCCTGAAAAAAAAGCCAGCACAGAATGAGACCCGGTTGCTCCAGGCAACCGGCGCAGCGGCTTGATTTATGGGGCTTACCGGGACAGGACAGCCCGGCACAGTATTCATTGCAGAATGTTTCTAGACCGACGCGACGACGCGTGCATGCAGATCCAGCGTAGTGCCGATCAGGCGGGCGAAGATTTCCAGCGTCTGGATCAGATCAGGGTCATCGAGCTTGGCAGGCAGCGGGTCAAGCCCGCACAGCGTGCCGAAAAAAGATCCGTCGCTGAGCATGATCGGCAGCGACAGGTAGCTCTCGAAACCATAGCGCTTGGGGAGCGGATGGTCCTTGAATCGCGGGTCATCGCTGACGCAGGAAATCACCACGGCCGAGCGGTCCCTTCGTACCTCGTTGCAAATAGTCATTTCAATGGCCAGTTCATCACCGGGGCCGACACCAAAATGGATCTCATCGTCCACCGCACAAGCGACCCAGCGCTTCTCCGTTACCTTGGCAATGGCCGCAAAACGCAAATGAGTCAGTCGCGTCATCAGCCGCAAAATATCCGAGGTCGACTCGATTTCGGCGATGGCCGCGATTTCTGCTGCAGTCAATTGGATGGGTGTCACGATATTTACACTCATAAGGTCGATTTACTCTGATTCTGAGCGTCATATCACAGAATGTGCAGGCCAGCCCGCATCCTACGCTGAACGTCTTGGGCCACTCAACTGCCGTCCGCCGCTCCATTTGAACGCAGTGGGGCATTAATAAACCCAAGACCATACTCAGAACCTATCCAACCCACACTTTCTATATATTTTTAATTCCCGTCGTCTGGCATTAGCCTCTGCGAACCGCTTCATCTGTTGCCAGATGGAGACGGCCAATAATTCTAAAAACAGCTGACGCAGCACATGGGAATAACAATGAACACATCCCCCAACGCTTCAGGTTTTGGTTTCGTCCTGCTCGGATTGACAATGGCTATGCCGTCGATGGCCGAGGCTGACTTTTTCGAAGACAGCAAGGCTGAACTGGAACTGCGCAACTACTACTTCAACAGCGACTTTCGCCAGGACAACGCCAGCCAGTCCAAGCGCGACGAGTGGGCGCAGGGTCTGATCCTCAGTTATCAATCAGGCTTCACCGAAGGCCAGGTGGGCTTTGGCGTCGACGCGCTGGGCCTGTTCGGCCTCAAGCTGGATTCCGGCCCTGATCGGCAAAGTACCGGGCTGCTTCCGGTAGGCGACGACAAGGCGCCAGACGATTACAGCCGCCTGGGCGCCACGGCCAAGGCGCGAATTTCCAAAAGCGTCCTCAAAGTCGGCACCCTCATCCCGAAACTGCCCACGGTCCTGCCCAGCGATGGGCGTCTCCTGCCGCAGACGTTCAGAGGCACGCAGCTGACGTCAACCGACATCGACAACCTGACCCTCGATGCCGGTCGGCTGACCAGCAACACCTTGCGCAACGTCAGTGGGCACGACGATATCGAAGTGGCCGGCAAGGGCATCCGGGGTGGCACCCCAAGCGATCAGTTCGACTTCGCCAGCGCCAGTTACAACTGGAGCAAAACCTTCATCACCAGTTATCACTACGGTGGTCTCGACAAAAACTACAAGCAGCACATCGTCAACCTGGTGCATACCTTGCCGATCGGCCAGGGCCAGTCAATCAAGACCGACCTGCGCTACGCCGACTCCCGCAAGGACGGCAATACCAACGTCGATAACCAGGCACTGGGTGCGCGCTTCACTTATCGCATCGGCGGCCATTCATTTGGCGCTGCCTGGCAGAGCATGAAAGGCGAAACCGGCTTCCCGCACCTGGATGGCACCGATTCGTTCCTGGTCAACTACGTGATGATTTCCGCTGACTTCGCCAGCCCCGAAGAAAAATCCTGGCAGGCGCGCTACGACTTCGATTTCGCCACCGTAGGCATCCCCGGCCTGACGTTCATGACCCGTTACCTCAAGGGCGACAACTTCGAGCGCAGCCCGGGCGTTGAAGGCACCGAGTGGGAACGCAATACCGACATCCGCTATGCGTTCCAGAGCCAGGCGCTGAAAAACCTGGATGTGGCGTGGCGCAATGGCAGCTATCGGAGCAACGGCAGTGGCAACGACATCGACCAGAACCGCCTGATCGTCAGCTACACCCTGCCCCTGCTTTAAGCAGCTTGCACAACAACCTCCCGCTTGAAGCCGGGAATGGAGCCCTGAATGAACCTCAAAAACAACTTGCTGTACCTGGCGGTGGCCTGCGCCCTGAGCAACAGCCTGGTAGCAGTGGCGGCCAATACCGCCGAAGCCCCCTGCGCCACCACTGAACAATGCGCGGCCCAGGCAGCGAAGATCGGCGCGACGGTCGATAAATCCAGAAGCAAAGTCGACCAGACCGAAAGCCAGTTTTCCTGGCTGAACCGGATCAACAAAGCGTCCATCGTCATGCTTACCGAAGAAGGCATCGTCAAACCGCAAATGGGCAACAAGATCGCGGGCGGCGTGCGCTTTGCCATTGATCAGGCGGACAAACCAGACGGCAAGAAGCCCACTGATGTGTTGCAACTGGAACAGATCATGACCGACAAGATCGGTCCGGAAGCCTCGTTGATTCACTCCGGTCGCAGCCGTCAGGACATGCTTGCAACGTACCGCCTGGCCCGCCTGCGCTCACAGGTACTGGCCTACGCCGAGGCACTGAACTCGACTCGGCAACGGGTGCTGGAGCTGGCCGCGAAAAACGTCGACACACTGGTGCCCGCCTACACCAATGGCGTGCAGGCGATGCCCATCAGCTATGCCCATTATCTGCTGGCATTTGAAGCCGCGTTTGACCGCGACGGCCAGCGCATCCGCGAACTGTACAGCCGCCTCAACCTGAGCCCGATGGGCACGGCGGTACTGGCGAACTCGGCTTACCCGTTGAACCGCGAACGTCTTGCCAGCCTCTTGGGCTTTGACGGAGTGCGGGAAAACTCGCTGGATTCCAGCCAGGTATCCACCTATGACATCCCCATCGAAGCGGCCAATATTGCTTCGTCTTCAGCCATTCGGGTCGGGGCGCTGATTGGCGATATCCACACGCAATACCATCAGATCCGCCCATGGCTGTTGCTGGACGAAGGCTCGACCTACACCAGCAGTGCCATGCCGCAAAAACGTAATCCGGGCCTGCTGATGCGCGCCAGGGAAGCGTCCTCGGATGTGGTCGGCCTTGCCCAGGCAGTGACCCTGCGAGCGCATAACGTCACCACCGGCATGACCGATTACAAGTTCGCCTTCGATTCTCTCGGGCTGTTCGCTTCCACCAGTGAAATGTTCACCGGCATGAACAGCGTGCTGGACGCGTTGCAGGTCAACCCGCAACGGGCGCTTGAAGAGCTTGAGTCGGAGTGGACCACCTCCATGGAGCTTGCCGACACGCTGGAGCGCCAGCACCAGGTGCCGTTCCGCATTGGCCACAGCTTTGCCTCGCTGATCGTCACCGAAGCCCGGGACAACGGCACCACCCCCAAGACCTTCCCGTATGCCGATGCGCAAAAGCTGTATGCCAAGGCGGCGGACAAATACAAATGGACGCCGAATACGCTGCCTCTGGACGAAGCCGCCTTCCGCGCAACGCTGTCGCCGCAAAACATGGTCAAGACCCGCAAAGGCACCGGCGGCCCGCAACCAGAAGAAGTCCAGCGCATGCTCGGCGAAGCGCGTAAGGCGCTGGATGCTGACCAGAGCTGGCTGCGCGAACGCCGCCAGAAACTGACCAACGCCGAAGGCGAACTGGACAAGGCGTTCGAGAAGTTGCTGAGCGCGAAGGGCTGAGTCTTTCGCGCTTGAACTGATGCGATCACTAGACCCTGCCAATACTCTGTTGGGGGAGCCGTAAAACCATGTTTATCCGGCAGCGGCGGCGAGGCTGATTCACCTTTGCGCCCTTACGGCGCCTCACTTTTGAACAGCCGGAATGCCGGCCCAGTCAAAAGTAAGCAAAACGCTCCCGCTCCTTTGTCCGGGTCTTCGCCAAGGCTCAGACTTCCCTCACTCCGGCATTGCTCCGTGGGCCGCCGCAATGGGCCATCCATGGCCCGGTGCGGCTAACCCGGCATCCTTGCCGGGTTGCCCACTGCGCAATACCTGCGCTCGGCCGGCCACAAGTCGCAATTTGTGTCGCTCCTACGTTTTGCGCAAGCCTCGAGAATCAAAAGCAGGGTGAGTCAGGAAGACGTCATGCTGGAGAAATCTGCAAAGCAGATTTGCTTTGGCTTTTTTTGCCTCGATTTCACTGGCGACGCAGAATGCGCGTCGGGAGGCTGAGTGGAGGTGCCGTGGGGTGGGTCGCTCGGCATGGATGCCGAGCGAGCGCCGTTGGGCCATGGATGGCCCGTCGGCGCGTGCCCGCCCCACGGTGCCGGAGCGAAGGAACCGCCGCGAAGCGGGGGCCGTACGCCAGCGCAATGGTTTTGGTTACTTTTGCCAAAATGTACGGACTGGACACATCGCTTACACGTGTGCGGACACATGCTTTACACATCCTCAACTGTAGTCCGGCTGATTGATGTCGATGGTTCGCAGCAAGTGATGACAGAAATAGATATTGAACAGGTCCTCACTGTCAGGGTTAGGTCTGATGGCAATCAGTTGCCCTACCAGGCCCTTGGCAATGCTGAAGTAGCGTTTCCTGAAGCGAAATCGGCTGTGGTAGACCTTGGCCAATACATCGTCAGGGCCATATTCGAATGGCGACAGCTTCTCTGGAAAGGTCCATGGGCTGGCCCTATAGCGACTCATCGGGACTTGATAACCCAGCGCTTCGTGAGGGCGCTGATGGTTATAAATTTCACGCCATTGGTCGAAGGCCACCTGGGCTTCAGTGAGGGTACGAAAGTGGCGCCCATTGATAACCTCGGCCTTAAGTGAACGATGAAAACGCTCCAGCTTGCCGTTCGTTTGCGGATGTCGAGGGCGACTGAAGCTTACCCGGATGCCCAAGCGCACCAGCCAGATACTCAGTTCAGAGAGCTCTCCAGGATTACGCGGCGCGCCCCAAGGCGATCCATTATCCAGATTGAGTCGTGCAGGCAGGCCAAAGCGGCGGAAGATATCAGTCAGTCTTTGCTGGACAGTGCCTCTTTGTTCATTGGCACATGCCTCGATTGCCAGGTTGAACCGAGAGTGATCATCCAGCAACGTTAGCGGATGACAGCGGCCTTGTTGGATGGCGAAGTGCCCCTTGAAATCCATCTGCCAAAGGTCATTAGGTGCCTCGTGCTCAAAACGCCTGCCTACTCCTTGACCCGGGTTTTCACGCGGCAGAATCAGTCCATTGCGATGCAGGATATTGGTGACGGTGCTGGGGGCAACACACTGGCTGAGCATGCTGCTTATCTTGCGTCCGCCCCAAGCGGGTTGTTCCTGCCGAAGCTTTACGACCTGCGCCTCCAAGGATGGCTGAGTCAGCTTAGGGCTAGAAATAGGTCGGCGGGAGTACTCCTCCAATCCCTGCAGCCCCTGCATCTCGTAACGCTTAAGCCATTTGTATGCTGTCGGCGCACTGATACCAAAGCGCCGACACAAATCCCTTTTGTTGCTGCCGGGTTGCAGCGCTAAGGCAATGAACTCTTTTTTCAGGCTCATGGCATCTCTCGTATTCCAAGGCATGATGGCTTCCCGGCGAAGTGGGTTCGCCAGAAAGTGTTAACCATGTCCCCGTACACGTGTAAGCGATGTGCCCGGTCCGTACACCAAAACAAAAGTGACCCGGCCGTCAGGACGGAACCTGACTCAGCAGCACCAAAATGTAGTGTTTGCCATCAATCTAAAGGCGCGATGTTTTGATTTGTTGGGGCATCAGACGTACAAGAAGCTGCCCGAAGGCTGCGAATTGCGGTACATCAGGTATATCGCTTTCGCAGCCTTCGGCAGCTCCTACAGGGGCAAGACACCTAACGCGCCAACTCTTGACGCAGCACCACCCGATCAACCGCCCCATGCCAGCGACAGATCGCGATGCAGGCCACGCAGTTACCCAGCACATTGGTCAGCGAGCGACACTTCATCAGCCGCTCCACCCCCAACAGCAGGCCGACACCTTCCAACGGTATGACCTGGAGGACGGTCAACGTGGCAATCAAGGTAAAGAATGCCGAGCCCGCGACGCTGGTTGAACCCAGAGACGTCAACATGCAGACCAGCAATAGACTCGCCAACTGCAACCCCGACAGGTCCACCCCTGACAGATGCGCCATGAACATGATTGCCGTGGTCAGATAAATACTGGAGCCACTCAAGTTGAATGTATAACCGGTGGTCAATATCAGGTGCACCAACTTCCGGTCGCAACCCAGTTGTTCAAGTTTGCCCACCAACCCAGGTATGGCCGCCACGGAAGAGCCCGTAAACGCCACCAGTAGAAGTTCTTCTTTCACATACACCACAATACTTAGCAGCTCCTCGCCAACCAGCCGTGCAACACCTGCCAACACCACAAAAATAAACACTGCACAGGCCAGATAAATAACGGCCACGAACTTTATCAATGGCATGACCGACACCATTCCATACTTGCCCACGGTAAATGCCATTGCACCGAAAGCTGCCACCGGGGCGAACTTCAGAACCACATGCAGCACCCTGAACAACAGTATTCGCGCCTGCTCCAGCCGAGGCTGCAAGCGTTGGCCAACGCCTTCGGACCTGCCGATCAGCACGCCACAGATCAACGCCAGCACCATGACCTGCAAGACAAGGTTGTGAAATGCACCGCTGATCGTCGTCCACAGGGTTGCCAGTGATAGGTCCACAGCAGCGTGATGCACCAGCGACCGAGGATCCTGATCAACTTCAAAAAACAGCAAGGTCGTCATGCCCAACAACAGCGAAATAATCGACATCACTTGAAAATAGATGACGATCTTGCCCACCAGCCGCGAACGTTTTTCCTGCCGCTGAATGCCGGCAACGCCTGAACACACCAACACAAACATGATAAAGGGCATTAAAAGCCCGACCACTCTGATGAAGTAATCGCTTAGCGGGCGCATAGTGACTGCCAGTTCAGGGCGAACAAGCCCGAGCACAAACCCACACATAATGGCCAGCAGAATATGCAACGTTCCGTTGTTCAGCAGCTTGCTCGACATCAAAGCCCCGCTAGCACTTTTTTATTATTGCGACGTGGCGAACAAGGCCATCAGTCACCTGTATGATTGTCCCGCATCATAGTCTTAAACTTTCTGTTCTGACCACGAATAATAAAGCCAGTCACAGGATAGGCCCACATGGAACTCAGGCACTTACGCTATTTCGTCATGGTCGCCGAAGAACTGCATTTCACCCGGGCAGCAGCACGCCTGAACATGCAGCAGCCACCCTTGAGTCAACAGATTCGGGCACTGGAGCAAGAGCTGGGGTTCGAGCTGTTCAAACGCCATCCGAAAGGTGTTGATCTGACCGCTGGCGGCGTGGTTTTTCTTGAAGAAGCCCGAGCCATTCTGGCTCGTGTCGAGCAGGGTTCGCGCAAAGCCGCGCGGGCTGCCAATGGGATCGAAGGGACGCTGATCATTGGCTTCACCAGTTCGGCGGCCACTCACCCGCTGATCCCGCAAATCATCCGCTCCTACCGCGAGCGTTACCCCGGTGTCGAAGTGGCTATGAAGGAAGGCAGCGCCAGGGAGCTGACCGAGGAAGCCATCGAGAGCCGCCTGGACGTGGGCATCCTGCGCGCACCGGTGGGTCAGCACCAAAGCATTCATTTTCATCGCCTGCTCAACGAGGAAATGCTTCTGGTGCTGCCCGTGCGGCACCCGTTGCTCGCGGAGTTCAACGGATCGCAGCAGGTGCCGGAGATTTCCCTGAACGCTCTTGAAGGCGAACGCTTCATTCTGGTCCGTCGCCCGGGAGCGCCAGGCATGTATGCCAACCTGATCAAGGCCTGCCAGAACGCGGGGTTCAATCCGCAGATCGCGTTTGAAGTGGAGCGCATGTTGACCAACGTCAGCCTGGTTGCTGCCGGGGCGGGCGTTTCCATCGTGCCGGCATCAATGAAAGACATCCATCGCGACAGCGTGGTGTACTGCCGAATCCGCGACGCCCGGCCCCGCCTGCTCGCTCCCATCACACTCGTGTGCCGCAGCTTCAACCCGCCAGCGCCGCTGCAGAACTTCGTTCTGCTGGCGCGGGAGTTGAGCAAGGGGTATCGCAGGCGGGAGTGACATTGGCACATCTCACCTGCAGAAGCGCACGAGCACTGCGAGACCGGGATGGCAGATTTCCTTCAGGCATGCCTCGGTTCTGTAGGAGTTGTCGGAGGTTACGACGGCGACGAATGCGGTGTATCTGACACACCGCCATTCGCAGCCTTCGGCAGGTCCTTGTATGTCTGATGCCTCAAAAAATCAAAGCCTTGCGCCTTGAATCGGGTTTCAACACAGCATCCGGGTGCTGCTGAGTCAGGTTCCGTCCTGACGGCCGGGTCACTTTTGGTGCCAAAAGTAACCAAAACCTCTGCGCTGGCGTACGGCCCCCGCTTCGCGGCGGTACCTTCGCTCCGGCACCGTGGGGCGGGCACGCGCCGACGGGCCATCCATGGCCCAACGGCGCTCGCTCGGCATCCATGCCGAGCGACCCACCCCACGGCACCTCCACTCAGCCTCCCGACGCGCATTTTGTGTCGTCTGTGAAATCGCGGCACTAAAAGCAGAGCAAAGCAAATCTGCTGTGCAGATTTCTCCAACAGAACTCCTGTCTGACTCACACCCTGCTTTTGATTCTGGAGGTCTGCGCAAAACGTGTGGGCGACACAAATTGCGACTTGTGGCCGGCCGAGCGCAGGTATTGCGCAGTGGGCAACCCGGCATGGATGCCGGGTTAGCCGCACCGGGCCATGGATGGCCCATTGCGGCGGCCCACGGAGCAATGCCGGAGTGAGGGAAGTCTGAGCCTTGGCGAAGACCCGGACAAAGGAGCGGGAGCGTTTTGCTTACTTTTGCGCCTTTCAAAAGTGAGGCGCCGTAAGGGCGCAAAGGTGAATCAGCGTCGCCGCCGCTGCTGGATATACATGGTATTAGGGCCCTCCCAGCAGAGTACCTACAGGTTTTGTATTTCTCCAGTCAGAGCAAACCGCTATCAGCGCCGCTCTTCCCTGATAAACGGCTCCCCCAATGCGCCGGGTTGGCTTCCGGAGCCCTGGTTTGATCCGCGCATGCCCATGGCGACCCAGATCATCACCAGCAAGGTCACGGCATAGGGCGTCATCAGGACGAAGTATTGCGGCAGGCGGATGCCGGTGGAGGCCAGTTGCGGGATCAGGGCTTCGATACAACCGAACAACACGGCCCCGGCCAGGGCACGCCAGGGTGACCAGCGGGCGAAGATCACCAAGGAGACGGCAATCCAGCCACGGCCACCGGTCATGTCGGCGATCCACATTTTGGTGCTCAGGACTGAAATGTAGCCGCCCGCCAGGCCGATCAGCGCGGCACCGGCCAGAATCGCTGTCAGGCGATAACCCAGCACGGAAATGCCAGCCGCATCCGCCGCCTGTGGGTTTTCACCCACCGCCCGCAAACGCAGGCCCGCGTTGCTGCGATACAGAAACCAGACCACCGCCACAAAGATCAACGGCGTCAGGTAGACCAGCGGATTCTGCACGAAGACTTTGCCAATCAACGGCAGCTCCGAGAGCGGCCACAGCGCCACCGCCGAAAGCCCGGTCACCGGATGGTTGGTCCACTCCAGCAAGGTGCCAAGCAACCCGGTCAAACCCTGACAAAAGAACACCAGCGCCAGCCCGGCGATGACCTGGTTGATGCGCATCACCAGCACCATCAAGGCGAACAGCAGCGACACCACACTGGCCGCGAGCATCGCCAGGATCAACGAAATCATGGGTGTGCCAAAGCTCAGTTGCGCGCCGATGGCCGCCAATGCGCCGACCAGCATCAAGCCTTCGGCCCCCAGCGCCAGCACCCCGGCTCGCTCGGTGAGGATCAGCCCCAACGCTGCCAACGCGAATGGAACGGCGAAATCCGGGGAGTTGCCCAGCCAGTTGGCGATCATGTCCATTACTGCTCACCCTTCTGAATCACGCGCATGCGATGGCGAATGAAGAAATCCGACGAGGCCACACAAATCACCAGGATCGCCTGGATCAGTTGCACCATGGAAAACGGGATCTGATAGAACACCTGCAAGCTGCGCCCCGCTACGAACAGCAACGCCACCAGCAGCGCAACGACGGTGGCCGCCAGCGGGTTATTGCGGGCGAGAAAGGCGATCAGGATCCCGGAAAAACCGTAGCCCTGATAGAACGACTGAGTCAGCCGCCCTTCCTGCCCGGCGGTGACGATAAACCCGGCGATACCCGCCAGCGCGCCAGACAGCAGCACCGTGCCGATGATCATCTTGCGCACCGGCACGCCCACGGCTCCGGCCACGCGCGGGTTGGCGTCGACGAAACGCAGGTACAGGCCAGCCCGTGAAATACCAATGAACCACAGGGCAAACACCGTGACGATGATCGCCAGGACAATCGCCGCGTTGTAGCCATCGAACAGGTCCGGCAACCGCTCGAAGCTGCGCAAGGCCGGTGAGTACGGGAAGTTGTCGCGCGGGTCCTTCCAACTGCCGTACAGCAGATGCAGCAGAAAGTTGGCGGCGATGTAATTGAGCATCAGGGTCGAGATGATCTCGTTGACCTTCAGGCGCAGCTTGAGCAGCACCGGCGCGATGGTCCAGAGCATGGCGCAGATCATTGCCGTCGCCAGCATCAGCGGCAGGCGAACCGGTTCCGGGCCGACCTCGAACAGTGAGATGGCGGTTGCGCCGATGCCCCCCCAGATCATCTGCCCTTCCAGCCCCAGATTCCAGAAGCGCGCACGAAACGCCATGCACCCGGCCAGCCCGACCAGGATCATGGGCGCCGCCTGAAACAGCACCGCCTTGAAGTTCTGCGGGTCCATTACCGTGAGCACCACGAACTCGTTGAGCAGCTCTTCGGCGGGCACACCAGCACCCACCAGAATCGCCGCCGAGATAGCCAGCCCCACCAACAGCGCCAGAGCGATGATCAGCGCCTGCCAGTACCAGGCCAGTTGCTGGCGGATTTCCAGTGCGTAGCGTCGGGCCAGCAGCGGTTGACGCCTGGCTCGCGGGCTCGCCGCCTGTTGCACAATAACTTCAGTCATGACTCACCATGGCCTTGCCGATGGCCTGGCGGTCTGCCGGACGTTCGAATTCTGCGACGATGCGGCCGCTGTTCATGACGCCAATGCGGTCGGCCAGCATCAGTACTTCATCCAGGTCTTCGCTGATCACCAGCACCGCGGCACCTGCATCCCTTGCGGCACGTAAACGCGCGTGTACGGCCGCGGTGGCCTTGGCGTCCAGGCCACGGCTCGGGCTGTGCACCAGCACCAGTTGCGGGTCCCGGCTGAACTCCCTCGCGATCACCAGTTTCTGGGCATTGCCCCCGGACAGCAGCGCGGCTTTCTGTTGCAGGGAGCGCACACCCTGCACGTCGAAGGCGCTGATGGCGTCGGTGGCGTCCTGCTCCATACGTGTGCTGCGCAGCCGAAAGAAAGAGCCGTAGCGCCCGCTGTGAATCTGGCCGATACCGAAGTTTTCGGCGATCGACAGAGAACCCGCCAGCGCCGCGCCGTAACGGTCTGCCGGGATGGATGCAATGCGCAAATCCCGCCGCCGCTCGGCAGACGCGCCACACAGATCGCCAAAACCTTGCAGGAGCATTTCGCCTTCTACTGGCTGGGGAAGGCCCATCAACGCGTTGGCCAGTTCGCTCTGACCATTACCGCCCACGCCCGCGATGCCGTAAATCTGCCCGGCATGCAGGGTCATATTGACCCCCGCCAACGGCCCCTGACCCGGCGGCGAACGCAGGTTGCGTACCGTCAAACGCGCCTCCCCCGCCACTGCCTTGGCATGCTCGCCCACGGCTTGCGATTCACCCACCGTAAGCCGTACCAGTTGCTCAACCGAGACGCTCTGCGGGTCAAGGGTTTCCACCGTCCGCCCGCCACGCATCACCGTGACCCGATCGGCATAGCGTTTCACGTCGGACATTTTGTGGGTGACCAGAATCACCGCCGCGCCCTGGCGAGCAAACGATTGCACTGTGGCCAGCAGGCGCTCGGCCTCCTGATCGGTCAGCACCGCCGTGGGCTCGTCAAGAATCAGGATCCGCGCCCCGGCCAGCAGCACCTTGAGGATTTCCACCCGCTGCTGCTCGGCAATCGACAGGTTGTCGATGGTCTGCCGTGGGTCGATGGCAAAGCCCAGTTCCTGCGCCTTGGCACTGATCTGCTGCTCAAGGGCCAGCAACCGCTTGTTGTAACTGCCCTGCCCCGGCGTATCGGCCAGGCCGAGCAAAATGTTCTGCGCAACGGTAAACGGCCGCACCAGTTTGAAATGCTGATGGACCATGCCAATGCGGTGACGGCTGGCATCCTTGGGGCCGCCGAGCCGCACCGGGTTGTCATCAATGAGCAGCGATCCGCTTTCCGGCGCATACAGCCCGGCGGCGATATTCATCAGCGATGATTTACCGGCGCCGTTCTCGCCAAGCAACGCATGCACCTCACCCCATTTGCCGGTGAAGTGCGCGTCAGTCAGGGCTTTGAAGCCGTCGAATGATTTGCTGATGCCGGTGAGTTGGATCGCGCTCGTCTGACTCATTGCTGGGAGGCCACGCCTTTGACGAACCAGTCCATTTTCCACAAGTCGCCATCGGACATGTGGCTGCCAGCCGGGATGCGTTCCTTGCCGTCGCGATCACTCATCGGGCCGCTGTAAATGATCTTTTCGCCATTCATCAGCGCTTCACGGGCCAGCTCGATTTTCTTTTTGTTCTCCGCAGAAATGCGCTCGCCAGCAGTGAGGGTGATATCGGTGCCGCCCTGCTCCATGGACAGCAATGCGCCATTGGGGTTGGGTACCCAGTTACCGGCAATGATTTTCTTCAGCTCAGGGCCGAGAAAACGATCCCAGACCCAAGCCGATGAACAGATGGTGGCCTTCGGTGCAAACTCGCTCAGGTCACGATGGTGACCGGTGCCCAGCACGCCGCGTTCCTGGGCGACGATCTGCGGGGTGGGGCTGTCCACGTGCTGGCCGATCACGTCGGCGCCGTTGTCGATCAAGGCCATGGCGGCGGCGCGCTCTTTGACCGGGTCGTTCCAGGCGCCGGTGTAGATCACGTTGACCGTGGCATTGGGGTTGATCTGTTGCGCGCCCAGTTCGAAGGCGTTGACGGTCCAGTTGACCTGGCCAAAGGGGTTGGCGGCAACGAAGCCCAGCTTGCCGGTTTTCGACGCAGCACCTGCCGCCATGCCGCACAGGTATTGGCTTTCATACGTGCGGCCGTAGAAGGACTCCAGGTTCGGCGCGTTGGTGGTGCCCGAGCCATTGAGGAAAGCGACCTTCGGGTATTTCTTCGCCAGGTCCAGGAAGGTGTCGGAGTAGCCAAACGCGGTGCCAATCACCACGTTGGCGCCCCGAGCGATCAGGCGGTCGACCACCGGGGTAATGGCGGCGGCGTTCTCCGGCACGCTTTCGACGTACTGGATCTTGGTGCCCAGCTCTTTTTCCAGCTTGACCCGGGACTCATCAAAGGCCTGAGTCCAGCCGCCATCATTGCGCGGACTGATGTAGACCATGGCGATCTTGGCCGGCTTTTCCAGGGTCAGACCCTCTGCCGAAGCGCCGTTTGCCAGCCCGAGCAATACCGCCGCAGCCAGGCTGTGCTTTAGAAATCTGTTGAGCATTGTTGATCATCCTGATGGTTGGCTAGCGAGAAACAGACGAGGAATTCAAAGCATGAAATTGATGCGGAACACGTTCTTTTCCGGGTCCAGCAGCACCGCCTGATACCAGTTGTAATAGGTCAGGTAAGGCGCCTTGATCAGCGTCGCGCCCCTGGCCTGCGCCAGCGGCACCAGGCGCTCGACTTCGGCCTGGGAAGTGACGTCGATATTGAGCAGAAACTTCACCCCGCCGCTGTCGGCATACTCGCCAAGCCCCAGCAACTCGTAGGCTTCGGGGGCGTTGAAACCGATGCATGACTTGCCGGTGTCCAGACCACGAAAGATCGGTGAACGGATCGCCTCGATTTCCGCAAAGCCAAACAGCTGCGCGTAGAAATCGCTGAGGTCGACAATGTCGCGGGCGAATACATTGACGTAGGACAGGTTGTTCATCAGGCCACCTTGCTGCCGCCGAAGGTGGTCTGCTTGACGAATTTCGACAGCAGATGGTCGCCAGACGTGACCGGCGCATGACGCGGTTGCTCGCCCTCGGCCAGGCAACCCGGCAGGCAGGTAATCAGAGCGTCGTAGTTGGGCTGATGGAAGAACACCAGGGACTGACGGCGGTTGTCGGACTCACTTTCCAGCGGCGGATTGACCACCCGGTGCAAGGTGGAAATCCAGCGATCGTTGGTCCAGAGCATCATCAGGTCGCCGATATTGACCACGAAACCGTCTTCGACATAGGGCACCTCCACCCACTCGCCGGATTGATTGCGCACCTGCAAACCGCCCAGCGCGCTGTCGGGACGAACGATGGTCATGCTGCCGTAATCGGTGTGGGCGCTGGCACGCATCTGCCCGGCTTCGACTTCCGACTTGATGTCCGGGTAGCTCAGGCTGCGGAACATGCTGATGTGACGGTCGATGGTCTTGTCGAAATAGTCTTCTTCCAGCTCAAGAGCCAGAGCAAAGATACGCATCATCGACGCGGCCAGATCGCTCATCGCGGTGAAGTATTCGCGGTAGGCCTCCTGAAAACCCGGCAAAAGGGTTTCAGGTGGCCAGACATTGGGCGCGAAGTGAGAACCGGCAATGGCGTTGTGGTAGTAGTCGTCCTCCGGCACGTCGCTGGGGCCGATGGAGAAGGATTCTTTCAGATCCCCTGGGGCGCTCTCTTCCAGGGAATAGGACAGGCTTTCTTCAGCAATCGCGCTGTAGCCGCGCACCATCTCTGGGCTGGGCCGGTCCACCTTGCGTTTCTGGGCCAAGGGCAAATCGAAAAAAGCACGGGTCAGGCTGGAGACACGCTGGATCAACTCGGCGGGGATCTGATGGTGGGTAATCACCAGAAAACCAATGTCCTTGCAGGCCTGACTCACCTTGCGTGCCACGGCGGCCTTGCCTTCGGGCTCGCCGGAAAAAAACGGCGCCAGATCGATGATGGGCACAGATTGCAGGGTCATATGACTCACTCCTCTCTCGACACGACATTGAATACGCACCGGTCGCCCGGCCTGAATGTGCGAAGGAGAAAAGCAGTAACTGTGCCAGTATCTGAATTGCTTTGGCTTTCAGTCAGTTAGTGATTGGGAGGGCTAAAAACAGATCAAATGGTCCGAAGCAGAGCACTTGGTTTGGGCGCGCAGGCACGAAAAGCGGGCATGGGGTTGAGGTGGATCAAAGAGGCGGATTGTTTGCCTGATTTACATTAATGGGTGGCGCGGCCTCTACGCACGATCGTAGTAAAAAGAAATTCCTCACTGGTGATGCATCGAATACAATTCAAAAATTGCAAAACGCCAACATATGCACCGTATAGGATGCAATTTTTGATGAACGATATCGGTTTGCTGATCAAAACCTTGCGCAAGAACGCGGGCCTTTCCCAAGCGCAACTCGCCCAGCGCCATGGCATGAGCCGCGCAACCATCTCCGGGATTGAGAACAACACCATCCCGGAAGTCGGCATCCGCAAGGTGGCGGCGCTCCTGGAAGGCCTCGGGTACGAACTGTCCGCAACGCCTAAACGTCGGCGCAAAACCCTTGATGAACTGAAATCGGAAAACATTCATGAGTAGCCAGGCTGACAGGCTCTACATCGGTGTCGGCGGGATTGCTGCCGGGACGCTGGGGCGTAGCGGTGTGAACAATCGCGACTCGGTCTTCACCTATAACCCGGGCGTCGCGCAAGAGGACGCCGTGTCCCTGACCATGCCTGCGCGTCTGGAGAGCTATAACTGGGAGTACGGGATCCATCCTCTTTTCGAGATGCACCTGCCCGAGGGGCACCTGAAAAACGAACTCATGCGGCGCTTCAGCAAGTCAGTGCGCGGCTTTGACGACTTCGCACTGCTGGGCATCGTGGGCCCCTACCAGCTGGGGCGTATCGGCATCGCCAACAACCCCGACGACGCGTCGATGCCTGAAATCAGGCTCTCCGAACTGCTGGTCCACGACGGTGCGGAAGGTCTGTTCGACAACCTGATGAAAACTTATGCCGCCTACTCCGGTGTTTCAGGCGTCCAACCCAAGGTGTTGGTGCGCGATGCGGGCGATCAGACTACTGACGTGGGACGAATCACCCATCGCGGTGCAACGCACCTGCTGAAAACGTTCAACGACGCGGATTTCCCTCAACTGGCCGCCAATGAGTTTTTCTGCATGCGGGCGGCGCTGCATGCAGGCCTGGCGGTGCCTGAGTTCCAGCTCAGTCGTCAGGGCAAGTTACTGGTTGTGAAACGTTTCGACCTTTCTGACCAGGGCTACCTGGGGTTTGAAGACATGTGTGTGTTGTCCGGCTGGGGGACAGCCAAGAAATACGACGGCAGCTATCAGGGGTGCGCGCGGCAGATCCAGTCCTATGTCACACCCTCACGCGTCACCAAAGCGCTGGAAGACTTTTTCCTGATGGTGGCGCTTTGTGCTGGCCTCCAGAATGGTGACGGGCACTTGAAAAACTTCGGCCTGCTTTATGAGCATTGTGCCGAAGACGCTGATATCAGGCTGGCGCCAGCCTACGACCTGGTGACGACCACCGTGTATGAGGGCAATGACATTATGGGGTTGTTGCTGGGCGGCTCAAAAGCCTGGCCAAAACGCAAAATGCTGGTCCAGTTCGGCCGCACTTCATGCAGTTTGACAGAGGCTCGCTGCAACGAACTGCTCGCCAGAGTCAGCGATGGCATGCACCGGGCGATGACCGAGCTTCTGGACTATCAAAGCACCCACCCGGAGTTCGAGGTGGTAGGGGGAAAAATGGCGGCTGCTTGGGCTACTGGGTTGGCGAGAAGTATTACACCGGCGTAATTTCCCGCTTGTTACGCCGAGTGACTGCAGTAATAGCTCGCAGCTTTTACCTCGGGCGAATGCCATTGAGAATCAGCGCCTGAATATTTTCCAGGGTCTGGGCAAAGAACTCAGGATCGGCGAGGGTCTTGCCGGTCACAGCATTGATCTGGCTGGCGAAATCGGCGTAGTGCTGGGTGGTGGCCCACAGGGAAAAGATCAGGTGGTGCGGCTCGACCGGCGCTAGCTTGCCCGCTTCTATCCAGCCTTGAATAACAGCCACTTTGGCTTCGACGATATCCCGCAGCGGTTGCTCCAGTTCAGCCAGCATCAACGGCGCGCCCTGGATGATTTCCAGGCAGAACAGCCGCGACTCGGCGGGATGGTCGCGGGACAGTTCCAGCTTGACCCGGATGTACTCACTGATCGCTTCAATCGGATCCTGCTCGGCACTGAAACCGCGCAGTGGCTTGAGCCACACGTCCAGTAACTGGCGTAGGACGCTGGTGTACAGCTCTTCTTTGCTGGCGAAGTAATACAGCAGATTGGTCTTGGACACGTCCGCCATGCTCGCCACTTGATCCAGGCTGGTGCCATGCAGACCAAACCGCGAAAAGATTTCCAGCGCCGCGTCAAGAATGACCGTGCGCTTGCCTTCTATCAGACGCAGACGCCGATTGACCGTCGAAGCGCTGGCCGCCCGGGTGCCTTTACCCTTCGCTGCGGGCTTGGCTTTGACGGTTTTCGCTGGAGGTTTGTTGTTCACGTTCACGACCGGATCTATCTGGAATACCGGGGCACTTTACCTTGTGTGGTGGGGGTGGGGTAAATAGTGCTTTTTGTAGGAGCTGCCGCAGGCTGCGAACAGCGGTGTGTCAGGTAAAACGCTTTCGTCGCCGTCGTAACCTCCGACAACGCCTACAAGACCGAGGTGCGTCTGAAAGATGCAAAACTCTCTGGACAGGCTTTTGCCCCATCCCCGTGCACCACGCACAAACCAAGTGCTCTAACCTAGACCAAATGGTCTGAAACAATCACTGCCCTTACACCAACTTCTTGTTTTAAAAAGACAATCCAAAACTGGCCTGCTTCATGCAAAACGGCTTGTGTCGCGTGCTGCCGGGGTCCACCGGGGCGCTATTCACTGTCATCGCATGCAAGAGGCCTACACATGGATATTGGAGTCTTCATCCCTATCGGCAACAACGGCTGGCTGATCTCCAGCAACGCGCCGCAGTACATGCCGACCTTCGAGCTGAACAAGGAGATCGTGCAGAAGGCCGAGCATTACGGCTTCGAGTTCGCGCTGTCGATGATCAAACTGCGCGGCTTCGGCGGCAAGACCGAGTTCTGGGAACACAACATGGAGTCGTTCACGCTGATGGCTGGCCTCGCCGCCGTCACCAGCCGCATCCATCTGTTCGCCACAGTCGCCACCCTGACCATTCCACCGGCCATCGTTGCGCGCATGGCGTCGACCATCGATTCGATTTCCAACGGGCGCTTTGGCGTGAATCTGGTCACCGGCTGGCAGAAGCCGGAATACGAGCAAATGGGCATGTGGCCGGGAGATGAGTTCTTCTCGACGCGCTACGAATACCTGGCCGAATACGCTCAAGTGCTGCGCGACCTGTGGAGCACCGGGCACTGCGACCTCAAGGGCAAGTACTTCACCATGAACGACTGCCGGGTCAGCCCCAAGCCTCAGGCCGAGATGAAAATCATCTGTGCCGGGCAGAGCGAAGCGGGCATGGCGTTCTCCTCGCAATACGCCGACTACAACTTCTGCTTCGGCAAGGGCGTGAACACCCCCATGGCCTATGCGCCGACGGCCGCCAAACTCATCGAAGCCAATGAAAAGACCGGCCGCAACGTCACCTCCTGCCCACTGTTCATGATTATTGCCGACGACACCGACGAAGCCGCCCGCGCTCGCTGGGAACACATCAAGGCAGGCGCCGACGAAGAAGCCATCGCCTGGCTCAGCGACAAAGGCTCGGCGGACAAGAGCCCCGGCTCCAACATGCGCCAGATGGCCGACCCCACGTCAGCAGTGAACATCAACATGGGCACGCTGGTGGGCTCCTGGGCCTCGGTGGCGAAAATGCTCGATGAGGTAGCGACGGTGCCTGGTACCCAGGGCGTGATGCTGACCTTCGATGACTTCGTCAAGGGCGTTGAAGATTTCGGCCAGAAAATCCAGCCGCTGATGAACTGCCGCCAACACATCAATCTGCTCAAGGAAACCGCCTGATGAATGCACCCGCCTCTGTGTCCGGCTACCTGTTGCCGGACGCCCCGGACACGGCCAAGGTATTGCCAGCTCGGCCTGAAGCCCTGAGCCTGAAAGCCAGCGAGACCGCGCTGATTGTCATCGACATGCAAAACGCCTACTCCACCGCAGGCGGTTATCTGGACCTGGCCGGTTTTGATGTCAGCAGCACCGGCCCGGTCATCGCCAGCATTCAAACCGCCCTGACGGCGGCGCGGGCGGCGGGCATCCAGGTGATCTTTTTCCAGAACGGCTGGGATTCGGATTATGTGGAAGCTGGCGGCCCAGGCTCGCCCAACTGGCACAAGTCCAATGCCCTGAAAACCATGCGCAAGCGTCCGGAACTGCAAGGCACGCTGCTGGCAAAAGGCGGCTGGGATTACCAGTTGGTGGATGAGCTGCAACCCCAGCCCGGCGACATCGTCCTGCCGAAAACCCGTTACAGCGGCTTCTTCAATACCAACTTCGACAGCGTGCTGCGCAGCCGCGGCATTCGCAACCTGGTGTTTACCGGCATCGCCACCAACGTCTGCGTGGAATCGACCCTGCGTGACGGCTTCTTCCTCGAATACTTCGGCGTCGTACTGGCCGATGCCACTCACCAGGCAGGCCCGGCGTTCGCGCAACAGGCGGCGCTGTTCAACATCGAAACGTTCTTTGGCTGGGTGTCCAGCGTCGATGAGTTTTGCACCACCTTTCAGACTGCGTAAACCCCTTACTTGAGAGAACTGTCCATGACCAAGAAAGCGATTATTCCGGCCGGCACCAGCAAACCAATCGCGCCGTTCGTACCCGGCTCCATGGCCGATGGCGTGCTGTATGTGTCCGGCACCCTGCCCTTCGACAAGGACAACAATGTGGTGCACGTCGGCGATGCCACGGCCCAGACACGGCATGTGCTGGAAACCATCAAAAGCGTGATCGAGACCGCAGGCGGCACGATGGATGACGTTACGTTCAACATGATCATGATCAAAGACTGGGCCGACTACGCCAAGGTCAACGAGGTGTATGCCGAATACTTCGCCGGGGAAAAACCAGCGCGCTATTGCATCCAGTGCGGCCTGGTAAAACCCGAGGCGCTGATCGAAATCGCCAGCATCGCGCACATCGGCTGACCTCACAGATGGACGCCGGGTCGTAGGACCGGCTTCAACCGGTCCCACGAAAGAATGCTACCCACAACACGCAGACACATGAACGCCTGCACTGGAGTCTTGCATGCATTACGAAATCCTCGGCAATCAGGCCACCGATGCGGCGACGCTGGTGTTGAGTTCCGGGCTTGGTGGTTCAGCCCGTTTCTGGGCGCCGCAACTGCCGGTTCTGCAAGAACACTATCGCGTGGTGGTCTACGATCAGGCCGGCACCGGTCGCAGCCCGGCCCACCTGGCCGAGGGCTATTCGATTGCGAGCATGGCGGGTGAGCTACTGGAGATGCTCGACGGCATCGGCGTCGAGCACTGCCACTTCATCGGTCACGCGTTGGGTGGGTTAGTGGGCCTGGAACTGGCCCTGCAACGTCCGCATTTGCTACAGAGCATGGTGCTGATCAATGCCTGGAGCAGCCCGAACCCCCACAGCGCGCGCTGCTTTGCGGTGCGCAAGAATCTGCTGCGCGACAGTGGCCCGGCCGCGTATGTGCAGGCCCAGGCGCTGTTCCTCTACCCGGCCGACTGGATCGCCGAACACGGCGCACAACTGGCTGAAGATGAAGCCCACGCGCTGGCGCACTTTCCCGACACCGACAGCCTGTTGCGCCGAATTGCCGCGCTGCAGGCCTTTGATATTGAAGATCGCCTGGCCAGCATCCAGACCCCCACCCTGCTGATCGCCAACCGCGACGACATGCTGGTGCCCTGGCAGCGCTCGCAGCATCTGGCCGACACGCTCCCCGCCGGGCAACTGGCGCTCCTGGAATATGGCGGCCACGCCTCAAGCGTCAGCGATATAGAGCCCTTCAACCGCGTACTGCTTGATTATCTGGCTAACCACGCCTGAACGGAGATAACACCATGCAAGCTTGCGAACTTCTCGCCGTGGCCCAGACGCTGCTGCCTATCGCGCAACAGGACTACCGCGACGCCATGGCCAGCCTGGCAGCCGCCGTGAATGTGGTCACCACCGACGGCCCCCATGGACGTTGCGGCTTCACCGCCACAGCGGTGTGCAGCGTCACCGATACACCACCGACGCTGTTGGTGTGCCTGAACCGCTCAGCGTCGGTGCATGCCGCGCTGACCGCCAATGCGACGTTGTGCGTCAACACCCTGAGCGGCGATCAGCAGGCGCTGTCCAATCTGTTCGGTGGCAAGACGCCCATGGCTGAGCGCTTCGCCGCTGCGCAATGGGAAACCTGGGCATCCGGCTCGCCAGTGCTGACCGGTGCGGCGGCCTCGTTCGATTGCCGGGTGAGCCAGACCGTGAGCGTCGGCACCCATGACATTCTGTTCTGTGAAGTGCTGGCGTTGAGTCGCCAGAAAGAAGCGGCGGGGTTGGTGTATTTCGACCGGGCTTATCATGGGGTTGGTTGACAGCTTTCGCATACCCTGTGGGAGCGAATTCATTCGCGAAGAGGCCAGTGCATCAGATAAAAATTTATTTGCCGAAACACCGCTTTCGCGAATGAATTCGCTCCCACAGGTCTGTCATATGTCGCGATGGGTTTGGACTCAATCAACCCGCTTGATCGACACCACTTCGAAATATTTGTACTTCTCTTTGGCTGCGGCCTTGCGCGCTTCCTGTTCGGCGTCGAAGGTGCTCAGGGTTTTCGCCTCGTGAACGTACAGCGTTTCCTCGCCTTCGAATTCCCTGGTCACCCGTAACGTGACGACCAGCGCCGGGGACAGGCGTTTGGTTTTCGGCTTGGGCGCAGGCGCAGCTTTCACGACCGGCTCAGGTACTGGCTCAGGCTCGGCCACGGGTTCAGGCGGCAGCTCGAAAGCGGGCTCAGGCTCAGCGGGGGTTGCTGGTGCCGATGAAGGTACATCCAGACCCAACGCTCGGCGCATATCGTCTTCGGTCAACCCTGTGCTCATGTGCAGCTTTCTCTTTGTCAGTGATCAATGGGCGCGATGATCAACAGCCGCGACGGAAAAAACAAGCCCGCGATGCGGCGCGGCTCAAGATCCGCCCGCAAAGCCCCGGCCTAGAGGCTTCGGCCATTGGTTCGTGACAACCGCGCCCCCGTCCTCTAGATTAGGCGCCCCGAAAAGACCTGTGGCTTTTCGCGCCTCAAACCTGAAATAGTGAAATTCAATGCTCGATTCCCAGACAAACGAATCCGTGACTTCTTCCAAGCTGGAGTATGAAAACTCCATCGGTCTGTCCCAGCACGTGCCGCAAGCCAAGACCATCAGCGAGATGGTGCTCGATGCGTTCCAGACCGCCAAGGAAAGCGAAGAAATTCGCCAGTTGCGCGCTGCCATTCGCCAGGCGCAGGACAACCTCGACGACGATCAGGCTTATGAGCTGATGGGCGAGCTCAAGCGCCTCAAAGATGCCGAAGCCGCTGACAGCGCCGCCCTGGCCGATCTGAGCACGCAATTCCCGATCAGCCGGATTCTGTCCAGCTACAAGGATGATCCGGCGTTTCAGGAGCTGGTGTACAGCCTGGCCCTCAAGGTGCTGAACCACACGCATCAGGCGATCAGCAACCCGAGCGCCGGCAAGAGCAAAACCGCCCGCGCCAAGAAAGAAGCCGAGATCTACACCATCAGCAAAGACGGTCAGAGCGTCAGCCTGCCCCTGCGCACCCCGCGCTCGAAACTGAATGTCGATCGCGAAGCACTCGAGTTTCTCGGTTTTGTATTTGTAGGCGAAGGCGACGAAGCCGAACTGCAAAGCGAGACCTTTACCGACAGCGAAGGCACCGAACTGCCGGTAACCCGCAAAAACATCGTGACTGCGCTGCAGCAGGGCAAGGCGTTTGAGGGTTATAGCATCGGTTGAAGGGAACCCCTTGGAGCGGTGAAAACAAAACCTGTAGGAGCCAACTTGTTGGCGAGGCGGTGTGCCTGATGCCCTCCTCGCCACCAAGTTGGCTCCTACAGGGGAAAAACAACCACTTACGATGCCAATGTCGCCGCCTGATTACCCCCCTGCTCCGCAATCGCTGACAACTTCTCATCGGCGCCTTTCTCTTCCGCCAGCGTATCGCCCAGCAACTTCGCCGCATCCTTCATGCCCAGCTGTTTGGCCATCGCGATCAACGTGCCATAAGCGGCAATCTCGTAATGCTCGACCTTCTGGCAGGCGCCAATCAGCGCGGCATCCAGCACTTCGCCTTTCTCGATTTCGTCGAGCAACTCCTTGCTCTCTTCGACCAACCCTTCCATGGCCGCGCACTTCATGCGTTTGAGCTTGAGTTCGCCCTTCTCTACCAGCTGATCAATACGTTCGATCTGCCCGTAGGTTTCTTCCAGATGCGCCTCGAACGCTTCTTTCAATAGCGGGTTGGTGGACGCCCGCGCCAGGCGGGGCAGCGCTTTGGTGATCTGCTTTTCAGCGCTGTAGACGTCTGAAAGCTCATGAATGAACAGATCGGCAACAGTGGTTCTTGTGCTTGTCTTGGCCATGTCGGCACCTCATTGAAAAATAATGGTAGAGGGACGTGAAACCGTTGCGAAAACCACACCCGCATGACGCAACTGTCAGTGTGATGGAGTAACGCCCTTCACAGGCGTTCAGGCCTTTACAGACAAATACCGACGAAATGCCCAGCACGATGTTTCAGCTGAGGCGCAGAAAGAATTTGCACGACCAATATTATGGTATACCATCATACGCAATACAGCCCTAAACCCTGCCTGGGAGTCCGACATGAGTTTCGAAATCCGCAAGATCGTCTGCTATTCAGAAGAAACCCTGATCGAAGGCGGCAAAGCTGCCGACAAGCCAGTGACCATGGTCGGCCTGGCCGTGGTCATCAAGAACCCGTGGCTTGGCCGTGGCTTCGTTGAAGACCTCAACCCGGAAATCCGTGCCCACTGCTCGGAACTGGGTGCCTTGATGGTCAAGCGCCTGACGGACGCCATTGGCGGTGCTGACAAGATCGAAGCCTACGGCAAGGCTGCAGTGATCGGCGCCGATGGTGAAATCGAACACGCCTCGGCGGTGATCCACACCCTGCGCTTCGGTAACCACTACCGCGAAGCCGTCCAGGCCAAGAGCTACCTGAGCTTCACCAACAAGCGTGGCGGTCCGGGCACGTCGATCCAGATCCCGATGATGCACAAGGACGACGAAGGCTTGCGCTCGCACTACATCACGCTGGAAATGAAGATCGAAGACGCCCCACGTGCTGATGAAATAGTCGTGGTACTGGGCGCTGCCGATGGCGGTCGTCTGCACCCGCGCATTGGCAACCGCTACATCGATCTGGAACAACTGGCCGCCGAGAAAGCCCAGTAAGACCCACCAGGCCAGGAGCGCCCCATGATTCGGCTCACTGCTGAACGCACCCCGGCCGGCACCAGTTATCTGGCGACCGGCCAAGGCCACCCTGTGGTGTTGATCCACGGGGTGGGCCTGAATAAAGAGATGTGGGGCGGCCAGGTCGTTGGTCTGGCGCCGCACTATCGAGTCATTGCCTACGACATGCTCGGCCATGGCGCCAGCCCGCGCCCGGCAGCCGACACCAACCTTGAAGGCTATGCCGCGCAACTGCAGGAACTGCTCGATCATCTGGGTATCGCCCAGGCAACCGTGATCGGCTTTTCCATGGGTGGCCTGGTGGCTCGGGCCTTTGCCCTGCACTTCCCCCAGCGGCTGTCGGGGATGGTGGTGCTCAACAGCGTGTTCAATCGCAGCGCCGAGCAGCGTGCCGGGGTGATCGCCCGCACCAGCCAGGCCGCCGAGCACGGGCCGGATGCCAACGCCGCCGAAGCCCTTTCGCGCTGGTTCAGCCGCGAGTATCAGGCGGCCAACCCGGCGCAGATCGCGGCGCTGCGGCAGATACTGGCCGACAACGACCCGCAAGGCTATCTGACCACTTACACCCTGTTCGCCACCCAGGACATGTACCGGGCCGACGACCTGGGCAGCATCAGCGCGCCGACCCTGATCGCCACCGGAGAACTTGACCCCGGCTCGACTCCGGAAATGGCCCGCCAGATGGCGCTGCGCATTCCCGGTGCCGAAGTCGCGATACTGCCCGAGCAGCGGCATATGATGCCGGTAGAATCGCCGCGTCTGGTCAATCAGATGCTGTTGCAATTCCTGCACAAGGCTGACGCTCAACACAATCAAGCAAAGGGGATCGTGGCATGACGCTCGCGCGCTTTCAGATGTGCATCGACGGCCAATGGGTCGATGCCCTTTCCGGCAAGACTTTCCAGAGCCTGAACCCGGCCTTGGCGCAACCCTGGGCCGAGCTGCCTGACGCAGACGAAGTCGACGTCGACCGCGCCGTACAGGCCGCGCAACAGGCGTTCGAAAACCCGGCATGGCGCAAACTGACGGCCACGGCCCGGGGCAAACTGTTGCGTCGGCTGGGTGACCTGATCGCCGAAAACAAAGAGCAGCTCGCCCAGCTGGAAAGCCGCGACAACGGCAAACTGATCCGCGAAACACGCGGCCAGGTCAGCTATCTACCTGAGTTTTTCCACTACACCGCAGGCCTGGCCGACAAGCTCGAAGGCGGCACGCTGCCGCTGGACAAGCCGGACCTGTTTGCCTATACGGTGCACGAACCCATGGGCGTGGTGGCCGGGATCATTCCCTGGAACAGCCCGCTTTACCTGACCGCGATCAAGCTCGCCCCGGCCTTGGCGGCGGGCAACACCATCGTGCTCAAACCGTCGGAGCATGCTTCGGCCACGGTGCTGGAACTGGCACGTCTGGCCCTTGAAGCCGGTATTCCGCCGGGCGTGGTCAACGTGGTCACCGGCTACGGCCCGAGCACGGGCGCAGCCCTCACCCGCCACCCGCTGGTGCGCAAGATTGCCTTCACCGGCGGCGCTGCAACTGCTCGCCATGTGGTGCGCAGCAGCGCCGAGAATTTTGCGAAACTGTCGCTGGAACTGGGTGGCAAGTCACCGAACATCATTTTTGCCGACGCCGATCTGGACAGCGCCATCAACGGCGCCATAGCCGGTATTTACGCGGCGTCCGGGCAAAGCTGTGTGTCCGGTTCGCGGCTGTTGGTGCAGGACGAAATCTACGACGAATTCGTCGAGCGCCTGTGTGAACGGGCCCAGCGCATTCGCATTGGCAACCCGCAGGACGACAGCAGCGAAATGGGTCCGATGGCAACCGCGCAACAACTGGCGGTGGTCGAAGGCCTGGTGGCCGACGCGCTGGCCGAAGGGGCGAAACTGCGCACCGGCGGCAAGCGTCCGCAGATGGACAGCGAGGGCTGGTACTACGAGCCGACGCTGTTTGAATGCGACCGCAACTCGATGAAGATCATGCAGGAGGAAGTCTTCGGCCCGGTCGCGTCAGTGATCCGCTTCAAAGATGAGGCCGAAGCGCTGGCGATTGCCAACGACTCGCAGTTCGGCCTGGCCGCTGGCATCTGGACCCGCGACCTGGGCCGCGCCCATCGCCTGGCCAGAGACGTGCGCTCGGGGATCATCTGGGTCAACACCTATCGAGCCGTGTCAGCGATGGCTCCCATCGGCGGCTTCAAGAACAGCGGCTACGGGCGTGAAAGCGGCATCGACTCGGTGCTGGCCTACACGGAGCTTAAAACCGTGTGGATCAACCTGTCTCAGGCACCGATGCCGGATCCGTTCGTGATGCGTTGACCCCCATTGAGTCGTGGGACCGGCTTTAGCCGGGAAGGCGGCAGTGCTGGCGATGCATCTTCAGCGGATGTACCAGCGTCTTCCCGGCTAAAGCCGGTCCCACATAAAAAACATCGGCTCCACAGACAGCTCCAACCACAAAGAGAGTCCCAAAAATGATCGAACCAAGCATTTACAAAGAAGTCATGGGCTCCTTCCCGTCCGGCGTCACGGTGGTCACGACGCTGGATGCTGATGGCGCCATTGTCGGCATCACCGCCAGCGCCTTCAGCGCATTGTCCATCGACCCGGCGCTGGTGCTGTTCTGCCCCAACTACGAGTCCGACACCTACCCGATCCTGCGCGACAGCAAACGCTTCGCCATCCACCTGCTGTCGGCGGACCAGAAAGCCGAGGCCTATGCGTTTGCCGGTAAAGGTAAAGACAAAGCCAACGGCATCGAATGGCACCTGAGCGAGCTGGGCAACCCCTTGCTGGCAAAGGCCACGGCCATTATCGAATGCGAGCTGTGGCGCGAATACGACGGCGGCGATCACGCCATCATCGTCGGTGCGGTGAAGAACCTGATTCTGCCGGAACAGGCCCTGACGCCGATGATTTATCACCGGGGCAAACTGGGTGCCCTGCCAGACCTGGCCTGACAGGTGGCCGAGCTTTGTCGCGGGCTGGGCGGCCCATGATAAACTTCGCGCCGTTTTGCCAGGGCAAACAGTCAGGCCGTCGACAGCGGCCGGCTGCAGGCCTTGCACAACAGTCACAGGCGTGAACAAATACGCGTTATGCTTTGCGACGGTATACGGCATGCCGTAATACCGGTTAACTTCAGATTTCTGTCCACGACACAACCAGAGCCAAACCCATGAAACGCGCGCCCATAGACGACAGCTTCAAGGTCAATCGCAACCCCATTACCCTGCGCGAAATCGTGCTGGATAAACTGCGCAGCGCCATCATGAATTTTCAACTGTTGCCCGGCGATCGGCTGGTGGAACGGGATCTGTGCGAACGCCTTGGCGTCAGCCGCACCTCGGTGCGCGAAGCACTGCGCCATCTTGAGTCCGAAGGGCTGGTGGAGTTCGCTGATGCCAAAGGGCCGCGTGTGGCGATCATTACCCTTGAAGATGCCTGCGACATCTACGAGCTGCGCTGCGTGCTGGAAGGGATGATCGTGCAGTTGTTCACCCTGCGGGCCAAGGCCAAGAATATCCGCGCCCTGGAAAAAGCCCTCGAAGAGAACCGCAAGGCGCTCACTGAAGGCGAGCTGCAACAGGTGCTGGAATCGGTACAGAGCTTCTACGATGTGCTGCTCGAAGGTTCAGGCAACCACGTCGCCGCCACTCAGCTGCGCCAGTTGCAGGCGCGAATCAGCTACCTGCGGGCCACCTCGGTCTCCCAGGAAAACCGTCGCAGCGCCAGCAACGAAGAGATGGAGCGCATCGTCGAGGCCATCAAGAGCGGCGACCCGCTGGCGGCCCATCAGGCGTCCGTGGATCACGTGCGCAGCGCTGCCAAAGTCGCGCTGGATTACCTCAAGGCGAAACAGGACAACGGCAGCAAGGTACGCGAGCTGTTCGCCCCTGTCGCACTGAAAGATCCACGCATAGGCCGCTGACATGCCCGCCCCGCGCTTTTGCCCGCAATGCGCCAGCGCTGACCTCGTTCAGCGCATCCCACCGGGCGACACCCACACCCGGCTGATGTGCGGCAGCTGTTCTTACATTCATTACGTCAACCCCAAGATCATCGCGGGCTGCATCATCGAGCAGGACGGCAAATACCTGTTGTGCCAGCGGGCCATTCCTCCACGCCCCGGCACCTGGACATTGCCTGCCGGGTTCATGGAGAGCGGGGAGACCACCGAGCAGGCGGCCTTGCGTGAGGTCTGGGAAGAGACCGGCGTGCGGGCGGAGATCGTCTCGCCCTACTCGATTTTCAGTGTGCCGCGCATCAGCGAGGTGTACATCGTGTTCCGCGCACTGGCGCTGGAAATCACCGGCCAGTTCGGCCCGGAAACCATGGCCTGCCAGTTCTTCGCCCCTGAAGACATCCCCTGGGACAGCATCTACTACCCCGCCATCCGGCAGATCCTGGAACGCTACATCGAAGAACGCCGCAGCGGTTCGTATGGGATTTACGTGGGCAATGATGATTGCGGGAAAGTGCATTTCATTCGGTAACGCTGCGACAAGCCCGAATCCTGTAGAAGCTTGCTCAAGAAGATGGCTTTCCTGAAAAAAGATGCAGTGAATGTACTGGCCTCTTCGCAAGCAAGCTTGCTCCCACAAATACTCTGTCGTATCTCAATCATCAGTGGGAGCGAGCTTGCTCGCGAAGGCGGTTTGCCTGCAAAAAAGATGCAGTGAATGTGCAGGCCTCTTCGCAAGCAAGCTTGCTCCCACAAATACTCTGTCGTATCTCAATCATCAGTGGCAGCGATCTTGCTCGCGAAGGCGGTTTGCCTGCAAAAAAGATGCAGTGAATGTGCAGGCCTCTTCGCAAGCAAGCTTGCTCCCACAAATACTCTGTCGTATCTCAATCATCAGTGGCAGCGAGCTTGCTCGCGAAGACATTATTTCAACCACAGAAAATGTATCGAGCCTACCGGCCTCTTCGCGAGCAAGGTGGAGCGCCACCCCGCCCCACAGACCGCAAACTGTGGGACATGCACACGTACCAGCGCTAAACCCCCTCGACAATCACAATCTCGGCCTTGGCCACTCCGGCGCGATAGCTCATGGCGTCCTGATATTCAGGGCTGTTGTAGCAGGCCAGTGCTTGATCGTAGGAGTCGAACTCGATGACTACTGTGCGTTGCGGCGTCCCTCTGCCCTCGACCGCTTCATTGCGCCCGCCCCTGGCCAGAAACCTTCCGCCGTACAACTTGAACGCAGTCGGGCCGCGCTGTGTGTATTGGGCATATTGTTCCGGGTCACTCACATCGACCTGTGCAATCCAGTAAGCCTTCATATTCACCTCACTTGAAAAAATCAGTTCTTTGCCGGATAAATCTGTCTTATGGTATACCACGATTCCATTCAGTCATGACAGCCCGGAGCACGGTATGCCCTTCAACAGCATCGAAGAAATCATCGAGGATTATCGCCAGGGCAAGATGGTCCTGCTGGTCGACGACGAAGACCGCGAGAACGAAGGCGACCTGCTCCTTGCCGCCGACTGTTGCAGCGCCCAGGCCATCAGCTTCATGGCCTGCGAAGCACGCGGCCTGATCTGCCTGACGCTGACCGATGAACACTGTCAGCGTCTGGGGCTGGAACAGATGGTGCCCAGCAACGGGAGCGTATTCGCCACCGCATTCACTGTTTCGATTGAAGCCGCCACGGGCGTCACCACCGGTATTTCTGCCGCCGACCGGGCGCGCACCGTGGCTGCAGCAGTCGCCGGCAACGCCTGCCCGGAAGATCTGGTGCAACCCGGCCACATCTTCCCGTTGCGTGCCCGTGAAGGGGGCGTGCTGACCCGCGCCGGGCATACCGAAGCCGGTTGCGACCTGGCGCGACTGGCCGGCTTCAGCCCTGCGTCGGTGATCGTCGAAGTCATGAACGACGACGGCACCATGGCCCGCCGTCCGGACCTGGAAGTCTTCGCCGCCCGCCATGGCATCAAGATCGGCACCATCGCCGACCTGATTCACTACCGCCTGAGCACCGAACACACCGTGGTGCGCATTGGTGAGCGTGAGTTGCCCACCGTGCACGGCACCTTCCGCTTGATCAGCTATGAAGACCGCATCGAAGGCGGCGTGCACATGGCAATGACCATGGGCGACATCAAGCGTGATAACCCAACGCTGGTGCGGGTCCATGTGATCGATCCGCTGCGTGACCTGGTGGGCGCCGATTACCACGGCCCCAGTAACTGGACGCTCTGGGCCGCGCTGCAAAAAGTCGCCGAGGTGGGTACGGGTGTGGTCGTGGTGCTGGCCAACCACGAATCTTCCCAGGCATTGCTGGAACGTATTCCACAGCTGACCCAGGCGCCTCGACAATTCACCCGCTCGCAATCACGTATTTATTCCGAAGTCGGCACCGGGGCACAGATTCTGCAGGATATCGGCGTCGGCAAACTGCGTCACATGGGCGCGCCGCTCAAATACGCCGGGCTGACCGGCTACGATCTGGAAGTCGTTGAAACCCTCGACTTTTTAACCCAAGGGCCTGTTCAAAAAGCAGATTAATTGCTGTTTTTTACCGATGAATCATCCATTCAGGCCCGGCACACTTAAGGCGAACGCAGACTGAAAAACACCGCAAAAGCCCAATGTTTACTGGGATTAAAGCGAATGGACAGCAATTAAATGTTCATCCGGCGAGGCGAAGCCCTTGCACAAAACTTGGAATACCATAATATGATATTCCGTAGGCCGAACAACTGTCAGGCGCCCCCGAAAACGGGACAGCATAAATAACAGCCTCTGACCGGCCGCACTGTTTCAAAGGCCCAATGGACCTGACTGCTCCCGATAAGCGGGCACACAACAGCCCGCTCAAAAACACAACAAATGAGGGCGTAAAAATGGTGTTGAGAAAACGTGCAATCGCAGTCCTGACTGCAGGCGTCCTGTCTCTGACTGGCACTGCGGCAATGGCCGCCGAAAGCGTCAACTTCGTCAGTTGGGGCGGCTCCACTCAGGACGCGCAGAAGCAGGCCTGGGCCACGCCCTTCAGCAAGTCCAGCGGGATCACCGTGGTGCAGGACGGCCCCACTGACTACGGCAAACTCAAGGCCATGGTCGAAAGCGGCAATGTGCAGTGGGATGTGGTCGACGTAGAAGCCGACTTCGCCTTGCGCGCCGCGGCTGAAGGCTTGCTTGAGCCCCTGGATTTCAACGTCATCAAAAAGGATCGCATCGATCCACGCTTCGTTTCCGACCATGGCGTCGGCTCGTTCTTCTTCTCCTTTGTACTGGGCTTCAACGAAGACAAGACCGGCAAAGGCGCCAAGGCTCCGCAGGATTGGGCCGCCCTGTTCGACACCAAAACCTTCCCCGGCAAACGCGCGCTGTACAAATGGCCGAGCCCCGGTGTGCTGGAACTGGCGCTGCTGGCCGATGGCGTAGCCGCCGACAAGCTTTACCCGCTGGATCTGGACCGTGCTTTCAAGAAACTCGACACCATCAAGAAAGACATCGTCTGGTGGGGCGGCGGCGCTCAGTCTCAGCAACTGCTGGCGTCGGGTGAAGTGGCCATGGGTCAGTTCTGGAACGGTCGAGTGTTCGCGGTACAACAGGATGGCGCCCCGGTTGGCGTGAGCTGGAAGCAGAACCTAGTCATGTCGGACTTCCTGGTCGTGCCCAAAGGCGCGAAAAACAAGGACGCGGCAATGAAGTTCATTGCTGAGGCGACTTCCGCCAAAGGTCAGGCTGACTTTGCCAACCTGAGCGCCTACGCCCCGGTCAACCTCGACAGCGTGCAACGTCTGGATTCGACCCTGGCCCCTAACATGCCGACGGCGTACGCCAAGGACCAAATCACTCTCGACTTCGCATACTGGGCCAAGAACGGTCCGGACATCGCGACACGGTGGAACGAATGGCTGGTCAAATAAAAATGACGGCCATCCCGGCCCATCAATCCACGCCAGCCGGGGGTGCGCCCAGCACCCCTGGCGCGGCACCCGCCAAGGCCGCGCCGCGTCGGCAAGACACCTCGCTGGCACAGCGCTGGCGGGGTAGCCGGAACCTGCTACCGGCGCTGATATTCCTCGGTCTGTTCTTCTTCGCCCCACTGATCGGCCTGTTGCTACGCGGCGTGCTGGAGCCCACGCCGGGGCTTGGCAACTACGAGCAGCTGTTTGCCAACTCTGCCTACTCACGGGTGCTGCTCAATACCTTCTCGGTTGCCGGGATGGTGACCCTGTTCAGCCTGTTGCTGGGCTTCCCGCTGGCCTGGGCGATTACGCTGGTGCCACGGGGTTGGGGCCGCTGGATGCTGAACATCGTGCTGCTGTCGATGTGGACCAGCCTGCTGGCGCGCAGTTATGCCTGGCTGGTGCTGCTGCAAGCTTCGGGGGTGATCAATAAAACCCTGCTCGCCATCGGCTTGATCGATCAGCCCCTGGAGATGGTGCATAACCTGACCGGCGTGGTGATCGGCATGACCTACATCATGATCCCGTTCATCGTTCTGCCGTTGCAGGCCACCATGCAGGCGATTGACCCGATGGTCTTGCAGGCGGGCTCGATTTGCGGGGCAAGCCCCTGGACCACTTTCTTTCGGGTATTCCTGCCGCTGTGCCGACCGGGCCTGTTTTCCGGTGGCCTGATGGTGTTTGTCATGTCCCTTGGGTATTACGTGACACCGGCCCTGCTGGGCGGCGCGCAGAACATGATGCTGCCCGAATTCATCGTGCAACAGGTGCAGTCGTTCCTGAACTGGGGCATGGCCAGTGCTGCTGCGGCGCTGCTGATCGTGATCACCCTGGTGCTGTTTTACTTCTACCTGAAGCTCCAGCCGGAATCCCCGGTCGGCGCCAGCAATTCGAGGTAAGCCATCATGCTCCTGACCCCTAATGCAATGAGCCCGGGCCTGCGCCTGGGCCTGTACCTCAGCACGGGCGTGATCGCGCTGTTCCTGCTGCTGCCGATTGTCTTCATCGTGCTGCTGTCGTTCGGTTCGTCGCAATGGCTGGTCTTTCCGCCACCAGGCTGGACACTGAAGTGGTACACGCAATTCTTCTCCAACCCGGAATGGATAGACGCCGCACTGACCAGTTTCAAGGTGGCGATATTGACGACCATTGCGGCGGTTGCCCTGGGCCTGCCGACGGCGTTTGCCCTGGTGCGCGGGCGCTTTCCTGGCCGGGACATGCTGTATGGCATCTTCACCCTGCCGATGATCGTGCCGCTGGTGATCATCGCGGTGGCGGTGTACGCCCTGTTCTTGAAGCTGGGCTACACCGGCACGCTGTTTTCCTTCGTGGTCAGCCACGTGATCGTCGCGCTGCCCTTCACTATCATCTCGATCATCAACTCGCTGAAACTCTTCGATCAATCCATTGAAGACGCTGCGGTGATCTGTGGCGCATCGCGCATGCAGGCGGTGTTCAAGGTGACCTTCCCGGCGATCCGTCCGGGCATGGTCGCCGGTGCGCTGTTCGCGTTCCTGGTGTCGTGGGATGAAGTGGTGCTGAGCGTGATGATGGCCAGCCCGACCCTGCAAACCCTACCCGTCAAAATGTGGACCACCCTGCGCCAGGACCTGACCCCGGTGATCGCCGTCGCTTCGACGCTGCTGATTGGCCTGTCGGTAATGATCATGGTGATTGCAGCAACGCTGCGTCGACGCAACGAAGCGAGGAGCACGTCATGAGTGCAGTAATCAAAGAAGCCGGTCAGCACACGCAAAAGACCCTGGTCAGCCTGTGCAACCTGAACAAGCACTACGGCGATTTCGCGGCCGTGGACGACATCTCCCTGGATATTCAGGAAGGCGAATTCCTGACCTTCCTGGGCTCCAGCGGCTCGGGTAAAAGCACCACGCTGTCGATGCTCGCCGGTTTCGAATCGCCCAGCTCCGGGGAGATTCTGGTCGAGGGTAAATCCTTGGTGAATGTGCCGCCGCACAAACGCGATATCGGCATGGTGTTCCAGCGCTACTCGCTGTTCCCGCATTTGTCGGTGCGCGACAACATCGCCTTCCCCCTGGCCATTCGCAAGTTGCCCAGCGCCGAACGGGAAAAACGCGTGGATGCCATGCTCAAACTGGTCCAGCTGGATCAGTTCGCTCATCGCCGCCCTTCGCAATTGTCCGGCGGGCAACAACAGCGCGTGGCGATTGCCCGGGCGCTGGTTTATGAGCCCCGTATCCTGCTGATGGATGAGCCGCTGGGTGCACTGGATAAAAAGCTGCGCGAGGATCTGCAAGACGAACTGCGCCAACTGCATCGACGCCTGGGCATCACCATCGTCTACGTGACCCACGATCAGGAAGAAGCCATGCGCCTGTCCCAGCGCATCGCGATTTTCAGCCACGGCAAAATCGTCGGCCTGGGCACTGGCTACGACCTCTATCAAAACCCGCCCAACGCGTTTGTTGCGTCGTTTCTCGGTAACTCGAACTTCCTCAAGCTCAAGGCTCAGGGCAACGCGGTGGCGACGTTTGAAGGCCAGCCGCTGTCGATTCGACTGACACCAGGTTTGCAGGCGGGCCAGGAGGCGCTGCTGATGATCCGCCCGGAAAAAGCCCAGGCGCTGAGCCTCGATCAAGCCAGCCAGACGCCGCTGCCGGGTGGCTGGAATGAAGTCTCGGCCAAGGTGGGCGAAGTGCTGTTTCTCGGTGAAAGCCAGACATGCTCGGTGGTCACCACCGGCGGTACAGCGATGACCGTCAAGGCGCTTTCCGCCACCGGCATGCCGATGCAACCCGGCGACAGTGTGCGCGTGCGCTGGGCGACCAGCGATGCCTGCGTCTATACGCAATGGGTCGATAGCGACCTGAACAAGGCAGCTGGGGCGCATTAGTGGATGCGAAGCTATTCGCGAAGCGATTGCCTTCGCGAATAAACCCCTTCAGATGAATGCGATCCTGTAGGAGATCCCTTCGTCCAGATGCCGCGCTATTGCGCAGCGAACACATGACCTGTGGGACGACCGGGGTGGCGCTCCACCTTGCTCGCGAAGGCAATGTTCCTGCCTTCAGAAATATGTGCCGATGCCCCGGCCTCTTCGCGAGCAAGCTCGCTCCCACATAAAAATATTTAAATTCAATTAGTTATTTCGTTTTTGATAGGAGCTGCCGCAGGCTGCGAAGCGGTGTTTTCCGTACTATCCCCTTCGCAGCCTGCGGCAGCTCCTACAGGGTTGCAGTGGCGGCATTTGCAGTTTTGCGCCCTACAAACCCTCTGAAGAAACTGCTTGCAACACGCATATTACGGTATACCATAAACCAACAAGAGCTGTTCATCCGCCGCGCTAGTTTGTAGAGGTAACGAGACATGATTGACGCCAACGCCTATAAAACTGTCATGGGTTCGTTCCCCTCTGGCGTCACGGTGATCACCACCCTCAATGACGACGGTGAAGTGGTCGGCCTGACTGCCAGCGCATTCAGTTCATTGTCCATGGACCCGCCTCTGGTGCTGTTCTGCCCCAACTACAGTTCTGACTCCTACCCGACCCTGATCAAAAACAAGCGCTTTGCCATTCACTTGCTGTCCGGCACGCAACAGAGCGAAGCCTACGCCTTTGCCCGCAAAGGCAAGGACAAGGCCGCCGGTATCGAGTGGACACTGAGCGAGCTGGGCAACCCCTTGCTGGCGAACGCCACGGCCATCATCGAATGCGAACTGTGGCGTGAATACGAAGGCGGTGATCACGCGATCATGGTCGGCGCCGTCAAAAACCTCATCGTCCCGGAACATCCAGCCAGCCCGCTGGTGTATTGCCGGGGCAAGATGGGTGCGCTGCCTGCGCTGGTCTGAGCCTTCTGCACTCTTGAGTCTGAATTCTGAACTCTGTAATGGCCGGGCTGGGATCAAGAGCCTGGGACACATCAATCCGAGGTAAGCGTCATGAAATTTTCGCTGTTCGTACACATGGAACGCTGGGATGAGCAAGTCAGCCACCGACAACTGTTCGAAGACCTGACCGAGCTGACGCTGATGGCCGAAACCGGTGGTTTCAGCACCGTATGGATTGGCGAACACCACGCCATGGAATACACCATCTCGCCAAGCCCGATGCCATTGCTGGCGTACCTGGCGGCAAAAACCACCACGATTCACCTCGGTGCAGGCACGATCATCGCGCCGTTCTGGCACCCACTTCGGGTCGCGGGTGAATGCGCGCTGCTGGACGTGATCAGCGACGGGCGCATGGAAGTCGGCCTGGCACGCGGCGCCTATCAGGTCGAGTTCGACCGCATGGCCGGAGGCATGCCCGCCTCGTCTGGTGGCCTTGCGCTGCGGGAAATGGTGCCGGTGGTGCGCGCCCTGTGGCAGGGCGACTACGCCCACGACGGCGAGATCTGGAAATTCCCTACGTCCACCAGCGTGCCAAAACCCATCAAGAACCCGCCCATGTGGATCGCCGCACGCGACCCGGACTCGCACAACTTCGCCGTGGCCAACGGCTGCAACGTGATGGTCACGCCGTTGATGAAGGGCGACGAGGAAGTGGTCGACCTGAAGAACAAGTTCGAAGCAGCCTTGGCCAACAACCCTGACGTGCCCCGCCCGCAACTCATGGTGCTGCGCCATACCCACGTGCATGCCGTCGATGACCCCGAAGGCTGGCAAGTCGGTGCCAAGGCCATCGCGAAGTTCTATCGCACTTTTGATGCCTGGTTCGGCAACAAACAGACCCCGGTCAACGGCTTTCTGGAGCCCAGCCCGGAAGAGAAATTCAAAGAGCGTCCCGAATTCGAGCTGGACAACATTCGCAAAAACACCATGATCGGCACGCCTGAGCAAATCATCGCGCGCATCAAGTACTACCAGGAACTGGGTGTCGATGAGTTCAGTTTCTGGTGCGACAACAGCCTGCCCCATGCCGAGAAGAAGAAATCCCTGGAGCTGTTTATCAAGCACGTAGTGCCCGCGTTTCGGTAATGTTCGGTGCGGGATTTTGTGTTGGCCTGAAATGCAATGCGGTCTCTGGTGGGAGCGGCGCCTGGTCTGGGCCGCATCCCGACCAGGTCCTGTGAATCAGCACCGCACTCGGTTGCGGACGTTCAACACCTTCACAGGCCCGAGTGCGTCGCCTTACCTCAGTACACCGGCAGTTCGCGCAACTCTCCCCCATCCTGTTCCAGGCGCTTCAGATACTCGCCGGCATCCAACAGCTGATACGGAAAGTACAGGCCGGGTGGCGTGCACGGCATGCCATCCAGCCCAAGCAGCCGCTCCAGTACCATTGCCACACTGAGACCCGTGAGGACGGCGGCGCCTTCCGGATGGATAACGGCGTGGCGAGTGTGCAGCGGTTTGCCCTGCAGATCGTCACCGGCGAGCTGGATGATAATCTCGGTCGACATCGGCAACCCTTGGCGCCGGGTCGAACTCACGCCACTTGCCAGGTTGAACTGAACGTTCGGCGCCCCCGTCGCAGCGGAAAGACCCGCAACGTCGATCGACGAAAAGCCGGATGCCTCCATCTTCGTACCGTCCACGGCGTGAAAACTCACGTTGGCCTCTTTGCCTTCGCGCCAGATATAGATGCCATCGCGGCGACTAAGGGCAGCGGGGAGCATTTTGGCGAGGTGTTCAAAGTCGGCGGCAACCGTTGGGCCTCCGCCGTCTTGCTCGTCTACCAGTGCGTTGATGGTGATGTCGTGTACTCGGCTGAATCCCTTTGCGATATGGAGCGTCGGTACCGTCGTCGCGCCCACCAGCCATTCGTAACCGAGGACGATGGGCGAAGCGTCCGGGCTGTGCATGTAGGTCGCAATTTCTGGCGCGATTTCGAAAACGCCGGAAGAGATGCTGAGGTACGGCACGCGGCACTTTTGGGCGTAACGCATTCCGGCAAGGGTGTGGTCCATATAGAAAACCACTACCCCGCTGATTGGGCGATTGCCAAGGCCCAGGTCGTCCGCGGCAGGGTCAATCAAGACCGCTTGTGCGTTTCCCATTTGCTGCGCCGCCTGCTGAGCCTTGGCCAGATCGCGGCCGCCGATCAGCAGCGGGATGTCGGGATGGGCAGCCCGCAGCGCACGGGCAGTGTGATGACCAATGGCGCCAGAACCGCCCATGAGTAGAATCGGGTGATGAGACATTGAGTATTCTCCTTGTGTTTTTGGGCACAACCTACTATTGGTAGGTACCCTAACACGGAGTAACCGAGCCGTAACCTACCATTGGTAGGTTTTATTATTTTTGGGAAGGTACCGTGCAAAAGAAACCTGAAGCACTTGTTAACCGTCCCGCTTCGCGCCGACTGACAAAGGCCGAACGGCGGCGCCAGTTACTGGAAATCGCCTTACTGATCGTGCGTGAGGAAAACGCGGACCGGTTGACGCTGGGGCATTTGGCGGTTCGTGCAGGCGTATCCAAGCCGGTGGTCTACGATCATTTCGGCACTCGATCGGCGTTGCTGATCGAGCTCTACACATGGCTCGACACCGAGCGGGTCGCCGCCTTCCGCAACGCTATGGCGGGTAACGCATACGGCCTGGAGGAAACCGCCAAAATACTCGCCAACGCCTACATACAATGCGCAGCGGACAGCACCGACGAATTCCATGCCGTCGGCGCAGCGTTGGCGGGCAGCGACGAGAAAGCAGTGGTATTTCAGGAGCTGTTGGACAACTGCGTGCAGATGTTTATCGCTGTTCTCAAACCTCACGCAGCCGGATCGGCAGCCGAACTCGAGCGATGCTGCACCGGGCTTGTCGGTGCCGGGGAGGCACTTTCAGCCGCGACCGTACGGGGACGACATAGCCTTGAAGAGGCTATAGACGCTTTCGAGTTACTTATCCTGGGGGCGTTAAAACGCTGATTCGCCCAAGCCGGATGAAGAGGATCATGCGCTACCGATTCATCAATCTTGTTGAGCTCGCTGCGCGACATCGCAAAGCCACCGGCGCAACAGTCGGGCCGCCTCCCCCAGCACCACATCGTTGGCCTGCACCAGGTAATAGCCCTTGCCGGTCTTCAGTACCGAGTCAAAGACCGGTACGAGAAGGCCCAGTTGTACGTCTTCCTCAACCAGCCAAGGGCTGGTGAGCACTAAACCCTGATCGCGCCGCGCCGCGTCGATTGCCAACTCAGACTGATCGAATTTGAGGCTGCTGGAGAAGCTATCCAGAGACATCCCGACCGATGATAACCATTGAGACCAGTGGGCATGAGACGTCGTATAGAGCAAGGTGGCTCCCGGCAAACCATCAAGGCCTTGCAACTGGAGCCGTTCGCGGTAAGCCGGGCTGCAATAAACCCTCACCTCGTCCGGCAAGAGCAGTTCTGCGTTCACGTCGCTGCCATATCCATCGAAATGTCGCACTGCCAGGTCGCAGGTAGCGTCATTGAAATCCACGGTATCGGTGGAAGCGCTCAGGTGCAGTTGCACTTCTGGATGCTGCTCCGTGAACAATGGCATCCGCCTTGCGAACCAGGAGTTGGCGAACGCTGGCGGCAGGCTTAAACGGACCAGCCTGTCCCTGAGACCCCGGACGGCGAGATTGGCGGTCTCTAGCTGGCGCAGCGCCGGCTTCACCTGTTCCCAATAGCTCAGGGCTTCAGCCGTGGGTCGCAGCCTGCGAACGTTACGCACAAACAGCGGCGTTCCCAGCCAACCTTCCAGCTTGCGAATTTGTTGCCCTACTGCTCCCGGCGTCACAAACAACTGACTTGCCGCAAGAGTGACGCTGCCCGTTCGCATGACCGCGTCGAAGCAAGCGATGGCCCGAAGGGGCGTATCAGCTCTCATAACGTAGTTTTTCTCTTCTATAGGCTGAAAACACATGATTTGTAGCGGCTTGTGTACTTTCGCACAATCGACGTTCGCCACAGGGCAATAACAGATCCGAACTTCCAAGGAAAAGCCGATGCCGATTGTCCGAGTCAGCGGGTTTGACGATCAATCACCAGAGGCGAAAAGCAGGTTCCACCAATCACAAGGTATCGATAAATGAGGAAGTCAGTAGACGGGGCCGCCACCGCGGTGATGGTTCTGCTCTGCCTCATATGGGGTGCCCAGCAAGTGGCGATCAAGGCTGTTGCGGACGACATAGCGCCTGTCATGCAGATCGCCGTTCGCTCCGGCGTCGCGGCATTGCTGGTCTGGCTAATAGGCAAATGGATCATGCGGGAGGTCTGGTTACCAAAGGTCTGGTGCCGCTCCGGGTTAGTCGTGGCCGTTCTGTTTGCCGCCGAGTTTCTACTGGTTGCCCAAGGCCTGCGCTGGACAAGTGCATCGCATATGACGGTTTTTCTTTATACCGCTCCGTTGTTCGCCGCCATCGGCCTGCATCTGCGCCTGCCAGAGGAGCGTCTTGGTGCCATTCAATGGCTCGGCATGTCGTTAGCGTTCGCGGGTATTGCCATCACCTTTCTCATGCCGCGTGACGGGGTCGCGACTCAGTTAGCCCTCACCGACAGCCTGCTGGGCGATCTGCTGGGTTTGTGCGCAGGTGCTGCATGGGGATTCACGACCGTAGCGGTACGCACCAGCCGACTCAGTGAGGCACCCGCCACCCAGACCCTGTTCTACCAACTCGCCGGCGCGTTTCTCCTCTTGTTGCCCTTGGGCCTGCTGCTGGGCCAGAGCGCCGTGACCTTTACAACCCATGCCGTGGGCAGCCTGATTTTTCAAACAGTGATTGTGTCAGTAGCCAGCTACTTGATCTGGTTCTGGATGCTGCGTCGCTACCTCGCCGCTCGTCTTGGCGTGCTGGCTTTCATGAGTCCGCTCTTTGGCGTACTCATGGGGTATCTATGGCTGGGAGAACAGACGAGTGTCGGATTTCTGCTGGGTGCCAGCCTCACGATTGTTGGCTTGCTGGTGGTGAATCTCAGCAAGGCGAGCGCGCAGACTCAGGAGCAAAGAAGTTATCCGATTCCCAAAAATCGCAAAGGGAACGTACCGTTATGAACCCGTGGCTGCTCTGGCGCGCCTTAAATATTTGTAGACCGTAGCCCGTGATAGAGATAACAGCTCGCAGAGGTAGTTGGTTGCATTGCGCAGCGCGAAGACTCCGCCTTTATCCATTTCACCAATCAGTGCCACCATTTCTTCTGAAGTGAGCGACGCCAACGTCACCCTGCGAGCCCTCAGGAATTCATCCATGATCGCGTGCGCTGACTCCTGGAAATCGGTGGCAAACAATGCCGGAGGCTTCTCGACGGTATTTTCTACACCTAAAAATGAGGCAGCCATTTCTGCCATCCCGCTCATGACCGTGATGTCAAAATTTACGCACATGAGGCCGATCTGGATGCCGTCAGGATCCCGGAGCACCGCTGTCACCGACCTTAACTGCCGACGATCAAAATTCACCTTCCTGTAAGGGCCCGAAACATCACCCTCGAATGACGCCCCATCGTTGATATCGGTCAATGAACTGTCGCCGACCCGCCGCTGAGAGAACACATTGAAGATATGCGCAATCTTCCCAGAGGCCAAGTCATGAATGATGACCTCGGCGTGGGGATCCAGGAGCTTGGCAATTGCTTGAGCGCTGCTGATGTAATTATTCAGATGTTTATTCACGGTCAAACTCTGCCTTAAAAAAATACAAAATGTCAGCCGGATACGAAATGTATTTTTCGTGTTATGGTTAGGCCCGCTTCCACTAAAGCGCCCGATTGTAGCGCCATCTCCTCCTCTAACGGCGGCGAGCTGGTCAACCGGGTAAGCGCAACGCCCGTCTCCCGATAGTCGAAGGAGCAATCGATGAATATCTACACCCAAGCGCAAATCATGAATGCCTTGTGCCCGAGAGACGCTGCTGCGCTGATCATGGAAGGATTCATTGCCCATGCTGACGGGCTGGTGCAGCTGCCTCCGGTTCAGAGCTTTCAGTTCCCGGCCAGCAACGGTGACTGTTGCGTGAAATCGGCCTGGATGTCAGGCGACGAGGTGTTTTCAGTCAGGGTCTCGGCAGGTTTCTACGACAATCCCGCAAAGGGTTTTTCCAGTAATGATGGGTTGACGCTGATTTTCTCGGCCTTGACGGGGCAACCCGTCGCTTTGCTTCGCGACGGCGGCTGGCTGACCTCAATGCGTACAGCGCTGGCGGGGCAAATCGTGGCGAGGGCTATGGGGCCTTCACAGGTGAGCGGCATTGGTGTGGTCGGCACTGGCGACCAGGCACGCATGCAGCTGGAGCAGCTGATGCCCGTCACTGCTTGTCGACGCTTGACGGTTTACGGTCGTAACCGGCAAAGCCTGGAACACTACTGTGAATTTGCCGAGGCTTTGGGTTTTGAGGTTACTGCCACCCACGATGCAAAGGACGTTGCGACCCACTCCAACCTGATCGTCACGGCTACACCCTCTCGCGAAGCAATCATAAAGAATGAATGGGTCAACCCTGGGACACACATCACGGCTATCGGCGCAGACAGCCTCGGCAAGCAAGAGCTGGACGTGCACCTGGTTGCACGTGCAGATGTCATTGTCGTGGACTCAATCGAGCAATGCTGCCAATACGGCGAGATTTCAGGGGCCTTCACATCCGGCCTGATCGACAAGGGCAGGCTTGTCACGCTCGGCAGCGTATTGGGCGGTCACGCCATCGGACGACGGGACGACTCGCAGATTACCCTTGCAGACCTTACAGGCCTGGGCGTACAGGATGCTCAGATTGCGAAGTCCGCCATGGCATCATTGGCGCACTAGTGGATAGCGAAGCGATGAGACGGGGTTTGAATGATGAAGCTTGACCCATCACGAGTCAGTAAGACCCCGGCGATTCAATGGGAGGCCCATGCGTGCCTGCCATTGATTGCCGGCCAGGATATGTCCCGCCTGAACAGGTACCGAGAAGCCGGTTTCCATCATGTGTCGATCAACGTGGGCATGGACATGACCCCGTTTGAAACCGTGATGCGCACGATTGCCGGTTTTAGAAGCTGGCTGGCTCACCACCCTGAAGACTTTGTCCTGGCGGCCACCGTTGACGATATCTACCGTGCGCATAAGTCTCGGAAGCTCGCGGTGTCTTTTGACCTTGAAGGTTCAAATATGCTGCTACAGGATCCTGCGATGGTGGACCTGTTCGCAAGCTTGGGCGTTCGCCAACTGTTGCTTGCCTACAACCGCGACAACGGTTGCGCGGGCGGCTGCCATGGAGCAGGTACGGGATTGACCCCCTTGGGACGCAAGATCGTGCAGCGTATTAATACAGCGGGAATGGTCATTGACTGCTCGCACGCCAGCAAACGCTCAAGCCTTGAAATTATGGAAATTTCACAGCGCCCCGCCATTTTCTCGCACACCAACGTTAAAGCGGTTTTTGACCACCCGCGAACCATCGATGACGAACAAATATTCGCGTGTGCCGCTCAAGGTGGCGTGATCGGACTGACAGGCTTAGGCATATTCCTGGGCGACCCCTGCGCCTCTGTAAACAGTTACATTCGACAGATCGACTATCTGGCAGAGCGCATCGGGACAAGCCATATTGGGATAGGTCTGGATACCGAGTTGCACCCTGAGCATAAGGATTTGCCAGAAGGTGAAGAAGAGAACGATTGGTGGCCGACTGAACACTATGGCCAGATGAACGGACATACTCAGTTGCAGCCAGAGACACTCGGTGAGGTTGCACAACAGCTAACGCGGCTGGGCTATTCAGAGGCGGATATCCAGGCGATCTACGGCAATAATTTCATGCGTATTGCACAGGCAACCTGGCCAGGCTCGAACGGGGCGACGTGAATAGCACCCCGTTAAATGAGCGGTTTAAGGCGCCACAGAAGTGTGCAGCCGTTCCAGGCTGTCAATCGAGTGCTGGCGCAGACGCGCCCCGGCCAACGCTGCTTCTGAATCCACTATCGCCTTGAAGATCGCCTGGTGCTCGCCTAACGAGATATGGATGGATTGCGGTGTGTGGCGCAACGAGTAACTTCTGAACAGTTTGAGTTGCACGACCAAACGACGGTAAGTGTCGTAGAGCGCCTGATTGGTCGTGAACCGGGCGAGCAGATCGTGAAACTCGAAGTTCAGGACAATGTAGGCCGATACATCCTCTCGCTGGACAGCGTCAGCCATGCTATCGAGCACGCTGCTGATGTGAGCAGAAGCCTGCGGTGTTAAATGTTGAGTGACCAATTCGCCAATCAGACTTTCGAGCGAAATTCGCACCTGATAGATCTGGACGGCCTGGCTCAAGTCGAGCTGTCGCACACGAACCCCGCAATTCTTCTCGAACATCACCAGGCCCCGCTCTTCCAGCATGCGAAATGCCTCGCGCACTGGCCCCCTGGAAATCCCCAAGTCATTGGCAATTGCCGCTTCGCGTAATGGCTCGCCCGGAGCGAGTTCGCCGGTGGCGATACGCTGCTCAAGACGCTCATGCACCACCGTGGTCAGCGACTGGGTGCGCAGCAGGGCTATGGCTTCGAGAGAACTCATCAAAAACGTCCGGCTTGGAGAGAGGTGGCCGAGTCTAGCAAACCTCTATTTCATTTGCATATTGTCAACAATATGCAATAAAGGGCGCCTACGATGCCCTCATCCCCGTGAATTGTTATGGACGTCCGACCATGCTTCGAAAGTTTCGAAAGTTTCTGCACACCGGCGCAATGGCGCTTGCCCTTACGAGCACCTCTCTGGTCGCCCAGGCAGAGTCCGTCAAGCTCGCCGTCACTGACCTTGTCGGGCTTGAAGAACTACAGCGCGAATTTGGTCCGTTCAAAGCCGAGTTGGAGCGGGCGAGTGGGCTGAGCATTGATTTTTTGCCTGTTACCAATCGCACCGCCGCCCTGGAGGCTCTGCGCTTTAAAAAAGTCGATTTTGTTCTGGCGGGGCCGGCGGAGTACGTGGTGATGCACAAGCGTGCGAATGCCACCGTGGTCGCGGGCTTATATCGACCTGACTACTACTCAATGATCGTGGTGAAAGCCGATAGCCCGCTGTTTTCTCTGCAGGAGCTCAAGGGGCAGCGCGTGGGCATGGGTCCGGTGGGTTCGACCTCGCGTCAACTTGGCCCCATGCAGCTACTCGCCGATGCCAACCTCGACCCGCTCAAAGACGTCAGTGTGACCAACACCAATCTGCGCCTGGCATGGGAGGGACTCAAACGTGGCGACCTGAGCGCCATGGGCATGGGCCGCTCGGACTACGAAACCTTTATTGCCCAAGAGCCACAAGACCAACGCAGTGCCTTCCGGGTACTGGCCCGCAGCGGTGATTTGCCGAGCGATCTGCTGATGGCGGGTGAGCATGTCCCCGCCGAAACGGTTACGAGTCTGCGCAAGGCGATCGTGGATAACTCGGCAGCGCTGATCAACAGCATCAGCCAAGGTCCGGAGCAGGTGAAACGTTATCAGGGCATGCGCTTCCTCGCCGCTATCGCCGACAAGGACTACAACGTGGTGCGCTCGATGTATCGCACTGTGGGGTATCCGGAATTTTCTGACTTCATAGGTGAGTGACATGAATGCCTTGGCACAGCCGGACATTTCCAATACCGCATTACGCGTACGAGGCCTGAGCAAGCAGTTTGAAGGCGCTCCCACACCCGTGTGGTCCAACGTTTCCTTCGATGTCCCCCAAGGTCAGCGGGTCGCCATCGTGGGCGGAAACGGCGCTGGCAAAAGCACCCTGCTACGTTGCTGCATGCGCCTAGTGGAACCAGACAGCGGCAGCGTCGAATTCGCTGGGCAGAGCGTTACGGGATTGGGCCTGAGGCCGCTGGCCAAAGCGCGTTCGCAGGTCGGCTTTGTGTTTCAAAAACACAATCTGGTCAGCCGCCTTTCGGTGTTGACCAATGTGTTGCACGGCGCAATGGCCTACTCGCGGACGCCGCGTCTGTGGTTCCACTCCATCGCCACTCGCGAACACCGCGACTACGCCATGCATTGCCTGGAGCAAGTTCATCTCGGGCACTTGAGTGGCCGCTGTGCCGGCGAACTGTCGGGCGGGCAGTCACAACGAGTGGCCATTGCTCGCGTCTTGATGCAAAAGCCAAAAATGATCTTCGCCGACGAGCCTGTCGCCAGCCTCGACCCTCAAGCGGGAGAAGACGTCATGCAGGTGTTCTCGGAGTTAGTGCGCAGCCAGAACCTGACCTTGGTATTCGTCACCCATCACTTGGATCACGCCTTGCACTACGCCGACCGCGTACTGGGCCTGCGCGACAGCAAGCTGCATCTGGATGCGGTGAGCCAGCAGTTAAGCGTTCAGCAATTGCGAGGCATGTATGAGTGAGCAACTTAAAGCCAGCCTGCCCGCTCGCTTTGAGCGCCCCTCACTGGTTTCAGCCTTGCTGTTCGCGGGTTTTATCGCCTTGTTCTGTTGGTCCGTCTCGGCAGCGGGCCTGTCGCTGCCGCAGCTGCTCAGCGGCTTGCCGAACATGGCGAAGATTGCCGGAGAAATGGTGCCACCCGCTACCAATCGCATAAGCCCGATGCTGGTGGCCGTACTGGTCACCTTCCAGATGGCGTTGATCGGTACGGTCATTGGCGTGCTGATCAGCCTGCCCTTGGCAGTGCTGATGGCGCGCAATTACACGCCGCATCCGTTGGTGCGCTCCATGGTTCGCAGCGTAGTGAGTTTTATCCGAACGGTACCGGATTTGGCATGGGCACTGTTTTTCGTTGCGTCCGTGGGCCTGGGCCCCTTTGCCGGCACGCTGACCTTGATCATGGACACGGTAGGCTTTTGCGCGCGCTTTTTTGCCGAGGCCATTGAGGAGGTTGATGACGGGGCGCCCGAAGCATTGACCGCCATCGGCGCGCCACGCTCTTCGATCGTGGTCTGCGCTGCCCTCCCGATGGCCATGCCGAGCCTTATCAATACCAGCCTGTTCGCCCTTGAAAAGTCCGTGCGTGCCTCCGTCGTACTGGGTCTGGTAGGCGCTGGCGGCATTGGTGCGGAACTCGCTACGGCCATGGAGATGTTCCGCTTTGACCAGGCCGCCACCATCATTCTGCTGGTGTTCCTGCTGGTTCTGAGCGTGGAAAAACTCTCGTCTCACGCGCGCGTAGCGTTACTCAAAAAACGGCGCTAATCGCCTCATTCGAATTATTCAAAAGGAGTCATCATGAACAGCACTGTCACCATCAATGGGAAATCCTACCGTCAACCTGAACGCCCCGTCGTAGTGGTGTGCATCGATGGAGGTGACCCGGAGTATCTTCAGCAGTTTCTGGCAGAGGGAACGGTACCCAATATCCAGCGGTTTGTTGAAAAGGGTTACTCCACGGTCGCCATGGGTTCGATGCCTTCGTTCACCTGCCCAAACAACATGTCGATCATTACCGGCACGCCTGTGGCCAAACACGGCATATCCGGCAATTACTACCTGGATACCAACACCTGGCAACCGGTCGTCATGACGGGCCCTGAACTGCTGCGCGGCGATACCATTCTGGCCGGATTTGCCGACGCAGGCGCCAAGGTGGTGACCATCACCGCCAAGGACAAACTGCGCCGCCAACTGGGCAAGGGCCTGGATGTCAGCCAGGGTCATGTGTCGTTCTCATCGGAATTTGCCGATCGTTGTACGCTGGCGGAAAACGGTATTGAAAACGTATTGGAGTATGTCGGCATGCCCAAGCCTGACATGTACTCAATGGAGCTTTCGCTATTCGTACTGGAAGCGGGGATCAAGTTGCTTCAGGACCGCCGCCCGAACCTGATGTATCTCTCACTGACCGACTTCGTTCAACACAAGTGGGCACCCGATCACGACGAGGCTCGGCAGTTCTATCAAGCACTGGACGAGGCCTTCGGCCGGCTGGTCAACGAGGACATTGTGTTGGGACTGATCGCCGACCACGGCATGAGTGACAAAAGCAACGAAGCCGGTGAACCGAATGTCATCTGGCTACAAGATATCCTCGATGCAGAAGTCGGAGCAGGCGAAACCACAGTGATCTGCCCCATCACCGATGCATTCGTGGCCCACCACGGTGCACTGGGCGGGTTTGTGCGGGTCTGGACACGAGGTAACGTCAGCGTTCAAGCGGTCATTGATCGAGTAGCGGCGATCGACGGGGTGGATCTCTCCCTTGATAAGAAAACCGCATGCCGACTGTTCGAGCTGCCGGAAGATCGCGAGGCGGATGTGGTCGTGGTGTCGAGAAAAGATGTCTGCATCGGCAGCTCTGCCAGGCTGCATGACCTGGAGGGTTTGAAAGGCAACCGCCTGCGAACCCATGGCGGCGTCTCGGAAACGCGCGTTCCATTCATTCTTAACCGACCCTTGAACGCACAATACCGCCAGCAAGTCGCTTGCAGCGAAATCAAGAGCTACCAGATCTTCGACTTCGCTATTAATGGCACGCAGTAGTTTCTGTGGGTTGACCGGTGTGTCAGTCAGGTTGATGACACACCTTGCTCTCGCTTTAACACGCCTAAGCGATAAATGAATGTCCGTTTTTGGACGGAAATAATGCGGCTGATAGTCCGCTATGGGTCGGAAGCCGATGGTGACAACCGGCCGCTTTCGGCCAGAAGCGGTCATTCCGGAAGAAAAATAAATCTGTCACCGTTTCAGTCACCTTTTCACCGTTGCGCTTGACCCTATTCCCTCCTTGCGGCCACATACGCGTACTGATCCAAAAACAAGGAAGACTCTCACATGCCCCGCCTGGTTTGGCTGCGTAACCATATGCAACACAGCGACACCCTGGCGCAGTGGCTGCATCAGCAGTTCGCATACGAGTTTGTTGAGCAGCCATTGGCCGATTGGCAACGCGAATTCGCGGAAGGCCAGGGCAACGGTGATTGGCAATGTCTGATCGCCCTGGAGAATGACCAGCTACTTGGCGGCGCTGCACTTGCCGCCAGCGACTTGCCCGAACGCCCGGAGCTGGGGCCCTGGCTAGCCTGCGTCTTTATCGCCCCGCAGGCAAGGAAGCGAGGGTTGGCGGAACAATTGATAGAAGGCATCTGCGACGCCGCAAAGGCCAACGGCACCACGCGGTTGTACTTGCACACCTATGATCGCAGCGACTACTACGCCAAGCGTGGATGGCAGGTGCAGGAGTTTTTTCGGGCGTGGGGTAAGGAGCAGCGATTGATGCTGCGGGATCTTTGAACTTGCTCAGGTGTGCAGCATAAGATGGAGAGCCAACGCCTGGGAGCGCGGATATTCGCAATAGGGACGAAAGGCTAGAAGCTGCTAATTCAGGAATGTCCGCCGCCAAAAGCAGTCATTGATAGACCCTATATGGCGGTAATTTGTAACCGTCCGGGCAACACACCTTCCTGACACCGTCGCTTGAGGCGATGGTGTCCACCCAAATATAGGTGGACACCATTTTTAGCCTTTTTAAGCGGACGCCCATGCCACAAGAACGCCGTTCCTATTCCAAGTCCTTCAAGGCCCAGGTCATTGCTGAGTGCGCCCAACCTGACACTTCAATTGCCAATGTCGCCTTGACCCACAACCTCAATGCAAACCTCGTCCATAAATGGATTCGGGTGCATGCACAGAAAAACCTGACACTTCAAACCGCCTTCATCCCGGTCAAGACATCGCCGCCGGTGCCGATGCATCAGGCCCTTCCTGCCACGATCCGAATCGAAGTGCCGCATTCAAAAGGCGTAGTCGTGGTGAGTTGGCCGGCAGAAAATGCAGCGGCGTGTTCTGCTTTCCTGCGAGACCTGCTGCGATGATCCGCATCGACTCCATCTGGCTTGCCACCGAGCCCATGGACATGCGCGCAGGCACTGAAACTGCGCTGGCGCGGGTCGTGGCGGTGTTCGGTGCGGCGAAGCCGCACTGTGCTTATCTGTTTGCCAACCGTCGTGCCAATCGCATGAAAGTGCTGGTGCATGATGGCTTGGGGATTTGGCTTGCTGCCCGGCGCTTGAATCAAGGACGTTTTTTTTGGCCGGGCGTGCGGCACGGCTCTGAAGTCGAGTTGGATGCAGAGCAACTTCAAGCCTTGGTGCTCGGCTTGCCTTGGCAACGCGTCGGTTCCGGAGGAGCCATCACGGTGCTCTAATTCGCCTGCCATGGCCTGCTTGCCAGCGCAATTGGCCCATCAGTCTATCGCCGCCACTAGCCCTCTCTGGCAAAATCGGCGGCATGACTTCGCATCCGAATCTCGATCAATTAAACCCTGAAGAACTGCGTGCCTTGGCGGCGCAGTTGATCCAGCGCGTCGAGACGATGGACAAGCAAATCACTCATCACAAATCGGTCAACGAGAAGCTGGCCCACGAGATCGCGCTGCTCAAACGCTTCAAGTTTGCCAAGCGCAGCGAGCAGTTGAGCCCGGATCAAGCCAGCCTGCTCGACGACTTGATCGATACGGATATCGCCGCTATCGAAGCCGAGTTTGAGGCGCTGCAACCGGCACCTGTCGAAGCCAAAGTGCGCCAGCAACCCAAGCGCGCACCGCTGCCACCGCAGTTTCCTCGCACACTGATCCATCACGAACCGGACAACAGCCACTGCCAGTGCGGCTGCGCACTCAAGCGCATCGGCGAAGACGCCAGCGAAAAGCTCGACTACACGCCCGGCGTGTTCACAGTCGAACGCCACATCCGTGGAAAGTGGGCCTGCGAACAGTGCGAAACACTGATCCAGGCGCCGGTACCGGCGCACGTCATCGACAAAGGCGTCCCGACCGCAGGCCTGCTGGCCCACATCATGGTGGCCAAGTTTGCCGACCATCTGCCGCTGTATCGCCAAGAGAAAATCTTCGGCCGCGCCGGGCTGCCCATCGCCCGTTCGACCTTGGCGCAGTGGGTGGGCAACTGCGGCGTGCAATTACAGCCGCTGGTTGATGCGCTGCGCGAAGCCGTGCTGACGCACGACGTCGTTCACGCCGACGAGACGCCGGTACAAATGCTGACGCCTGGTGCGAAAAAAACTCATCGCGCTTACGTCTGGGCCTATGCCACCAGTCAGTTCTCCAACCTGGCGGCGGTCGTTTACGACTTCAGCCCGAGCCGCGCTGGCGAACATGCCCGAGCCTTCTTGGGCAGTTGGAACGGCAAGCTGGTCTGCGATGACTTTGCCGGCTACAAGGCAGGCTTTGAACTGGGCGTTACGGAGATCGGCTGCATGGCCCATGCCCGCCGGAAGTTCTTCGACTTGCACGTGACCAACAAGAGCCAGGTCGCCGAAAAAGCGCTGAACTACATCGCGGCCTTGTACGAAGCTGAACGAGAAGTCCGAGAGCTGGAGCCGGGTGATCGGCAGCGAATACGGCAGGAAAAAGCAGCGCCAATCGCCGACGCACTTCATACCTGGATGATCGCCCAAAGACAGCTTGTGCCTGAGGGTTCGGCCATCGCCAAGGCGCTGGATTACAGTCTCAAACGCTGGATAGCGCTGACGCGCTATCTCGATGACGGTGCCGTGCCCATCGATAATAACTGGTGCGAGAATCAAATCCGGCCGTGGGCTCTTGGGCGTTCGAACTGGCTGTTCGCGGGATCGTTACGCAGCGGTAAACGTGCAGCGGCGATCATGAGTTTGATCCAATCGGCGCGACTCAACGGCCATGATCCGTATGCTTATTTGAAGGACGTCCTCACGCGCCTGCCGACGCAGCGGGCAAGTGAGATTGCGGAGCTACTACCGCATAGGTGGCGACCGGTTTAGTTGCGCAAGACGGGATGCCCGGACGCACCTCCAACTGGTGCCATTACCGGTCTACTTAGCCTTTATTCTGGTTATCCATGCATTCCTCCCTACAGCTTCGCCCGGTTCAGCCGATAGTTTTCGTACCAAGAGAAGCGCGGCAATTCGATCCTGTAACAAAGGAGAGTAAGCGGCTTTTGAGGAAGATCTCTTGGAATGCTTTCATTACCTCATAACCATAAATGAGAGATGGGCACTTTTTAACGCCTAAGAAAGCACTCACAGACCTTGAGTGATCGAGAACCCGATGAATTTATTAGCGCCTGCCCTGTTCGTTACCAACCGTGTTCGATTCCCCATGAAATTCGCAATTTTGGGATTTATTGTCCTGATTCCTCTGCTCCTGCTAGGCACCCGGGCGATGCTTTCACTGAACACGAGCATCACGGGCATCAAGCATGAACAGGTGGGTCAACAATACTTGTTGGACGTCACCCCTATCCTGCGTCTAACCATGATTCAGAGGGCGCTGACACACGGCATGCTCAGCGGTGACACCAACGCAGTAGCCAATGCAGCACGCAATGCTGAAAAGCTTAACGATGCCTATGCGACTCTTGCTGCGCAGGACGCAAAATTTAGCACCCAACTGGCAACGACAGACCGAGTTCAGACGTTGCGTACCGCTAGTGTGCAGCTGGTTGAACGCGCCAAAGCAGGCGAAGCACCTTTGGTGATCTTTTCCGCGTGGAACGACCAGTTAACCGACCTAATGAATTTCGTTTACTACATTACGGCCACTTCCGGCATGATTTTGGACGAAGATGCAGGTTCGTTGTACCTCATCGATCTAAGCTCTATACGTCTGCCTCGGCAAATAAATCTGGTCGGACAGATTCGCGGTCTGGCCAGCGGTTTTAGCGCTGACCGTCCTCTGGACGACACCACTCGTATTTTTGCCCAGACTTTGTTGAAACAGGAGCTGCTAATGCGTCAAGAGTTGCAGCAGAGCCTTTCCCTGCTTCGCCGAGAAGAGCCGAAATTATCTGGTGTAGTTCAGCCGTCTGTAACAACAGCCATTACCGACCTGGAAAATCTGCGTAAAGACCTGGTGGACTACCTTGATCCGAGCAAGCGCTCAAACGTGAATGCCAACACCTTGGGCGAGCGTGGAAACGCCGTCGTTGCTCAGTTTTACAAAGCTCAGGATCAGATGCAGGAATCGCTGCGAATTCGAATTGATGAGCGTCTGAATACACTGAGTAATGAGCGTACTTTCGGCACTGAGCTATTTATCGCCATTGCGATACTGCTGCTCTATGCGTTCGTCGGCATCTACAAGGCTCTGCGGATTGGGGTTGATGAGCTCCTAGCTGTGACGGCACGTATTGCTCAAGGCGATCTGAGCGCGCGCGTCCGAATCAACAGCCACGATGAAATCGGTGATGTAGGCGAGGGACTTAACCGCATGGTAACGGCCTTCTCTGGCTCACTGAGCCAGGTGGAACGTAGCTCGCATTCAGTCTCAGATGCGGCAAAGCGACTAGAGATCTCCATAGGCCAAGCCAAAGCCTCAATGAACTCACAACAGGCTGAAACCGAGCAGGTTGCTACTGCCATCAACGAAATGACCGCGAGCGTTGCCGACGTGGCCCAGAATACCGAGGGCGCAGCACGTGCCGCTGAATCTGCAAGCAGTGCGTCTAACGACGGCTTGAAAGTTATGATTGAAACAAGTGCCGCTATTGAGGCGTTGGCCAACGAAGTGGAGCTCAGTGCAAGCAAAGTCGAAGCGTTAGCGACACACAGCAAAGAAATCGGTGGTGTCATCGAGGTCATCAGTACCATCGCGGATCAGACTAACCTGCTGGCCCTTAACGCGGCCATCGAGGCGGCGCGAGCTGGCGAGCAAGGCCGTGGTTTCGCGGTCGTGGCTGACGAAGTGCGGACTCTGGCCTCGCGCACACAAAACTCCACAGAAGAAATTCGACGGATCATCCAACAGTTGCAAGGCGCTACTGATGCCGCTGTTCAACAGATGAAAGCTGGGCAAACCCGAGCTAGGGAATGCATTCAGGCAGCGAGCCAAGCGTCTGGCAGCCTGAACCAGATCAATGAAGCAGTAGACGGAATTGTGGGCATGAACACTCAGATTGCAAGTGCGGCGGTGCAGCAACATTCGGTCTCAGAGGATATCAATCGCAACGTCATCGGCATTCGAAACAGCAGCTTAATCGTCATGGAAGGCGTAGAGGACAACGCCGTAACGGCTGACGAGCTTTCATTGCTCGCTAATGAACTTCGCAGCGTAGTCGGCAAGTTTAAGTTATCCAGCAACGCTTGAAAGGAATCTCAAGCGTTTCAATTGTTGATAGCACGAGAAAGTGCTTTGATCGGGTCTGACTGGGGTGATGATGCCCGGCAGTCCCTGATCGACATTGAGGGCTGAGCTTCATCGTTGCGCAATCTCGTAAAACAATAGAGCCAGCTACGCTAGATGACTTGCCCGGACGGTTACGGTAATTTAAGATTTGCGCCTTTACGCGTTAGTGATCTGCGCTCTAGCGCACTAACAGGGCTTTAGCTTTTCGATCTGCGCAGTGGAGTGCCAGAAAGGAAATCCAAATTTTATGTGGCCGGCGAAGTGTATGATTACGCCAGCTGTATACGTGAAGGTGATGATCTTTATGTTTGCCGTGAGACGTCATGCGCGACGGAGAGCGCTTTAAGTAATTGCTTTAGGGAAATAAGCTTAACAGCCTTCGGCAGGAAGCTACTCATTAGCCTGCATCAGTTCCAGAGTGATATGATCTGGCCCGGTCACATATACAACTAGCGTTCCCTTGCGTGGGCCTGCGGGAATCGCTTGAGGCTTGCCTCTTGCTTTCCAACCTGCTTGCTCAATGCGTTCGAGTACGGCGTATATGTCTTGCACTCTCAATGCCAAATGCGCTGAACCAATCGCTGATGCCGTAGGTGGAGTGATACCGTGGCGGTCACCCTGCGAATATTCCAGCAACTCTACTCGGCTGCCATCCGGGCCTTTGACTATCGCCGTTCGCACGCTCGGATCGGCGGTGCCGGTTACTTGCAAAATGAATGATCCGCCCATTTCCGACTGACGCTCAAGAGTGAACCCAAGTCCAATTGTCCAGAAGCGAATGGCTTCTTCCAATGAACTGACTGCGAAGCCAATATGATCGACGGCATGCACCATGTGGTTAGAATTCATCAAATGATCCTTTAAGGTTCACGGGCCATATAGGGAGGTGAGCTTGCGCCTCCAGCTGTTACGGCCAAAACACAGAAATAAATGTGTGAGAGGTACCCATAATCAGGCCAATCCAAGAGAAGCAACAATTGCGTTTTTTAGACATTGAGTATTCCTCTGACCGGTCTTATTCTGCATTAGGCATTCAGGATATGGCTACCTCGGATATGACATTGGATAACGTAAACCAGCCATGAACCGCGCGCTTATGCCACTGTTGGCGATAGAGCAACGCGACGGGGCGATCCGCGAAACGGCGCCCCACACTCATGCGAAAGGCCAACTAATCGCAAGCCTTGCCGGCCTGCTTTCCGTCAGCACTGACGGCGGCTCATGGGTAGTGCCGGCTAGCCATGCCATTTGGATACCTCCCCGTGTCGCACACGCGATGATGTCACATGGCGCTTTTGCAGGAGCGATGGTCTATATCGCGGAGCAAGAGTGCGGGATCCTGCATCAAATGCCATGCACATTTAGGGTCAGCAGTTTGCTGCGCGAAGCGGTAAGCCGCGCTGCGTCGTGGGGACAACCACCCCGCAACGAAATGGAGTCGCGGGTTGCAGCAGTCATCCTGGATGAAATTGCTACCTCACCCGCTGAACCCATCGGTCTGACGCACCCCAATGACCCGCGCTTGAGGCGTATCACCGATGCGATACTTGCTCAGCTTGATGACAATAGATCACTTGAGGATTGGGCTGCTTGGTCAGGTCTGGCACCTAGAACACTTGCCCGGCGTCTGGTCGCTGAAACCGGTTTTAGTTTTTCTGAATGGCGACAACGTGCACGCACGTTGCGCGCTATTCAACTATTGGTCGAGGGGATGTCAGTGACGACAACGGCGATTGAGCTTGGCTACGAAAATATTAGTGCTTTCATTGCCATGTTCCGTCGGATAATGGGTGTTACGCCAGGACAATATGTGCGAGCGCAGACACTGATTAGCAAAGAGGCAATTTCCAGATCAAGTTGATGGGTGTAAGAACCGCTGTACCATCCAACCCGATCCTGCACGCTACAGGCTAGACCTTCAACCATGTGCCGGAACAGATGAAGAAAGAAATGCCAGCCACTTCAGGAGGCGCCAGAGCATCAGTTTCTTTTAACGGGGTGGGGCACTCACGCTGCACTCAGCTGGCGCTTGTAGCTTCAACCGTGTTAGTTGCGTATTTTCCCTCAATACCACCACAAGCACTCCACGAGCTGTTCGTTAGTGCATTGGCTCAGGCATAACGTTAGTGTACGCGAAGTCCATGCTTCGCCTAATTGTGCGGCACCAAGTGCTAAGGTGCTTTTGTAGAGAGCGCTGCGCGCACCACGCGATAGCCTTGCGTACGCCGCAATGATGGCCATTGGGAAAAAGAACAGATTTATTTCTCTGTTCTAAACGTCCGCTTCTGGCCCAGGCTGTGTAAAAACGTCACGAGCGCAGGCAAGACAAGGCAAAAACAGGCGAAAAAGCGGAGTCTAGGTGTTCTAAATGAGCATTTTTCGCCTGTTTTTAACGCCGTATTGCCAAGCGCAGTAGTTTTTACACAGTCTGGGCCGATCGCAGCCTCTCATGACAGGCAGAAATCGGCCAATTGCTGCCCTTCTTCCACAAGGGTCATGCTAATGACATGAACGCAAACCGCTTCCTCATATCAGCCGTGGAATAGAGCGGTCACTTCGTCTCACTCGAATTGTCAGCGTCGTAGAGAATACGAGCCTCGCGAAAGCCTTCAGCGTTCTCTGCGACCCACATCCACAATGGAATCATCCGCGCCAGCAGGCCCCGTCCCAGTTCGGATAATTCGTAGTCGACACGTGGCGGCACCTCGTTGTAATCCTGGCGTGTGACCAAGCCGTCTCTTTCCAACTGGCGCAAGCTGCGGGTCAACATCCGCTGCGTCACGCCGCTCATGCGTCTGGCTATCTCCGCATGCCGCAGCCGCCCCGCTACACCCAGTGTGTGGACGATTCCCAACGACCAGCGATTACCAGCATGGGTGAGAACTTCTCGCTTCAGACCATCATCTTCTGCGCTGAGCGCTTCGCACGCAGCTTGCGACTGCCTAATGATTTCTTCGTTATCCATTCGCCCCCCAGGATCACTCGTGTACCTACTTATGGGCAGGTTCCAATGGTGACAGGATAACGCTCAATCACCTTGATCAGCACAGTGGAGAACATTCATGCAAACGCCTAAACCAGTGGAAACCGACAATATTCTGGTGCTGGGGGCCGGTGAACTCGGCATGTCCGTATTGCGCGAGCTGGCCAGGACTACGCCAGACAACAAGGATGCAGCCGTTCGTATTACGGTGCTTCTGCGTCCACCGACAGCCGTGGTTCAAGACGCGTCTAAAACGCACGCCATTGGAGAACTCCGTGGGCTAGGCATAGACATTTTGCAGGCTGACGTCGTTAACGATTCAGTTGAGGAGCTTGCCGAGCATTTCTCCCGATTTGACACGATCATCAGTTGCGTAGGTTTCATAGCCGGCGCGGGCACCCAGCTGAAACTCACCCGGGCAGTGCTTCAGGCAAGCGTTAGACGCTACGTACCATGGCAATTTGGCGTCGACTACGACGTGATTGGCAAAGGCAGTGCGCAGGATTTATTCAATGAGCAACTTGAAGTCCGTGAGCTGCTGCGTGCGCAGCGCGCTACCGAATGGATCATCATCTCCACCGGGATGTTTACCAGCTTCTTGTTCGAGCCAGCGTTTGGAGTGGTTGATCTGGCAAACAATACCGTTCATGCGCTAGGCAGCTGGGATACCGAGGTCACCGTGACTACGCCAGAAGATATAGGGATGCTGACGGCGAAGATTGTGTTTGCCAAGCCGCGTCTCGCCAATCAGGTGGTCTTCGTGGCCGGAGACACCCTGACCTACGCACAGTTGGCGGATGCAGTTGATGCAACACTCAACCGAACGGTATCTCGCATCGAATGGAGCATTCCCAAATTGAAGGACGATCTCAAAGCTGCTCCGAATGACCCGCTCAGCAAGTACCGGGCTGTGTTCGCTGAAGGCAAAGGAGTCGCTTGGGATAAGGGCCAGACCTTCAACGCTGCAAACGGTATTGAGCTGACGACGACGGCCGATTGGATTGAGCAGAACCTGCTAATGCGATGAGATATAAATAGAAGGCGTAGAAGGCGCAGGCAGTGCATAGGTCGCCTTCATCCATTCGATCTCTGCGTGGGGCGTTCGTCCAAAGAAGCGTTTGAATTCGCGGCTGAATTGCGAGGCGCTTTCGTAGCCGACATGGAACGCTGCCGTCGAGGCAGTCATCGTGTTTCTTAGCATCAGCAATCGCGCCTGATGCAGCCGCGTCGACTTCAGGTACTGCATCGGCGACAAGTCCGTCACTCTGCGAAAGTGCAGATGAAAACTGGGCACGCTCATACTCGCCTCTCGGGCAAGGGACACAACATCCAGGCGCTCTTGGTAGCAACAGTGGATCTTACGGATCGCCCGGGTGACTTTCCCGAAATGCCCCTGAAGATTAAGCGCGGCGCGCATTGATCCACCCTGCTCGCCGGTCAGTATTCGGTAGTAAATCTCGCGCACCAGCGACGGCCCAAGTATTTGCGCTTCGACAGGATTGTGCATCGCCTCAAGAAATCGCTGCGTTGAGGTGCGCAGCAGATCGTCCATTGGCGAGGCATACATGCCCTTGGGCGGGGCATCACTTGGCCCAAGGGCTTCATCCACTTGCAGCATCAGTTCGCTGGCAAGCTGAAAATTCAGGCGCATGTAGACCGCTAGCATCGGTTCTGCTGCGCTGGCATCAGTCTCCATGGTGAAAGGAACGGGGACGGACACAACGAGGTAGTGCTGGGCGTCGTAAATATAGACATCATCGCCTAGATACCCGCGCTTGCGCCCTTGGCAGAGAATCACGATACCGGGCTCGTACAGTACCGGAGTGCGAGTGAGTGGCCGATTCGAACGCAGGAAACGGATGTCTTCCAGCGCGCTGAGATTGTAACCCTCGACCGGCGCGAGCTTTTCCATCAAATGAACCATGCGCGAGGTGCATGAGTCGGACCGAGTCATTGATGACCTCTCTGTTTGCCACTCAACCATCGGTTGAACGGGTCAGTGTTTCCCACTGATCAATCTCACTGGCTGCACGATTCAGCTTTTCCCGAACCAGACTCAAAGCATCACTACCCAATAGCAGGTGTTTCGGTGGCGTCGCGCTGGCAATCACCTGCAACATGGCTTGCGCAGCCTTCTGTGGGTCGCCAAGTTGCTTTCCGCTCTTCTCTTCTCGTGCTTTGCGCACCGGATCGAAGCTGGCGTCGTAATCGGCAATGCTTCGTGGAGTGCGCTGCATCGAACGACCGGCCCAGTCAGTGCGAAACGAACCAGGTGCCACGGCAGTCACGAAGATGTTGAAAGGTGAAAGTTCTTTGCTCAGCGTATCGGAGATACCTTCGAGGGCAAACTTGCTACCGCAATAGTACGCAATCCCTGGCATTGTGATTGTGCCGCCCATGGAGGTGATATTGAGGATGTGACCGGCACGACGCTGACGAAAATAAGGCACGAAAGCCTTTGTGACCGCGACTGCCCCGAATACGTTGACGTCGAATTGGCGACGCATCTCCTCCAGCGACGACTCTTCAAAGATGCCCTCATGACCATAACCCGCATTATTAACCAATACGTCGACCGGGCCGTGGGTGGCTTCAATAGCCGCTACTACGCTGTCGATCCTGGCGAAGTCAGTGACATCCAGAATCACCCCATGAGCGTTATCCACGCAGAGCGCCTCAAAGACCTGCAAGGCGGCTTCACTGCGCACGGTACCTATGACGCGGTGCCCCGCTGCAATAGCTTCTTGCGCCAGCGCGTTGCCAAAGCCACTGCTCACCCCAGTGATGAATAGAGTTTTTCTGCTGGTCATGGTGAACTCCAATAACTAGGTGTGAGGCAATGATATATATCGAAGATCCTCTCACCTATGCCGTTTTGTATTGGAGCTTTGCCTATTCCTATCAGAGGCAAACATCAGATGGGCGAGCATTCAAGCTCGGTAAGCGTCTGCGCCCATCACCTGCGATGTGCATAGAATCAATGTCTTTCGGCGGCAGGTTTACCCTGGACGGTAAGCCATACCCACAGAACGTGGTGCCGTTTGGATGAAACCAAACTGTGCGTAGAGGTCTTGCGCCTGACCATCCGCGATCAGGCTGACGTAGCCGCTTTCAGGAACATGGGCGTCGATGTATTTCATGATTTCAACCATGATTCTTTTCCCTAAGCCTTTCCCTTGATGCTCTGGAAGGACAGCTATATCCACAACTTGGAAAAAGCATCCTCCGTCACCTATAACGCGCCCCATTCCCACAGGCAATCCCCCATGAAGGATCTGAACGGCGAATAGGGTATTGGGCAAACCTCTTATCGCGGCTTCATCCGTCTTGCCACTGAGACCGGAGCCTGTGCGAAGAGCTTGGTAAGTCTGTACGGAGGGCGGCTCTAACAAACATGAATAAGCAGTCAATTGGATCTCCGAGGTAGGTAGATTTTTCAAAAGGAATAATAGGTGGACATTCATTCGTGCGAAAGCAACCGATCAATCTCAAAGGCTGGACGATTGACCTGATATCTGCCGCAGCCTTATCGCGAGCACTGCCCTCTTGGATAAATCCTGGCCCATAAAAAACGCCAGGCTGATGCCTGGCGTTTTTGCTCCACCTTCAATCAGTGGTTATAAGCCCGCTCGTTATGCTCCGCCAGGTCCAGCCCCATTTCTTCGACCGAGTCATGGGCGCGCAAGCCGATGAGCGCGTTGACGACTTTGAGAATGACCCAGCTGACCACAAAGCAGTACACGGTAGTCATCAGCACGCCTTTGACCTGCGCAATCACTTGACTGCCCATGGTCACGTCTTGCACCAGGCCGCCCAGCGATGGCACGCAGAAAACACCCGTCAGGATCGCGCCGATCATACCGCCGATGCCGTGCAGGCCGAACACGTCGAGGCTGTCGTCATAGCCGAAGCGTTGCTTGAGGACGGTCACGCTCAGGTAGCAGAACACCCCACACAGCAAGCCAATCGCAAGCGCGCCGCCAACACCGACGTACGCGCAAGCCGGTGTAATGCCGACCAGACCAGCCAATGCGCCACAGGCCAGGCCTTGCGCACTCGGCTTGCCAACCTTGAACCACTCAATGAACATCCAGCCGATGATCCCGGCGCAGGCGCCCAATTGCGTGTTGATCATGACGATGCCCGACACACCGCTCAAGCCGCCACCGGAGCCGATGTTGAAGCCGAACCATCCCACCCAGAGCATGGCGGCACCGGCCATGGTCAGGCTCAGGTTGTGGGCGGGCATGGGGGTATTCTGATAACCCTTGCGCTTGCCCAGGATCAGGCAGGCCGCCAGCGCCGCAACCCCGGCATTGATATGCACGGCGGTGCCACCGGCAAAGTCCAGCACGCCCCAGTTATGCATCAAGGCCCCCGCTCCGCCCCAGACCATATGGGCGACCGGCGCATACACAAGGGTGAACCACAGCGCCATGAACAGCAGCGCTGCCGAGAACTTCATGCGTTCGGCGAATGCCCCGGCGATCAGCGCAGGGGTGATGATGGCGAAGGTCATCTGGAAGGTCACGAACACGCCCTCGGGAATCTCACCCACCAGACTGTCGGCGGTCATGCCAGACAAAAAGGCTCGGCTCAGACCGCCGACAAAGCTGTTGAAGGTCACCTCGCCTTCGACCATGTTGGTGGTGTCGACCACCATGCTGTAGCCGTAGATCACCCACAGCACGCCCACTACGCCCGCGATGCCAAAGCACTGGGTGAACAACGACAGCATGTTTTTCGCCCGCACCAGTCCGCCATAAAACAGCGCCAGACCGGGCAAGCACATGAACAGCACCAATACGGCGGCGGTGACCATCCAGGCGGTGCTGCCGGTGTTCAATACCGGCGCATCGGCGGCCTGGGCCAAGGGGCTGAGGGAACAGACAGTGAGTAACGCGAGAAGGGATTTGCCGGGTAGACGGTTAACCATTTTCGAAGCTCCTGCAAATGAATGGAAAGTGCCTGGCAGTGAGCAAGATGAGGTGTGGCGACGGGCCTTTGCGGCCTCTATGAAATGGATAAAAACCGGAGATGATTCCAAGGTGGTACGCAGAACCTGTGGGAGCGAATTCATTCGCGAAACGGTGGTACAGCCCACAGAGATCTATGGAATGGACGAACCTCTTCGCGAGCAAGCTCGCTCCCGCAGGATCGGGGTCAGCCAGACAGATCGGCGCCCCGTTACACGCCCTTTAGTCAGTACTGCGACCCCGGAATCCACGACGTCCCGGCCAGTGGTACCCGCGCCATGGCGGCCGACTCGACGGTCAACGCCACCAGGTCTTCAGGATCAAGGTTATGCAAGTGCGATTTGCCGCAGGCACGGGCCATGGTCTGCGCTTCCAGCACCAGCACCCGCAGGTAGTTGGCCAGACGGCGCCCGCCTTCCACCGGATCCAGACGCTTGGACAGCTCTGGGTCCTGGGTGGTAATGCCCGCCGGGTCACGACCGTTTTGCCAGTCGTCATAGAAACCGGCCGCCGAGCCGATTTTCTTCAGTTCTTCGTCAAGGCGCGGATGGTTGTCGCCCAGCGCAATCAGCGCAGCCGTACCGATCGCCACAGCATCAGCGCCCAGGGCCATGGCCTTGGCCACGTCGGCACCGTTGCGAATACCGCCAGAGACAATCAGCTGCACCTTGCGGTGCATGCCCATCTCTTGCAGTGCCTGAACCGCTTGGGGAATGGAGCACAAAATCGGCAGGCCGACGTGCTCGATGAACACTTCCTGAGTCGCGGCCGTGCCGCCCTGCATGCCGTCGAGCACGATCACATCAGCACCGGCCTTCACCGCCAGCTTGACGTCGTAGTACGGGCGGCTGGCGCCGATTTTCACGTAGATCGGTTTTTCCCAGTCGGTGATTTCACGGATCTCGGCGATCTTGATCGCCAGGTCATCCGGGCCGGTCCAGTCCGGGTGGCGGCAAGCGGAACGCTGATCCACGCCAATCGGCAAGGTGCGCATACCGGCCACACGCTCAGTGACTTTCATGCCCAGCAACATGCCGCCGCCACCCGGTTTCGCGCCCTGCCCCAGGACGATTTCAATGGCATCGGCCTTGCGCAGGTCGTCCGGGTTCATGCCATAACGCGACGGCAGGTATTGATAAACCAGATGCTGGGACTGCCCGCGCTCTTCCGGGGTCATGCCGCCATCACCGGTGGTGGTGCTGGTCCCGGCGATGGTGGCGCCACGGCCCAGGGCTTCCTTGGCATTGGCCGACAGTGCGCCGAAGCTCATGCCCGCAATGGTCACCGGGATCTTCAGGTGCAGCGGCTTCTTGGCGAAGCGGTTGCCGAGGATCACATCGGTGCCGCACTTCTCGCGATAGCCTTCCAGCGGGTAACGGGACACGCTGGCGCCCAGCAGCAGCAAGTCATCGAAGTGCGGCAGCTTGCGCTTGGTGCCGCCACCGCGAATGTCGTAGATGCCGGTTTCGGCGGCACGCTGGATTTCCTGGATAGTCAGGCGGTCGAAGGTGGCCGACTCGCGCAGGACCGGGGCTTTTGGTGTTGTTGAGTCACTCATGATCTTGCTCCTGAATCAGTACGCGGAGGCGTTATCGACTTTGAAGTTGTACAACTGGCGGGCCGAACCGTAGCGCTTGAAGTCAGCGGCCTGGTGCTCGAAACCGGCGCGGTTTAACAGTTCCTGCAGCTCGTCCAGGTGTTCGGCGCGCATCTCTTTCTCGATGCAGTCCGACCCAAGGGATTCCACCGAGCCCTTCACGTAGATGTGGGTTTCATACAGCGAATCGCCCAGCGCATCGCCTGCATCGCCACACACCACCAGCCGTCCGGCCTGGCCCATGAAGCAACTCATGTGGCCAATGCTGCCGCCCACCACGATGTCGATGCCCTTCATGGAAATACCGCAACGGGCCCCGGCGTCACCCTCGATCACCAGCAGGCCGCCGTGAGCCGTGGCCCCGGCTGCCTGGGAAGCGCTGCCTTTGACCCGCACGTAGCCGGACATCATGTTCTCGGCGCACCCGACGCCGACGTTGCCGTGTACGGTGATCGAGGCTTTCTGATTCATGCCCGCACAGTAGTAACCGGCGTGGCCCTGGATATCGATGGACACTGCTTCGTTGACGCCGACCGCCAGGTTGTGGGCGCCGTTGGAATGCGTCACGACCCACTCGCGGTCCTGAACATTGTTGACTTGGTCATGCAGGGCCTGATTCAGCTCACGCACGGTGGAGGTGGAAAGATCGATAGTTTTCATGTGTGCGCTCCTTAAGCCGACTCGCGTTCCCAGATGTACATAGTGGCCGGGACAGGTTCCCAGACCTTGGCGTGTTCAATGCCCGGCAGGCTCGACAGCGCCTGATATTCCGAAGCCATCGCCACGTAATCGTCGGTTTCGGCAAGGATCGCCGGTTTGCAGGCAATCGGATCGCGGATCACCGCAAAGCCGTTGCGGGTGCCGATGGCGAAGGTGAAGAAGCCGTCCAGCGCTTCCAGGGAGCTGTCCAAAGCGGTCTTTAATGAGTCGCCTTGCTGCAGACGCCAGGCCAGGTAACCGGCGGCGACTTCGGTGTCGTTTTCGGTGTCGAAGTTGATGCCTTCGCGGCGCAGCTCCTGACGCAGGCGGAAGTGGTTGGACAGCGAGCCGTTGTGCACCAGGCACAGGTCGGCACCGGTGGAAAACGGGTGGCTGCCTTCCATGGTCACGGCGCTTTCAGTGGCCATGCGGGTGTGGCCAATGATGTGGCTACCCTTCATATTGGCCAGGCCGAAACGCTCGGAAATTTCCCTGGGCAGGCCCATGCCCTTGAGGATTTCGATGCTCTTGCCAGCGCTCATGATCCGCACGCTGGGCGCCAGTTCAGCCAGTGCACCGCGCACCACGGCCTCTTCAGCCTTGATCTTCAACACGATGGCGCTGGCGTTCTGGAACCAGTCCAGCGACGCGCCAAGCCGACCTTCCAGCTCGCCAACCAGCGCCTGAAAGTCGTAATCCTCGGTGGTGGCCTGCAGGGTCAGCTTGATCCAGCCGTCCCCGACTTCATCGCCATAAATCGCAAACCCTGCGCTGTCCGGGCCACGATCAGTCATGGCTTCGAGCATGGGTTCAAACAACTTGCCGAGCTGGGACTCCAGCGCCGGATTTTTCAGATACAAGCCAACGATTCCGCACATAGCCTCACCTTGTTCGGGGGCGGCAAGCTGCAAGCTTTAAGCTGCAAGCCAGCCGTTGTGGATAGAAAATTCATGTTCACTGCTGATCGCTTTTACTTGCCGCTTGCAGCTTGAAACTCGCAGCTGCCGCCCAGCTAAATCAAAAAAATTCGGTATAACGCTTGATCTCCCAATCACTCTCGGGGGCGGCAAGCTGCAAGCTTTGAGCTGCAAGCCAGCCGTTGTGGATAGAAAATTCATGTTCACTGCTGATCGCTTTTACTTGCCGCTTGCAGCTTGAAACTCGCAGCTGCCGCCCAGCTAAATCAAAAAAATTCGGTATAACGCTTGATCTCCCAATCACTCTCGGGGGCGGCAAGCTGCAAGCTTTGAGCTGCAAGCCAGCCGTTGTGGATAGAAAATTCATGTTCACTGCTGATCGCTTTTACTTGCCGCTTGCAGCTTGAAACTCGCAGCTGCCGCCCAGCTAAATCAAAAAAATTCGGTATAACGCTTGATCTCCCAATCACTCACATGGCGGCTGTATTCCACCCACTCCATGCGTTTGAGCTTGATGAATTCGCCCACGATTTCCGGCCCCATGACTTCGGCGAACAGTGGGTCGGCCTCCAGGGCATCGCAGGCTTCCTTCAGCGATTGCGGCAAGGTGCCTATGCCCCGAGCGGCGATTTCTTCGAGGCTCAGGCTGTAGAGGTTTTCGTTGCAGATCTGGTCCGGTTCCAGTTGACGGTCGATGCCATCCAGGCCCGCGGCGATGATCGCGGCGCTGACCAGATAGGGGTTGCAACCGGCGTCCGGCAGGCGGAATTCCAGGCGGCCGTAAGGCACGCGGACCATGGCCGAGCGGTTGTTGGCACCGAAGGCGATGAAGGCCGGAGCCCAGGTCGCGCCGGACAGGGAGTTGCCGACAACCAGTCGTTTGTAGGAATTGACGGTCGGCGCGGCGAAGGCACACAGCGCCGGGCCATGGGCGAGCAGACCGGCAGCGAAGTGATAGGCCATTTTTGACAGGCCCATGCCGTTCTTGTCGCTGGCATCAAAGAACAGGTTCTTGCTCTCGGCGCTGCTGATCGACAGGTGAAAGTGCATGCCATTGCCTGCCCGTTTCGGGTCCGGCTTGGGCATGAACGAGCAGATCATGCCCATGTCGTTGGCGATCTCACCGGCGGCCATGCGGAAGAAGGTAAAACGGTCTGCCGACTCCATGGCGTCGCTGTAGGTGTAATTGATCTCGAACTGGCCGTTGGCGTCTTCGTGGTCGATCTGATAGATCTCGAAACCCACGGGCTGCAGGGCCTCGGTCAGGCGCTCCAGAAACGCCCGGGAGCGGGACAGGCCTTTGTAGTCATAGCAAGGCTTGTCGAGGTTATCGCTGGCGTCCACCAGTTGCAGCTGGCCGCTTTCGTCGCGGCGCATCAGGTTGAATTCCGGCTCAAGACCGGTGTTCAAGGTCCAGCCTTTGTCTTTCAGGCGCTGAACCTGCTGCTGCAACACATAGCGGCTGTCATAGGGATGCGGCTTGCCATCCACATGCCCGATGCACACCACCCGGCCATAGCCTGGCTGCCAAGGCACCGGGGTCAGGGTCGACAGATCGCCCTTGGCCATGAAGTCCGGCCCGTGAGGCTCCATGCCCATGCCGCAGATCGCGAATCCGGCAAACCCGGCACCGGCTTCGGCCACCGCCTCCAGACCGCAAATCGGCACGGACTTGGTTTTCGCGGCACCGTGGATATCGACGAATTGCGCCAGCACGTATTTGATCCCGTGTTCCTCGATCAAGCGCTGTGTTTCTGGTGGCAACATGAGTATTCACTCCTCGCGAAAGGCAAGCGTTGTAGTGGGAAGAACGCTGCAAGCGACCCGGCCGAAATCAATTATTCCGAATAGGAAACTTACTTTCCCTACAAGAATGCAAACAGCTTGCCAGCTTGGTATGCCAAAGACCCAAAAAACGAGAGAGGCGAATTTCTGCTGTTTATATGGGAAACTTCCTTTCCCTCGAAGAATAATCAGCGACGCCCGGATCTCAGGGCGCGCAAATCGCACATTCCTGGTGCGAATATAAATTTAACGAACAGAAACCGTGCAGGCCTGATGAACATGTCCACCGAATCAGAACCCAAGTTGAAACTCGAGCAGTACCTGGGCATCCAGATCAAACGCCAGCGGCAGGCACAGGAATTGAAATTGGCCGATGTGGCGCGCATCGCCGGTATCAGCCAGGGCATGCTGAGCAAAATCGAAAATGCTCAGGTCTCCACCAGCCTGGATAACCTCAGCCGCTTGTGCGACGTGCTGGGCATGCCCATGTCCAAACTGTTCGCGCAGTACGATCAGAAAGGCAGCAGTGCCCTGCTGGTCAAGGCCGATGAAGGCCTGGAGGTGGTTCGTCGCGGCACCGAGAAAGGCCACACCTATCACCTGCTCAACCACACCCGTGGGCCGAAGAAGAGTTTCGAGGCATACATGGTGAGCATGGATGACGCCAGCGAAGAGTTCCCGACCTTCTCCCACCCCGGCACCGAGTTCCTGCATCTGCTGGAAGGCGAGCTGGTGTATCGCCATGGCAACCAGCTGTATCGCATGCAGGCGGGCGACAGCCTGACCTTCGACGGCGAAATTCCTCACGGCCCGGAAGAACTGGTGCAGGTGCCCATCCGGTTGTTGTCGATCATGAACTACGGCGCGCAGGGGGAGTAATTCCGCCCCGCCTTCTACGCCGCGCTTCCGCGCAACAAACACAGGAGCTGTGGGAGCAAGCTTGCTTGCGAAGGGGCCGGTACGTCCGGCACATCTGCTTTGCTAGACACATAGCCTTCGAGCAAGGTGGAGCGCCTCCCCCGGTCGATCCCACACAAAGCATTTCAATTCGCACAGTGGTTTCGCACTTACTCTCGATAGCGTCGACAAGGTCAACGCAGAAAGCGCCTAAGAACCGCTAAATATTTCCCACCAAGAAAATAAGTTTCCAGAAAATTCTGGACGCGCAGTTTTCTTTCGCCTATAAATCCGCATTAAGAATATTTAATTCCTGAAGGGAATTTTTATTCATCAGAGAAAAATTTTTTTGCCCCTGAATTTTCGCCCTGCGCTGAGCTGCCGCCACTTCTCCGAGGACAAGCCATGCAACACGAAAAGAACCATTTCATTCTCAAGGTCAGCTGCCCGGCGACGTCAGGCATCGTCGCCGCCGTGGCGTCGTACCTGGCGACCAACAGCTGCTACATCGGTGAAATGGCGCAGTTCGACGACGAGTTCAGCGGCCAGTTTTTCATGCGGGCAGTGTTTCGCTTCAACGACGGGCACAGCGGCGACATCGATCAACTCAAGGGCGGTTTCGAAGAAGTGGCCAGCGCATTCGGCATGCAGTGGGAGTTGCACGACACCCGCGCGCCGATGCGTGTGCTGCTGATGGTCAGCAAGTTCGATCATTGCCTGACTGACTTGCTGTATCGCTACCACAAAGGCGAGATGGACATGACCATCACCGCCATCGTCTCCAACCACCTGGACCTGCGGCACATGGCCGAGCGTGAAGGCATCCGCTTTATCTACCTGCCGGTGAGCAAAGACACCAAGGCCACCCAGGAAGCCGAGCTGATGAAGATTGTTGACGACACCAGCACCGAACTGGTGGTGCTGGCGCGCTACATGCAGATCCTCTCCGATGACCTGTGCAAGCAACTGTCGGGCCGGGCGATCAACATTCACCACTCATTCCTGCCCGGCTTCAAAGGCGCGAAGCCTTATCACCAGGCTTACGAACGTGGCGTGAAACTGATTGGCGCCACCGCCCACTACGTCACCAGCGACCTGGACGAAGGGCCGATCATCGAACAGGAAGTACAGCGCGTCGATCACGCGTATCTGCCTGCGGATCTGGTGGCCATGGGTCGCGATACCGAAACCGTGGCGCTGTCCAAGGCGGTCAAATACCACCTGGAACATCGGGTCTTCCTCAACCACGACAGAACGGTGGTGTTCCGGTGAATACAGGCAAACTCATCGACGGCAAAGCGGCTGCCGCGCGGGTCCTGGCGCAGGTCAAAGCCGAGGTCAGCCAGTTGAAAGAAGACGCCATCGAACCTGCATTGGCGGTGATTCTGGTGGGGGCTGATCCGGCCAGTCAGGTCTACGTGCGCAACAAGATACTGCGCGCCGAAGAGGCCGGTATTCGCTCCCTCGAATACCGCCTTGCGGCCGAGACGACCCAAACAGATCTGCTGCAACTGATTGCCCGGCTCAATGCCGATCGCAGCGTCAACGGCATCCTGTTGCAACTGCCGCTGCCTCCTCACATGGAAGAAGCCCGCGCCTTGCAGGCCATTGATCCAGGCAAGGATGTGGATGGCTTTCACAGCGAAAACGTCGGCGGCCTGAGCCAGGGCCGCGACGTACTGACCCCCTGCACACCCAGCGGCTGCATGCATTTGTTGCGCGAAGCCTGCGGCGACCTGAGCGGTAAGCACGCCGTGGTGATCGGCCGTTCCAATATCGTCGGCAAACCCATGGCCGCCCTGCTGTTGCAGGCCCATTGCTCAGTCACCGTGGTCCACTCGCGCAGCGTGGATGCCAAGGCCTTGTGCCGCCTGGCCGACATCGTCATCGCCGCCGTGGGCAAGCCACGCATGATCGACGCCAGCTGGCTCAAGCCCGGGGCCGTCGTCATTGATGTGGGTATTAACCGAATTGATGAGGACGGCCGCAGCCGCCTGGTGGGCGATGTGGATTTCGACAGCGCCCTGCCGCAAGTCTCGGCCATCACCCCGGTACCCGGCGGCGTGGGTCCCATGACCATCGCCTTCCTCATGAAAAACACGGTCACCGCTGCCCGTCAGCAGGCCTACGCGCAACGCAGCCAATCGGAGGCCGTATGCCTTTCAACTTATTGAAGTACGGCTTGAGTTCGGAGTATCCGGTCGACGTCGACCTGCCCGCGCCCAAGGAACTCAAATCGTCCTACGACGTCGTGATCATCGGCGGAGGCGGTCACGGGCTGGCCACCGCTTACTACCTGTCCAAGTACCACGGCATCACTAATATCGCGGTGCTGGAAAAGGGTTATCTGGGCGGCGGCAACACGGCGCGCAACACGGCAGTGATCCGCTCCAACTACCTGACCAGCGAAGGCGTGAAGTTCTATGCCGAGTCGGTGCGCATGTTCGAAGGGCTGTCCAACGAGTTCGACTTCAACATCATGTACTCCCATCGCGGCCAATTGACCCTGGCCCACACCGACGCCACCGTGCGCTCGTTCCGCCAGCGGGCGGAAGTGAACAAGCACTTCGGTGGCCGCACCGAGATGATCGACCGCCAACAGATCCGCGAACTGGTGCCCTCGCTCAACCTTGATCCGGGGCACATTCCAGTGATCGCCGGGCTCTGGCACATCGACGGCGCCACCGCCCGCCACGACGCCGTGGCCTGGGGTTACGCCAAGCAGGCGGCCAAGCGCGGGGTGGAAATTCATCAGCTCACCGAAGTTCAGGAGCTGATCATTGAAAACGGCACCATCACGGCGGTGAAAACCAACCGCGGCACGATCAAATGTGGCTGTGCGGTGCAGGCGGTGGCGGGCATGAGTTCGCAACTGATGAAAAAGGCCGGGATCCGCTCGCCGATCCAGACCTTTCCGCTGCAGGCCATGGTGACCCAGCCATTCAAGCCGTTCCTCGACCCGCTGGTGAGTTCGTCGGCCTTGCACTGCTACGTGCAACAGACCAGCCGAGGCGAAGTGGTGTTCGGCGGCGGCTCCGATCCCTACCCGCTGTTCAACACGCGCTCGACCCTGGATTTGAAAGAAAGCCTGCTGGCCCATGCGGTGGAGATGTTCCCGTTCCTGGCCAATGCCAAATTGATGCGCCAGTGGGCCGGGATCACCGACATGACCCCGGACTACAGCCCGATCATGGGCCTTTCACCGGTGAAGAATTATTACCTGGATGCAGGCTGGGGCACCTGGGGCTTCAAGGCGACGCCTATCTGCGGCAAGACCATGGCCGAACTGGTGGCCAGCGGCGGCAAGACGCCAGACCTGATCAAGCCGTTTGGCCTGGAGCGTTTTTCGACCTTCCAGCAAGTCAACGAAATGGGCGCGACGGCGGCTAGCCACTAATCCTTCATTTGAGTCAGGAACAGCACATGAAAGTCATGACTTGCCCGCTCAACGGGCCGAGCAACATCACCGAGTTCACCTACGGTGGCGAATTCAAGCAGATGCCGGACCCGGCCACCTGCACCGACGGTGAATGGGCCGACTACGTCTTCAACAGCGAAGACACCCTTGGCGTGGTCCGTGAATGGTGGATGCACACCCCGTCCAGCTATTGGTTTCTGGCCGAGCGCCACACCGGCAGCGATGAAATTCTGCGCACCTTCGACCCCAGGGAAATATTCACCGCCCGGGTTGACTTTACCTCTGCACCCGCACCTGCCGGGGAGATTGCCCGATGAGCACGCCCAACCGCCTGCCCGCCCCCATGGGCCTGCTGATTGATCGCAGCAAGCCACTGGCCTTCAGTTTTGACGGCAAACCGCATCAGGGCTTCGAGGGCGACAGCATTGCCAGCGCCCTGCTCGCCAACGGCCGCTTCCTGTTGTCACGCTCGTTCAAATACCACCGCCCGCGCGGCCCGCTGACCATGGCCGGGCAAGATGCCAACACCTTGGTGCAGCTGCCGAGCGAGCCCAACGTACTGGCCGACAGTTACCTGCTTGAAAATGGCGTGCAGGTCACCGGGCAGAACTTCAACGGCTCGCTGGACAACGACAAAGACGCGTACCTGGGCAAGTTCTCCACATTCATGCCGGTGGGCTTTTACTATCGCTCCTTCTATAAACCCAAGGGCGCGTGGAAAGTCTGGGAGCCGATCATTCGCAAAAAGGCCGGGCTTGGCGTGCTGGACCTGGCATTCCAGCCGGAGTATTACGACAAGGCCTATCTGTTCACCGACCTGGCCATCGTCGGTGCAGGTCCTGCGGGTTTGCAGGCCGCGCTGACCGCCGCCAATGCCGGGGCCAAGGTGCTGCTGATCGAGCAACAGCCGGTGCTCGGTGGTTCGCTGACCTACGCCCGTTTTGATATCGACGGCAAACGCGCAGAAGCCCTGCGGGTTGAGTTGGTGGAAGCGGTGGAAAACCACACCAACATTCACGTCCTCAAGCAAGCCACCTGCAACGCCTGGTTCACCGATAACTATTTGCCAGTGATTCAAGGCAAGCGCATGTACAAGGTACGCGCCACGCAATGCCTGATCGCCAGCGGCTCGTTCGATCAGCCGGTGATCTTCCGCAACAACGACTTGCCCGGCGTGATGCTGACCAGCGCAGCCCAGCGTTTGATGAAGCTGTATGCGGTCAAACCGGGCAAGCGCGCGGTGGTCCTGACCGGCAATGACGACGGGTATCTGGCCGCGCTGGATCTGCATGAGCAAGGCGTGGAAGTCGCCGCCCTGGTGGACATGCGCAACAACCCCGCCGACCGGACGCTGCTACTGGCTCTGGAACAACGGGGCATCACCTGCCACCTGGGCAGTACTGTTTATGAGGCGCTGCATGAAAAAGGCATGCGCCACGTGAGCGGTGTCGATCTGCGCAAGATCACCGGGCAAGGCCAGGTCGCCAGTACCGGCCTAACCCTGGACTGCGACCTGCTGTGCATGTCCGGCGGCTACATGCCGGTTTATCAACTGCTGTGTCAGGCCGGGGGCAAACTCAGCTACGACGATCAACAGGCCGAGTTCACCCTCAGCGGCTTGCCGGCCAACCTCGGCGTGACCGGTTCTGCGCATGGTTACCACGCGCTCGACAATGTATTGGCCGATGCCATCCACGCGGCGGCTGATGTGGTGGCCGCGCTGAATCTGGAGCTCAAGGCCAAGCCGCTGGCGATACGTGCAGAAGCCCCGGTGAATTTCCCGTGGCCAATCTTCCCGCACCCCAAGGGCAAGGACTTCGTCGACTTCGATGAAGACCTGCAAGTGCGCGACATCATCAACGCCACCAAAATCGGCTATCGCGATATTCAGCTGGTCAAGCGCTATTCCACCGTCGGCATGGGGCCTTCGCAAGGCCGTCATTCGGCACTGCCGACGGCACGGCTGGTGGCGCAATCGACCCAGCGCAACGTCAGCGAAACCGGCGTCACCACGGCCCGCCCGCCCTTCGTCGCCGAAAAACTCGCCCATGTGGCCGGCCGAGCATTTGACCCTTATCGCCAGACGCCGATGCACAAACGCCACGTCGAAGCCGGGGCAAAAATGATGCCCGCCGGGATCTGGCAGCGCCCTGCCTATTACGGCAAACCCCATGAGCGCGACGCGTGCATGCAGGCTGAAGCGCTGCACGTGCGCAACAAGGTCGGCATCATCGACGTCTCGACCCTGGGCGGCCTGGACGTACGTGGGCCGGATGCCGCCGAGCTGCTTAACCGCATGTACACCTTCGCGTTCCTCAAGCAGCCCATCGGTCGTTCACGTTATGCGCTGATGACCAACGAACATGGCGTAGTGATCGATGACGGCGTGTGCGCGCGCTTCGCCGAAAATCACTTCTACGTCACCGCGACCACCAGCGGCGTGGATCGTATCTATCAACAGATGCTCAAGTGGAACGCTCAATGGCGCCTGGACGTGGACATCGCCAACGTCACGGCAGCGATTTCAGCGGTCAACGTGGCCGGGCCTGACTCGCGCAAAGTACTGGAAAAAGTCTGCACCGGCATCGACCTGTCGGCTGAAGGCTTCCCTTACCTGGGTGTGCGCGAAGGCACCGTGGCGGGCATCAAGGCGCGCTTGCTGCGGGTCGGCTTCGTCGGCGAACTGGGCTATGAAATCCACGTACCGGCACGCCATGCCCTCAAGCTTTGGGATGCACTGTGCGAAGCAGGCAAGGAACACGACATTCGCCCGTTCGGCGTGGAAACCCAACGCCTGCTGCGTCTGGAAAAAGGCCACGTGATCATCAGCCAGGACACCGACGGCATGACCCACCCCGGCGAGATCGACATGGGCTGGGCGGTGAGCCGCAACAAGCCATTCTTCGTCGGCCGCCGTTCGGTGGACATCCTCGAAGCCCAGCCGATGAAACGCAAACTGGTGGGCTTTACCCTGCCCAAAACCAGCCCGCAACCGCTGGAAGGTCATCTGGTGCTCAAGGGGCCGGACATCAGCGGCAACGTGACGTCCTGTGAGTATTCGCAAAGCCTGGGCCAGATCATTGGCATGGCCTTCGCAGCCTTTGATCAGAGCCAGCCGGGCCAGCAGATTCCGATCCGCGTCGAGGACGGCGTGATCGTACAGGCCACAGTAGTGAAACTGCCCTTCTTCGACCCTGAAAACCAGCGCCAGGAGCTTTGAGCCATGTCCAGTCTGCAAGCGCAACACGCCATCGGGCTCAGCCCTCTGCAACCCTGCGCGTTGATCGATCTGAGTGAAGTGCCACGGGTCGGCTTTCGCGGTCGGCAAAGCGCCGAATACCTGAGCGCCCGAGGGTTCGAGCTACCTGATGCTCCAAACCGCGCTGTCACTCAGGCCGACGGCAGCCACGTGGCGCGGTTGTCCCAGACCGAATACCTGGTGCTGGGCAGCCTCGCTGATCGCGGCCAGCGCATCGCCGACGAAGAGGCGCGCTGGGAGCTGGACCACAGCGCCAACTACCTGCTGCCCCGTCAGGACAGCCATGCCTGGCTGCAGTTGAGTGGCGTTCATATCGATCAGGTGATGGCCAAACTGTGCGGCGTCGACCTGCGCTTACAGGCCTTTGCTGCGGGTGCGGCCGCTCAGACGTCGGCGGCGCGGATCAACGTGATTGTGATCAACGTGGGGTCGCAGGAAGTACCTACGTTTCAGATCCTGTGTGACAGCGCTTCGGTGGAGTATTTCAAGGGTGCTGTGCTGGATGCGATGGGGGAGTTTGGCGGGGCATTGCTGAAGCTGGCGGACAACTGAAGAAATTCAGGTGAATCACTGGCGTCATCGCGGCATGGGTATCGATGCATCTGTTGTGTACATATTCGTTGCTGAGGTTACGGCCACTTGGGGTTCCGCCCTTACGGCGGGTCACTTTCGAAAAGCCGGATTGCCGGCCCAGACGAAAGTAACCAAAGCGCTCTTGCCCCACCACTCGGCACCTCGCTTAGGGTCGGTGTACCCGTAATCCGACATTGATTCGGCGGGCCGCCGCAAAGGGCCATCCATGGCCCAGTGCGGCTAAACCGGCATCCATGCCGGTTTGCCCGCCGAATCAATATCGGCTTCCGGCCAGCGTGGTTTGACGGGGCGCTTAAGATCAAAAGCCAGATCAAAAGCAGATCTAGATCAAAAGCGGCGATGGATGGCGCTGCGTGAATTGAGGTAGGAGCTGCCGAAGGCTGCGAAAGCGGCTTCCGATTCGCAGCCTTTGGCAGCTCCTACAGGGAATTGCGAACGCCGTTGACTCTGTGGGAGCGAGCTTGCTCGCGAATGGGCCGGTACGGCCGCTAAATATCTGAGGCTGAACTTACGCATTCGCGAGCAAGCTCGCTCCCACGGGTTAGCGTCAGCCCAGGTATTAAACCGTACCTGTAAGAGCGAATTCATTCGCGAAGGCAATGGCACAGACGATGAAGGTAACGCGGCAGGATCACGCGAGAAGCAGGTCGGCTTTCAGGCCGCCTCGCGCGCTTTTGATTTTGATCTTAGGCGCCCCGTTAAACCACGCTGGCCGGAATTCGATATTGAGGCGTGGGGCAAACCGGCAGGGATGCCGGTTTAGCCGCCCCAGGCCATGGATGGCCGTTGGCGGCGGCCCCACGCATCAATGTCGGATTACGGGCATGCCGAGCCTAGGCGAGGGACCGAGTGGTGGGGCAAGAGCGTTTTGCTTACTTTTGACTGGGCCGGCATTCCGGCCTCAAAAGTGAGGCGCCGTAAGGGCGCAACCAACAGCAGCCATGACCGCAACAACGGATATGTACACAAAAACACGTGTGGATATCTGCGATAGCGATGTCCGAAACGCCAGATACCGAATCGCCTCAGCAAAAACGCAGTCAACACAAGGCCCCACTATGACCCCGCCCGAACCCACCGAAAAAGACACCGACTACAGCGTCCCCGCCCTGGCACGTGGCCTGAGCGTACTGGGCATGTTCAACGCCCGGACTCGCACCCTGAGCATCCAGGACATCGCCGAACGCCTGGGCGTCAGCACCTCGGCGGTGTACCGGATCCTGTTCACCCTGACTGACATGGGTTACCTGAACAAACTCAACACCCACTACGAACTGGGCGCGCGAGTGATCAGCGACGGTTTCAGCTACCTGGCCAGCCGCGACATCGTCGAAGTCGCCATGCCGCACCTCAACCTGCTGCGCGACCGCACCTCCCTCTCCTGCCACCTGAGCATCCGCGAACAGACCGACAGCCTCTACCTGTTCCGCGCATTCGCCGCGCAACGCCTCTCGGTGAATATCCCCATCGGCACCCGCATCGCGTGCCACTGCACAGCCATGGGCCGCATGTTGCTCACCCAACTGACGGATGCGCAGCTGGGCCAGCTCTATCAGCACGTGCGACTGGACGACTACCCCACGCCAGCCCCCAGGACCCTGCCGCAACTGCAGAGCCTGATTGCCGAAGACCGGGAACGTGGCTGGGTCCTGCACCGCTCCGACTACTCCACGGCCATTGCCACTTCCATCAAGGATCACACTGGTCAGGTCACCGCAGCCATCAACCTCTCAGGCCCCGATGCAGTGATGGATCCGGACGGCGCCAAGGATCGGTTTCAGAATCTGCTCCTTGAGTGCAGCGCCAGCATCAGCCGTGAGCTGGGTTATTCGGGTTAAGCCCTCAAGAAGCCCGGAGCCGCGCCGATAGCCGGATACCATAAATATAATTAGAAGCATTTGTACGTGCCTGCCAAAACTAATCTCGACATCTGTCGGGGGGCGTGAGCCAGAACTGCAATCGGAGCATGGATGAATATCAAACAGAAATTGACGTGGGCATTTGCGGTTATCGCGTGCCTACCGATCATTGTCGTGGCCAGCATTGTCATCATCAATTTGCGCAGCGATGCGACCAAGGGCTTCGTTGACAGCAGTGGCCGGGAAATCCGTCAGGTCGCCAACGCCATGCAGTTGTTCTTCGACGGTATCAGCCAGAACGTCGAATACCTGGCCGCCAACCCGCTCATCACGGGTGCGGGCGAAGGCCTGAAAAGCTACATGACCCCAGCTCAGCAAAACGCTCCCGAGTCCGAGACGGACAAAAACATCATCGCCCTGTTCAACCGCGTGGGCGTCAGCCACCCGTCTTACTCGTACATTTCCTACGGCCTGGCCAACGGCAGTTATGCGCCGTGGCCCGAAGGTCAGAAATTCGGCGACTACGACCCCCGCGTACGCCCGTGGTACAAGGCCGCGCTGGCCAACCCGGGCAAAGTGGTGCGCAGCGACGCCTACTATTGGGCGGCGGACGACGCGGTCATGGTCAATACCGGACGCACCATCTCCAACGCCCTGGGCAACCCTGGCGGCGTGGTCGGGATCGACGTGACCCTCAAGCAGCTGACCAGCATCGTCAAGCAGATCAAGCTCGGCGATAGCGGCTACCTGATGCTGCTGGAAAAGAGCGGCAACATCCTGGTCGATCCTCTCAAGCCCGAGCACAACTTCAAGAAAATCTCCGACCTGGGCCCAGGTTACGCCGAGTTGGCCAAGGTCAGCAGCGGCCTGGTAGAGGTCGAGCTTGATGGCGAGCGCTACATGGCCAACGTGTACCCGTCCGAGCAACTGGGCTGGAACTTCATCGGTTTGATCAAGCAGGATGAAGTCATGAGTTCGGCCACGCGCCTGACCTGGCTGATTGCCGTGATCGCCGCGGTGCTAGCAGTCATTTTTGCGGTCGTAGGCGCCAGCTTCGCCTCACTGATCGCGCGACCGATCAACAGCGTAGCAACCGGCCTGGAAGGCATCGCTCAGGGTGAAGGCGACCTGACCCGCAATCTGGAAATACGTGGCAACGACGAAACCGCCCAACTGGCCAACTGGTTCAACAAATTCCTGGCAGCCATTCGCAACCTGATCCAGAGCATTGGTCAGGCGGCGAACAAGATCCTCGACACCTCCCACAGCTCCACACAAGTGTCGAACAACATGGCCGACGCCGCCGGGCGCCAGCGCGAAGCCGTGGACATGGTCTCCACCGCGTTCCATGAAATGGTCGCCACCGCCAACGAAGTCGCCCGCTCCTGCAGCCAGGCCGCCGACTCGGCCGACAACGGTCAGCGTCAGGCCCGTGAAGGCCAACGTCAGATCGATGATGCGGTCGCCAGCGTTGATCAACTGAGCACGGAGATTTCCCAGTCGGCTACCGCCATGGTGCAGCTGGAAAAAGACAGCAACGCGATTCAGTCGATCCTCGACACCATCCGCTCCATCGCTGAACAGACCAACCTGCTGGCGCTCAACGCCGCCATCGAAGCGGCCCGTGCCGGTGAGCAAGGTCGTGGGTTTGCCGTTGTAGCCGATGAAGTTCGTGCGCTGGCCAAACGCACGGCTGATTCCACCGCCGAGATCGACAACCTGCTCGGCACCCTGGCTCGCCGTACGTCCTCGGTGACCCAGCAGATGAACGCCAGCCTCAGCGTGTCCCAGCAATCGGTGGAGAAAATCAGCCAGGCGCGCAGCAGCTTCGGGCTGATCCGTGAGTCGGTGGACGTGATTCGTGACATGAACACCCAGATCGCCACCGCCGCTGAAGAGCAGCACCACGTGGCCGAAGACATCAACCGACACATCAGTCAGATCCATGGCGATGCGCAGTTGGTGGCCGAGCTGGCGGAGTCGGCACGCGCTGATTCGCGCAGCCTGGCGGCGCTGTCCAGCGAGCTGGACGGGTTGGTCAAGCGCTTCAAGACCTGATCTGACTGACGTAACACATCAAATAAAGATCGCAAAAGGCCGAGGAACCCCCTCGGCCTTTTTGCATCCCTCTTTTACTGTCTGGGTGAATGCTGTGGGATCGGCTTCAGCCGGGAAAAGGTCGACACACTCGCTGCCTATGCGTCGTCGGTACCACCGCCTTCCCGGCTGAAGCCGGTCCCACGTTCTCCTGCCCCTCACTCAATACCACGGAAACATCCAGAAACATCCACCCGCTCACACAGATAGAAATAATTCCCGCTAGAGACGTTATACTGTAACGAATCAAACAGGAATGTCCGAAATGCCCCCTCGTAAAATGGCCTCATTCGCAGGTCTTGCCTTTGGTCTTCTGGCCGACGCCAGCTTCGCCGACGAACTACAAAAAACCTACGAACTGGACGCCATCTCGGTCAATGCCGATTCCACGTATGAATCGGCCACTGGCCCGGTCAGCGGCTATCGCGCCACCCGCTCGGCCAGCGCGACGAAAACCGACACGGCGATCAAGGACATTCCCCAGGCCATCAGCGTGATCCCTGCCAGTGTCTTGAACGACCTGGGCAGCCACAACGTGGAACGCGCCCTGGACTACGCGGGCGGTGTGTCCAAGCAAAACAACTTCGGCGGCCTGACACTCTACGAATACAGCATTCGCGGCTTCACCACGTCCGAGTTCTACAAGGACGGGTTCAGCGCCAATCGCGGCTACCCGACCACGCCGGACGCCGCCAACGTCGAGCGCATCGAAGTGCTCAAAGGCCCCGCCGCCAGCCTCTATGGCCGTGGTGATCCGGGCGGCACGGTGAACATCGTCACCAAAAAACCCCAGGCCGACGCCTTCACCACTTTGCAAACCAGTGCGGGAAGTTGGGATCGCTATCGCACCGCGCTGGACGTCAACGCCCCGCTCAACGATGACAAGACCGTCCTGTCACGGGTCAACTTCGCCGTTGAGGACAACAACAGCTTTCGGGACCACGTTGAGAGCAAACGAGTCTTCGTCGCCCCCACCCTGAGCTGGCAACTGGACCCCGACACGCACCTGTCGGTGGAAACCGAATTCGTGCGCCACAGCTCGACCTTTGATCGCGGCATCGTTGCGCCCAACAACAAGTGGAGCGGCATGTCGCGGCGCACCTTCCTTGGCGAGCCCAATGACGGCGATATCGATAACGACAACAACATGATCCAGGCGGCGCTGGAGCACCGTTTGAATGATGTCTGGTCACTGCGTCTGGCCAGCCACTACAAGGAAGGCGAGCTGTCCGGCCATGCCTCGGAGAGCCGCGCATTGAACGCCGACGGCCACACCGTCAACCGCCGTTACCGCGAACGGGACATGAACTGGCATGACAGCATCACCCAGTTGGAACTGCGCGGGCTGCTGGACATCGGCGGCCTGGAGCACCAGGTGCTGATCGGCACCGAATACGAGAACTACCGCAAGAACGAACGCGTCACCACCACTGCGGGCAGCCCGTACGCCATCGATATCTACCAGCCGGTTTATGGCCAGGCCAAGCCCAATGGCGTGCGCTCGGGCACCGACTTCTTCGAGCACGTGGAAAGCCAGGCGCTGAATCTGCAGGACCAGATCGTTTTCACCGACAAGCTGCGCGGCATGATCGGCGCGCGGTTCGAACACTTCGAGCAGAGCACCGACGACTTCACCCGCAACGACACCAGCAAACAGCGGCATGACGAAGTGACGTATCGCACCGGCTTGCTGTACCAGTTCATCCCGGAAATCGGCGTGTTCGCCAACGCGTCTACCTCGTTCAAACCCAACAACGGGCTGGACGCGGCGGGCAAGACCTTCAAGCCCGAAGAAGGCGTGGGCTATGAAGCCGGGATCAAGACCGAGCTGTTCGACGAGCGGTTGAGCGCCACCCTCGCCGCCTTCCATATCGAGAAGGAAAACGTGCTGGCATTGGACCCCGGCACCGATTCCAGCCGCGCCATGGGCAAAGCCCGCAGCCAGGGTTTCGATGTGCAATTCAACGGTCAGGTGACGGACGCCGTGCGCGTCATCGGCGCTTTTGCCTGGATTGATGCCGAGGTCACCAAAGGCGACACAACAATCCCTACCGGTAGCCGTATTCTCGGCGTGGCCAAACGCAGCGGCAGCCTGCTGGGCGTTTACGAGTTCCAGAACGGCGCACTCAAAGGCTCGGACCTGGGCGCAGCGTTCACCTATGTCGGAGACCGTTCAGGCGAAGCCGGCACCCGTTTCGAACTGCCCGCTTACCACACCGTCGACCTGCTCGCCCACTACAAGGCCAGCGAGAACGTCACCGTGGGCCTGAACCTGAACAACCTGTTTGACGAGAAATATTTCGAGCGTTCCTACAGCAATTACTGGGTCGCTCCGGGCGAACCACGCAACCTTACTGTCAGCCTTTCCCTCAGCCTCTGATCAACAAGGACTCACCATGCACTTCACAAAAACAATCCTGGCCCTGAGCCTGCTTGGCGCGATGCAACAAGCCACTGCCCATGGCCTGTGGACCGAAGAGCGTCGCGGCAACATCGAAGTGGTTTACGGCCACGGCGCCGAAGACAATAAATTCAAGGCCGAGAAAGTCAGCGGCGCCTGGGCGTATGACGCAGGCGGCAAGATGATCCCCGTCACCGTCGAGCGCCTGGCTGATCACGCCCGACTGGTGCCGTTGAGCAAGCCTGCGGTCATGTCGGTCGCATTGAACAATGGCATGTGGTCGCAGACCGCCGACAAGAAGTGGACCAACGAAGGCCGCACCAAAGTGCCAGGCGCCGTCACAGCATTGCAGACCTTCAAGTACAGCCTGGCGATCTACCAGCCTGGCGTGAAGCTGCCGCCCTTGAAAAACCTGAGGCTGGTGATCGTGCCGCAAGCTGATCCGTTGAGCGTTGGGCCGGGCAAACCGCTGCCGGTGAAGGTGCTGCTCGATGGCAAGCCGTTGGCCGGAGCCAAGCTGATCGGCGACTACCGCAGCCAGCCGGATGAAGTGAGCGCCACCACGGACGCCGAAGGCCGGGCCACTGTCGTGGTGCGTAATGAAGGGTTGAACATCATCGCCGTGGAGACCGTGGTGAAAATCACCGGCAACCCGGATATCGAGGAAGAAGGCCTGTTTACGTCGCTGAGTTTTGTGGGCGAAGCGCATCACGATTGATCAATGGAAATAGCCGGACTCCCTGTGAAAGCGGAGGCCGGCTCGGCATAGATCCTCGTGGGAGCGAGCTTGCTCGCGAAGGCGATTTTTCGGTCTATGAATCACTGTCTGACCTGACGCCTTCGCGAGCAAGCTCGCTCCCACAGTTATGTCATTCCAACCCGGAAAGCGAGCCGCCCTCTAGAAATACTTCAACCAGGCAATATCCTTGCGGCGCGCCTTGAAGCTGGCGAACGCCTTGACCGCCGGGAACAATGCCACGGCCAGCAGTGCCGAACACACCCACACCGCCCCCACCGAATCGAAACCGAAGTAATCACCTTTGTTGGTACCCCAGATCGCCACGGCAATCAGGTACAGGATCTTCAGCACATACAAATGCAGCAGGTAGAAGAACATCGGTGCCGCGCCAAACACCAGCAGCGGTTTCAACCACACCCGCCCTGCCGCCCGCTCGAACCACACCAACAGCAGCAACCCAATCCCCAATGTCAGGCAGACGAACATCAGCGATGGCGGGTACTTGGTGATGTTGAAAAAACTCATCACGGTCTGCACGCCGGTTTCACCGAATGACCAAGGCTTCTCGCCGTAGCCATTGAGCAGACGCAGGCTGAAAAACAACACCAGCAAACCGAGGCCCGCCGCAACCAGACGATTCTGACGCAGGCGCGCATCGGCACCCGACGCGAACCAGGGGCCGGCCGCGTAGCCCAGTGCGATCACGCCGATCCACGGCAGCACCGGATAGGACGTGCGCAAACGCAGCCCGTCCCACGGCACCAGCCAGCTGCGGTCATGCAGGATCGCCCACGGCACATACATGGCCGAATCCTTGGCGAAATGCAGACCATCAAGCAGGTTATGCCCGGCAATGATCACCACCCCGAGGGCCACCAGCGCGGCTCGCGGCAGCTTCACCAGAATCGCCAGCGCCACCATGCTCAAGCCAATCGCCCAGATCACCTGCAGGTACACCGACGTCGCCGGGAACTGGAAGGTCCAGGCGAAATTGACCAGGGTGAACTCCAGCACGATCAGGAACAGGCCGCGCTTGAACAGAAAGCCCGACACTTCGCCTTTGCCGTAGCGCTCGCCATAGAGGAAGGCGGAAAGGCCCGTCAGGAAGATGAACAACGGTGCACACAAATGCGCCAGGGTGCGGCTCAGGAACAGTTCCGGCGGCGTGGTGGCGACGTCCATGGGGTCCGAGACCTGCAGATGCAGCAGGAAGGTTTCGCGAACGTGATCGAGGAGCATGAACAGAATGATCAGGCCGCGCAACGCGTCGATCGATTGCAATCGCGTGGAAGCCAACGGCTTCAGAAGTTGGGTCGTCATCGAGAAACTCATGGTGAGGGATTGGTGCAGAAACGGTTGGTATCAATAGAACGAAGAACTGCGGTTGATCTTAAAAAAGACGCGATAATGTTATGTTATATCAACAACGAGAACAACCACTGACCCCCTGTAAATACTCTGCTGGGGAGCCCAAATGCCATGCATACCCAGCAGCGGCGGCGACGCTGATTCACCTTTGCGCCCTTACGACGCGTTACTTTCGAAAAGCCGGATTTGCCTTTGCTTTTCCTGCCACGATTTCACAGACGACGCAAAATGCGCGTCGGGAGGGTGAGCGCAGGTGTCGTGGGGTGGGTCGCTCGGCATGGATGCCGAGCGAGCGCCGCTGGGCCATGGATGGCCCGTCGGCGCGTGCCCACCCCACGGCACCGGAGCGAACGTATCGCCGCGAAGCGGGGGCCGGACGCCAGCGCAGAGGTTTTGGTTACTTTTGGCACCAAAAGTGACCCGGCCGTCAGGACGGAACCTGACTCAGCAGCGCCTGGATGCTGTTGTTGCTACCCGATTCCAGGCGCAATGCTTTGATGTGTTGAAGCTAAAAGCACACAAGGACCTGCTGAAGGCCGCGAAGCCATCTTTCCTGTGACGCCGTTATTCGCAGCCTGCGGCAGCTCCTACAGAAGCGCATCCGCTCGCCGCCAACCGCCATAACGTTATGCACTAATGTTATTTAAATAAAATCTTTTATACCTATATCGTCAACTCCAACGCTTACCCACTTCCCTGTTGACGCTGGAGCACGGCATGACAAACCATTCTAAAAACCGCCCTCGACTATCACGCCTTGCCACTTCCCTGGGGTTGGTCGCTACGCTGTTGACCGGCAGCCTCGCCATGCCGTCGGCTGCCCAGGCAGAAGGTCAGCTGCGCATCGCCGAGCAGTTCGGCATTGTTTATCTGCTGCTCAACGTGGTGCGCGACCAGAACCTGATCGAGAAGCATGGCAAGCAGGATGGCGTGGACATCAAGGTCGACTGGACCCAGTTGTCCGGGGGTGCGGCGGTCAATGACGCTCTGCTGGCCGGTTCAGTGGACATTGCCGGGGCTGGCGTCGGCCCGCTGCTGACCATCTGGGATCGCACCCACGGCAAACAGAACGTCAAGGCCGTGGCCTCGCTGGGCAACTTCCCGTACTACCTGGTGAGCAACAACCCCAAGGTCAAGACCATTGCGGACTTCACCGAGAAAGATCGGATTGCCGTGCCTGCGGTCGGGGTTTCGGTGCAATCACGCTACCTTCAATACGCTTCCGCCAAGCTGTGGGGCGATGCGGGCTACGCGCGGCTGGATAAATACACCATCAGCCTGCCCCACCCTGACGCCGCAGCGAGCATCATTGCCGGTGGCACCGAACTGACCGGGCACTTTTCCAACCCGCCGTTCCAGGAACAGGAAATCCAGGCCAAGGGCGTACACGTGGTGCTCAACACTTACGACCTGCTGGGGCCGAACTCGCCAACCCTGTTATTCGCCACCGAGAAATTCCGCAACGAAAACCCCAAGACCTACAAAGCTTTCATCGAAGCCTTGAGCGAAGCCGAAGACTTCATCCGCAAGGACAAAGGCGCGGCAGCGGACACTTACATCCGGGTGACTAAAGCCAAAATCGATCGCGAAGCGCTGTTGAAAATCATCGACAACAAGGATTTCGATTTCACCATCACCCCGAAAAACACCTACCCACTGGCGGAATTCCTGCACCGCGTTGGCGCGATCAAGAACAAGCCAGCGTCGTGGAAGGACTACTTCTTCCAGGATGAAAAGCCGTTGCAGGGGAGCTAGGCCTGGCGACCCTTTCCCCTCGTGGGTGATTCCCTGCAAGGGCTCTGAAAGCCCATGGAAGCCTTGGCTGACCTCGGACCTGTGGGAGCGAATTTATTCGCGAAGGCGATATCAAGACGCATAGAGATGCGTCGGATGTACCGGCCTCTTCGCGAATGAATTCGCTCCCACAGTGAGCAGTCATTCTAGCTTGAGAAATCACTCTCCCCCCCGCAACCCACTCCCCAACTCCTCCCGACACTTGAGCAACGCCTTTTCAATGCTGTCCCTGGCCTGGGCGATTCGCCAGGCGGGGCCTGCCACGTCGATGGAATAAAAACCCTGGGGCGTTTGCAGGCTCACCGCTACCGAGGCCACGCCCAGGGTGTGTTCTTCGTTGCCGAAGGCGATCCCGGTAGTTCTGATCTCGTCGAGCTGCTCCAGCAACTGCGGCAAGCTCAGGGTATTGGGGGTCAGCGCCTTGATCTTGCGGCCGATCAGCTTGATCACCGCGTCGTTATCCATCCTGGCCAACAAGGCTTTGCCGCCGCCAATGCCATAGATGTTGAGAAAACCGCCCGGCCCGGAAGACACCCGCAGCGCATGGCTGGAAATCACCGTATGCAGGATCAACAGCTCGGCGCCTGTGGCACTGGCCAGCACAATGGTCTCGCCGGTTTCGGCCCCCAGGCTTTCCAGATACGGCCGCGCCTTCTGCACGATGTCCACGTGGCTGTGTGACGCCAGGCGCATCAGCGCGGGGCCCAGGCAAATCCCGCCTCGGCCATGAACTTCCAGTAATTCTTCAAGCGCCAGTGCATCCACCAGGCGCTGCACCGTAGAACGCGGCAACCCGCAGCGTTTGGCGATTTCCCCCAGGCTCAGGCCCGCCGGTTCGCCTTCGAGGCTGCGCAAAATAGCCGCCGCCCGGGAAATAACCTGCACGCCACCGCGATCCGAATCCGTAGTTGTCATGGGCACACCTTGATTGACACAACTTGTTATATGTATTGCTGATTGATACAGTGTACCGCCTAACAGGTCATGCCAGTAAAGCGCTAACAGGATTATTCACGTGTCAGCCCCTTCTCCGCCACCGGCGCCCGCTCCCTTCACGTCCCGCCTGGCCCTTGGCCTGATCGGCGTGCTGATGGCTGCCCTGACGTCCGGCATCAATGACCGGGTGACGGACATCAGCCTGGCTGACATTCTGGGGATCTACGGCCTGGGCCATGACCAAGGCACCTGGATCAGCTCGGTCTACGCCGCCGCCGAAGTGTCGGCCATGTTGCTGGCGCCGTGGTTCGCGGTGACCTTTTCCCTGCGCCGCTTCGCCATTGTCGCAACATTCGCCTTCACCCTGTTCGGCGCGGTCATCCCGTTTGCGCCCAACCTGGAAAGCCTGATCACCCTGCGCGTGTTGCAAGGCCTGGCAGGCGGCGCATTACCACCGTTGCTGATGACAGCGGCGCTGCGCTTCCTGCCCTGGCACATCAAACTGTACGGTTTGTCAGCCTATGCCCTGACCGCTACCTTCGGGCCGAATCTGGCGATGCCGCTGGCCGCGCTCTGGACCGAAGGCGTCGACTGGCGAATGGTGTTCTGGCAGATCATCCCTTCCGGCCTGATCGCCGCTGCGCTGATCGCCTATGGCCTGCCGCAAGATCCTCTGCGCCTGGAACGCTTCAGACAGGCGGACTGGCGCGGCGCATTGCTGGGCGTCAGCGGCATTACCACGCTGATCATCGCCCTCACTCAGGGCGAACGTCTGGACTGGCTCAATTCGCCGCTGATCACGCTGCTGCTGTTGGCGGCCGCCTTGTGCATCCCGGCCTTTCTGGTCAACGAATGGTTCCACCCACTGCCGCTGTTCAAGCTGCAGCTGCTGAAAAGACGCAACTTCAGTTATGGCCTGATCACCCTCTGCCTGTTTCTGTTCGTCGGCCTGGCCGGCAGCGCGATACCCGCCTCGTACCTGACCCACATCCAGGGCTATCGCCCACTGCAGACCATGCCCACGGCGCTGATCATTGCCGTGCCGCAATTGCTGATCGCCCCGTTGGTGGCGTTGCTGATCAATCGCAACTGGGTTGACTCACGCTATGTCATCGCCTTTGGCCTGGGGCTTTTGACCCTGGCTTGCATCGGCGGCTCGTTGATCACCAGCGAATGGATTCGTGATGATTTTTACGCGTTGCAACTGCTGCACACCTTTGGCCAGCCACTGGTGGTGGTGCCGCTGTTGATGAACGCCACCGGCGTGATTCAACCACTGGAAGGGCCGTTCGCCTCGTCCATGGTCAACACCCTGCGCGGCCTGTTCTCGGTGATTGCCGGTGCGGCGCTGGAAAACTTTGTCACCCATCGCGAGCACTTTCACTCCAACGTGCTGCTCGACGGTGTCGGCTCACGCCTGCAAGGGCTCGATCCGCTGCACACCGCGCAAGGCACCGCCGCCCTGGGCCGCCAGGTATCAACGCAAGCCTACGTATTGAGTTACAGCGATGCCTTCCTGGCGCTGCTGTTTGTCATCGGCGTTTTGCTGGTCATCCTCGTGACCCTGCCCAAGCGCGCCTATCCACCGCAACCTCCGGTACCGTCATGAAACAGCACAGAACCGCCCTCTCGCTGGCCGGCATCGCCCTGCTCGTCTGCGTCTTTTATATCGGCTATCGACTGCTCAGCGGCGGCAGCGTGCAACAGACCGATGACGCCTATATCCGCGCCGATTCGGTGCTGGTGTCCTCGCGCCTGTCCGGGCAAGTCATCAAGGTCGTGGTGCAAGACAACCAGCGGGTCAAGGCCGGTGATTTGCTGGCCGAGATCGACAGCGCTGACTTCCAGGTGGCGCGCCTGTCGGCCAAGGCCAACGTCGAAGCCGCATCGGCACAGATCCAGAACCTGCAAGCCAGCATCCAGCGCCAGGCCGCCGTGATTGATCAGGCGGCAGCCACCACCCGCGCCACCGCAGCGTCACTGAAGTTCGCCCAGGAAAACGCCAAGCGTTACCTGAACCTGTCCAATGCCGGAGCCGGTACTCAGCAGGAACGACAGAAAGCCGATGCCGAATTACTCGGCTGGCAAGCTGCCCGCGACCGCGACGAAGCGTCCCGAGTAGCCGCATCGAAAAGCCTCGACGTGTTCAAGGCGCAGCTGGAAGTCGCCAAAGCCGCGCTGGCGAAAGACGAAGCCGCGCTGCAACAGACTGAACTGAATATTGCCTACACCCGCATCACTGCCCCCCAGGACGGCATGGTCGGCCAGCGCTCGGTGCGGGTGGGCGCGTATGTGTCCCAAGGGCAGGCGTTGATGGCGGTGGTGCCCTTGCAGGAAGCCTTCGTGGTCGCCAACTTCCGGGAAACTCAGCTGGCCCACATGCACGGCCAGCAGAAAGTCGAACTGAACGTCGACAGCTTTCCCGAGCACAGCTTCAGCGGCTACATCGACAGCATTGCGCCAGCCACTGGCCTGTCGTTCTCGCCCATCGCGCCGGACAACGCCACTGGCAACTTCACCAAAGTGGCCCAGCGCATCCCGGTGAAAATCCGCTTCGATGCAGACCAGCCGGATCTGGACAAGCTACGCATCGGCATGTCTGTGGTAGCGCGGATCGACACGGCGCAGTCCCAGGCAAAGGCCCATTGAGATGAAATATTGTCTGTTATTCGCCGCCCTGCTCAGCGTCGGCGCCTGCTCGGTAGGCCCTGATTTTCAGCGGCCACAGGCGCAGTTGCCGCCCACCTGGCAAGCCTCGCCGCACGCAGGCACCGCACCGGGCAGCCCGGCCGACAGCCAGTGGTGGCAGCAACTGGGGGATGCGCAGTTGACCGATCTGGTGGAGCGCGCGGCCAAAGCCAACCTCGACGTCCGTGCCGCCAGTAATCGCCTGGAACAAAGCAGGGTCATGCGTCAGGTCACTGGCAGCCAGCAACTGCCCGGCATCGCGGCCAACGGCAGTTATCGCCGGGCGCGCAACAGCGCCGAGGGCTTGAATGATCCGTCCGGGGAATCGGGTCAGGCGCCTTTCGAGCTGTGGAGCGGGACCCTGGACGCGAGCTGGGAGGTCGATCTGTGGGGCCATGTGGCGCGCAACGTCGAAGCTGCCGACGCGCAGATCCAGCTGACTCAGGCGCAGCGTGACGGCGTGCTGCTGAGCATCGCCGCCGAAACCGCCACTGATTACATTCGCCTGCGTGGCATTCAGGCCAAGCTGGGCGTTGCCCGGCAGAACCTGGAAATCGCCCGGCAAAGCCGCCAGCTGACTCAGACCCGTTTTGAGAATGGCGTGACCACCAACCTCGACACCTCCAACGCCGCTGCTCAGGTGGCAAGTATTGAGGCGGTGATTCCAGAACTCGGCGCCGAGCAGGATCGACTTATCAATGCCTTGAGCTACCTGCTGGCTGAGCCGCCTCAGGCGTTGAGCGCAGAACTGATCGAACCGAAAAGCATTCCTCACCCGGCACCGGACGTGCCGTTGGGTCTGCCTTCGGAGCTTGCGCAACGCCGCCCCGACATTCAGCAGAGCGAAGCGGCGCTGCACCAGGCCACGGCGGAAATTGGTGTTGCCCAGGCTGACTTCTATCCCCGGATCAGCCTCGGCGCCAGCTTCGGGACTCAGGCAAAGGATGGTTCAGATATCGGCAGCTGGAGTTCGCGCCAGTGGTCCTACGGACCGAGCCTGTATCTGCCGATTTTTCAGGGCGGCCGTCTGACCGGCACCCTGGAATTGCGCAAGAAGCAGCAGCAGGAAGCAGCGCTGAATTATCAGCGCGTGGTGCTCGGTGCCTGGCATGAGGTGGACAACGCCATGACCGACTATGCCGCGCAAAAACAACGACACTCGGCGCTGATGGAAGCCGTCAAACAGAACAACATCGCCCTGAGCACCGCCCGGGATCGCTACACCCAGGGCGCCGCGGATTTCATCAACGTGCTGGGTGTACAACGCGCTTTGCTGGAAACCCAAAGTGCCCTGGTGGACAGCGCCACGGCCGCGGCCATTGACAGGGTTCGGCTGTATCGGGCGTTGGGTGGGGGTTGGCCGAGGGGTTGAAGGGTGAAGCCAGACAGATTCCTGTAGGAGCTGCCGAAGGCTGCGAAACGGTTCTCATGACACGCCGCTATTCGCAGCCTTCGGCAGCTCCTACAGGGTAGTGTTGTAAGCAAAAAAAACAGGCCGCCCTCATGCCAAAGGAACAGCCTGTAAAAACAACGAAGTTTTTGAGTAACGCTTAACGGTTTTACTTGGCCGTGATCACCGACAACTTGGTAATCCCCGCCCGCTCGATCGACGCCATGGCCCTCGCCACCTCGCCGTAGTTCACGCCGTCATCGGCCTGCAGTTGCACGCGCACGTCCGGGGCTTTTGCCTTGGCGGCCTTGAGGCTGGTTTCCAGCAGGTCTGGCTGGATTTCATCTTTGTTGATGAACAGCTTGCCCTTGCCATCAATGCTCACCACCAGCGGGTCCTTCTGCTCGACCGGCGCGACCGATTCGGTCTTGGGCAGGTTGATCGGGATCGAGTTGGTCAGTAGCGGCGCGGTGACAATGAACACCACCAGCAGCACCAGCATCACGTCCACCAGCGGCGTGACGTTGATCTCGCTCAGCACTTCATCGCTGTCTTGTGTGGAAAAGGTCATTTCAGGACGCCTCCTGCACTTTCTGCCCGGCTGTGCTGGCCGTGGATTTGTTCAGTACCGGATGCAGCAGCACGCGGAACGAATGCTTCTGCGCCAGGCTGTAGAAGTCGTGGGCGAAGTCATCCAGATCAGCAGCAGTCAGCTTCAGGCGACGCAGGAAGTAGTTGTAAACAAGCACCGCTGGCACCGCGACCGCGATGCCGACACCGGTGGCGACCAGTGCCGCACCGATAGGCCCGGCCACGGTTTCCAGGCTCGCCGAGCCCGCCGCACTGATGCCTTTCAACGCCGACATGATTCCCCAGACCGTACCGAACAGACCAATGAAGGGCGAGGTGCTACCGATACTGGCGACCACGGCCAGGCCGGTTTCCAGTGAGCGCCGCTCACGCACAATTTGCTGGCGCAGGGCTCGCTCCAGGCGGTCCTGATGATTGATCGCCTGGCTCAGATCAGTGGCGTGTGCGCCATCCGGCACTTGAATGGCAGCGTAACCGGCCAGCGCCACACGAGCGGCAGCGCCGGGTTGTTCATGGGCCAACTGGGCGGCGGAATCCAGGCTCGACGCGGCCCAGAATTGCTTGTGGAATGTGCGATCCTGATTTTTCAGGCGGGTGAACTGCACGCCCTTGAGCAGGGCCAGGCCCCAGGTGGCGACGGAAAACAGCACCAGCAGCCAGATGACGGCGTGCTCGACGGATTCGAAGGGGGAAGCAATCAGGTTCATGGCATAGCTCTCTCTGAACAAGGCATTTGTCGTGTAGCGATGCGCCTTTTGTTCAGGTGGCTCGCAGGTTCAAACGAATAAGGGGTTTATCTGATCTTGAAATCGATGGGTACGCTGACCCAACCGTCCTGGGCGACATCACCCTGCTTGGCCGGCACAAAGCTCCAGCGCTTCACTGCGGCCAATGCCGCGTCATCGAGTTGGTCACGGCCGCTGCTTTTCTGGATCTGGATCTCGCCGGGTTTGCCGCTGGCCAGTACCTGCACCCGCAATAACACCGTGCCTTCCCAACCGCGACGCATGGCCAGCGCCGGGTATTCCGGGGCCGGGTTTTTCAGGTAACCGGCGCTGGCGGAGGCCGGGGTCACCGGTTTGGGCGCTGGCGGTGCCGGTGGTGCGGGAGCCGCTACCGGTTGTGGCGCAGGCGTTGGCACGGGTGGCTGTTCTACCGGCTTGGCGACGGGTTTAGGCACCGGCCTGGGCTCAGGTTTGACCACCGGTTTGGGCTTGGAAATCGGCTTGGGGGGTGGCGGCTTTACGGCCAGCTCATCTTCCACGGGAGGCGGCGGCTCCTCAACCACGGGCTGCACGACAGGCTCCGGTGGCGGTGGTGGCGTCTCCACAACAGGTGGCGCAGGCTGAGAAAATTCGATGGTCATCGGCGGGATTTCCGGCGGCTTGACCGGTAGTGCCACGGGCGGATTCTGATTGACCCAGTAGATCACCGCACCGTGCAATACCAGAGCGAACACGCCCAGCAACACCGCCTCACGACGGCTCAGAATACGTTTCGGCGTGCTGTGCAAACGCGACAGCGCCAACGGGCCGCGATACACACGGCCCAGCTCAAGCAGCGCGCCACTCGGTGCTGGACGCCACAGCACATCCAGTGCTTTGGCGGTTTGGACATTGCCCATTGAGTACTCCTGCAAGTCCTTGAAGAGGAAAAAGCCTCGCCGTAGAGCGGTTAGCCGCTCGGTTAAGCTCGGGGCGAATATTCCACAAGAGGGGTTATCTCTTAAAAGAATATTTTCTGAGACTGTTATGCTTAATTTGCATAACACAGCTGACCTATGGCGGCGATGGTGATACCTCGTGGGACCGGCTTTAGCCGGGAAGGCGGAGTTTCAGGCTATGAATTTTGGGCGGATGTACTGACCTCTTCCCGGCTAAAACCGGTCCCACGACCCTCCATCCTTTCGCTTGCCAACCCTCACGTACTCTCCCGCTCCACCACCTCGCACTTGAGCAAGTTCAAGCGCTGTACTTCCCCTTCCAATTCCATGACACCCAGGCTCTGCAACAACCGCGTCGCAGCCAGCACGCCGATTTCCAGCGCCGGAGGCTTGATGGTGCTCAGGCTCGGCAGGAGCATTTCGGCGAAGGCGTAATCACCAAAGCCCAGCACCGCGCAATCCTGCGGGATACGCAGCCCGGCGCGCTGCCCGGCCAGCAGTCCACCGGCCGCCAGGTTGTCATTGGCAAACACAATAGCGTCGGGCTTTTCGGCGCCACTCATCAGCGCCTGCATGGCTTGCTTGCCTGCCTCGAACGGCGCTCGATCCGGGTCTGGCGCAAACAGAATCGGCGTCAGGCCCAGCTCGATCAGCGCACCGGCGCAGCCATCGCGACGCTCCAGCGCGCTGAAGTCCCCTGGGGCGCTGTTCTGCACGAAGGCGATTTTTCGGTAGCCCTTGCCATGCAGATAACGCGCAGCCGTGACGCCCACCTCGTAGTGGGAAAAACCGATCTGGATCGGCGCGCGATCGGGCTGATAATCCCAGGTTTCCACCAGCGGGATGTCCGCGTCAGCGAGCATTTTCTCAGTGGCTGCGCTGTGGAAATGGCTGGTCACCACCAGGGCGGCGGGCGACCAGCCGAGGAACGCGCGAACGGCGCTTTCTTCCTGCTCCACCGAGAAATAACTCGACGCCAACAGCAACTGGTAACCGTGGCGGCTCAAGGTGTCGCTGAATCCCTGAATGGTATTGGCGAAAATCGGCCCGGAAATGTTCGGCACCACCATGCCGACAATCCGCCCGCGCGCCGATGCCAGGCCACCCGCTACCAGATTCGGCACATAACCCAACTCGGCCACAGCGGCGGCGATACGCGCCCGGTGCTCTTGCGACACCTGATCCGGCTGATTGAAATAGCGCGATACCGTCATCGTCGACACCCCGACGTGCCTGGCCACCGTATCGAGCGTGATGCGCCCTGCGCCACGGCGTTTGCGCGGCGGGCTTTTAAGATCATTCAAGGCTCAAGCCCTTCTAACTAAAAAGTATATAAAAGTAATTTTTGAGTATTTGACGATCTATACCGCCGTTGTCGATACTGACGATGTTAGCGCTAACGACGTGTTTATGTCAGCTACTCGCTTGAGCGAATGCCGCCGGACACCCAAGGCACACATCAGGGGCAGTGACCGCAGAAGTCACGGTAGCCAGGCATCTTTCAAGTGAGCATCGATATGCAACAGAATCATGGGGACATCATCACGCCGGGCCGTTTGGCCCAGGCCATCGCGGCTGCACTGGCGCTGACTTCAGCGCCGGGTTTTGCCGCCGACAGCGCCGCCAACTCAGGCCAGGACGCCACCTTGCAAGCGGTGACCGTCACCGCCACCCGCCGTGAAGAATCGTTGCAGAAAATCCCGGTAGCGGTGTCGGTGGTCGATGGCGAACAACTGGAGCGCGACAACCGCAACGGCGTGTCGAGCATCGTGCAGCAAGTGCCCAGCCTGAATTTCCGCACCGGCGCTTCCAACAAAGACACCTCGTTGTTCATTCGCGGGGTGGGTACCATTTCCACCTCACCGGGCGTCGAACCCACCGTGGCGACCGTGGTGGACGGCGTGGTGTACGCCCGCCCAGGCCAGGCCACTCTGGACCTGCTCGACCTGGAGCGCATCGAGGTATTGCGCGGCCCGCAGGGCACGCTGTTTGGCAAAAACGCCTCGGCCGGTGTGCTCAACGTGATCAGCAAGGCGCCCACCGCACAAACCCATGGCTACATCGATCAGTCGTACTACAGCGGCAACGAAAGCCGCACCCGTTTCGGCATCGGCGGCAGCCTGATTCCCGATACGCTCAAGGGCTCATTGACCACCTTGTTCGGCAGCTACGACGGCAATGTCGACAACAAGGCCAACGGTCAGGAAGTCAACGGCTACAACCGCAAGGGCGCGCGGGGCAAGCTGGAGTTCACACCCAACGACGACGTGAAACTGACCGTCATCGCCGACTACATGCAGGCCCACGACGATGCACCAAACGGCGTGATTGAAACGGCCCTCACCCCAGCCTTCGCCGGTGCACTGGCGCCGGTCAGCGCCAGCCGTGACAACCGCGATATCGTCAGCGATTACCGCAGCCATGTTGAAGACATCAACAAAGGCCTGTCGGCGCAACTGGACTGGAACCTGGGCGATTACACCCTGACCTCCATTACCGCCTGGCGCGGCTGGAACAACACCCAGTGGCAGGACGGCGACCGCCTTTCCACCATCAGCGCCGCCTTCCCCGGCACTGAAGACAAAGGCGACCTGGACTTCAACCAGTACTCCCAGGAATTGCGTCTGGCCTCGCCCAAAGGAGAGTTCGTCGAATACGTGGGCGGCCTGTACTACATGCACGGCAAGGACGAAGAAACCTATCGCCGCTCGCTGGTTACTCCCACCCGAACCGACGTCGGCATTGCCGACTACAGCACCACCAGCGACAGCCATTCGGTGTTCGGCGAAACCACACTGAATTTCACGTCGGCGTTTCGCGGTATCGCCGGCTTGCGCTGGACCCACGACGAGCTGGAATACGACCACCGCCGCGCGTCGACCTCGGCAACCACCGTGGCCGGTATCCAGCCTGCGACCAGCAGCTCCGGCTCGGTGGATGAAGACGGCTGGTCCGGACGATTGGGCCTGCAATACGATCTGACCGACAGCGTCATGACCTACCTGACCTATTCGCGTGGTTACAAAGGTCCGGCGTACAACGTGTTCTTCAACATGCAGCCCCGGGACACCGACGCACTCAAACCCGAAACCTCCAACACCTGGGAACTGGGCGTCAAGGCCACCAGCTGGAACAATCGTCTGGTGACCAACCTGGCGGTGTTCCACAGCGATTACGACAACTACCAGGCGAATTTTTTCGACACCGTGGCGGGCAGCGTCGTCACGCGCCTGATCAACGCAGGCAGCGTCAGCACCGAAGGCGTCGAAGCGGATTTTGCCCTGCAAGCCACGCAGAACCTAAAGCTTTCCGGCGCCATCGCCTACACCAAGGCGCGCATCGACACCTTCGCCTGCCCGGTGGGCGCAGCGGCCTCGTGCAACGTGGATGGCAAAACCCTGCCCTTCTCGCCTGACTGGAAAAGCTACGTGCGCGCTGACTACAGCATCCCGCTGGACAACGGGCTGGACGTGGAACTGGGTACCGATTACAGCTGGCAGAGCGAGGTGCAGTACGACATCAGTCAGAACCCGGATACCAAGCAGGGTGCCTACGGGATCTGGAACGCCAGCGTCGCCCTGGCCGACTATACCAACGGCTGGCGCGTAGCGCTGTTGGCCAAGAATCTCGCGGACAAGTCCTACTCGCCTGGGCTCGCCAGCGGCACCGGTTACATTACCCGCGCCGTGCCTCGGGATGATGAGCGTTATTTTGGTGTGCAGTTGAGGAAGGATTTTTGACTTGACCGAATTTGTTGGGGCGGGGCTTGGTTGCGATTTAGAGATGGTTTTTGTGGGCATATCCATTGCTGCGGTAACGGCTGCTTAGGGTTGCGCTTTTACAGCGCCTCACTTTTGAACAGCGCAAAAGTAAGCAAAACGCTCTTGCCCCACCACTCGGTCCCTCGCCTAGGCTCGGCATGCCCGTAATCCAACATTGATTCGGCGCGCCGCCGCAAAGGGCCATCCCTGGCCCAGTGCGGCTAAACCGGCATCCATGCCGGTTTGCCCGCCGAATCAACATCGGATTCCGGCCAGCGTGGTTTGACGGGGCGCTTAAGATCAAAAGCAAGATCAACAGCAGATCAAAATCAAAGGCGGTGATGGTTGGTGCGACGTTGATCTCTGTAGGAGCTGCCGAAGGCTGCGAAGGCGGCTACCGATTCGCAGCCTTCGGCAGCTCCTACAGAGATCTACGCACGCCGTCTGCTCTGCAAGAGATTCTTTGAAATGCGACGTGGGACCGGCTTTAGCCGGGAAGGCGGTATTTCTGACGAGCATTTATCAATGATCGTCCCGGCCTCTTCCCGGCTAAAGCCGGTCCCACGAAATCGCGCGAATATTGAGATCGCAGATACATACACAGCCCAGCTATCAGGCCGCCTCGGTTAGCTTCTGATTTTGGGCGCACCGTTAAACCACGCTGGTTGGCGATGGTCGGCGCTGCGTGAATTTAGGTAGAAGCTGCCGAAGGCTGCGAAGGCGGCTATCGGTTCGCAGCCTTCGGCAGCTCCTACAGAGAATGCGCACGCCGCTGATTCCGTGGGAGCGAGCTTGCTCGCGAAGGCAATGGCACAAACAACAAATATGGTGAGACACGCATACCAGCCAGACAGGCCGGCTTTCAGGCCGCCTCGCGCGCTTTTGATTTTAGGCGCCCCGTTAAACCACGCTGGCCGAACGAAGACCTTGAGCCGTGGGTAACCCGGCAGGACGCCGGGTTAGCCGCGCTGGGCCAGGGATGGCCCTTCGCGGCGGCCCACGGTTCAAGGTCTGCGGTCGGGCACACCAAGCCTAGGCGAGGTGCCGAGTGGTGGGGCAAGAGCGTTTTGCTTACTTTTGTCTGGGCCGGCATTCCGGCTGTTCAAAAGTGAGGCGCTGTAAAAGCGCAACCCTAAGCAGCCGTTACCGAAGCAATGGATATGCACGACAAAACCATCTCCAAAAAGAACCGCAGAAACCGCGACCAAAAGCCGTGAACGATCCAAGAAAGGAATAAAAAAACCATGCCCACCCCACCCCGCCAACTAAAACTCGGCGCATTCCTGATGGCCACCGGGCACCACGTTGCCGCCTGGCGCCACCCTGACGTGCCCGCCAATGCCGGCCTGGACTTCAAACACTACAAACACTTGGCACAAGTCGCCGAAGCCGCCAAATTCGATGCCCTGTTCGTCGCCGACAGCGTCGCCGCGCCCACCGACGTCAGCGCCAGCCACATGGCCCGCTCCGACCACTTCGAACCCCTGACCCTCATGTCAGCGTTGAGCGCCGTCACCGAACACATCGGCCTGATCTGCACCGCCACCACCAGCTACAACGAGCCCTACCACGTCGCCCGCAAATTCGCCTCGCTGGATCACCTGTCCGGGGGGCGCGCAGGCTGGAACCTGGTGACCTCCGATGCCGCCGCCGAAGCACAGAATTTTGGCCGCGACGAACACATCGGCCACGCCGAACGCTACAGCCGCGCCCGAGAGTTTCACCACGTCGTGACCGGCTTGTGGGACAGCTGGGAGGACGACGCCTTCACCCGCGACAAAGCCAGCGGCCACTATTACGACCCGGCCAAACTGCACGTGCTGGACCATCAGGGCGAACATTTTCGAGTCAAAGGTCCCCTGAATGTGGCGCGTTCGCCCCAAGGTCAGCCAGTGATTGTTCAGGCGGGCTCGTCCGAAGTCGGTCGCGAACTGTCTGCCGAAACCGCCGAGGTGGTGTTCACCGCCCAGACCTCACTGGCCAACGCCCAAGCCTTTTACGCCGACCTCAAAGGCCGCATGGCGCGTTTCGATCGCGCCCCTGATGCCTTGAAAATCATGCCCGGCGTGTTCGTGGTGGTGGGCGACAGCGAAGCCCTGGCTCGCGAGAAGTTCGAAGAGTTTCAGGCACTGGTCGAGCCGAAAGTCGGCGTCGCCTTGTTGGGCCGCATGCTGGGTAACTTTGACCTGTCTGGTTACCCGCTGGATGAACCTCTACCGCCTTTGCCACTGACCGACAGCGGCCAGCAGAGCCGACAGAAACTGCTGACCCAACTGTCGAAGGATGAACACCTGACCCTCGCGCAACTGGGCCGCAGGATTGCCGGAGGGCGCGGCCACTACAGCCTGATCGGCACGCCGACGCAGATCGCCGATGAGCTGCAGGCCTGGTTCGAAGAGCGCGCCGCCGACGGTTTCAACGTGCTGGTGCCGCACTTGCCGGGCGGCCTTGAAGACGTTGCCCTTCACGTTGTGCCAGAGTTGCAGCGCCGTGGCCTGTTCCGCACTGAGTACACCGGCTCCACCCTGCGGGAAAATCTCGGCCTGCAACGGCCACGTCACCGTTTTGCTGGAGGACGCTGAGTGAAGTCACAACCTTTGAAAATCGCCTGCGTGTTGCTGATGTGCGGCTTGGCGTGCAGCGCCTTCGCCCTCAACGGCGACCCACGCCCCGATGCGCCCGAGCTGGCCGCGCGCGGGTCTTATGCGGTGGGCGTGCGCACGATGAACGTGGTGCACCGCGATCAGCTCAATATTCTGGCCGCCAGTGCCACCGACAGTAACCCGCGTTATGACCGCCCTCTGCGCCTGGAGGTCTGGTACCCCGCGCAGTTGCAAAGCGGCCAGGCCGAGTTGAATACCTACACCGATGTCCTGGGCGCCGGGGCCAATAACCCGGCCCGCCCCAACACGCCCTTCACCTTTGAAGGCCGCGCCGCGCGGGATGCACAGCCGCTGACCGACAAGCCCTTCCCGCTAGTGATCGTGTCCCATGGCTATCCGGGCTCGCGCCTGCAGATGAGCTACCTGACCGAATTCCTCGCCTCTCACGGTTACGTGGTGGTGGCGATTGATCACAGCGAATCGACCCGCGCCGACAAAGCCGGATTTGCCAGCACCCTACTCAATCGTCCATTGGACATCCTGTTCGTGCTGGAGCAGGTCAGCCAATGGGCGGCGCGGGGCAGCGGCCATCCACTGGCGGGCAAGGTCGACGTCAGCCAGACCGCGCTGCTGGGTTATTCCATGGGCGGCTACGGGGTGTTGAACGCAGCGGGGGTCGGTACCGGCCCTGCCGCGTTGCGCTTTGTACCCGGCCCTGCGCTACAACCCCGGCAAGCGGGCAATGCTGAATTTGAACAATCCGTGGACCCACGCATCAAAGCGCTGATCGCCTTTGCGCCATGGGGCGGGCAACAGGGGCTGCTTGAAGCAAAAGGCCTGGCAAACTTGCGCGTGCCCAGCCTGTTCATTGCCGGTGATCAAGACGATGTGGCCGGTTATGCCGATGGCGTCCGGCGCCTGGCTGAAGGTGCGCGCAATGCCAATCGTTACCTGCTGGTGTTCGAGAATGCCCGACACAACGTCGCGCCCAATCCACCACCGGCGGCGGCCAGCGCTCATCCCGACGATTTTTCCGCCTATGCTGAGCCGGTCTGGGACAGTGCCCGAATCAACAACATCAACCAGCACTTTGTCCTCGCGTTTCTGGATCAACAGCTCAAGGGCCTGGACCGCACGGCTTACCTGACGCTGCTGCCAAAGGCCGTTGACGGCAAATGGTCCAAAGACGAAACCGGCGCAGACAAACCCGATCACAGTTACTGGAAAGGCTTCAAGAATCGCAGCGCACTGGGCCTTGAGTTTTATCACTGGCCTGCGTCTGCTGACCCTGCTTCCACTGCCCCCCGAGACCGACCATGACGTATACCGCTGCCGAAAACCGCTACGAACAAATCCCCTATCGCCGCACCGGCCGCAGCGGGCTGGTCTTGCCTGCGCTGTCGCTGGGCCTGTGGCACAACTTTGGCGACAGCACGCCCATCGATACCCAGCGCGCGATGCTGCGCACCGCGTTCGACCTGGGCATCAACCACTTTGACCTGGCCAACAATTACGGCCCGCCCTATGGCAGCGCCGAAACCAATTTCGGGCGGCTGCTGCGCGAGGACTTCAAGCAGTATCGCGACGAGCTGATCATCTCCACCAAAGCCGGTTGGGACATGTGGCCGGGGCCTTATGGTCAGGGCGGGGGCTCGCGCAAATACGTGCTGGCCAGCCTGGATCAAAGCCTTGCACGGATGGGCCTGGACTACGTGGACATCTTCTACTCACACCGCTTCGACCCTGACACGCCGCTGGAAGAAACCGCCAGCGCCCTGGCCACCGCCGTGCAGCAGGGCAAGGCGTTGTACATCGGGATTTCCTCCTACTCCGGCGCCAAGACCCGGGAAATTGCCGCGCTGCTCAAAGAGTGGAAAGTGCCGCTGTTGATCCATCAACCGGCCTACAACCTGCTCAACCGCTGGGTGGAGAAAGACCTGCTGGACACCACCGAAGAACTGGGCGCCGGGGTGATCGTCTTTACCGCCCTGGCTCAGGGTTTGCTGACCGACAAATACCTTAATGGCATCCCGCAAGACGCACGGGTCAATCGCCCCGGGGGTGGTTCGCTGCAGGCATCGCACCTGTCCGAGGCCAATATCGCCCACGTCCGGGCGTTGAACGACATCGCCAGGCGACGCGGCCAAAGCCTGGCGCAGATGGCTCTGGCATGGACACTGCGCGACCCGCGCGTGACCTCGGCATTGATCGGCGCCAGCCGTCCGGAACAGATCATCGAAAACGTCGATGCGTTGAAAAACCTGACATTCAGCCAGGAAGAACTCAGCGAGATCGACCGCTTCGCCCAGGAAGGCGGCATCAACCTCTGGGAAAAGCCATCGTTGGCCGAATGACTTAGATGCACTTCCCTGTAGGAGCTGCCGAAGGCTGCGAATCGGTGTCCCTGACCCGCCGCCTTCGCAGCCTTCGGCAGCGCCTGCAAGGGTCCCTCAATCGACTGGATGTATTCAAAATGAAACCCATCGCACTCCTCCTCGCCACCCTGCTGGGCCTGGCATCGGCACACGCTGCCCTGGCGGCTGACCCGCAGACCTTGCGCGTCGGCTACCAGAAAGGCTCCATCGCGCTGGTCATTGCCAAGGAACAGGGCCTGCTGGAAAAACGCTTTGCCTCCACCCAAGTGCAATGGATCGAATTCCCCGCCGGGCCACAAATGCTCGAAGCGCTGAACGTCGGCGCGCTGGATGTCGGCTCGACCGGGGATATTCCGCCCCTGTTTGCCCAGGCCGCCGGGGCTGATCTGGTCTACATCGGCGCTGAACCGGCCAAGCCAGCCGCTGAAACCATCTTGGTGCGCAAAGACAGCCCGCTGCAAAGCGTGGCCGACCTCAAGGGCAAGAAAGTTGCCTTTCAGAAAGGCTCCAGCTCCAACAACGTGCTGCTGCGTGCGCTGAACAAAGCCGGGTTGAGCTTCAAGGACATCCAGCCGATCTACCTCACCCCCGCCGATGCGCGAGCGGCATTCGAGCAAGGCGGCGTGGATGCCTGGGCGATCTGGGACCCTTATGCTTCGCTCGCCCTGCTCGAAGGCAACAGCCGCCTGCTGGCCGACGGCACCGGCCTGGGCCTGTCAGGCCCGATCTACAGCGCCCGTCGCGACTACGCCAAAGAAAACCCGGCGTTCGTCCATGCGCTGCTCGATGAGCTGACCGCCGCCGAAGCCCAGACCCGCAGCCAGCGCCAACAGAGCATCGACATCCTGATCCGCTCCATGGGCCTGCCGGAGACGGTGATCGAGCGTTATCTGGATAACCGCCCGCCATCGCCGATCCTGCCGGTTGACGCCAACATCATCGCCGCGCAACAGGCAACGGCGGACCTGTTCTATCAGAACAAGCTGCTGCCCAAGCCGATCAAGGTCGAGGATGCGATCTGGAAGTAAGCGCCATCAAACCTGAAATAACCCGTTGGATTCGAAAGCCTGTCTGAGCTACGAGCACCACAAGGCAGCGATAGCGTTCCGCCTGACACACCGCAATCGCGGCCTCGCGTTGCTCGTGCGCTCCTACAGGACCAGGTTTTCTACACGGCAGCGCCATGCCAAGGCACTGTGGAATCTGCTCATAAGCTAATTCTAAAAGGTTATTTATTTGTAGTTTCTTAGATCATTTAGTCTCCTCATCAGCCAGTCCCCGGCCCGCCTGATTTGGAGCTTCATGATGAAACTGCACTTCCCTCTCCGCCTGCTGGTGGCTTTATCTCTGACTGGCGCGTCGTACCTGGTTCAGGCAGCAGACTTTACCGTCGCCTACCAGACCACGGTCGACCCGGCCAAGGTAGCCCAGGCGGACAGCGCCTATGAAAAAGCCACCGACTCGAAAATCGCCTGGCGCAAATTCGAAAACGGTGCCGACGTCATCACCGCCATCGCCTCCGGTGACGTGCAGATCGGTTACCTCGGTTCAAGCCCGTTCACCGCTGCAGCCACCCGCAAATTGCCCGTGGAAACCTTTCTGATTGCGACCCAGATCGGCGCCGCTGAAGCGCTGGTGGCGCGCAATGGTTCCGGGATCAATTCACCCCAGGATCTGATCGGCAAAAAGATCGCCGTGCCGTTCGTGTCCACAGGTCACTACAGCCTGCTGGCGGCGCTCAAGCACTGGAATATCGACCCGGCGAAAGTGACCATTCTCAACCTCGCCCCACCCGCCATTGCCGCCGCCTGGCAACGCGGTGATATCGACGCGACTTACGTCTGGGACCCGGCGCTGGGCGTTGCCAAGGAAAGCGGCAAAGTGCTGATCACTTCCGGCGAACTGGCCAAGGTCGGTGCCCCGACATTCGATGCCTGGATCGTGCGCAAGGACTTCGCCGCCAAGCACCCGGAGATCGTCAAATCCTTCGCCAAAGTTACCTTGGATGCCTACGCCGACTACCGCAAGGACCCGGCTGCCTGGCTGGCCAAGTCCAGCAATGTCGACAAGCTGGTCAAGCTCTCCGGCGCGAAAACCACCGACATCCCCGGCCTGCTGCAAGGCAACGTCTACCCACTGGCGGCTGACCAGACTGCCCTGCTCGGCGCACCCACCATCGACGCTGTGACCAAGACCGCTGCGTTCCTCAAGGAGCAGGGCAAGGTCGATGCCGTGCTGGCCGATTACGCGCCTTATGTCAGCGACAAATTCATCAGCCAATAAGCGGAGTTTCAGACCATGGCCTTGCTCAAGCTGGAGCGCATCAGCGCACAGCACCCCGGCGCCGCCGAGCCGGTGCTGGCGGATATTTCCCTGAGCCTGGGCCCCCGGCAATTGCTGGTGGCGCTGGGCCCGTCGGGCAGCGGCAAGACCTCGCTGCTGAACCTGATTGCCGGTTTCGTCGCCCCCAGCGCAGGTGAAATCAGCCTCGACGGCGTTGCTGTGAAAGGCCCGAGTGCTGAGCGTGGCGTGGTGTTTCAGGACGATGCGTTACTGCCTTGGCAAGACGTACTGACCAATGTCGCGTTCGGCCTGCAACTGGCCGGCGTGCCCCGCGCACAACGTGAAGCCAAGGCGCGGGAAATGCTGGCGCTGGTGGACCTGGCGGGCTTCGATCAACGGCAGATCTGGCAATTGTCCGGCGGGCAAAAACAGCGTGTCGGCCTGGCTCGGGCGCTGGCTGCCGACCCTCGGTTGCTGCTGATGGACGAGCCGTTCGGCGCACTGGATGCCTTCACCCGCGAACAGATGCAGGAACTGCTGTTGCAGGTCTGGCAGCGCACTGCAAAACCGGTGTTTCTGATCACTCACGACATCGAAGAAGCGGTGTTTCTCGCCACCGACCTGATCCTTCTGGCACCCCATCCAGGGCACATCGCTGAACGTCTGCAACTGGATTTCGGGCAACGCTACGCAGCCGGTGAATCGGCCCGTGCGATTAAATCCGACCCGCGTTTTATCGACACTCGCGAACATGTGTTGGCCAGCGTCTTTTCCCAGCGCGGCGTTTCCCGGGAGCAGCACGCATGAACAGCTATGAACTGACTCACGAGAAGCCATTAGCCAAAGCGCCCGCCGCTCAACGCCGTTGGAGCCTGAGCACCCGCGCGATCAGCGTGCTGACGTTGCTGGTGATTCTGGGCGCCTGGTGGCTGGTGACTGCACTGGCGTTGATCGAACCGTTGTTCTTGCCGCCCCCGTCGGCTGTGCTGGATAAAGCCTGGCTGTTGATGACCAAAGGCTACATGGATTCCACTCTCTGGCAGCATCTGGGCGCAAGCCTGCAACGCATCGGACTGGCCCTTTTGTTTGCCGTGCTCACGGCCATTCCAGTCGGGATTGCCATCGGCCACAACCGGATTGCCCGGGGTATTTTCGACCCGCTGATCGAGTTCTACCGGCCGATTCCGCCGCTGGCCTATCTGCCATTGATTGTGATCTGGTGCGGCATCGGCGAGTTCTCCAAAGTGCTGCTGATCTATCTGGCGATCTTCGCTCCGATTGCCATCGCTACCGCCACCGGAGTGCGCACTGTCGACCCAACCAAACTGCGCGCCGCGCAATCGCTGGGGGCGACGCGCTGGCAGCTGATTCGTCACGTGATACTGCCCAGCGCCCTGCCCGACATTCTCACCGGCGTGCGTATTGGGCTCGGCGTGGGCTGGTCGACACTGGTGGCTGCCGAGTTGATCGCTGCCACCAGCGGCCTGGGCTTCATGGTCCAGTCAGCGGCGCAGTTTCTGGTCACGGATGTCGTAGTGCTGGGGATTCTGGTCATCGCCGTGATCGCGTTTGCCATGGAGATGGGCCTGCGTGCGCTGCAACGCCGACTGGTGCCCTGGCATGGGCAGAGTCATTGAAATCAAGCAAACGAACCCTGTGGGAGCGAATTCATTCGCGAAGACGGATGTACAGGCGATGCATATCGGTTGAATGTACCGGCCCTTCGCGAATGAATTCGCTCCCACAGTAGGACTGCGGGGTGTCAGGCACATCGCATTCGTCGCCGTCGTAACCTTCGACAATTCCCAGAAGATTTGTGCACCAGCAGAAATTTGGAAACCTCGTCATGCCTCTACACATCGCCCCACTCAGCCCGGCCCTGGGCGCACAGATCAGCGGCCTGGACCTCAGCCAGCAATTGACCGACGCTCAACGCCAGGCCATCGAGCAGGCGCTGCTCACGCATCAGGTGTTGTTCTTTCGCGATCAGCCCCTGACACCTCAGCAGCACGCGCGCTTTGCCGCGAATTTCGGTGAGCTGCACATCCACCCGATTTACCCGAATGTGCCGGAGCAACCCGAAGTCCTGATACTCGACACGGCAGTCACCGACGTGCGCGACAACGCGATCTGGCACACCGACGTGACCTTCCTGCCAACCCCCGCTCTGGGCGCGGTGCTCAGTGCCAGGCAAGTACCTGAGTTCGGCGGTGACACCTTGTGGGCCAGTGGTATTGCGGCGTTCGAGAGTTTGTCGGCGCCCATGCAGGTCTTGCTGGATGGCCTGAGCGCGACCCACGACTTTACCCGGTCGTTTCCGCTGGAGCGTTTCGGCACCAGCCCCGAAGACATCGCTCGCTGGGAACAGACCCGCCGCCAACACCCGCCGCTGTCGCATCCAGTGGTACGCACTCACCCCGTCAGCGGACGCAAATCCCTGTTCGTCAACGAAGGTTTCACCACGCGCATCAACGAACTGAGCGAGACCGAAAGCGACGCGATGCTGAAGTTTCTGTTCAGCCACGCCACGCGCCCGGAGTTCACGATTCGCTGGCGCTGGCAGCACCATGACGTGGCCTTCTGGGATAACCGCGTCACCCAGCACTACGCGGTAGACGATTACCGCCCGCAACGGCGGATCATGCATCGGGCGACGATACTGGGGGATGTACCCGCGTGAAGATCGCTTTAACGCGGCCTGCAAGACACTCATGAAGCGCCGTCTGTTACATGCAATATTTTTATAATAACCTTAGGTCAAAATAGAATTTCACAGGCCGCTTCTATAGCCATATGTTGCAGGTACGGACCGGGGCCACCTCCCCGAACACGTCCAACCTCATTCGGTATGCAGATAAGAAGGAGCGGTTCATGAGCATCGAATTCATCGGTTACATCGCGACCCAGCCAGGCTCGGAAATTCACCCGCGCAGCGGCCCAACCATCCAGCCCGAGTACGTGGCAAAAGTCGCCAAGGCCCATGAAGACGCTGGCTTTGATCGCGCGCTGGTCGCCTACCACTCCAACAGCCCGGACAGCGCTTTTGTCGCCGCCCATGCCAGCAGTGTGACCACCAGGCTGAAATTCCTGATCGCCCACCGCCCCGGCTTTATCTCGCCCACGGTGGCGGCCCGGCAGTTCGCGACGCTGGATGTATTCAACGGTGGGCGCACCGCGATCCACATCATCACCGGTGGCGACGACAAGGAACTGCGCGCCGACGGCAGCCATATCGGCAAGGATGAGCGCTACGCCCGCACCGACGAATACCTGGGCATCGTGCGTCAGGAATGGACCCGTGAAAAACCCTTCGACCATCAGGGCAAGTACTACCAGTTCGAAGGCGCGCACTCGCTGGTCAAATCCCCTCAGCAACCGCACATTCCGGTGTACTTCGGTGGTTCTTCTCCAGCCGCGATAGCCGTCGCAGGCAAGCATGCCGACGTGTACGCGCTGTGGGGCGAGACCTACCAGCAAGTGCGCGCGGTGGTCAAAGAGGTCCGCGCCGAAGCCGCCAAACATGGCCGCACTGTACGCTTCAGCCTGTCGTTGCGGCCGATCCTGGCGGAAACCGAAGAACAAGCCTGGGCCCGCGCCGACAGCATCCTGGAACGCGCCAAGGCCATCGCCGAAGGCAATGGTTTCGTGCGTCGCGAGCCACCCAACGAAGGTTCGCGTCGCCTGCTGGCAGCGGCCGCGCAAGGTTCGCGTCTGGACAAGCGCCTGTGGACCGGCATCGCCGGATTGCTGGGCGCTCAGGGCAACTCCACGTCACTGGTGGGCACTCCGGAACAAGTCGCCGAAGCGCTGCTGGACTACTACGACCTGGGCATCACCACCTTTCTGATTCGTGGTTTCGACCCGCTGGACGACGCCATCGACTACGGCAAGAAACTGATCCCGCTGACCCGCGAACTGGTGGCCAAGCGCGAGCGCGAAGCTCAGGAAAAAGTCGCCTGATTCATCCGTTGGTTATGTCCGATGGCGCTTTGGCGCCCTCTTCTGTTTCGCAACCGTCATTTTTCGAGAGCGCCATGCCAAAAACGTTATTGAGTAGTCGCCTGCGTCGTCCGCTGCTGGCAGGGCTTGCCATCGCTGCGGCGTGGTCCCTGATGCTTCCGGCCCAGGCTCGGGAAACCGTGCGCATTGGCTATCAGAAGTCATCAACCCTGATCACCGTATTGAAAACCCAGGGCACCCTGGAGAAAGCGCTGAACGCGGCGAACATCGACGTCAGTTGGCACGAATTCCCCAGCGGCCTGCCGCTGCTGGAATCGTTGAACATCGGCAACGTCGACATCAGCGCCGATGTGGCCGACACCGTGCCGATCTTCGCCCAGGCCGCTCAGGCCCGCCTGACTTACTTCGCCGAAGAAACCCCGTCACCCGCGGCGCAAGCCATCGTGGTGCCCAAGGACTCACCGATTCAGACCCTGGCCGGCCTCAAGGGTAAAAAAATTGCCGTGACCAAAGCAGCGGGTACCCACTACCTGTTGATCGCTGCGCTGACCCAGGGAGGCCTGAAGTTCTCCGACATTCAGCCCGCCTACCTGACCCCGGCCGACGGCCGCGCCGCGTTTGAAAACAACAAAGTGGATGCCTGGGTGACCTGGGAACCCTTCCTCACCACCGTGCAACGTCAATTGCCGACCCGCACCCTGGCCGATGGCACCGGGCTGGCCAGCTACAAGCGTTATTACCTGACCAGCACGCCTTACGCCAAGGCGCACCCGGAGGTGCTCAAGCTGGTGTTCGATCAATTGCAGCAGGCCGGCCACTGGGTCAAAGGCCATCCCAAGGATGCGGCGGCATTGCTCGGCCCACTGTGGGGCAACCTTGACCCGGCGACCGTGGAAATCGCCAACAGCCACCGCACGTATGAAGTCCGTGCGGTGAAGGCTGATCAGCTCGGCGAACAACAGAAAATCGCCGACGCCTTCTTCGCCGCCGGGCTTCTGCCCAAAGCGGTGGACGCCAAGGACGTAGAGATCTGGAGGCCCTAAGGGTATTCATCTGCAGACGCTACTGCAGGGTGAGAACGGTGGTGTGTCAGGCAAATTGCTTTCGCAGCCTTCGGCAGCTCCTACAGTCCACGTCAGGTCAGGCGCACCTCGGACCTGTAGGAGCTGACCGAGGTTACGAGGGCTGCGAAAGCGGCCCGCCTGACACGCCACGATTCGCAGCCTTCGGCAGCTCCTACAGGTGGCCTCGCACAACTGTTTGCTCAGCAACAGCCGTTCAACACACTGTTCGTCCACCGACAGCAAACCTCGCGAGCACCCGCCTCCACCCCGCGTAAGGCGCCCCACATTCGTTGGCACAGAGCCTGCAATATTCCTTTTAAGCAGCTAGCCATCAAGCCAACTGCCATTTTTTGAATAAGAAAAACCTTAATACACCGCCTTGTCTGGAGCCGTTCCATGAACGCAAAAACCCTGTTCTCGTTTACCCGCGTCAAGCTGTTGATCGGTGCCAGCGTGTTGGCCCTTGGCATCCAGCCAATGGCTCATGCGGCTGAGACCGCCCCCGCCGAAGTGAACCTGGATTACGCCTATTACTCGCCCGTGAGCCTGGTGCTCAAGCACTTTGGCTGGCTGGAAAAAGCCCTGCCCAACAGCAAGGTGGGCTGGGTGCTGAGCCAGGGCAGTAACCGTTCGCTGGAGTACTTGAACAGCGGCGGCGTTGATTTCGCTTCCTCGGCCAGCCTGGCGGCGGTGCTCAGCCGGGCCAATGGCAGCCCGATCAAGTCGGTGTATGTCTACAGCCGTGCCGAATGGACCGCGTTGCTGGTGCGCAAGGATTCGCCTTACCAGAGCATCGCCGACCTCAACGGCAAAAAAATCGCCGCCACCAAAGGCACCGATCCGTACCTGTTCACCTTGCGGGCGTTGCAGAACGCAGGCCTGACCAAGAACGATGTTGAGCTGGTGCATCTGCAACACCCCGATGGCCGTACTGCGCTGGAAAAAGGTGACGTGGATGCCTGGGCGGGCCTTGATCCGCACATGGCCGCCAGTCAGGTTCAGGCCGGTTCGCGCCTGCTGTACCGCAACACCGACTTCAACAGTTACGGCGTACTCAGCGTCACCGACAAGTTCGCCAAGGAACATCCGCAGACCATCGAAACCGTACTCAGCGCGTACGAAAAAGCCCGTGAGTGGTCGGTCAAGCACCCAGACGAACTGGCTGCGCTGCTGGCCAAGGAATCCGGCCTGCCCCTGGACGTCGCCAAACTGCAACTGTCGCGCACTGACCTGAGCACTCCGCAACTGAGCGCCAAGGACGTGGCCTCGTCCAAGGATGCTGCGCCGATTCTGGTGTCAGAAGAACTGGTGCGCCGAGGCGTGAATGTGGATCAGGTTATTGATCAGTTGATCGATACCGGGTTCAGCAAGACGTTGACGGCGAGTCAGTGAAACGTCACGCGACATAAAAAATTCTATGTTCGCCTGCAATGCACATTTCTCGTGGGACCGGCTTTAGCCGGGAAGGCGGCATTCCTGGTGACGCATATGCAGAGAATGTCCCGGCCTCTTCCCGGCTAAAGCCGGTCCCACCTGGAATGCGGGCACCGCTCCCATAGGGTCCGACGCGACTTCAGCCAAAAGAGAACTCCATGACCAGCAAAAGCAAAGACTTGCCCGCGCCACTCGCGCTGGCTGTGCCCTCTTCCAGCGGTCGCTGGAAACAGCGCGGCAAAGGCCTGGTGTTGCCGATCCTGATCCTCGTCCTGCTGGAAGTGATCGTGCGCATCGGCTGGTTGCCGTCGTACCAGATGCCCGCCCCCAGCGAGATTGCCCTGACCCTCGGCGATCTCGCTGAAGGCCCTTTGTGGAAACACATCAGCGCCAGCCTGCTGCGGGTGTTGATCGGCTTCGGCATCGGCGCCAGCCTGGCGTTGATTTTTGCCGCCTGGGTTGGCCTGAGCCGCGAAGCCGAAGCCTATCTGGAACCAACCTTCGCCGGTTTGCGCTCGATCCCCAGCCTGGCCTGGGTGCCGCTGCTGCTGTTGTGGCTGGGCATCGACGAGACCTCGAAAATTGTCCTGATCGCCATTGGCGCGTTCTTCCCGGTGTACCTCAACGGGGTCGCGGCGATCCGAAATATTGATCGCAAACTGGTGGAAGTGGGCCAGATGTATGGCTTCAATCGCGGCCGCCTGATCCGCCGGATTCTACTGCCCGCCGCCCTGCCCGGCCTGTTTACCGGCTTGCGCAGCGGCATGAGCCTGGCATGGATGTTTCTGGTGGCGGCGGAGTTGATCGCCGCCACCAAGGGCCTGGGCTATTTGCTAAGCGACGGTCGGGAAACCTCACGCCCGGACATCGTGCTCGCGGCGATCATCGTGCTGGCCGTGCTCGGCAAGATCAGCGACGGCTTCCTGGCCAGCCTGGAAAAACGCTTCCTGGCCTGGCGTGACACCTTCAGCGGTCAAGGCACCGGAGACTGAATCATGACTGACGCCCTACTTAACAATACCCAGCAAGGCAGCGTGCTGCTGGACATCAATGTCGAGCGCAAATCGTTCGGCAGCACCACCGTGCTGCACAACGTGCACCTGCGATTGCACGATCGGGAAGTGATCAGCCTGCTGGGCCCCAGCGGCTGCGGCAAAAGCACGCTGTTGCGCATCGTGGCAGGGCTGGAAAAGGACTATCAGGGCCAGCTCAAGCGCAGCGACGACGAGGTGGCGTTCGTGTTCCAGGAACCGCGCCTGATGCCCTGGCTGACCGTGGAGCAGAACATCGGATTCAGCGACGACAAGCACTACGACAAGGACTGGGTCGCGCAGTTGATTGATGAAGTCGGCCTGGGCGGGTTTGCCGAGGCGCTGCCCAAGGCACTGTCGGGCGGCATGGCCCAGCGGGTGGCCATTGCACGCGGGCTGTATTCACATCCCAAGGTATTGCTGCTGGACGAACCGTTCAGTGCGGTCGACGCCTTCACCCGCATGAAGCTGCAGGACCTGTTGCTGCAACTGGCCCAGCGGCATGCCATCGCCTTGCTGCTGGTAACCCATGATGTGGATGAAGCGCTGTACCTGAGTGATCGGGTGTTGGTAATGGGCAACCGGCCCAGCAGCATTCGTCAGGAGCTGGTGGTGGAACTGGACCATCCTCGGGATCGGCGGGACTCGACGTTGGCGAGCTTGAAGGCGTTGTCGCTGACGGAGTTGCAGCAGGCGCATGTGATTTGATCAAGGCAGTTATTGGCTGAAATAAATGCCCTGTAGGAGCTGCCGAAGGCTGCGAACGGCGGTGCGTCAGACAAACCGCTTCGCAGCCCTCGTAACCTCGGACAGCTTCTGCAACACAGCGGTGTGCCTGACGCAAAACTTATAATTTGCATCACCTCACATTTGCAAACCTGCGCAGATTGTCCTGCACCAACGGCTTATCAACCCCACTCTCAACCCCCAACAACCCCAGCAAACGAGCCCGAATCGCCTGAAAACCGTACTGTCCGGTACTGCGCTGGCGTGGCAGGTCGATGCACACTTGATCCGCGATCTTGCCCTGTTCCAGGACGATCACCCGATCGGCCAGCAGGATCGCTTCGTCCACATCATGGGTCACCAGCAACACGGCAGGCGTGTGTTTGCGCCATAGCTCGATGATCAACTGATGCATGCGGATCCGGGTCAAGGCGTCCAGCGCGGCGAACGGCTCGTCGAGCAGCAATAGCTTCGGCTCGCGCACCAGGCCTCTGGCCAACGCCACGCGCTGCGCCTCACCGCCGGACAGCGTGGCCGGGAATGCATTGACCCGATGCGCCAGACCCACCTCGGTCAAGGCCTCAAGGGCACGGGCCTGGGGGTTCTTGATGTCCAGGCCCAGCACGACGTTTTTCCAGGCGCTTTTCCACGGCATCAAACGCGGTTCCTGGAACACCGCCGCGCGCGCCAGCGGCACCCGCAGCTGGCCACTGTCGATGGAGTCCAGCCCGGCCAGCGCGCGCAACAACGTGGTTTTGCCCGAGCCGCTGGCACCGAGTAATGCGACAAACTCGCCAGGGGCGATGTCCAGGTTCAGTTCGTCGATCACCCTCTGCTGCCCGAACTGACGCACCACATTGCGCAGCTGCACCGGCGGCAGATCAGCTTGATGTTTCGATTGATGAGTCGTGTGCAGCAAGTCCACAGCGGCCATGATTCAGCTCCTTGCAAAAGTGGGACGCCAGGCCAGCGCGTAGCGCTCCAGCGTGCGAATGACGGCATCAATGACCAGGCCAAGCATGCTGTAGATCAACAGGCAGATGACGATGACATCGGTCCGCATGAAGTCCCGGGCATCGCTGGCCAGGTAACCGATGCCCGCCGTGGTGTTGATCTGCTCGACGAACACCAGCGCCAGCCAGGAAATGCCCAGTGAGTAACGCAAGCCGACGAAAAAAGAAGGCAACGAACCCGGCAGAATCACGTGCCAGATCAACTGCCGACGGTTGAGGCCCAGGGTGTTGGCGGCTTCGATCAGTTTGGGGTCGATGTTGCGGATGCCGGAGTACAGGTTCAGGTACACCGGGAAGGTGGTGCCGGTCACGATCAGCGCGATTTTGGTGAACTCGCCGATCCCGAACCAGAGGATGAACAACGGCACCAGCGCCAATGATGGAATGGTGCGCAGCATCTGCATGGGCGAATCAAGGATCACTTCGCCCCTCTTCGACAGGCCGGTAAACAGCGCCGCCGCGACGCCGATCGCAACCCCAATGCTCAAGCCCAGCAGCGCGCGTTGCAGCGATACCCAAAGGTGCGTGCCCAGCTCGCCGGACTCGATCATCGCCCACAACGTACCGCCTATCTGTGAGGGCGCGGCAATCACCCGGCTGGGCAACAAACCGCTTTGCGAGGCCAGCTCCCAGAGCAACAGCAACGCCAGCGGGCTGAGCAGACGCAGCATGAAATCCGGTGCTTTCCAGCGTTCCCGATCGGTTGTGTTCGCCACCTGCGAGGCCTTATCGACGATCAGAAAGCCGTCGTTCAGCGTGGCGGTATCAAGCTGTTTATCGGGCATCAGCAAATCCTGTATTGACCAAAACGCGACCTCTGCAGGCGCTGCCGCAGGCTGCGAACATCGGTGTACAGGCAAGCAACGCCTGCACGACCAAGGGTGCCTGAAAAATCATTCCTTATAGGACGTATCGGTGCGTTCCAACTCGCGAATCAGCGCGTCCCAATGACGGGCCACACCCGGGCCATGGCCGTCGGCAAATCGCTTGGCCTGCTCTTCAACCCTGGCGACCACTTCTGCCGGTGGATAGATCAGCTCGTCGTTGCCCGCCGACTGCGCGGCGACCTGGATGTTGCAGGCGTACTCCAGACGATGCAGTTGCTGGAAGGCATGTTCAACGCTGACCCCGCCCGTCAACAGGCCATGGTTGCGCAGGATCATCACGCTCTTGTCGCCCAGGTCAGCCACCAGCCTTTCGCGTTCATCCAGGTCCAGCGCCACGCCTTCGTAGCCGTGATACGCGATGCGCCCGGAAAAGCTCAGCGAGTGCTGGGAGATCGGCAGCAAGCCGCCCTTCTGTGCTGAAACGGCGATGCCGTCACGGGTGTGGGTGTGCAGGACCGCGACCAGGTCGTGGCGCGCAGCGTGAATCGCGCTGTGGATCACGTAGCCCGCGTAGTTGATGCCCAGGCCGGTAGGGTCATCGACGATGGTCCCGTCGATGTCGACCTTGACCAGATTCGACGCGCTGATTTCGTCGAACAGCAGGCCGAAGGCGTTGATCAGGAAGTGCTCTTCCTTGCCGGGCACCCGCGCAGAGAAATGGGTGTAGATGTGATCGGTCCAGCGTTTCTGCGCCGCCAGCCGGTACGCCGCCGCCAGTTTGACCCGCACCTCCCACTCTTCTGGGGTGACACGCTCACGGACGCTGCCGGAGCCGGATTGCTGGTTGGGGATGGGTAGCGAACTGACGTTGCTCATAGGTTGACTCCGAAAGGGGCAAGACACGTCGGAGCAGCCTAAACGCATAAGAAAACATTTAAAAATCACATTTTAATCTAAGCTAATTATTAAATTTATTGATCTTGAGTTTGCCTCCGTCATCCTGCGTCATGCTCGCGCAGACAGCAGCCCGAACCCGCAAACCACTGACACACGCAGACATGACTCAAGGCCTGGTGACCTTCGCTGACGTCAGCCCCGACTGGCTGGGGCGCACCGAAGCTGACGTGATTGGGCAGGCCGTGAAGCAAGCGCTGGGTGAACAGAAGGTGCGGATCGCGGTTTGATTTTCGGGCACACATCGGTCCCGTAGGAGCTGCCGAAGGCTGCGAATCGCGGTGTGTCTGACACGTCGCGATTCGCAGCCTGCGGCAGCTCCTACGGGGGTATCCCTCCTGGCTTCAATAACCTCGTTTGTAATCCACCTGCTCAGCCAACGGTTCCCCCTTGTGAAAGCTCAGCAGGTTGCTGACAAACTGTTCGATCACATTGCCCCACAGATCGCCAGTGGCCGGTGAGACGTGAGGTGAGAGGCGCACCTTGGGGTGGCTGTAGAACGGATGGTTGGCAGGCGCCGGTTCAATCTGGCTGACATCCAGCGTGGCACGGCCTAGCTGACCGGCATCCAGCGCGGCAATCAAGGCAGTCTCGTCCACCAGACTGCCCCGTGCGATGTTGATCAGGTGCAGGCCCGGTTTGGCGTGGCTCAACAACTCGGCATTGACCAGATGATGGGTCTCGGCCGTGGCTGGCGCGGCCACCACCACATGATCCGCCTGGGCAAACAGCGCCTGAAGGCTCTTGGCGCGCTCCACGCCGGGCACATAGAACGGCTTGCCGGAATGATTGGTGGCAATCACCCGGATCCCCAACGCTTGGGCCCGAATGGCCAATGCACTGCCAATCGCCCCGAAACCGACGATCCCCAGCACGCTGCCGCTGACCAGTCGCAACGAGTGCCGCTGCCACTGCGCGGGCTCGTTGATCCAGACCTCGGGGAAACGCTTGGCGCTGGCCAGCACAGCCGCCAACGCGAACTCGGCCACCGCCACCGCCGAGGTGCCGCGGGCCGACGTCACCAAGGGCACTTCGAACAGCCAGTCAGGGTAGGTATCAATGCCCGACGACGACAGATGAATCCACTGCAGGTTGAACGGCCAACCTGCCGGGCGCGGAGGCTGCTCGCCACTGCCCGCACGGAAGACCGGGCGCGCCAGCAGGATGGTGGCCTGGGCAGGAATCACGTCAGGTGCACCCCCGGCAATCGGCACGAAGCTGTATTCAGGCAAGCGCTGGCGCAGCAGCGCATTGACCTCTTCATCGTGCTGGGTGGCGATTACGATTTGCGTCATGAAAACCTCGATACAAGGGCTTGGGGCGGCGCTTGCAGAGCACTCTGCCGCCGGGTCGAGGATGAACATAAACGCTCGACGCAATGCTGTGAAATGCCGATGAGATCTAACCTAATATTATTTTTAATTATTAATATCCATATCGATATGATGCATTCGCATAACCCATAGATGGCCTTCAGCATGGCGCAACCAGACGCCTCACTCTTCCTGGAATGCCTCCACCCGATTGCGCTTGAAGGTCGGGATCAACAGCAGCACCAACAGCGCGACGCTGGCACACAGCAGGCTGGCAGAGATCGGGCGGCTGAGGAATACGCCGAAATCGCCACGGGAAATCAGCAGCGCGCGGCGCAGGTTTTCTTCCATCATCGGCCCCAGCACGAAGCCCAGCAGCAAGGGCGCGGGCTCCAGTTTCAGCTTGCCGAACACGTAACCGAGGATGCCAAACACTGCCATTTGCCAGATGTCGAACAGCGAGTTCTGCACCGAGAACACGCCGATGGCGCAAAACACCAGAATCGCCGGGTACATCAGGCGGTACGGCACTTTCAGCAGTTTTACCCAGATGCCCAACAAGGGTAGGTTCAGCACCAGCAGGATCAGGTTGCCGATCCACATGGACACGATCAGGCCCCAGAAGAGGTCCGGGTTCTGGCTCATGACCATCGGCCCCGGCTGAATGTTATGGATGACCATGGCACCGATCATCATCGCCATGACCGCATTGGACGGGATGCCCAACGTCAGCAGCGGTATGAACGACGTTTGTGCGGCCGCGTTGTTGGCTGACTCCGGCCCGGCCACGCCTTCAATGGCGCCCTTGCCAAACTCGTCCGGGTTTTTCGAGACCTTTTTTTCCAGGGTGTAGGACGAAAACGAAGCCAGTGCAGCACCGCCCCCGGGCAGTACACCCAGCGCACTGCCCAGCGCCGTGCCGCGCAGAATGGCGGGCCACATGCGCTTGAAGTCCTGGCGGCCGGGCCACAGACGATCCAGGCCGTTGGTGAAGGTTTCTCGGGTTTGCGTGCCTTCCAGGTTGCGGACGATTTCCGCGACCCCGAACAGGCCCATGGCCAGGCAAACAAAGTTGAGGCCATCAAGCAGCTCGATCTGACCGAACGAAAAACGCGCCGTGCCCGAGTTGACGTCGGTGCCCACCAGCCCCAGCAACAGGCCGATAAGGATCATGCCCACCGCGTGATAGACCGAGCCGGACGCCAGAATCACCGCTCCCAGCAGGCCGAAGATCATTAGCGAAAAGTAATCCGCGGGACCAAAATCCATGGCCAGATCGGTCAAAGGCCCCGCGAATGCAGCCAGCAGCAACGTCGCAACGGTACCGGCAAAAAATGAGCCGATGGCGGCGGTCGCCAGCGCGACACCCGCCCGCCCGCGTCGAGCCATCTGATAACCGTCCAGCGTGGTCACCACCGAGGAAGACTCGCCCGGCAGGTTGACCAGAATCGCGGTGGTCGAGCCGCCGTATTGCGCGCCGTAATAGATGCCCGCGAGCATGATCAGCGCCGACACCGGCGGCAGCGCGTAGGTCGCGGGCAGCAACATGGCAATGGTCGCCACAGGCCCCAGGCCCGGCAACACCCCGACCAGCGTGCCCAGCAGGCAACCCATGAAGGCGTACAGCAGGTTCTGAAATGTCAGGGCGGTGGTGAAACCCAGCGCCAGGTGTTCAAGTAATTCCACGGGATATCCAGAGGTTTAGAAGGTTGGCCACAACGGCATCGGCAGACTCAACCCGCCGACAAAGACCAGGGCACAAAAGGCGCTGACGGCCACAGCGCTGATCAGGCTGGCCCGCCAGCGGAACTCATGGCTGGCGCGACTGCTGACCAGCACCAGAACGACGGTGGCGAGGATCAGCCCGGCCGTCTTGAGCAACAAGGCAAACAGGGCGATGCCGAGCAGAATCCAGCCCAGACTGGACAGCTGCCATCTCTCCAGCGCCTGTCCCTCGCGCTGCCGAGACCAGGCGCCCAGCATTGCGCCGACGCCGAGCACAGCCAGGCCGACACCCAGCCAGAACGGGAAAAACCCCGCGCCCATTCGCGCCGCAGTGCCCAGCGAATAGCCCTTGGCGATCAGCGCGCAGGTGCTGCCGATCACCAAGTACAGCGCACCCACGCAAAAGTCGATTTTCTGACGTGGCGCGATCATGCGGGCCGACCATGGCGATTGGCAGGCACCGGTAAACCCAGGTGCTCGCGCAGGGTGCTGCCGCTGTACTCCTCGCGGAACAGCTTGTGTTTGCGCAGGATCGGCAGCACGCCGTCGATGAAGTGTTCCAGGCCTTCCGGGAAGTACGCGGGCATCAGGTTGAAGCCATCGGCCGCTTCGCCTTCGAACCAGGCGATCAGTTCGTCGGCCACGGTCTGCGCTGTGCCAACCACGATTTTGTGGCCTCGGGCACCCGCCGCCAGGTTGCAGATCTGACGCAGGGTCAGGCCGTCACGGTGGGACAGGTCCAACAACAACTGCGCGCGGCTTTTCATGTTCTGTGGCAGGGGCAGATCCGGCAGCGGCTGGTCCAAGTCAAAGCCGGACAGGTCCTGACCGAGACGGTCGCCCACCAACAGCAGCGCGGCCTCCTGGTCGGTCCAGCCTTGCAGTTGATCGAAGCGCGCCTGAGCCTGGGCAGCCGTCGCGCCAAGGATCGGCATAATGCCGGGCATCACCAGGCAGTGTTCGGGCTGGCGGCCCTGAGCAACCACCTGACCTTTGAGGTCACGGTAGAACGCCTGCGCTTCGGCCAGGCCCTGCTGGGCGGTGAACACCACTTCACCAATGCGCGCCGCGAGGGCCATGCCAGGGCCAGACGAACCGGCCTGGATCAACACCGGATGACCTTGCGGCCCACGCGTGAGGTTCAACGGTCCGGCAATGGAGAAATACTCGCCCTGGTGATCCAGGCCATGGAGCTTGGCCGGGTCCAGATAGACCCCGGATTCGCGGTCGCGCACATAGGCATCATCTTCCCAGCTGTCCCACAAACCGCGCACCACATCGACGAACTCTTCCGCCACGGCATAGCGCTGGGCGTGATCGGGATGGGTGGCGCGGGTGAAATTGGCGGCGCTATCGTAGCCAGTCGTCACCACGTTCCAGGCCGCACGCCCCGCCGACAGGTGGTCCAGCGTGGCGAACTGTCGGGCGATGGTGTACGGCTCGCTGTAGGTGGTGGAGGCCGTGGCGGCCAGGCCGATTTTTTCGGTGATCGAGGCCAGCGCGCCGAGCAAGGCGACCGGCTCCAGTCGCACGATCATCGAGGGGTGTTCCTTGGGGCCCGTGACCAGTTTGTCGCCGAAGAACACCATGTCGAATTTGGCGCGCTCAGCTGCCAGGGTCAGTTGGCGGATCAGTGGAAAATTCTCGCTGCCCGCCTGCGCGCCGGGGTAACGCCAACCGGCGCTGTGGTGCCCTGCAGCCTGAATGAACAGGCCCAGGCGCATGTGTCGATCAAGCTTGCTCATGGGATAACTCGGCAGCCGAATGAAGGTCTGAAAAGGGAAACGGTTGTAACGATAGATCGAATTGATATAACAAAACAAAATGTCTAGCTAGATTAATAATAAAAATAAATTATCTTAGCTGTCCATGTTTTGTTGCCTGCGGGCGCCAATCTCTTCTGTTCAAACTGTTCACAAAGGCTTTGCGATGCTGCCCTCTCTCCGTCATGGCGCCCTGGCGCTGATTGCTCTGCTACCGTTTGCCAGCCACGCTGAAACCGCTTTCCCGTCCAAGCCCATCACCTACGTGGTGCCCTATACGCCAGGTGGCACCAACGACAACATCGCGCGGATCATCGCCAAGCATCTGGGCGACAGACTCGGGCAACCGGTGGTGGTGGAAAACAAACCTGGCGCCGCCGGAACCATCGGCGCGGCCTATGTGGCCCACGCACCGGCGGATGGCTATACGTTATTCAATGCCTCGGTAGGCAACCTGGCGATCGCGCCACAATTGGTCGACGTGCAATTCGACCCGTTCAAGGATTTCACGCCCCTTGCCCATCTGGCGGGTTCGCGCTCGGTGATTGCGGTCAATCCCAAGCTGCCGATCCATTCCATTGCAGAACTGATCGACTACGCGAAGAAGCACCCCGGCAAGTTGACCTATGGCACCTCGGGCAATGGCACGCCGGGGCACATTTCCACCGAGTACTTCAAATTGCTCAGCGGCATTGATCTGCTGCACGTGCCCTACAAAGGCAGTGCTCAGGCTTTGTCCGATGCAGCCGCCGGGCATATCGACCTGGTTTCCGATCCGCTGGCCAACAGTTTTGTACAAGCGGGGAAACTGCGCGGGCTGGCGTTTTTCGGCACCGACGAAGCACCGGACCTGCCAGGCATTCCCTCGCTCAAGGCCACCTACCCGCAGTGGAATTTCTCCGGGGCTTTCCTGGCAGTCGCCCCTGCGAAAACCCCGCCTGAGGTACTGGCGATTTTGCGCAAGGCGTTTGATGACGTACTGGCCGAACCGGGCACCATCGCCGAACTGCAGAAACTCGGCCTGGCTCCCCAGCGTCTGAGCACCGAGCAGAGCGAAGCGGTGATCCGCTCCACGTACGACATCAGCAAGGAAATCATCGAGAAGGCGCAGATCAAGGCGAGTTGAGATTTGGCGGCTGGCTGCTTGAGGAACCGGTGGATGGCGCCGACTAATGATCTATAGCCATTGCAACCCGATCCACGGTCATAATGCGCGCACTTTTCCTGTCGGAGCCTCACGCCGTGGCCGTCCCGCAAGCGATTTTGCCGATCTTTCTGTTGATTGTTCTGGGTTACTTCCTGCGCAAACGGGGGACGCTCACGGCGGAGAGCAACAAAGCCTTCGGTGAAGTGGCGTTCAAGATCTTCATGCCCATGGTGCTGTTTACCGGCATGGCCAAGGCACCGTTGCATGACGGTTTGAACATCACGATCCTGGCGGCGTACTTCATACCGGCGCTGATCATTTTTGCCGGGGTCAATCTGGTCGCCCACCTGCGTATCGGCCATCCCACGCCCTTCGGCCTGACGGCAGCGTTCGGCAACAATGGGCTGATCGGCATTGCGCTGATCTCCAGCCTGTTCGGCAATCCGGGCCTGGTGCTGCTGTTCACGATCCTGGCGGTGCACAGCCTGCTGCTGTTCAGCTTTCAGAGCCTCTACAACAGCTTTGCCAGCGGCGAATCGTTCAGCGCCAAAAGCCTGATCGCCAGCCTCGCCAACCCAATGATCATCGGCCTGCTGCTGGGCGTGCTGCTGAACCTGTCGGGCCTGAGCCTGCCCCTGTGGGCCGACCACCTGACCACGTGGCTGGCTCAGGCCGCCCTGCCCTGCGCGTTGATCGTGCTTGGCGCCAACCTGGCCGGTTTCCGCCTGCGGCCCAGCGCCGAAGCCATCGGCATCACGGTCGCCAAACTGCTGATCATGCCGCTGCTGGTGTTGCTGACCTGCAAGCTGCTTGGGGTCAGCGGCACACCCCGTGGCGTGCTGATGCTGATGGCGGCCAACCCCTGTGGCCTCAACGTACTAGGCTTTGCCCGAACCCAGGAGGACGTGCAGAAAACCAGCTCGGCCATCTGCCTGTCGACCCTGCTGTCAGCCGCCACCTTGCCGGTGTGGATGTGGGTCAATGGGTGGGTGTGAGGTCCGCCCCTCTCAAACAGCCAACAGCTGCCTGGTCGTCGCCATCGCGTTATTCAGCGACTGACCGGTACGCTGCAGTTTGTTCAGCAGACTCGCGCCCAGCCACAGTTGGTAGAGTGTTTCCGCGGTTTGACGGGCGTCGACTGCAGGCAGGCTTTTATCGGTCTGGCCTTGTTCGAGGCAGCGGGTGATGCGCGCGACCACAAGCTCGGCGCCATCACGCAAGGTCAGGCGCATGGTCTCGGAGAGATCGGCCACTTCGGCGCTGAGTTTGACCACCAGACATTCATCGCCGTACTCGCCCAACACGCAGCGGTCTTGCCATCCCTGCCAATAGCCCATCAGGCGTTCAGCCGAATTCAGATCCGCCAGGGTCAGGCGACGCTCCATGTCCGCCAGGTAGCCGACGAAGTAATCCTCCAGCAAAGCCTGGCCGTACAGCTCCTTGGATTTGAAGTAGTGATAGAACGAGCCCTTGGGCACACCCGCGGTTTGCAGGATTTCGTTCAGGCCAACACTGGTGAAACCTTTCTCGGCCATCATCCGGTGGCCGGTATCAAGCAAATGTTGGCGGGTATCGTCGTAAGTCGGTTTCACGGGCGCAGTACCAAACAATAGACCAGTCGTATATTTCGAAGAGACGAGAGTTTGCCACAGCTGCCTGAAAAAACCTTCAATGAAAAAAATCCTAGACGACTGGTCTAATTGAATCTATTCTGCGTCCCGACAACCTCTTCCACGGTTGCTGACGATGAGCCAACTCCTGCACATCGCCGCGGCCAACCAACCCAGGGTGCTCTAATGAAAATCTTGATGGTTCTGACTTCTCACGATCAACTCGGTAACACCGGCAAGAAAACCGGCTTCTGGCTTGAAGAGTTCGCCGCCCCCTACTACGCCTTCAAGGACGCCGGCGCAGAAGTGACGCTGGTCTCGCCAGCCGGGGGTCAACCGCCTCTGGACCCGAAAAGTGACGAGCCCGATGCCCAGACCGCTGAAACCGATCGTTTCCGCAATGACCCTGCTGCACAGCAGGCTCTGGCCAACACGGGGCTTTTGACTGATGTCAGCGCCGATCAGTTCGATGCAGTGTTCTATCCAGGTGGCCACGGTCCGCTCTGGGATCTGGCCGAAGACAAGCACTCCATCGCACTGATCCAGGCCTTTGATCGCGCCAACAAGCCCCACGGTTTTGTCTGCCACGCGCCAGGTGTGTTGCGCCACGTGCTTGGTCAGGACGGCAAACCGCTGATCCAGAATCGCAAAGTGACCGGCTTCACCAATGGCGAAGAAGCCGCCGTGGGCCTGACCGATGTGGTGCCGTTCCTGATTGAGGACGAATTTCAGCGCCTGGGCGGTAGCTATTCCAAGGTCGGCGACTGGCAGGTTTACGTGGTGACCGACGGGCAACTGGTGACCGGCCAGAACCCTGCCAGCTCCGCTGCCGTGGCCGCGCAACTGTTGAAGATGCTCGCCTGATCCACGTAGCTGAACGCGTCACATAGCAGGCATGGGAAAACCGTGTACGTCGTGCACGGTTTTTTTTGCCGCAAAAATTAGTCGACTGGTCTAATAAAGCTCAACGCAAGGTACTCCATGAACAACAGCAGTTACTTCACCCCCGCCAAACTCGGCCAGCACACCCTCAAGAACCGCATCGTGCTGCCACCTCTCACCCGCCAGCGCAGCACTCAGCCCGGCAACGTCGCCAATGAGCTGATGGCCGAGTATTACCAACAGCGCGCCGGTGCTGGCTTGCTGGTCACCGAAGGCACGCAGATCGAGCCTCGTGGCCAGGGCTACGCATGGACGCCGGGCATCCACACTGCCGAACAGATCGCCGGATGGCGCATCGTCACCGAGGCGGTCCATGCCGTCGATGGCGTGATTTTCGCGCAGCTCTGGCACGTCGGCCGCGTCTCCCACACCGCCCTGCAACCTGAGGGTGGCGCGCCAGTGTCCGCCTCGGCCGTGGCCACTGATCGGGTCAGCGTGTTCATCGAAACGTCCCCAGGCAGCGGCGCGCTGGTCCCGCCGTCCGCGCCTCGCGCGCTGAGCACCGACGAAGTCCAGGAACTGGTTCAGCTGTATATCCAGGCTGCGCGCAACGCGATGGAAGCCGGATTCGACGGGATCGAACTGCACTGCGCCAATGGGTATCTGGTGAACCAGTTCATCTCCGCCCACAGCAACCTGCGCACTGATCAATACGGCGGGTCTCTGGATAACCGTCTGCGTTTTCTGCGTGAAGTGGTGGCCGGTGTTGCTGAATGTATCGGCAAGGATAAAGTCGGCGTGCGTTTCGCCCCGCTGTTCACCACCACCGATGAAGCGCGAACCTACCTGGGCATGGTCGAGGAAGATCCGCACACCACTTACATCCAGGCAATCAAGGTGCTTGAAGACGTGGGCATCGCCTACCTGTCCATCGCCGAAGCCGACTGGGACAATGCGCCCGCCATGCCGCTCACCTTCCGTCAGGCGGTGCGCAGCACGTTCAGTGGAGCAATCATCTACGCCGGCCGCTACAACGCCACATCAGGCGCCCAATTGCTGGACTCCGGGCTGGCAGATTTCGTCGCGTTCGGTCGTCCGTTCATGGCCAACCCCGACCTGCCCGCGCGCATCGCCAATGACTGGCCGCTCAACGAACTGAACCCGGCCACGGTCTATGGCGGCACTGGCGAAGGCTATGTTGATTATCCGGTTTATGGCGGGTGATAGTGCTGCGCAAGGTGCATACGCGTAGGCACGACTGCCGCCTTCCCGGCTAAAGCCGGTTCGACGGACGCATGTTTGCTGACTCAGTAAGCCTGCGCGCCCTTCACGCCATTGGCCCCGGCAGGAAACAGCAGATCGGTCATCTCGGTGATTTTCTTTTCGGCATTGATGAACTTGTCGATCACTCGACCGCCGCCGTATCGCGAATCATACTCGGCGCGACCGATCTGCTTGCCCTCTTCGAATACACGAATGTCCGCATAGCTCATATAAAGGGCCAGATCCCAGCTCCAGGTCCCGATGTAGGTCGTGGACAGGTGGCAACTGGACGGGTTGCTGCCGGGTGAGAGTTGTCGGGTCTGAAAGCCTTTCTTTTGAAGTTGCGCGGTGTAGGTGGTGTTGAAACCTTCACGAAGACCCTCGGCCGGGATCAGGCAGATTTCCGGTGACGTGTTGGCGGACAGCATGGCGGGCTCAACCACTTGCTTGATGCTGCAGCCGGATGCCAGAACCGATACGGCGAGAATGGCGAAAACGTTAAGGGTACGCACTGCGACCTCCTTGTCTGAATAATGGGCGCGCAAGGTAGCACGGCAGTCGTACCTGAGTGACGTTGGTTTCGAGCAGCCTTCGCGAACCGTCGTCAGCCCGGGTGCGAATCAACCCTGCGTTGAAGCCCTGGTCGGTTGGCTAGCTGTCTTTACGTGCAGTCGCGACAGTGGAGATCCGCGTCAGAAAAGGCTCCAGCCTTTCCCGTGGCGCATCGTGCTCGACCACCAGCGCTGCAACTTCGGAACATTGCGCCACTTGATAATGGGCGACGCTGGACAACTTTTCGTTGGTTACAGCGACAATCACCTGACCACTCGCCGCGACGACGGCACGTTTGAAGTCGGCGTCCTCTAGCTCAAACGCCATTACGCCATTGTCAGGGTCAATGGCGCAGGCGCCGATATAGCAGCAGTCAAAGTTGAATTGCCGCAGCTGCTGGACGGCCCTCAAACCCGTCACGCCGCCTGTCACGGGGTGTACGCGGCCCCCCAGGAGAACGACTTCGACGTGTTTCAGCGTCATCAACTGGACGGCAATCAATGGCGAGTTGGTCGTCACCGTCAACGGCAATTGCGGGTCAATTGCACAGGCGATCGCCGTATTCGTTGAACCAGCGTCAATGAATACATGTTGCCCCGCGGTCAAAAATGCCGCCGCAGCCTGCCCAAGACTGCCCTTGCGCGACCAATCCTGAAGAACGCGAACTTCCAGCGGATCCTCTGACTCACGCATCAGGATCGCGCCGCCGTATACCCGCTTACACAGGCCCGCAGCTGCAAGACCGCCCAGATCACGTCGTATGGAATGCTCGGACACGCCGAACTCGCTGGCCAGCTCAGTGGCGATCACCCGGCCGTAACGACCCAGACGTTCCTGGATCATGCGCTGGCGTTCGCCTGGAAGCACTTCAAATGGGGAAGTCATAGCGTTGAACCCTGCATAAACGCTCACAAACGAGCTAAATCGAGCAGAAATATGCGGGTTATTTGACACGCCGTCAACGAGCGCGGCCATCAGATCGGCCGCGCCAACGATGATTGTCGGCTCAGCGGTGATCGAACTCGATCAGCACCTTGCCAATATGCTTTGCAGCGGCGAAATAGGCATACGCGTCGGGCGCGTTGTCGAACTTGAAGGTTTTGGCGACGACGGTCTGAATGCCGTTCACTTCGATGGCGCGCAGAAGGTCCTTGAACATTTTCCGGTTGCCGTTGGCGATGCCCCGGATTGTCACGTTTTTCAGGATGAGCGAGAGATAGTCAGGTATTGGCGACTTCTGCCCAGGGCTTACGCCGATGACAGCAATGCGCCCATTCACCGCCGCTGCCGCGATGGATTGCCCCAGGGTGTCTTGACCGCCGGTCTCGATGATGACGTCGGCACCTGCGTTGCCGGTCTGCGACATCAACTGTGCAGCCCAGTCAGGGTGGGTGCGGTAATTGACAGTGATGTCTGCTCCAAGCTGGCGGACAAACTCCAGCTTCTCATCGCTTGAAGAAGTCATCGCAACCCGCGCGCCCAAGACCTTGGCGATCTTCAATGCTGCCAACGACACGCCCCCAGTGCCCAGACACAGAACAAGTTCGCCTGGCTTGACCTTGCACACCTCAACCAGAGCATTCCAGGCGGTAAGCCCGGCTGACGCGAGTGCGGCGACGTCTTTATCCATCAATGCTTGCGGAACGCGGATCAATGCCGCCGCCGGGAGCACAATTTTTTCAGCAAGCCAGCCATCGTGGCTGACGCCGACATCATGGCTGAAAACGTCAGCCCGAAACTCACCGTCCAACCAGTTGGGAAAATGGCCGCAGATGACTCGGTCACCTGGTTTGAATTCATCGACACCTTCGCCGACCTCAACAACCTCCCCCACACCTTCGGACACCGGGATACGTTCGGGTGACTGAAGGGGGCCATAGACGCCTCGCAGAATCTGGACGTCTCGACTGATGAGACTCACAAGGCGAGGCGCGATAACAACCTCACCCGCCCCGGCGAACAGTTCGGAGCGAGTGGTGGCGGTCAGCGAGTCCACGCCATTCTGAGCACCTATCTGGAAAGCTTTCATCGGGTAATTCCTGTGTCGTGAATAAGAAACTTTAAATGTGTCGAACCTTGGGTAACGACGTTGACGCAAAGTGGAAGCGGCTGATTCTGATACCTCAGGAACCTCGCTGGCCTGACATCGGAAAACACACTACACCTCACTCCTTGCTCAATTTGGGTATGGCAATACGACTACCGGTCTTGATCTCGCGCAACGCCAGGCTCGACTGAATCGAGGCGATACCGACCTGCCGCCTGAGCACCTGTTCGATAAAGTCGCTGTAGCTGTCTAGATCCTCTGCCAGGACCTGGAGCACGTAATCAGCGTCTCCCGTGATCTTGTGGCAGGCCAACACCTCTGGCAGTTGGGCAATCACGGCCTCGAAAGCATCCGGTGCGTGGTCCGCGTGGGTGGAGAAGCGGATGTGCACAAACGCCATGATGTCCAGCCCCAGCATTCTGCGATCAAGGTTCGCTTGATAGCCCTTGATCACTCCCGCCTCCTCCATTCTCTTGCGCCGCCGCCAGCACGGCGTGAGGCTCAATGAGAGGCGCTCACTGAGTTCAGCGTTGGAGACGCTGGCATCCTCCTGCAGTAACTCGAGGATCGCCAGGTCGGTCTCATCGAGACTGATACGCTTGGATATATTTTTCTTCATTTCGTAGATCCTGAGTCATATCGCCCGATAAATCTGCCTAAACCTGAAAACAAAGCAAAGAAAGCGCGTCCCGACCAGAACAGAATATTTGCACTGGCTCACATTAACGGATGCGCAGAATGTTTACAGTTTTTAGTGATTCCCACCGTTTGCACCACGGCACCGAATTGAAAGACGGTGTGCTCAAGCCGTCGTTCGAGCAACCCAGCCGGGCCGACACCGTCCACAACCGCGTCAAGCAAGTCGGCCTTGGGCAGATCGTCGAGCCTCGCGTGTTTGACCGATCGTGCTACGTCAACGCCCACAGCGAACGCTACGTGAGCTTTCTGGAAAGCGCTTGGGCAGAGTGGTCCGCAACAGGACGCACCCACGACGCGTTGCCACTGGTGTGGCCCGTGCGGGATCTGGCCAACGATCAAGTGCCGACGTTCATCGACGGCAAGCTCGGTTTCTACGCCATGGATGCCGGCTCACCGATCACCGCCACCACCTGGCAAGCCGTCAAGACCAGTGCCGACATTGCACTGACAGGTCTGGCGCTTATCGATGAAGGCCACGACAGCGCATTCGCTCTTTGTCGTCCGCCGGGCCACCACGCGGCGCGTGAGTACATGGGGGGTTATTGCTACCTCAATAACGCGGCGATTGCCGCGCAGCAGGCGATTACCCAAGGCGCAAAGCGTGTCGCAGTACTGGACGTCGATTTTCATCATGGCAACGGCACCCAGAACATTTTTTACGACCGCGATGACGTGATGTTCGTGTCGCTGCACGGCGAACCGACCGTGTCCTATCCGTACTACTCGGGCTTCAGCAGCGAAACCGGCGCCGGTCGCGGCGAAGGTTACACCCTCAACTACCCGCTGCCGAAAAACACGTCGTGGGAAAGCTATCGCAACGCCCTGCTGCATGCCTGCAAGAAACTTCAGCCATTCGCGCCTGAAGTCCTGGTGATCTCACTGGGCGTGGACACCTTCAAGGACGACCCCATTAGCCACTTCCTGCTGGAAAGCCAGGACTTCATCGCGATGGGCGAGCTGATCGCCAGCGTGGGCTGCCCCACTCTCTTTGTGATGGAAGGCGGCTACATGGTGGACGAGATTGGGATCAACGCGGTGAACGTCCTGCACGGTTTCGAGAGCAAACGCGCCTGAGGATCCCCGCTTTTAAACGTTCAATGACTGGATTGGAGAATAAAAACATGACTCTTTTTATAGATGTCGATGATGCCGCACGCCTGTTCGCCAAGGTTGGCATCCGCCGGGCAATCCGTGAGATGGCGACTTACATCGAAGCAGACTATTTGCGCTGGGCGCAGTTTGATAAGTCGCCGCGCACGGCCAATCACTCCGCAGACGGTGTGATCGAGTTGATGCCTACCGACGATGGCCAACAGTATTCGTTCAAGTACGTAAATGGCCACCCGGACAATGGTCAGAGGAATTTGCTGACCGTCATGGCGTTCGGTCTGCTGGCCGATGTGCACAGTGGCTTTCCCACCCTGCTCAGCGAATTGACGCTCACCACGGCTGTGCGCACGGCTGCCACCTCGGCACTGGTTGCGCGTTCTCTGGCCCGCCCCGGTGCCAGGTCGATGGCAATCATCGGCAACGGTGCCCAGAGCGAATTTCAGGCGCTGGCCTTCCATGAAATGCTCGCCATCAACGAAATCCGCATCTTCGACATTGACCGCGACGCGTCACTCAAGCTCAAGCAGAACCTGGCGGCGTTCCCTGAAATTGACGTGATTGTTGCCAACTCGGTAAACGAAGCGGTCAAGGGCGCGCACATCGTCACCACGGTTACCGCCGACAAAGCTTATGCAACGATTCTGACCCCCGACATGATCGAGCCCGGCATGCATGTCAATGCCGTCGGCGGCGACTGCCCAGGTAAAACCGAACTGCACGCCGACATCCTGCGCAACGCCCGGGTGATCGTGGAGTTTGAACCTCAAACGCGGATTGAAGGCGATATCCAGCAGTTGGAGGCTGACTCACCCGTGGTCGAGTTTTTCCGGATTGTGCAAGGCGACGTTCAGGGCCGCGAGAGTGACGAACAGGTCACGGTGTTCGACTCGGTGGGCTTCGCGCTGGAGGATTTCTCCTCACTGCGCTATGTGCACGCCATGGCGCAAGAACATCAGGTTGGCAAGCATATCCACTTGGTGCCGCAGCCGGAAAACATCAAAAACCTCTACCAGCTGCTTGATCTGCAGCCGACCAAAGCCGCGCATCTGCGCACCGCCAGCTGACCTGAGGGTGATGCCCCCAGGCAACGTACCGAGGGGCGCTCACCTCCAGCCAGAACAACGCCGTCACTAGCCACTGCATACCGAACAACAACGCTAGACGTTCACTTTCCTGCCAAAACTCAAAAACATAAAATCAAGAGGTTTTGCAATGAAATCAAGTTCCTCAGAGCTGATTGAACAGCCTGCGCTGCAGCGCACGCTCAGCAATCGTCACATTCAGTTAATGGCCATGGGAGGGGCCATTGGCACGGGGTTATTCATGGGCTCCGGGAAGATCATTGCCCTCTCCGGCACCTCGATCGTCCTCATCTACATGATCATTGGTCTGTTCGTTTACTTCGTCATGCGTGCCATGGGCGAAATGCTGCTTTCCAACTTGAACTTCAAAACCTTTGCCGACTTTGCCGGAGCCTACCTCGGCCCTCGGGCAGCCTTCTTTCTCGGCTGGTCGTACTGGCTGAGCTGGAGCGTTGCGGTGATCGGCGACGCAGTCGTCGTTGGCGGTTTTTTCCAGTACTGGTTTCCTGATTTACCTGCCTGGATACCAGCCATCGGGATGCTCGCGACGCTGTTTGCATTGAACGTGCTGACGGTCAGGCTCTTCGGTGAAGTGGAGTTCTGGTTCGCGATCATCAAGATCATCGCCGTCGTGGCGCTTATCGGCGTCAGCATGGTGCTGATTGCCAGCTCCTTTGTTTCCCCCAGTGGCGTTACCGCATCGCTGAGTCATCTGGTGGATAAGCAGGCAGCGTTCCCTAACGGCGTGCTGGGCTTCTTCGCTGGATTTCAGATGGCGGTGTTCTCATTTGCCGGGACCGAGCTGATTGGCACCGCAGCGGCAGAAACCCGATCACCCGAGAAGACGCTGCCCAAGGCAATCAACTCGATACCGCTGCGAATCATCCTGTTCTATGTGTTGGCATTGAGCTGCATTATTGCCGTGACATCCTGGCAACAGGTTTCGCCCGTCAAAAGCCCCTTTGTCGAACTCTTCCTGGTGGCAGGCTTCCCTGCAGCAGCGGGCATCGTCAACTTCGTGGTACTGACATCGGCAGCGTCATCGGCCAACAGCGGCGTATTTTCCTCCAGCCGCATGCTGTTCGGGCTCGCCAACCAGGACAACGCTCCGGGCATTTTCCGCAAGCTATCGGGCAATAGCGTGCCGTTGCTGAGTCTGGCGTTCACCACGTTCCTGATGCTGATTGGCGTCATGGTGCTGTTCATCGTCCCGGAAGTCATGACTGCGTTCACCATCGTCTCTACGGTGTCAGCGATTCTGGTGATCTTCACCTGGTCGACCATCCTCGCGTCCTACATCGCCTATCGCAAAAAACGCCCCGAGCTTCACGCGAAATCCTCGTACAAAATGCCCGGCGGCGTACCGATGGCCTGGTTGTCACTCGCGTTCATGGGCTTTGTGCTGTGCCTGCTGGCCCTGAGACCGGACACCCGTATTGCCTTGATGGTCATGCCGGGGTGGTTTGTCTGGTTGGCGATTGCGTACCAGTTGACGCGCAGTCGCAGGCCAAAATCGGTGCCGGAGTCGGCGAGTCAAATTGGTTGAACGGCGCGTTATGTTCAGGCATGGGGAGGGAATCGCGGACGTTTTTTCCTAACTAAACGAAAATTTCCCACCAACCCCCAAAAACGACAAAGCCCTGAATAATCAGGGCTTTGTCGTATCTAAGATGGCGGAAGCATAGAGATTCGAACTCTAGGACCTGTTACAGTCGGCAGTTTTCAAGACTGCTGCCTTAAACCACTCGGCCATACTTCCGTTTGCATTGCGGGCGCCATAATACCGGAATGAAACACGCTGTCAAACTCTCTAGGTGGCTGATTTCAGGCCGTCTGTTATGATCTTTGCAACTCAACATTTCAACCACTAGGAGTTTCGCCATGCGCGAACAGGATTACGCAGTTAATAACGGCGTGCAGGCCGATCAGCTAGAGGTTAGCCGCGTCCTGCGCAACACATACGGTCTTCTGGCCCTGACCCTGGCTTTCAGCGGCGTGATGGCTTACGTCTCTCAGCAAATGCGCGTCGGCTACCCGAACATTTTCGTCGTACTGATCGGTTTCTACGGTCTGTTCTTCCTCACCAACAAACTGCGCGATTCGGCGTGGGGTCTGGTGTCGGCTTTTGCCCTGACCGGCTTCATGGGCTTTTTGCTCGGCCCGATCCTCAACCGCTACCTGGGTATGCAGGGCGGCGCTGAAGTTGTCAGCTCGGCCTTCGCGATGACGGCCCTGGTGTTCGGCGGTCTGTCGGCTTACGTGCTGATCACCCGCAAGGACATGAGCTTCCTCGGCGGCTTCATCACTGCTGGCTTCTTCGTCCTGCTGGCGGCAGTTCTGGCGAGCATGTTCTTCCAGATCAGCGGGCTGCAGTTGGCGATCAGCGCAGGTTTCGTGCTGTTCTCGTCGGTCTGCATTCTGTTCCAGACCAGCGCGATCATTCACGGCGGTGAGCGCAACTACATCATGGCGACCATCAGCCTGTATGTATCGATCTACAACCTGTTCATCAGCCTGTTGCAGATCTTCGGCATCATGAGCCGCGACGACTGATAAGCCGTACCGCTTCAACAAAAAGCCCGCTTAGCGGGCTTTTTGCTGTCTATAGCTTTTGAATTCTTTATCATTGCCAGAGTTTTCCTGAAGAGCAGCCCATGAAGTTTGCCATTGCCGTGTTTTCCGCTGCCCATGCTCCCTCCTCTCGCCGGGCGCTTCTGTTCGCCCAGGCGGTTTTGGCCGGGGGTCATGAGATTGTGCGTCTGTTTTTTTATCAGGATGGCGTCCACAGCGCCTCGGGCAACATCGTTGCGCCTCAGGATGAACAGGATATCGCCGCGCAATGGCAGGATTTCATCGGGGCGCATCAGCTGGACGGCGTTGTCTGCATCGCCGCAGCCCTGCGCCGTGGTGTGCTGAACGAAGAAGAAGCGCAGCGCTATCAGAAGCCTGCTGCCAATCTTTCGGACTCATGGGAGCTCTCCGGGCTGGGCCAGTTGCACGATGCAGCGCAGTCAGCCGACCGTCTTATCTGCTTTGGGGGGCAATGAAATGGCCAAATCACTGCTGGTGATCAGCCGTCAAGCCCCCTGGTCAGGATTGAGCGCCCGCGAGTCACTGGACATCGTCCTGGCGGGCGGCGCTTTTGATCTGCCGATCGGGCTGCTGTTCATGGACGACGGCGTGTTCCAGCTCTCGCAGTCGCAAACGCCGACGGCGCTGCAACAGAAAGACCTGACCGCGAACCTCAAGGCGCTGGAGATGTTTGGTGTCGAGGACATCTACGCCTGCGGAAAAAGCCTGGCGGAGCGCGGGATGTTTCCCGGCAACCTGAATCTGGATATCCGGCAGCTCCCCCAGGAGCAGGACATTTCTGAACTCATTGACCGTTACGACCACGTGATCACTCTCTAATGGCGACCTTGCACGTTCTATCCCACTCCCCCTTCGCCGACAGCCGCCTGACCAGCTGCCTGCGCCTGCTGGGCAATAAAGACGCCCTGTTGCTGTGCGGCGACGCCACTTACGCGCTGGCTCAGGCCACTGCCCCGCTGAAGGCGCTGGAAGATCGCGCCGGACGCCTCGAACTTTATGTCCTGAGCGAGGATGCGCAGGCCCGTAACGTTACCCTGCCAGGCTGGGCCAAATCCGTGGATTACCCAGGCTTTGTCGAACTCTCGATTCGCTATGACAGAGTCAACACGTGGCTATGAAGCACCTGAACGTCGATGGACGCAGCATTGCCCTGGATAAGGATGGCTTTCTCGATGATCTTGAGGAGTGGTCGTTGCCGGTAGCCCATGCCCTTGCAATCCAGGAAGGCATTGAGCTGAGTGCGGAGCACGTCGAGATTCTGCATACGCTGCGTGACTTCTACGCCGAGTTCCAGCTATCCCCCGCCACCCGGCCTTTGATCAAGTACACGGCATTGAAGCTCGGCCCGGAAAAAGGCAACAGCATGCACCTCAACCGCCTGTTCAACGGCACTCCCGCCAAACTCGCCGCCAAGCTGGCGGGCCTGCCCAAGCCGACCAATTGCATATGAATGACTACGCCCCTCTCGTCACCGAAACCCCTGCCGAGCATCCGTTTGCCCAGTTCGTTCGCATCCTTGGCAAAGGCAAACGCGGCGCCCGCAACCTGACCCGCGAAGAAGCACGGGAAGCCATGGGCATGCTCATCGACGAAAAAGTCGAAGACACCCAGCTGGGCGCTTTCCTGATGTTGCTGCGCCACAAGGAAGAAAGCGCCGAGGAGTTGGCGGGTTTTACTGAAGCCGTGCGCGAGCGCCTGAACGCACCGCAGTTGCAGGTCGACATCGACTGGCCTACTTATGCCGGCAAAAAGCGTCATTTGCCGTGGTATCTGCTCGCTGCTAAATGCCTGGCGCAAAACGGCGTGAAAGTCCTGATGCATGGCGGCGGCGCACACACTGCCGGGCGTCTTTACAGCGAGCAATTGCTGGATCTGCTGGGCATTCCCCTGTGCCGTAACTGGCAGGCGGTAGAGCAAGCCCTTGAGCAGCAGAATCTGGCGTTTATTCCGCTGGGGGACTGGGCACCTCAGTTGCAGCGCATGATCGATCTGCGCAATATCCTCGGTCTGCGCTCGCCGATTCATTCGCTGGCCAGGATTCTCAACCCGCTAAACGCCCGCTGCGGCCTGCAAAGCATTTTCCACCCCGGTTATCAGGGCGTGCACCGCGATGCCAGTGGCTTGCTGGGCAACCACACGATCGTGATCAAGGGCGACGGCGGCGAAGTGGAAATCAACCCGGACACCATCAGCCATCTCTACGGCACCACCGATGGCCAACCCTGGGATGAAGAATGGCCAGCGCTGTCCGACCGCCGCCACGTGAAACCGGCCACGCTTGACCCTCAGCAGTTGGTGGCCTTGTGGAAAGGCGAAGTCCAGGACAGCTATCCGCAGTTGGCGCTGATTTCCACCATGGCGTTGGCCTTGCGTGGCTTGGACCTGCCTCGGGAAGAGGCTTTCGCGCAGGCAGAGTTGTTCTGGAAAAATCGAAACCTATCGATCTGACCGATTGTTAGCCCCCAACCTTTGCGCTATTTGTTCGAACGAATCGGCTTAGACTCCTCTCCAAAGCACATCTGCACCTACTTTGGAGTCGAATATGGGCCTTCTGGTCGAGGGACGCTGGCATGACCAGTGGTACGAAAGCAGCAAGGACGGGGCATTCCAGCGCGAGCAGGCGCAGCGCCGCAATTGGATCACCGCTGACGGCCAACCGGGCCCATCGGGTGAAGGCGGTTTCAAGGCCGAGGCCGGACGCTATCACCTGTATGTCTCACTGGCTTGCCCGTGGGCTCATCGCACGCTGATTTACCGCAAACTCAAAGGCCTCGAAAGCCTGATTGACGTTTCGGTTGTCAGCTGGCTGATGCGTGAGAACGGCTGGACCTTCGATCTCGAGAAGGGCTCCAGCGGCGACCCACTGGACAACCACCAATTCCTCTACCAGCGTTATCTGGCGGATACGGCTGATTACACTGGCCGTGTCACGGTGCCGCTATTGTGGGACAAGAAACTGCAACGCATCGTCAGCAATGAATCAGCGGAAATCATCCGCATGTTTAACAGCGCCTTTGACGATTTGACCGGCAATCGACTGGACCTTTACCCGACCGACCTCCAGCAATCGATCAATCAGCTCAATGATCGCATCTACCCCGCAGTGAACAACGGTGTCTATCGCGCAGGTTTTGCCACGTCGCAGGGCGCTTACGAAGAGGCTTTCGACGACGTGTTTGCCGAGCTGGACGTGCTGGAAAACCTGCTGGGGGAGAAGCGCTATCTGACGGGCGAATACCTGACCGAAGCGGATATCCGCCTGTTCACCACCATCGTGCGTTTCGATGCGGTTTATCACGGCCACTTCAAGTGCAATCTGCGGCGGATCTCGGACTACCCGAACCTGAGCAACTGGCTGCTGGAGCTGTACCAGTGGCGCGGCGTTACTGAAACGGTGGATTTCCAACACATCAAGCATCACTACTACGCCAGCCACGCGACCATCAACCCGACCGGTATCGTGCCTAAAGGGCCGCTGCAGGTATTGGATAAAGCCCATGATCGCCAGCGGCTGACTGGCCGGGGTATCTGGACTAAAACCGTAGCGTAAGCGTTTTTGTTTCCTGACAAGACGAGCTGTCTGCAGGAAGATCCCCCGCCGCACAGCAAACGGAGGACCTGTGGGAGCGAGCTTGCTCGCGAAGACGGTGTTGCAGATTAGATAGATGCTTGAGAGTACCGACCTCTTCGCGAGCAAGCTCGCTCCCACAAAAAAACATTTTCAAATCAAACGTTTATGTTTTTTTTATGAGAGTTCGATCGTACATAAAAGCCATTGTTTAGTGAGTAATGGGTGATTCAGACTGTTGCCTGAGCACCTTCAAACCAGGCCAGCTTCTCACGCAACTGCACCACTTCTCCGACGATCACCAAGGTGGGCGCATGAACTTCATGCTCCGCGACCATCCGCGGCAGATCGGCCAACGTCCCGGTAAACACTCGCTGACTGGAAGTCGTGCCCTGCTGAATCAACGCGGCCGGGGTATCGGCTGATCGACCATGCTTGATCAGCTGCTCACAAATGACCGGCAACCCGATCAGCCCCATGTAGAACACCAGGGTTTGCGCAGGCGCAACCAGGTCATTCCAAGGCAGGTTAGTGGTGCCGTCTTTCAAATGCCCGGTGATGAAACGCACCGACTGCGCATGGTCGCGGTGGGTCAGCGGAATACCGGCGTACGCAGCGCAACCACTGGCAGCGGTAATCCCTGGCACGACCTGAAACGGAATCCCATGAGCGGCCAGCTCTTCGATTTCTTCGCCGCCACGACCGAAAATGAACGGATCACCGCCCTTGAGTCGCAACACACGCTTGCCTTGCTTGGCCAGATCTACCAACTGCTGGTTGATCTGATCCTGTGGCAGTGCATGCTCAGCCCGGCGCTTGCCGACGTAGATACGCTCCGCATCACGGCGGCACAGGTCGAGAATGGTCGGCGCAACCAGGCGGTCATACAACACCACATCGGCCTGCTGCATCAGGCGAAGTGCCTTGAAGGTCAGCAGATCAGGATCACCCGGCCCTGCGCCCACCAGATACACCTCGCCCGGCGCATGGGGTGCATCGCCTGCGATCTTGGCAATCAACAGACGCTCAGCTTCCGCGCCCTGCCCGGCCAGCTGACGATCAGCGATGGGCCCCTGAAACACTTCCTCCCAGAAGGCGCGACGCTGGGTCACGTCCGGAAACAGGTTCTTCACCTGAGACCGAAAACGCGCCGCCAGCCCGGCCAATTGGCCGTATGTCGACGGGATCCAGGTCTCAAGCTTGGCCCTGATCAGCCGCGCCAGAACCGGCGCATCACCACCGCTGGAAACGGCAATGACCAACGGTGAACGATCAACGATGGCCGGGAAAATCACGCTGCACAACGCAGGCGCATCGACGACGTTGACCGGCACGCAACGCTGCTTGGCGTCCTGAGACACCTGCGCGTTGAGGGGTTCGTCGTCGGTGGCGGCGATGATCAGCACGCAACTGTCCAGATCACTAGCGTTGTAACCGCGCAGAATCAGTTGACCGCCACTTTTCTCGACCAGCTCGCGTAGTTGTGGCTCGATCTCGGGTGCAACCACTCGCAGGATCGCACCGGCTTCGGCGATCAGGCGGGATTTGCGCAGCGCGATCTCGCCACCGCCCACGACCAGCACTTGGCTGCCACGCAGGTTGTGGAACAGCGGCAGAAATTCCATTTAACCGATGACCTCAAGGCCACCCATGTACGGCTTGAGCACTTCTGGCACACGGATCGAGCCGTCAGCCTGCTGGTAGTTTTCCAGCACCGCTACCAGTGTGCGGCCAACCGCCAGGCCCGAACCGTTCAAGGTGTGGACCAGTTCCGGCTTGCCGGTTTCCGGGTTACGCCAGCGTGCTTGCATACGACGCGCCTGGAAGTCACCGCAGTTGGAGCAGGAAGAAATTTCTCGGAATTTATCCTGGCTCGGCACCCATACTTCGAGGTCGTAGGTTTTGACGGCGCTGAAACCCATGTCACCGGTGCACAGTGCGAGAACGCGATAAGGCAGCTCCAGCAATTGCAGGACGCGCTCGGCATTGGCGGTGAGGCCTTCGAGGGCTTCCATGGATTTTTCCGGCTCGACGATCTGTACCATCTCGACCTTGTCGAACTGATGCTGACGGATCATGCCGCGAGTATCGCGGCCCGATGCACCGGCTTCGCTGCGGAAGCACGGGGTATGGGCAACGAACTTGAGTGGCAGCTGTTTCGCGTCGAGGATTTCACCAGACACGATGTTGGTCAGGGACACTTCAGCGGTCGGGATCAGGTACAGATCCGCCTCGCCTTCGCGGGAAATCTTGAACAGATCTTCCTCGAATTTCGGCAACTGGCCAGTGCCCTGCAGAGCAGGCGCCTGAACCAGATACGGCGTGTAGGTTTCTTCGTAGCCGTGCTCATTGATGTGCAGGTTGATCATGAACTGCGCCAATGCGCGATGCAGGCGGGCAATCGGGCCGCGCAGCAGGGCAAAGCGAGCGCCGGACAACTTGGCGGCAGTTTCAAAATCCAGCCAGCCGAACTTTTCGCCCAGCGCGACATGGTCCTGAACCGGGAAGTCGAACGCGGCTGGCGTACCCCAGGTGCGCACTTCGACGTTGCCGTCTTCGTCAGCGCCAACCGGCACCGATTCGTGAGGCAGGTTCGGCATGCTCAGCAGCATCGCGTCCAGTTCGGACTGAATGCCATCGAGCTCTTTCTTGCCGTTGGTGAGTTCTTCGGCCATACGGTCGATGTCAGCCATCAACGGTGCGATGTCTTCGCCGCGCTGCTTGGCCTGACCAATGGATTTGGAACGGGCATTACGCTCGGCCTGCAGTTGCTCGGTACGGGTCTGTACCGTCTTGCGCTGGGTCTCCAGCGCTTCGATGCGCGTTACATCCAGTGTGAAGCCACGGGACGCCAGGCGATCCGCTACGTCCTGGAGTTGAGTACGTAACAGTTTGGAATCGAGCATATCGTTCTCTCGTCTATCAAAGTCTGGTCAGGGACAGGCCAACCCAGGTTGCAAGCAGCCCGCCGAATACGCTGATACCCGCATAGCCCAGGGCCAGAGGCATCTGCCCGCTTTCCAGCAAGCGCAGCGTATCCAGTGAAAAGGATGAAAAGGTCGTCAGACCCCCTACAAAGCCGACAATCAAGCCAGCCCGAATTTCGATGGGCACTTCCGGGCGCAGCAGAAACAGCCCGTAAAGCACGCCAATAATCAGGCAACCGACGATGTTCACCGCCAAGGTTGCCGTATAAAAATGCTTCGGCCAATTGGCGCTGACCCAAGTGCCAGCGGCAAAGCGCAATAATGTACCAGCGATGCCCGCAATGGACACCGCAAGAATGGTTTTAAGCACTACTTTCTCCGCTGCCGAGGGCTGGCGGCGTCCAGCGCGGCCAGATGCTTGAGCTTTTCACCAATCTTCAGCTCCAGGCCGCGAGGCACTGGCTGGTAATAATGACGCGGTTCCAACTCGTCCGGGAAGTAGTCTTCGCCTGCCGCATAAGCATCAGGCTCGTCATGGGCGTAACGGTATTCTTCGCCGTAGCCCAGTTGCTTCATGAGCTTGGTGGGCGCGTTGCGCAAATGCAGCGGGACCTCCAGAGAACCGTGTTCGGTGGCTTCGCGCATTGCGGTTTTGAAGCCCATGTACACCGCGTTGCTCTTGGGCGCGCAGGCCAGGTATACAATCGCCTGAGCCACGGCAAGCTCGCCTTCCGGGCTGCCCAGGCGCTCTTGGACATCCCAGGCCGACATGCACAAGGGCAGCGCGCGCGGGTCGGCATTGCCGATGTCTTCACTGGCCATGCGCACCACGCGCCGGGCCAGGTACAACGGATCGCAGCCGCCGTCGATCATCCGCGCGAACCAGTACAGGGCCGCATCCGGGTTGGAGCCACGAATGGATTTGTGCAGCGCGGAAATCTGGTCGTAGAACGCTTCGCCGCCTTTATCGAAACGACGACGACTGTCACCCAACAGGCTCTGCAGCAGCTCAAGGTCAATTTCGCTGCCGTCTTCGGCGAGGTCCGAGGCGTTCTCCAGCAGATTGAGCATGCGCCGCCCATCACCATCGGCCGCCGCCATGAGCATGGCAAAGCCTTCATCGCTCAGGCTCAAGCGATGCTGACCCAGGCCGCGCTCTTCGGTCAGCGCCCGATTGACCAGCTTGCGCAGCGCAGCTTCATCAAGGCTTTTAAGAACGTAGACCCTCGCCCGGGACAGCAACGCGTTGTTGAGTTCGAACGAAGGGTTTTCAGTGGTAGCGCCGATGAAGATCAGCGTTCCGTCTTCCACGTAGGGCAGAAACGCATCCTGTTGCGACTTGTTGAAGCGATGCACTTCGTCAACAAACAGAATGGTCCGGCGGCCGTACTGACCGGCCTGTTGCTTGGCCACTTCTACAGCCTGGCGAATCTCTTTGACCCCGGCCAACACCGCAGAAACGGTTTCGAAATGCGCATCCGAGACTTTCGCCAGCAAGCGCGCCAGGGTGGTTTTACCCACACCGGGCGGCCCCCAGAAAATCATCGAATGCAGAGCGCCCTGCTCCAGTGCCTCACGCAAAGGCTTGCCGTGAGCCAGCAGGTGCTCCTGGCCGACGTACTCATCCAGATTGGTCGCACGCAGTCGTGCGGCCAGGGGCTGAGCAATCGGTTCACTTCGAAACAGGTCCATGGACAACCGTTGAAACCTCTTATTCCTGAATGACGTCAGCGCCTTTCGGGATCTGGAACTGGAATTTGCTCGCGGCGATCGGCTCGTTGGCCTTCACGCCGGTGAACAGAATATTGGTGCGCTGACCGACGCTGTCGATCAACTGCATGTCATTGATGATGCCGTTGCGGAACGACAGGCGCAGGCTGTCGAACAGGGTGTCCTTGGTCTTGGGCTTGAGCACGAAATCCACCACGCCACCGGCTTCCTTGGACGTGATGTCAAAGCTTTCACTGATTTTCGACACATCACCGGACAGCAGCAGCGCAGGCGTCTGGGTCAGGCGCTGGTCGAGCGTCTTGATGGTGACCTGCTCCAGGTCAGGGTCCCACAGTGAGACTTTCTTGCCATCGGAAACCATCAGTTGCTCCTGAGGAGCATCGGTGTGCCAGTTGAACAGCCCAGGGCGCTGCAAAGCCATCTGGCCAGCGGTTTCCTGCAACTGAGTGCCGCTGCCGTCCAGGGTCAACTGGGAGAAACGGGCAGTCAGGGTCTGGGACTTTTCCAGCAGCTGGGTCAGGCGCGCGACATCTTTGCTGTCTGCGTGCGCCGGAATCGCCGAAAAGGTCAGTGCAGTTACCAACAACATGCGGATAAGACGCATGGGAATCCTCATTGAGTTCGGTGAAAGCTCGCCAGCACTTGATCGCTGACGAGCCGGATTAGGGGAGTAAGTCAGTCGCGCATCGGGGCTGGCGCGATGACTTCACGCGAGCCGTTGGTGTTCATGGAGGTCACGACGCCCGCCATTTCCATGGCTTCGATCATGCGCGCGGCACGGTTGTAGCCAATCTTGAGCTTGCGCTGCACGGCGGAGATCGAAGCGCGACGGCTTTCAAGGACAAACTTGACCGCTTCGTCATAGAGCGCATCGCTTTCGCTGTCTTCGCCACCCTCGCTGCTGCCGCCATCAAAGCCACTGCCGGGCTCTTCGACGCCAGCCAGAATATCTTCGTTGTAGTCCGGTGTGCCGCGCAGTTTCCAGGCTTCGACGACGCGGTGTACTTCGTCATCGGACACGAAGGCGCCATGCACACGAATCGGCAGGCTGGTGCCCGGTGGCATATACAGCATGTCACCGTGGCCCAGCAGTTGTTCAGCGCCGCCCTGATCAATGATCGTCCGCGAGTCGATCTTGCTCGATACCTGGAACGCCATACGGGTCGGAATGTTGGCCTTGATCAGACCGGTGATCACGTCCACCGATGGACGCTGGGTGGCGAGAATCAGGTGGATACCGGCCGCACGGGCTTTCTGCGCGATTCGCGCGATCAGCTCTTCGACCTTCTTGCCGACGATCATCATCATGTCGGCGAATTCGTCGACCACCACCACAATGGTCGGCAGTTTGGTTAGCAGTGGCGCTTCGTCATGGATGCTTTCACGCTTATACAGCGGGTCGACCAGCGGTGTGCCCGCGTCCTGAGCTTCCTTGACCTTCTGGTTGAAGCCGGACAGGTTACGCACGCCCATCTTCGCCATCAGCTTGTAGCGCCGCTCCATCTCGGCGACGCTCCAGCGCAATGCGTTGGCGGCGTCCTTCATGTCGGTCACTACCGGGCAAAGCAGATGCGGAATGCCTTCGTAGATCGACAATTCGAGCATTTTCGGGTCGATCATGATCAGCTTGGCGTCTTCCGGGCCAGACTTGAACAGGATCGACAGGATCATCGCGTTCACGCCCACCGACTTACCAGAACCGGTCGTACCGGCCACCAGCAAGTGCGGCATCTTGGCCAGATCGGTGATCACCGGCTTGCCGCCGATGTCATGACCCAGGGCCAGGGTGACCGGGGATTTGGCGTCGTCGTATTCCGGGGTCGAGAGCACCTCGGAGAACCGCACGATCTGACGGTCTTCGTTGGGGATCTCGATACCCACGGTGGTCTTGCCGGGAATGACTTCCACTACCCGCACGCTGGTCACGGCCAGCGAACGCGCCAGGTCTTTGGCCAGGTTGGAAATGCGGCTGACCTTGACGCCTGCAGCGGGCTGGATCTCGTAACGGGTAATCACCGGGCCGGGGTGGATTGAATCCACCGACACTTCGACGCCGAACTCCTTGAGTTTGATTTCCAGCAGATGGCCGACTGCGGCCAGGGACTCCGGTGAGTAGTTGAGCTGTTTCTTTTCTGCCGGGTCGAGAATGGAAATGGGTGGCAAGGTGCCTTCCACGGCGCTGTCGACAAACAACGGCACCTGCTTTTCCTTCTGCACACGCTTGCTTGGCTCCGGGGCCTTGGCGGGCGCAGGTGCGATAACGGCCGGAATATGGGTTTCCCGGGCGGTCATGTGTTTGCTCAATGCCTGCTCGCGCTCGATCAAGCGCTCCTTGGCCTTGGCCTGTTCGCGACGATCACTGGTCGCCGGAGCAACCACTTCGCTGACCCGCGCATCGACTTCCCGCAATTGCGCAACCATTTGCTTGCGTTCATTGCGGGCCGACCACCAGTTGTTGGCAGCGTCCTGAAACAGCTCAAACAAATCGAGGGTGATCTTGCCGGTGACATCCATGACCTTGAACCAGGAAAGGTCAGTAAAAACTGTCAGACCGAACAGAAACAGCGCGATGAACAGTAAGGTGCTGCCCTGAATGTTCAAGGCCTTTTTGGCCATATCACCCAGGATTTCGCCCAGCACACCGCCGGCCGAACCGGGAAATCCTGCCGCGAAATGGAAATGAATATGCGCCAGCGCCGCACCCGCCAGGATCAAAAACACCAGGCCGATCAGCCTCCAGGAAAACAACCAGCCACTCCACTGCCACGGTTCGTGGCGATGGCGGAATACCTGCCAGGCCTTGACGGCCAGCAGCAGCGGGAAGATGTAGGCGAAATAACCCAGAACCATGAACAGGATGTCGGCACAGAACGCACCGGCACGGCCTGCCGCGTTCTGGACTTCGATCGAGCTGCTGGTATGGCTCCAGCCGGGGTCGTTCTGATCGTAGGTCAGCAACGCCATCATCAAATACAGGCACAGCGCGCCAAAGGCGATCAATGCACCTTCCTTGAGCCGGTAGTGCAATTGCTGCCGCCAGAGCGGAACGGAGGTGGGTACTGCGGTGGATTTCTTCAAAACGCTTTTATTCCTGCGCGGTAGCGCGAACAACAGGTGATTGACTACATACGAACTGCACGGTCGCGACATTCAGCACAACATGACATGAGGCACCGCTGACTCAATACGGGACTTTCTAACCGACTCACTTGGCGGCTTGCCAAAAACATCGCCGCTTACACAGCCCGTCGAACACAGCCCCTTGAACCCGGGCCCTGCAAGCGGGCATTGTACGGGTTTGTACGGCTGATGCCACGATGGCATCCTGCCAAGAAACAGACCGTTTAACGCGAGCAATCGCCTGAATTTGAACTCGTCGAGCAAAAAACGGCTCAGGCGATGGGCGTGGCGGTGAGCCAAGCGCTCAATTTGAGCATGCATTACCTTTTGTGACAAAGACTTATAGCGCGCTTTATAGCCCAACAATCAATTCCTTGAAACCCTCCGGGCACAGATCCAAAGTGCGCCACTTCACGCCCTACAGCTCGGGAGCAACAAGTCTTGAATGAACGACCGATTATGACCACGCCAACCGCACGGAGTTGCAGCTCCAGAGCGTTAACCGCCCTCCCCTTCCGCGCAGTACCCACCCCATGCTGACCTGGCTCAAGCGAGACAGCCTGGTTTTCCCGCCACTGTCCAAAGCCTTGCGCGAGCCCGACGGGTTGCTGGCTGCAGGCGGCGACTTGTCACCCGAGCGGCTGATCCAGGCTTATCGCCACGGCTGCTTCCCTTGGTTCGAAGACGGGCAACCGATCCTCTGGTGGTCGCCTGATCCGCGCACGGTGATATTTCCCGATGAACTGCATGTCTCGCGCAGCCTGGCAAAGCTGTTGCGCCAGCAGCGCTACCGGGTGACTTTCGATCAGGATTTCAGCGCCGTAATCAGGGCCTGTGCAGGGCCTAGGGCCTATGCCGACGGGACTTGGATAACCGGCTCGATCCAGCAAGCCTACGCAGAGCTTCACCGGCGCGGACACGCCCACAGCGTTGAGGTCTGGGATGGCGACGTAATGGTGGGCGGCCTCTACGGGCTCGCCATGGGTCAGCTGTTTTTTGGCGAATCCATGTTCAGCCATGCCGACAACGCGTCCAAGGTCGGTTTTGCGACCTTGGTCGAGCACCTGAAGGCCTGGGGCTTTGTGCTGATCGACTGCCAGATGCACACCCGTCATTTGCAAAGCTTCGGCGCGCGACCAATTTCCCGAGAAAAATTTGCAGGCTATCTGCACGCGCACCTTGATCAGCCTAATCGCGCCGACTGGCTGCCTAGGCGAGTTCAACAGGCTGACATACACTCTTGATTAAAGGTTTCTAACTCGGGGGCAATCATGACAGAGCTGGCGCGGCTTAAGTTTTATGCCACTCAACCCCACTCTTGCAGCTACCTGCCTGAAGAGCAGGCAACGACGCTGTTTCTGGACCCCAGCCAGCCGATGGACGTGCAGGTGTATGCCGATCTGTCAGACATGGGGTTTCGTCGTAGCGGCGACCATTTGTACAGGCCTCACTGCCAGAATTGCAGCGCTTGCGTGCCCGCGCGCATTCCGGTGGACCTGTTTGTGCCGAACCGTCAGCAAAAACGGATTTTCAAACGCAATGCCGACATTGAAGTGCGCAGCACCAAACCACACTTCAGCGAAGAATATTTCGATCTTTACCAGCGCTATATCGAACAAAGGCATGCCGATGGCGACATGTTTCCCCCGAGCCGAGAACAATTTTCGACATTTTTGGTGAGAGACCTGAAATTCTGTCGATTCTTTGAATTTCGCCTTGAAAAGCGTCTGTTGGCAGTGGCGGTTACTGACATGCTGCCCAACGGTTTGTCGGCCGTTTATACCTTCTACGAACCTGGCGAAGAGCGCCGCAGTCTGGGGCGCTACGCCATTTTGTGGCAGATCGCGGAAGCCGCCCGCTTGCGCCTGCATGCGGTCTATCTGGGCTACTGGATAAAGAACTGCCAGAAGATGAATTACAAGACCCAATACCGCCCTATCGAGCTACTCACAAACCAGAGATGGGTCACTCTTTATTGAAGCCCTTGGCGTAACCCTCATTTTTCGGGCACAATGCACGCCGCTTTTGCCTGGCGCCACTTGCACCGGGCCACTCATTGGATACCGAGGGCTTTACTGCATGTCGAAAGAAGACAGCTTCGAAATGGAAGGCACTGTCGTCGACACCCTGCCCAACACCATGTTTCGTGTGGAGTTGGAAAACGGGCACGTCGTAACCGCGCATATCTCCGGCAAGATGCGCAAGAACTACATTCGTATTCTTACCGGTGACAAGGTGCGTGTTGAGCTGACGCCCTACGACTTGAGCAAAGGGCGCATCACCTACCGCGCCCGATAAACAGGTCTTAACAAAAACGCCCGGCTTCTGCCGGGCGTTTTTGTGTGCCTGGGGTTTGGGTGGGTCCTCGGTTTTGTGTACATATCCTTTGCCGCGGTAATGGCAGCTATTGGTTGCGCTTTTACAGCGCCTCACTTTTGATAGAGCCGGAATGCCGGCCCAGTCAAAAGTAAGCAAAAGGCTCTTGCCCCACCACTCGGTCCCTCGCCTAGGCTCGGCATGCCCGTAATCCGACATTGATTCGGCGGGCCGCCGCGAAGGGCCATCCCTGGCCCACCGCGGCTAAACCGGCATCCTTGCCGGTTTTCCCACCGAATCAAAATCGGATTCCGGCCAGCGTGGTTTAACGGGGCGCCTAAGATCAAAATCAAAAGCAGATCAACAGCAGAACCGGATCGCTGTAGGAGCCAACTTGTTGGCGAGGCATTGGACCTGGGTTGCCCTGGAATATCGCCTCGCGAACAAGTTCGCTTCTACAGTTGAAATGCGAACTTGTTCGCGAATCAGGCGCTGCGGTTGTCAGCGTGAATCGCTTTCGCAGCCTTCGGCAGCTCCTACAGGGTTGGTGTTTTTTCATGCACACCCCGGACCTGGAGCTGACCGAGGTTACGAGGGCTGCGATGGCCGTGTATCAGGCACACCGCGTTATCGTTCTTCGCGAGCAAGCTCGCCCCCCACATAAGATCACCGATTCTGTGGGAGCGAGCTTGCTCGCGAAGGCAGTGGTGCAGATTACAAATACATCGCGGTAAGCTCACATAACAGGTCGGCTGTCAGGCCGCCTCGCGAGCTTTTGATTTGGCTTTTGATCTTAGGCGCCCCGTTAAACCACGCTGGCCGGAATCCGATGTTGATTCGCAGGGGAAACCGGCAGGACGCCGGTTTAGCCGCACTGGGCCAGGGATGGCCCTTTGCGGCGACCCTGCGAATCAATGTCGGATTACGGGCATGCCGAGCCTAGGCGAGGGACCGAGTGGTGGGGCACAGACCTTTTGGTTACTTTTGGGGCGTTTGCCAAAAGTGACCCGCTGTAAAAGCGGAACCATAAGTAGCCGTTACCGCAGGAATGGATATGTACGCAGTAGATACCCATGCCGCGATAAGCACACCTCGATCTATCTGAGAATTGAGTCCACCCTCATCGCGGGCGAGCACCGCTCCCACAGAATAGATACTGCGTCGCCAAGAAATAAAAAAACCCCACACCTCTTACAAGATGCGGGGCTTTTTTCGTAGCGCGAAACTTACGCCATTTCAGCCGTAGTTTCGTAGTCGAAGGTGATCTCGCCATCTTTGAAGTCGATGTGCACCACACCACCATGCTCAGCCAATTCACCGAAGAGAATCTCTTCAGCCAGCGGACGCTTGATCTTGTCCTGAATCAAACGCGCCATTGGTCGGGCACCCATCGCTGCATCGTAGCCGCCTTCAGCCAGGTAGCTGCGCGCCGCATCGGTCACTTCAAGCAACACACGCTTGTCTTCCAACTGCGCTTGAAGCTCGGTGAGGAACTTGTCCACCACGCTTTTGATGACCTCATGACTGAGGCGACCAAACTGGATAATGGTGTCCAGACGGTTACGGAACTCAGGCGTGAAGCTCTTCTTGATGACTTCCATCGCATCAGACGAATGGTCCTGATGAGTAAAGCCAATCGAAGCACGCGCCGCGGTCTCGGCACCGGCGTTGGTGGTCATGATCACGATCACATTGCGGAAATCCGCCTTGCGCCCGTTGTTATCGGTCAGCGTCCCGTGGTCCATGACCTGCAAGAGCAGGTTGAAAACTTCCGGATGCGCCTTCTCGATCTCATCGAGCAGCAACACGCAATGCGGTTGCTTGGTGATCGCTTCGGTCAACAGACCGCCCTGGTCGAACCCGACATAACCTGGAGGTGCGCCGATCAAGCGAGATACGGTGTGGCGCTCCATGTACTCGGACATGTCGAAACGCACCAGCTCAATACCCAGCGCCTTGGCCAACTGACGAGCCGCTTCGGTCTTGCCCACACCGGTAGGACCAGCGAACAGGAACGACCCCACTGGCTTGTCCGGAGACTTCAGACCTGCACGAGACAGCTTGATGGCAGTCGACAAGGAGTCGATGGCCGCATCCTGACCAAACACGGTCAGCTTCAAGTCCCGCTCCAGGTTGCGCAGCAGTTCCTTGTCGGAGCTGTTGACGTGCTTAGGCGGAATACGCGCGATTTTCGCGACGATATCTTCCACTTGCGGCACTTCAATACGCTTCACGCGCTTCTCGACGGGTTGCAGGCGCTGGTAGGCACCCGCCTCGTCGATCACGTCGATGGCTTTGTCCGGCATGTGCCGGTCATTGATGTAGCGCGATGCCAGCTCGGCAGCGGCGCGCAAGGCTTCGTCGCTGTACTCGATATTGTGATGCGCCTCGAAGCGCCCTTTCAGCCCGCGCAGGATCCCGATGGTGTCTTCCACCGACGGTTCCGACACATCGACCTTCTGGAAGCGCCGCGCCAAGGCACGATCCTTCTCGAAAATGCCACGGAATTCCTGGAACGTGGTCGAGCCAATGCAACGGATATCACCCGAAGACAGCAAAGGCTTGAGCAGGTTCGAGGCATCCATGACACCGCCCGATGCAGCGCCAGCGCCAATGATGGTGTGGATCTCATCGATGAACAGAATCGCGTGGGGACGTTTTTTCAGTTCATTGAGCAACGCCTTGAAGCGCTTTTCGAAATCTCCACGGTATTTGGTCCCGGCCAGCAGCGCACCGAGATCAAGGGAGTAAACCACGCTGCTTGCCAGCAAATCAGGCACCTGATTGTCGACGATGCGCTTGGCCAGGCCTTCGGCGATGGCAGTCTTGCCCACGCCAGCCTCGCCTACCAGCAACGGGTTGTTTTTGCGACGACGGGCCAGAATCTGAGCCACGCGCTCCACTTCGAGCTCACGGCCGACCAACGGGTCGATGCGGCCCTGACGAGCGAGTTCGTTAAGATTGCTGGCATAGGCATCCAGAGGATTGCCTGAAGCAGAAGACTCACCACCCTCGTCATCCTGCATATCTTGCTCACCTTCAGAGTGATCGCCGTGCCCAGGCACTTTCGATATGCCATGAGCGATGTAATTGACGACATCAATGCGGGCCACGCTTTGCTGCTTGAGCAAGAACACGGCCTGGCTTTCCTGCTCACTGAAAATGGCCACCAGCACATTGGCGCCGGTGACTTCACGCTTGCCCGAACTTTGCACATGGAAGACAGCACGCTGCAACACGCGCTGGAAGCCCAGGGTTGGCTGGGTTTCGCGATCTTCGTCATGAACCGGGATTAGTGGCGTAGTGGAGTCGATAAACTCCTGCAGATCATGCTTGAGTTTATCGAGGTTCGCGCCGCAGGCACGCAGAACAGTGGCGGCAGCCTCATTGTCCAATAAGGCCAGCAGAAGGTGCTCGACGGTCATGAACTCATGACGTTTCGAACGTGCCTCCTTGAAGGCCAGATTGAGGGTGACTTCGAGCTCACGGTTTAACATAGCTTCACCTCATACCCAAGTGGTCGGCGTTTAACCGTCCTTCTCGATCTCACAGAGTAGTGGATGCTGGCTTTCCCTGGCGTATTGGTTGACCTGCATTGCCTTGGTCTCGGCGATGTCGCGGGTAAACAATCCACATACTGCCCGTCCCTCTGTATGGACGGCCAGCATGACCTTGGTCGCCAGCTCGCGATTCAGGTTGAAGAACACCTCGAGCACTTCGACAACGAAATCCATCGGGGTGTAATCGTCATTAAATAAAACCACCTTGTACATCGGTGGCGCCTGTAACGCCGGCTTGGCATCCTGAACTGCGGTGCCAGACGCGTCATCCTCATGGGAATCGGGGCTGTCCTGATTTGATGTTAGTCGAATCTTGCTGATTGCATGCATGGAAAGAAAGGTTCGTTCAAGGCGGATTGAATAATTAGTCGCAGTCTGACCGGTTTTCAAATGGACCGCCGCATGACCTTGACTATCGGCTAAACGGTGTTACAAACAATAGAACCCACATTGGGTAAAAAGGGTCCGCGCAGTCAACCAAAATTTTTTTCGGTCCGGCGGATGAGGTGGATGATACTCCCAACGGAGTCCTTTGCAGAGGGATGTGACTATGCTCAGCGGTAAGGTCAAGTGGTTCAATAATGCAAAAGGCTATGGCTTCATCCTTGCCGACGGCAGAGACGAAGATCTGTTCGCCCATTACTCGGCCATTAAAATGGATGGTTACAAGACTCTGAAGGCGGGCCAGGCTGTCAAATTCGAAATCATTCAAGGTCCAAAAGGCCTGCATGCGGTAGATATTCAGGCAGCCGAAGTTGCCTTGCCTGCGGCCACTGGCGCTGGTGCAAAAAAAGTGGAGCAGGCCACTGAAAGCTCTGCCTGACGCAATCCCCACGCGCCAGACCTGACAAGCGGCCGGTTCAGCTATCTGAACTGGCCGTTTTTCATTCGTGCGTGGCTGCGCGCTTCCCAATCCAAATGTTCAGAACGCACCCATGCCGCGTTAACGCTGCCCTGCTGTCTGCAGCATGCCTCCCTCGACCATCGGCCAATACCGGATGCGACTCAGAACGCATAGCATTAATGCTTAGCGCCAATGGTTTGATATACTCGCCGCCGTGACTCACGGGTCATCGGGGCCGACCAGTCTGGAAAGCGGCTTTCAGCCCTAGTACGCGGTTTGCCACAGCAGCTCGACCGCTTGACGCTCTTTCATCATCATCGCGAATAAACCTCGACTCAGCCCCCACAGGGACTGCGAGCAAAGTGCATACCCTGCGCGCATCGAGATTTTGTGCATGCTCAGCAAAACAGAGAGTTCATACGAAATGTCCAACCGCTCGAAGATCATCTATACCTTCACCGACGAAGCTCCTGCCCTCGCCACCTACTCGCTTCTTCCTATCATCGAAGCATTCACTGCCTCCTCTGATATCGACGTTGAAACGCGAGACATCTCCCTGGCGGGCCGCATTCTTTCCAGCTTCCCTGAATCCCTGAGCGCGGATCAGCAAATCGCCGACCACCTCGCCGAGCTGGGCCAGCTGGCCACTACGCCAGAAGCCAACATCATCAAGCTGCCAAACATCAGCGCCTCGGTTCCGCAACTCAAAGCCACGATCAAAGAGCTGCAGGATCTGGGCTTCAAGATCCCTGACTACCCGGAAAACCCGAGCACCGACGCAGAAAAAGACGTCCGTGCCCGCTACGACAAGACCAAAGGCAGCGCCGTGAACCCGGTCCTGCGTGAGGGCAACTCCGACCGCCGCGCACCGCTGTCGGTCAAAAACTACGCTCGCAAGCACCCGCACAAAATGGGCGCCTGGGCTGCTGACTCCAAGTCCCACATTGCTCACATGAGCAACGGCGATTTCTACGGCAGCGAGAAAGCTGTACTGATCGGCGCTGCCGGTAGCGTCAAAATCGAACTGATCGCTCAGGACGGCACAGCCACTGTCCTGAAAGAAAAGACCGCCGTGAAAGAAGGCGAGATCATCGATTGCTCGACCATGAGCAAAAAAGCCCTGCGCAGCTTCATCGCCGCTGAAATCGACGAAGCAAAAGCCCAGGGCGTGCTGCTGTCGGTTCACCTGAAAGCCACCATGATGAAGGTCTCCGACCCGATCATGTTTGGCCAGATCGTCGCTGAGTACTACAAGGACGCCCTGACCAAGCACGCCGATGCGCTCAAGCAGATCGGTTTCAACCTGAACAACGGCATTGGCGATCTGTACGACCGCATCAGTGCCCTGCCTGCTGACAAGCAGGCTGAAATCAAGGCCGACATCCAGGCTGTCTACGCTGAGCGCGCACCGCTGGCGATGGTCAACTCGGACAAAGGCATCACCAACCTGCACGTGCCAAGCGACGTGATCGTCGACGCCTCGATGCCGGCGATGATCCGTGACTCGGGCAAAATGTGGAACGCCGCTGGCGAACTGCAGGACACCAAGGCCGTGATCCCGGATCGCTGCTACGCGACCATCTACCAGGCCATTATCGAAGACTGCAAGAAACACGGCGCCTTCGATCCAACCACCATGGGCAGCGTGCCAAACGTTGGCCTCATGGCGCAAAAGGCTGAAGAGTACGGCTCTCACGACAAGACCTTCCAGATCACTACCCCAGGCGTTGTCCGCGTAACCGGCAGCGATGGCAAGGTGCTGATGGAGCAGAACGTCGAAGAAGGCGATATCTGGCGCATGTGCCAGGCCAAGGACGCGCCGATCCAGGACTGGGTCAAACTGGCCGTCAACCGCGCTCGCGCCAGCGACACCCCTGCGGTGTTCTGGCTCGACCCGGCCCGTGCCCACGACGCCGAAATGATCAAGAAAGTCCAGAAGTACCTGGGCGATCACGATACTGCTGGCCTGGACATCCGCGTGATGTCCCCGGTTGAAGCCATGGCGTTCACTCTGGAGCGCACCCGCGCTGGCAAAGACACCATTTCGGTGACCGGTAACGTACTGCGCGACTACCTGACCGACCTGTTCCCGATCATGGAACTGGGCACCAGCGCCAAGATGCTGTCCATCGTGCCACTGATGAATGGCGGCGGCCTGTTCGAAACCGGCGCTGGCGGTTCGGCTCCGAAGCACGTTCAGCAACTGGTAGAAGAAAACTTCCTGCGTTGGGATTCCCTGGGTGAGTTCCTGGCTCTGGCCGCTTCTCTGGAGCACTTGGGCAATACCTACAACAACCCGAAAGCGCTGGTGCTGTCCAAGACTCTGGACCAGGCCACCGGTGAGTTCCTGGACCGCAACAAGTCGCCATCGCGCAAAGTCGGCAACATCGACAACCGCGGCAGCCACTTCTACCTGGCGCTGTTCTGGGCTCAAGCCCTGGCCGCACAGAATGACGACGCAGCCCTCAAGGCACAGTTCAGCCCAGTGGCGAAAACCCTGGCCGACAACGAAGAGAAAATCGTTGCCGAACTGAACGCTGTACAAGGCAAGCCAGCGGAAATCGGTGGTTACTACTACCCGAACCCTGAGCTGACCAGCAAAGTCATGCGCCCAAGCGCAACCCTGAACGCAGCGATCGCTTCGCTGATTTAAGGTTCTGCTGCTGACACCGACCCCGGCCTTGCGCCGGGGTTTGTGTATCTGCGGTTCAGGCATGACACGGTTTTCTGTAGGAGCTGCCGAAGGCTGCGAACGGCATTGCGTCTGATACACCGCGATTCGCAGCCTTAGGCAGCTCCTACAGGGGATTGCTCCACACCCCTATCGAGCATTCACATTATGGATTGGCAAGCCCACGTCACCGTCGCCACGATCGTTGAAGATCAGGGGCGCTTTCTCATCGTCGAAGAACTCAAGGGCGGCAGAGCAGTGCTCAACCAGCCTGCCGGGCACCTTGATCCGAACGAATCCCTGCAACGTGCCGCCGTGCGCGAGACCCTGGAAGAAACCGGCTGGGATGTCGAACTGACTGGCGTGGTAGGTATTTACCTCTACACCGCCCCCAGCAACGGTGTGACCTATCAGCGCATCTGCTTTTCCGCCACCCCCCTGCGCCATCATGCCGACTATCAACTGGATGACGGGATCATCGGCCCGCTGTGGCTGACTCGCGAAGAACTGGTTGCCGAGCAGGAACGCTGGCGCAGCGAGCTGGTGCTGCGTTGCGTGGACGATTACCTGAACGGCGAACGCTTCAGCCTCGACCTGCTCCGCGACAAGGCGTGAGACGCCCGAGCCCGGGCCTGTTAGAATCGCGTCCTTTTCGAAGCTACCCACTGAACTCCTATGCCTGATTCAACCCTTTCCGATACTGCAAAGAAACGCGTCATTGTCGGCATGTCCGGCGGCGTGGATTCTTCGGTTTCCGCCGTTCTGCTCATGGAGCAGGGCTACCAGGTGGAAGGCCTGTTCATGAAGAACTGGGAAGAAGACGACGGAACGGATTACTGCACGGCCCGCGAAGACCTGGCCGACGCCCAGGCGGTCTGCGACAAGATTGGCATCAAGCTGCACACCGCCAATTTTGCCGCCGAATACTGGGACAACGTGTTCGAGCACTTCCTGGCCGAATACAAGGCCGGGCGCACGCCGAACCCGGACATCCTGTGTAACCGGGAAATCAAGTTCAAGGCGTTCCTCGACTACGCCCTGATGCTCGGCGCCGACCTTATCGCTACCGGCCATTACGTACGTCGCCGGGATATCGATGGCCGCACCGAACTGCTCAAGGGCCTGGACCCAAACAAGGACCAGAGCTACTTCCTGCACGCGGTCGGTGGCGATCAGATCGCCAAGACCCTGTTCCCGGTCGGCGAGCTGGAAAAGCCTGAAGTGCGCGCCATCGCCGAGAAACACGGCCTGGCCACTGCCAAGAAGAAAGATTCCACTGGCATCTGCTTCATTGGCGAGCGACGCTTCACTGACTTCCTGCGCCAGTACCTCCCTGCCCAGCCCGGTGAAATCAAGACCACAGAAGGTGAAGTCATCGGTCGCCATAGCGGCCTGATGTACCACACCATCGGCCAGCGTCAGGGCCTGGGCATTGGCGGGCTCAAAGACGCCAGCGATGACCCGTGGTACGTGCTGGTCAAGGACCTGGAGAACAACGAGCTGATCGTTGGCCAGGGCAATGAACACCCTTGGCTGTTTTCCCGGGCGCTGGTGGCGTCGCAGATCTACTGGGTCAACCCTGTCGACCTGAGCTCGCCGCGCCAGCTGACCGCCAAGGTCCGCTATCGCCAGAGCGACCAGCACTGCACCCTGGAACAGACCGCTGATGGCTACCGCGCCGTCTTCGATGAGCCACAACGCGCCGTAACGCCCGGCCAGTCCGTCGTGTTCTACGACGGCGAAATCTGCCTGGGCGGCGGCGTGATTGAAATAGCCGAACCCTGGCACAGCAAGGACAAGCGTTGATGACCCCGATTCAGGAGCAACTGATCGCCCTGGCTGGCGTATTTCAGGCGGCAGTACTGGTCGACCGGATCGCCAAGACCGGCCAGAGCAACGAAGCAGAACTGGGCTGCATGCTCGGCAGCCTGCTGGTCCAGGACCCCAAGGACACGCTGGATGTTTACGGCGGTGACGACCTGAACCTGCGCGAGGGCTACCGCGCCCTGGCCAGCGCACTGGAGCGCGACCCCTCAACCCTGCAGCGCGAACCTTTGCGCTACGCCTTGTCGATGCTAGGCCTGGAGCGACAGCTGGCCAAGCGCGACGACATGCTGGAAGTGGTAGGCAAGCGTCTGCCACAGATCCAGTCTCAGGTTGAACACTTCGGCATCGCCCATGAAAACGTGATCGCGGCCTGCGGCGCCCTGTATCAGGACACCCTCAGCACCCTGCGCCAGCGCATCCAGGTGCATGGCGACATGCGCAACCTGCAGCAGCCCAGCAACGCCTCTAAGATCCGCGCCCTGCTGCTGGCCGGTATTCGTTCCGCCAGGCTGTGGCGACAAGTTGGCGGCCATCGCTGGCAGTTGGTCGTAAGCCGACGCAAGTTATTGAAAGAACTGTATCCGTTGATGCGCGGCTGATTTTGCACCACGCACTGACACACATCGCGTGACATACGCTGGTCAGGCCGACCCGAATCGACCTGAAATTCATGTATGATACGCGCCCCATTTCGTTGCCCGACTGTCCGAGAACCCCTTATGCAGCTTTCTTCGCTCACTGCGGTTTCCCCTGTTGACGGCCGCTACGCCGGTAAAACCCAGGCTCTGCGCCCAATTTTCAGCGAATACGGCCTGATCCGTTTTCGCGTCATGGTTGAAGTACGCTGGCTCCAGCGTCTGGCCGCACACCCGGAAATCACTGAAGTTCCAGCGTTTTCCGCTGAAGCCAACGCGATTCTGAACACCCTGGCAGAAGATTTCTCGATCACTCACGCCGAGCGCGTGAAAGAAATCGAACGCACCACCAACCACGACGTCAAGGCCGTGGAATACCTGCTCAAGGAACAGGCAGCCAAGCTGCCAGAGCTGGACAAGGTCAGTGAGTTCATCCACTTCGCCTGCACCAGCGAGGACATCAACAACCTGTCCCACGCCCTGATGCTGCGCGAAGGCCGCGACAACGTGATGCTGCCGTTGATGCGCCAGACTGCCGAAGCCATCCGTGAACTGGCGATCCGCTTCGCCGACGTGCCGATGCTGTCGCGCACCCACGGTCAACCCGCCTCCCCGACCACTCTGGGTAAAGAGCTGGCCAACGTGGTTTACCGTCTGGAGCGTCAGATCGCCCAGATCGCCGCGGTCCCGCTACTGGGCAAGATCAACGGCGCGGTCGGCAACTACAACGCCCACATCTCGGCCTACCCGTCCATCGACTGGGAAGCCAACGCTCGCGCCTTCATCGAAGACGAGCTGGGTCTGGGTTTCAACCCTTACACCACGCAGATCGAACCTCACGACTACATCGCCGAGCTGTTCGACGCCATTGCGCGCTTCAACACCATCCTGATCGACTTCGACCGTGATATCTGGGGCTACATTTCCCTGGGTTATTTCAAGCAGCGCACCATCGCTGGCGAAATCGGTTCGTCGACCATGCCGCACAAGGTCAACCCGATCGACTTCGAAAACTCCGAAGGCAACCTGGGTATCGCCAACGCGCTGTTCCAGCACCTGGCGAGCAAGCTGCCGATTTCCCGCTGGCAGCGTGACCTGACCGACTCCACCGTGCTGCGCAACCTGGGCGTGGGCTTCGCTCACAGCGTCATCGCCTACGAAGCCAGCCTCAAGGGCATCAGCAAGCTGGAGCTCAATGAGCAGAAGATTGCTGCCGACCTGGACGCTTGCTGGGAAGTGTTGGCCGAGCCGATCCAGACCGTGATGCGTCGCTACAACATCGAAAACCCGTATGAAAAGCTGAAAGAACTGACCCGCGGCAAGGGCATCAGCCCTGAAGCACTGCAGACTTTCATCGACACACTGGACATGCCAGCCGAGGCCAAGGCCGAGTTGAACAAACTCACCCCAGCCAATTACATCGGCAATGCCGTGGCGCAAGCCAAGCGCATCTGATCCGCGCAGTACCTTTGCACACGCCCGGCAGTGCCGGGCGTTTTTATTGCTGCCTCGAAAACACATTTTTTCAATAGGTTACACATGAATCCTGATATTCCTCTTCAACTTCTGGGCGGCATCAGCGCGCGCGTTTTCCTGCGTGACTACTGGCAGAAAAAACCCCTGCTGATCCGTCAGGCCATCCCGGACTTCCAGAGCCCGATCGATCCTGACGAACTCGCCGGCCTGGCCCTGGAAGAAGAAGTCGAATCGCGACTGGTCATCGAAAATGGCGAGCGCCCGTGGGAATTGCGTCGCGGGCCTTTCGCCGAAGACGAGTTCAGCAAACTGCCTGAAAAGGACTGGACCCTGCTGGTTCAGGCCGTGGATCAGTTCGTCCCGGAAGTCAGCGAACTGCTGGAGAACTTCCGTTTTCTGCCAAGCTGGCGCATCGATGATGTGATGGTCAGCTACGCTGCCCCGGGCGGCGGCGTGGGTCCGCACTATGACAACTACGACGTGTTCCTGCTGCAAGGCCACGGCCAGCGCCACTGGCAGATCGGCCAGATGTGCGACGCCGAAAGCCCGCTGCTCAAGCATGCCGACCTTCGCATCCTGGCCGACTTCCAGATGACCGAAGAATGGACCCTGGAACCTGGCGACATGCTCTACCTGCCACCGCGCCTGGCCCACTGCGGCGTGGCCGTGGACGACTGCCTGACGTACTCGGTGGGTTTCCGCGCACCGGGCGCGGCTGAAGTTCTGACTCACTTCACGGACTTCCTAAGCCAATTCATCCCTGAGGAAGAGCGCTACACCGACGCTGACGCGCAGCCCGCCGCGGACCCTCACCAGATCCAGCACGACGCCCTGGACCGCCTCAAAGCCCTGCTGGCCGAGCACATGGGCGATGAGCGTCTGCTGTTGACCTGGTTCGGCCAGTTCATGACCGAGCCTCGTTACCCGGAACTGGTCACGGGCCCGGAGCTGGAAGAAGAAGACTTGCTGAGCAGCCTGGAACAAGGCGCAGTTCTCATTCGCAACCCAAGCGCACGTCTTGCATGGTCCGAAGTCGATGACGACCTGCTACTGTTCGCCAGCGGCCAGAGCCGTCTGCTGCCGGGCAGCCTGCGCGAGCTGCTGAAAATGATCTGCGCTGCAGACGCCCTGCACAGTGACAACCTCGGCCAATGGTTGGCCGATGAAGAAGGACGCAACCTGCTCTGTGAGCTGGTCAAACAAGGAAGCCTGGGGTTTGCCGATGAATAGAATCAACGTGCGTGTTGCGGACTGGCACAAAGACAACGCCGACATCCGCCGAGTGCGCGATGCGGTGTTTGTGGCTGAACAGTCCGTGCCGCCGGAGTTGGAATGGGATGCCGAAGACAGTGGAGCGATTCACTTTCTCGCCCTGGAGGGTGACTACGCGATCGGCACTGCGCGTCTGCTGCCAGATGGTGAGATCGGCCGACTGTCGGTCCTGCGGGACTGGCGCGGCATGAAAGTCGGCGAAGCCCTGCTCGGCGCGCTTCTCAGTGAAGCTGAGCGTCGCGACCTCAGGCAGCAGAAGCTCAGCGCACAGGTGCAGGCGGTGGAGTTCTATCAACGCTTCGGCTTCACCGTGGTCAGTGCTGAGTTTCTTGAGGCAGGGCTGCCTCACGTGAACATGACCCGCAACGCCGACTAGTTCCGGCAACCCAACGCCCCGCCCGACGCCTGCTGCATGACGATGCTCAGAAAGTCTGGCGGGGCGTTTTGCTGCCTGACCCTTAACTTGCGCTCGCTGAAGCCGACAACATGGCAAACTCGCATCTGTCGATTTGTATCCGTGGAGAGTGGACACCATGTTTTTGCGCACCTTGATGACTTCCGTATTGCTGTTATGTAGCGTCTGCGCCATGGCCGCTACCGAAGTGGTTCCCTTGAACTTCCGCACCAGCGATGAACTCCTGCCAGTGGCCAAATCCTTCCTCGGCCAGGACGGCACGGTCAGCGCCTATCAGAACCAACTGATCGTCAATGCCGAGCCGCGCAAGATCGATGAGCTGCGCGCCCTGCTCTCGCAACTGGACACCGCGCCCAAACGCCTGCTGATCAGCGTCGACACCAGCGACAGTGCCGCGCGCAGTGCCACCGGGACCAATCAGAGCCGGGTGATCAACTACGGCACCAGCAGCCGTGAAGGTGGCGTTCAGCAGGTTCAGGCCAGTGAAGGTGCTCCAGCGCTGATTCAGGTGGGCCAGAGCGTTCCGGTCACCACGTCACAGAGCGACTCTTACGGCTACGCCCAGAGCAACACCGAGTATCGCAACGTCACCCAGGGTTTCTACGTCACCGCCAGCATTACGGGCGACATCGTGCACCTGAGCATCAGCACCAATCGCGATCGGGTCAGCCAGGAGCGGCCGGACGTGTTCAAGGTGCAAAGCACCGATAGCCAGGTCAGTGGCCGTATCGGCGAATGGATCACCCTGGCAGGAGTGAGCAGCGAGTCAGTTGCTGACCGGCAAGGCAATGCGCAGCATTACTCCACTCAAGGCCGGGACGACATGACATTGCGGGTGATGGTGCAAACCCTCGACTGACGGGAGCTTGCCGAAAACCAGCACTCAAGCGCCCAAAACTGACTGATTAGTCGCACTCAAGCAAATATGTAGTGAGATCAAAAAAGCACTACAAAATGTTTGACGGGTCAAAAATGGCGAGGCATGATTGCCCCGCTCCCGCTAATCAGAGGCCCTGCAAAGAGCCTTCGGATCGCCGCTCAAATCCTACGAGCCGATTCGTGTCCGCACCGCCCACAAGGCAGTTTGACGAGGTTGCGACTGGAACGAAGTTGTCCTGAGGGACGGAAGCGTTAATACGGTCCATCGCTGAACTGCGCAGTGACTGCAACCAGGCATCCACGATGCCTGATTGCACATCCCAGTCATGCCCTGAACCTGCTCTCCCCCTTTAGAGCCCATCGTTCAACGTCGTCAATTGCGCAAACCACTTACAGCAGACATCTGATCAGCGAGCAGCCATTCAATGTGCCTTCGATATCCGGGGCGTTTTGGCGGAGCAGGACATTCCAACAAAACCTATGTGAAAGGGGTTTCGATCATGGCACTGACACGCGAACAACAAATAGCAGCTCTGGAAAAAGACTGGGCTGAAAATCCGCGCTGGAACAATGTGACCCGTAACTATTCCGCCGCTGATGTCGTCCGCCTGCGTGGCTCGGTTCAACCTGAACACACGTTCGCCAGAAATGGCGCGGAAAAGCTGTGGAATCTGGTGACCCAGGGTGCCAAGCCGTCGTTTCGGCCGGACAAGGACTTCGTCAACTGCATGGGCGCCCTGACCGGCGGCCAGGCTGTACAGCAGGTCAAGGCCGGCATTCAGGCGATTTACCTCTCTGGCTGGCAAGTGGCTGCCGACAACAACTCGGCCGAATCCATGTACCCCGACCAGTCGTTGTACCCGGTGGATTCGGTTCCGACGGTGGTCAAGCGCATCAACAACTCGTTCCTCCGTGCTGACCAGATCCAGTGGAAAGCGGGCAAGAATCCGGGTGATGACGGCTACATCGACTACTTTGCGCCAATCGTTGCTGACGCTGAAGCCGGTTTCGGTGGCGTGCTCAACGCCTACGAGCTGATGAAAAGCATGATCGAAGCGGGCGCTGCTGGCGTTCACTTCGAAGATCAGCTGGCTTCGGTGAAAAAATGCGGACACATGGGTGGCAAGGTGCTGGTGCCGACTCAAGAAGCCGTGCAAAAACTGACGGCTGCACGCCTGGCTGCCGACGTGGCGGGCGTATCGACGATCATTCTGGCCCGTACCGACGCCAACGCGGCTGACCTGCTGACGTCGGACTGCGACCCTTATGATCAGCCGTTCGTGACCGGTCAACGTACACCTGAAGGTTTCTACAAGGTGCGCGCCGGTCTGGATCAAGCCATCGCCCGTGGCCTGGCCTATGCGCCATACGCCGACCTGATCTGGTGTGAAACCGCCAAGCCGGATCTGGACGAAGCTCGTCGCTTTGCTGAAGCGATCAAAAAGGAATACCCGGATCAGTTGCTGTCGTACAACTGCTCGCCGTCTTTCAACTGGAAGAAGAACCTGGACGACTCGACTATCGCCAAATTCCAGCGCGAGCTGTCGGCCATGGGTTACAAGCATCAGTTCATCACCCTGGCAGGCATTCACAACATGTGGCACAGCATGTTCAACCTTGCGCACGACTACGCCCGCAACGATATGACGGCTTACGTGAAGCTGCAGGAGCAGGAGTTCGCTGACGCCGCCAAGGGTTACACCTTCGTGGCACACCAGCAGGAGGTTGGCACCGGTTACTTCGATGACATGACCACGGTGATTCAGGGTGGTGCTTCGTCGGTGACGGCATTGACGGGGTCTACTGAGGAAGAGCAGTTTCATTGATTGCAGCTTAGGGGTGCTGTGAACCAACAGCATTGATGGTGTTGCTGATTCCGGTTTCGCCCTGACGGTCGACCCCCTTTTGTTTCGGCGCTCTTTATCGCAGAAGCATGGGGGAAAACCATTTGCGCTACGTCAGCCCCTGCCCCGCAGGGGTTCCTTCGCTCCGGCGCCGTAGTGGGGGCACGCGCCGAAGGGCCATCCCTGGCCCATCGGCGCTCGCTCGGCATCCATGCCGAGCGACCCCCACTACGGCACCTCCACTCAGCCTCCCGACGCGCGATTAGCGGTGTCCCCACTTCCAGCGCACCAAAAGCAAGGTCAAAAGCAAAACCAGAGGCTGTGAACCTACGACTTAGGCATTAGCCAAAACCTGTAACTAACTCGCAAAACACCGCAGCTAATTACCAGCAAACCATCAGCAAACCATCATCAATAACAAATGATACTTATTATCATTTAGAAAAGAGTGCTTGTAGCGTAACTTTTCGGTGCCTGAATCAATTCAGTGAAATCCCTCCTGACGCCCGCCCCGCCTGCCCCACACCCTTCACATGTGCCTGTAAGTGATTAATTGCACAAATTAATTTGATATAGAAAATTTACTTGCCCCGTATTTGCACATAAAATCATCGGAATTGATTTCGCTGCGACATATCGTCGCTGCATATACTCTTTTCAAGCTCAGAGACGATTGATCTCTGTCAAGGATTGCCAGCATGCCCGAATCGACAGGTCTGATTGCCCACAACTGGGGCTTCGCCATTTTCCTTTTGGGTGTGGTCGGCCTGTGCGCCTTCATGCTTGGTGTTTCCAGCCTGCTGGGCAGCAAAGCCTGGGGCCGTAGCAAGAACGAACCGTTTGAATCCGGTATGTTGCCTACAGGCAGTGCCCGCCTGCGCCTTTCGGCAAAATTCTATCTGGTCGCGATGCTTTTCGTGATTTTCGACATTGAAGCCCTTTTTCTCTTTGCCTGGTCTGTGTCCGTCCGCGAAAGCGGCTGGACCGGATTCGTCGAAGCTCTCGTTTTCATAGCAATTCTGTTGGCAGGTCTTGTCTACCTATGGCGGGTTGGAGCGCTGGATTGGGCTCCTGAAGGTCGCCGTAATCGGCAAGCGAAGCTGAAACAATGAGGCTTTGGCGATGCAATACAATCTCACCAGGATCGACCCGGATGCTCCAAATGACGAGTATCCAATCGGCAAGCGGGAAACCGTTTCCGACCCGTTAGAAGATCAAGTCCACAAAAACATCTACATGGGCAAGCTCGAAGACGTGCTGAACGGCGCGGTCAACTGGGGACGTAAAAACTCCCTGTGGCCGTACAACTTCGGCTTGTCGTGCTGCTATGTGGAAATGACCACCGCCTTCACGGCGCCCCACGACATCGCACGCTTCGGCGCCGAGGTTATCCGGGCATCGCCGCGTCAGGCGGATTTCATGGTTATTGCCGGGACTTGCTTCATCAAGATGGCGCCGATCATTCAGCGTCTCTACGAGCAAATGCTCGAACCGAAATGGGTTATCTCCATGGGTTCGTGCGCCAACTCCGGTGGCATGTACGACATTTATTCCGTGGTTCAGGGCGTGGACAAGTTCCTTCCTGTGGATGTCTATGTGCCCGGCTGCCCGCCCCGCCCCGAAGCGTTTCTGCAAGGCTTGATGCTGTTGCAGGAATCCATCGGCCAGGAGCGTCGCCCTCTTTCCTGGGTCGTCGGTGATCAAGGCGTGTATCGCGCCGAGATGCCGTCGCAAAAGGAACAGCGCCGCGAACAGCGAATCGCAGTCACCAACCTGCGCAGCCCCGACGAAGTCTGATCCAGCACTGTTCCTTTAAAAGAACGAATACCTGGCTTCATTCTTTACGTTGACCGAAAGCGATAAAAAATCATGACTACAGGCAGTGCTCTGTACATCCCGCCTTACAAGGCAGACGACCAGGATGTGGTCGTTGAGTTGAACAACCGTTTTGGCGCCGAGGCGTTCACCGCCCAATCGACCCGTACCGGCATGCCGGTACTCTGGGTTGAGCGTGCGCGCCTGATCGAAGTGCTGACGTTCCTGCGCCAGCTGCCAAAACCCTACGTCATGCTGTACGACCTGCATGGCATGGACGAACGTCTGCGTACCAAGCGCCAAGGCTTGCCGGGCGCCGACTTCAGCGTGTTCTACCACCTGATGTCGATCGAACGTAACAGCGACGTGATGATCAAGGTCGCCCTGTCCGAAAGCGATCTCAGCCTGCCGACCGTGACCGGTATCTGGCCCAACGCCAACTGGTACGAACGCGAAGTCTGGGACATGTTCGGCATCGACTTCCCGGGCCACCCGCATCTGAGCCGCATCATGATGCCGCCGACCTGGGAAGGTCACCCGCTGCGCAAGGACTTCCCGGCTCGCGCCACTGAGTTCGACCCGTACAGCCTGACCCTGGCCAAACAGCAGTTGGAAGAGGAAGCCGCGCGTTTCCGTCCGGAAGACTGGGGCATGAAGCGTTCCGGCACGAATGAGGACTACATGTTCCTCAACCTCGGCCCGAACCACCCCTCTGCTCACGGTGCCTTCCGTATCATCCTGCAACTTGATGGTGAAGAAATCGTCGACTGCGTTCCGGACATTGGCTACCACCACCGTGGCGCCGAGAAGATGGCCGAGCGTCAGTCGTGGCACAGTTTCATTCCTTACACCGACCGGATCGATTATCTGGGCGGCGTGATGAACAACCTGCCGTACGTGCTCTCGGTCGAGAAGCTGGCGGGCATCAAGGTGCCGGAGAAGGTGGACACCATCCGCATCATGATGGCCGAGTTCTTCCGCATCACTAGCCACCTGCTGTTCCTCGGGACGTACATCCAGGACGTGGGCGCCATGACTCCGGTGTTCTTCACCTTCACCGACCGCCAGAAAGCCTACACCGTGATCGAAGCCATCACCGGCTTCCGTCTGCACCCGGCCTGGTATCGCATCGGCGGCGTTGCTCACGACCTGCCACGCGGTTGGGAAAAGCTGGTCAAGGACTTCGTTGACTGGCTACCAAAACGCCTGGACGAATACACCAAGGCCGCATTGCAGAACAGCATCCTCAAAGGCCGTACCGTCGGTGTTGCTGCCTATAACACCAAAGAAGCCCTGGAATGGGGCGTCACCGGTGCTGGCTTGCGTTCGACCGGTTGCGATTTCGACCTGCGCAAGGCCCGCCCATATTCGGGCTACGAGAACTTCGAATTCGAAGTGCCGCTGGCGGCCAATGGCGATGCCTATGATCGCTGCATGGTTCGCGTCGAAGAGATGCGCCAGAGCATCAAGATCATCGACCAGTGCATGCGCAACATGCCGGAAGGCCCGTACAAAGCGGATCACCCGCTGACCACGCCGCCACCGAAAGAGCGCACGCTGCAGCACATCGAGACCTTGATCACGCACTTCCTGCAAGTTTCGTGGGGCCCGGTCATGCCAGCCAACGAATCCTTCCAGATGATCGAAGCGACCAAGGGCATCAACAGTTATTACCTGACGAGCGACGGCGGCACCATGAGCTACCGTACCCGGATTCGCACCCCAAGCTTCCCGCACCTGCAACAGATCCCTTCGGTGATCAAAGGCAGCATGGTCGCGGACTTGATTGCGTACCTGGGTAGTATCGATTTCGTTATGGCCGACGTGGACCGCTAAGCATGAGCATGAACAGCACGCTTATCCAGACAGACCGTTTCGCGTTAAGCGAAACCGAGCGCTCGGCCATCGAGCACGAGCTGCATCACTACGAAGACCCGCGCGCGGCGTCCATCGAAGCCCTGAAGATCGTTCAGAAGGAACGTGGCTGGGTGCCGGACGGCGCCATCTACGCCATCGGCGAGCTGATCGGCATCCCGGCCAGCGACGTTGAAGGCGTGGCGACGTTCTACAGCCAGATCTTCCGTCAGCCGGTTGGCCGACACATCATCCGCGTCTGCAACAGCATGGTCTGCTTCATTGCTGGCCACGAGTCGGTGGTCGAGGAAATCCAGAGCTCGCTGGGCATCGCCCCGGGCCAGACCACTGCCGACGGCCGCTTCACCCTGCTGCCGGTCTGCTGCCTGGGCAACTGCGACAAAGCCCCGGCCGTGATGGTCGACGATGACACCTTTGGCGACGTGCAACCCGGCACTGTGGCCAAGATGCTGGAGGGTTACCCATGACCATCACTTCCTTCGGCCCCGCCAACCGCATTGCGCGCACGCCGGAAACTCATCCGCTGACCTGGCGTCTGCGTGATGACGGCGAGCCGGTGTGGCTCGACGAGTACCAGGCCAAAGACGGTTACGCGGCGGCACGCAAGGCATTTGCCGAGCAGTCGCCAGATGACATCGTCCAATCCGTCAAGGACTCCGGCCTCAAAGGTCGCGGCGGCGCAGGCTTCCCCACAGGTGTGAAGTGGGGCCTGATGCCTAAAGACGAATCCATGAACATCCGCTACCTGCTGTGTAACGCGGATGAAATGGAGCCCAACACCTGGAAAGACCGGATGTTGATGGAGCAGCTGCCGCACCTGTTGGTGGAAGGCATGCTGATCAGTGCTCGCGCACTGAAGGCCTATCGCGGCTACATCTTCCTGCGCGGCGAATACGTCACCGCCGCCAAGCACCTGAACCGTGCCGTGGCTGAAGCCAAGGCCGCAGGCCTGCTGGGCAAGAACATCCTCGGCACTGGCTTTGATTTCGAGCTGTTTGTGCACACCGGCGCCGGGCGTTACATCTGCGGTGAAGAAACCGCACTGATCAACTCCCTGGAAGGGCGTCGCGCCAACCCGCGCTCCAAGCCGCCCTTCCCTGCTGCCGTTGGCGTGTGGGGCAAGCCGACGTGCGTGAACAACGTTGAAACCCTGTGCAATGTGCCCGCCATCGTCGGTAACGGCAACGACTGGTACAAATCCATCGCCCGCGAAGGCAGCGAAGACCACGGCACCAAGCTGATGGGTTTCTCCGGCAAGGTGAAAAACCCTGGCCTGTGGGAGCTGCCTTTCGGGGTGCAGGCCCGTGAGTTGTTCGAAGACTACGCAGGCGGCATGCGCGACGGCTTCAAGCTCAAGTGCTGGCAGCCAGGCGGCGCCGGTACCGGCTTCCTGTTGCCAGAACACCTGGACGCGCAAATGTACGCCGGTGGCATCGCCAAGGTTGGTACGCGTATGGGTACCGGGCTGGCCATGGCGGTTGACGACAAGGTCAACATGGTTTCGCTGCTGCGCAACATGGAAGAGTTCTTCGCTCAGGAATCCTGCGGGTTCTGCACCCCTTGCCGCGATGGCTTGCCCTGGAGCGTGAAGATTCTGCGCGCTCTGGAGAAAGGCGTCGGTCAAGCCGGTGATATCGAAACCCTGCTGGGGCTGGTCGGTTTCCTCGGTCCAGGCAAGACCTTCTGTGCTCACGCACCGGGTGCCGTAGAGCCATTGGGCAGTGCGATCAAATACTTCCGCCCGGAGTTCGAAGCCGGTATCGCGCCTAGCAGCGCAGCCGTCCCGCCTCTGGCACGACCGATTATCGTCGGCGCGTAACCGTTTCAAGGCCGAGGGCAGCGACCCTCGGCCTGTCGCGTGATGACGCCACACCGGCTGTTCAAGTCGCGCGAATAACAAGATTCCATTAGCCACGCCCGCTGACACCGGGCCAACGAAGACCTTTGAACCATGGCCACTATCCACGTAGACGGCAAAGCGCTCGAAGTCGACGGGGCAGACAACCTGTTACAGGCATGTCTCTCACTAGGCCTCGACATCCCTTATTTCTGCTGGCACCCAGCGTTGGGCAGCGTTGGCGCCTGTCGCCAATGCGCGGTCAAGCAGTACACCGACGAAAACGACACCCGTGGTCGTATCGTCATGTCCTGCATGACACCCGCGACCGACAACACCTGGATCTCCATCGAAGATGATGAATCCAAGGCGTTCCGCGCCAGTGTTGTCGAATGGCTGATGACCAACCACCCCCACGACTGCCCAGTCTGTGAGGAAGGCGGTCACTGCCACCTGCAAGACATGACCGTGATGACCGGCCATAACGAGCGCCGTTATCGCTTCAGTAAACGTACTCACCAGAACCAGGAACTCGGCCCGTTCATCGCTCACGAGATGAACCGCTGCATCGCCTGCTACCGTTGCGTGCGCTTCTATAAAGACTACGCAGGCGGCACTGACCTGGGCGTCTTCGGCGCCCACGACAACGTGTACTTCGGTCGCGTTGAAGACGGCGTGCTGGAAAGCGAGTTCTCCGGCAACCTCACCGAGGTCTGCCCGACCGGTGTGTTCACCGACAAGACTCACTCCGAGCGCTACAACCGTAAGTGGGACATGCAGTTCTCGCCGAGCATCTGCCATGGCTGCTCCAGCGGTTGCAACATCAGCCCGGGTGAACGTTACGGCGAAATCCGCCGCATCGAAAACCGTTACAACGGTTCGGTGAACCAGTACTTCCTGTGCGACCGTGGCCGTTTCGGTTATGGCTACGTCAACCGCGAAGATCGTCCACGTCAGCCCTTGCAGGCCGATGGCCGCAAACTGACCCTGGATCAGGCGCTGGATAACGCCGCCGATCTGCTGCGCGGTCGCAATATCGTCGGTATCGGGTCGCCCCGCGCCAGCCTGGAGAGCAACTACGCGTTGCGCGAGCTGGTGGGTGCCGAGCACTTTTACTCGGGTATCGAAGCCTCCGAGCTGGAGCGTATTCGTCTGGTGCTGCAGGTGTTGAACGACAGCCCGCTGCCGATCCCGACCCTGCGCGACATCGAAGATCACGATGCGATTTTCGTCCTCGGCGAAGACTTGACCCAAACCGCAGCACGCTTGGCTCTGGGCCTGCGTCAAGCGGTCAAAGGTAAAGCCGAAGACATGGCAGCCGCCATGAAAGTCCAGCCTTGGCTCGACGCGGCGGTGAAAAACATCGGTCAGCACGAACTGAACCCGCTGTTCATCGCCAGCCTGGCTGAAACCAAGCTCGATGATGTTGCCGAAGAATGTGTCCATGCAGCACCGGATGACCTGGCTCGCATCGGCTTCGCCGTTGCCCACGCCCTGGACGCCAGTGCCCCGGCCGTTGAAGGCCTGGACCCTGAAGCGCTGGAGTTGGCGCAACGTATTGCCGATGCATTGCTGGCCGCCAAACGTCCATTGATCATCGCGGGTACTTCGCTGGGGTCCAAGGCGCTGATCGAAGCGGCAGCCAACATTGCCAAAGCCCTCAAGCTGCGCGACAAAGCCGGTTCCATCAGCCTGATCGTCCCAGAAGCCAACAGCCTCGGCCTGGCCATGCTCGGCGGCGAATCGGTAGATGCTGCATTGCAAGCGGTGATCGACGGCAAAGCCGACGCCATCGTGGTGCTGGAAAACGATCTGTACACCCGCACTGATGCAGCCAAGGTCGATGCAGCCCTGAACGCCGCGAAAGTGGTGATCGTGGCTGATCATCAGAAAACCGCTACCGGTGATCGCGCGCATCTGGTCCTGCCAGCGGCGAGCTTCGCTGAAGGCGACGGTACCCTGATCAGCCAGGAAGGCCGCGCCCAGCGCTTCTTCCAGGTGTTCGATCCGACGTACCTGGACGCCAGCATTCTGGTTCACGAAGGCTGGCGCTGGCTGCATGCACTGCGTGCAACCTTGCTGAACAGGCCGGTTGACTGGACGTTGCTGGATCACGTCACCGCTGCCTGTGCTGCAAGTACGCCGCAACTGGCTGCGATCATCAACGCTGCGCCATCGGCTTCGTTCCGTATCAAAGGCATGAAACTGGCTCGCGAACCGCTGCGTTACAGCGGTCGTACCGCCATGCGCGCCAACATCAGCGTGCATGAACCCCGTACTTCGCAAGATAACGACACCGCGTTCGCCTTCTCCATGGAAGGCTACTCGGGTTCCGTTGAACCTCGTCAGCAGGTGCCGTTTGCCTGGTCGCCGGGCTGGAACTCGCCACAGGCGTGGAACAAGTTCCAGGATGAAGTCGGTGGTCACCTGCGTGCCGGTGATCCGGGCACTCGCCTGATCGAAACCCAGGGCGACAAGCTCGGCTGGTTCGCCAGTGTTCCACGGGCATTCTCCCCGGCTCAGGGCACGTGGCAGGTTGTGCCGTTCTATCACCTGTTCGGCAGCGAAGAGAACTCTTCCAAAGCCGCTCCAGTTCAGGAACGCATCCCGGCTGCTTATGTGGCGCTGGCAAAATCCGAAGCGGATCGCCTGGGCGTCAACGAAGGTGCCCTGCTCTCTTTGAACGTTGCCGGTCAGACATTGCGTCTGCCGCTGCGGATCAATGAAGAACTGGGTGCAGGCCTGGTGGCATTGCCAGCCGGTCTGGCCGGTATCCCGCCAGCGATTTTCGGCAAGTCCGTTGACGGTCTGCAGGAGGCGGCGCAATGAGTTGGTTCACCCCTGATGTGATCGACGCGATCATTGCAGTCGTCAAGGCCATCGTCGTGTTGCTGGCCGTTGTGGTCTGCGGCGCGCTGCTGAGCTTTGTGGAACGTCGTCTGCTGGGCTGGTGGCAGGACCGTTACGGTCCGAACCGCGTTGGCCCATTCGGCATGTTCCAGATCGCTGCCGACATGCTGAAAATGTTCTTCAAGGAAGACTGGACGCCACCGTTTGCCGATAAGGTGATTTTCACCCTGGCACCTGTGGTCGCCATGAGCGCCCTGCTGATCGCCTTCTCGGTTATCCCGATCACCCCGACGTGGGGCGTGGCGGATCTGAACATCGGTTTGCTGTTTTTCTTTGCCATGGCCGGTCTGTCGGTCTATGCGGTGCTGTTCGCCGGTTGGTCGAGTAACAACAAATTCGCCCTGCTCGGTGCGCTGCGTGCTTCGGCACAGACCGTGTCCTATGAAGTGTTCATGGGCCTGGCGCTGATGGGCATCGTGGTTCAGGTTGGCTCGTTCAACATGCGCGACATCGTTGAATATCAGGCGCAGAACCTGTGGTTCATCATTCCGCAGTTCTTCGGTTTCTGTACGTTCTTCATCGCGGGCGTCGCAGTGACTCACCGTCACCCCTTCGACCAACCGGAAGCGGAGCAGGAACTGGCCGACGGTTACCACATTGAATATGCCGGTATGAAATGGGGCATGTTCTTCGTGGGTGAGTACATCGGCATCATCCTGATCTCGGCACTGCTGGTGACTCTGTTCTTCGGCGGCTGGCATGGCCCGTTCGATATCCTGCCTTCGCTGGCGTTCTTCTGGTTTGCCCTGAAGACTGCATTTTTCATCATGCTGTTCATCCTGCTGCGTGCTTCCATCCCGCGCCCACGCTATGACCAGGTAATGGATTTCAGCTGGAAATTCTGTCTGCCGCTGACCCTGATCAATTTGCTGGTGACTGCTGCGGTTGTGTTGTTGAACACGCCAGCAGGCTCGGTTCAGTGAGGATTTGACCCATGTTCAAATATATTGGCGACATCGTTAAGGGTACCGGTACCCAGTTGCGCAGCCTGGTCATGGTCTTCGGCCATGGCTTTCGCAAGCGCGACACCCTGCAATACCCGGAAGAAGCTGTTTACCTGCCGCCGCGTTACCGTGGGCGCATTGTCCTGACCCGCGACCCTGATGGCGAAGAGCGCTGCGTAGCCTGCAACCTGTGCGCCGTGGCGTGCCCGGTTGGCTGCATTTCGTTGCAGAAAGCCGAAACCGATGACGGCCGCTGGTACCCGGAATTCTTCCGCATCAACTTCTCGCGTTGCATTTTCTGCGGCCTGTGCGAAGAAGCCTGCCCGACCACCGCAATCCAGCTGACACCGGATTTCGAAATGGCCGAGTTCAAGCGTCAGGATCTGGTCTACGAAAAGGAAGATCTGTTGATCTCCGGCCCCGGCAAGAACCCCGACTACAACTTCTATCGCGTCGCCGGTATGGCCGTCGCTGGCAAGCCTAAAGGCGCTGCGCAGAACGAAGCCGAACCGATCAACGTCAAGAGCTTGCTGCCTTAAGGAAGAAAGATGGAATTCGCTTTCTATTTCGCATCCGGCATCGCTGTAGTGTCCACCCTGCGGGTGATCACCAACACCAATCCCGTGCATGCCCTGCTCTACCTGATCATTTCGCTGATTGCTGTAGCGATGACGTTCTTTGCCCTCGGCGCTCCATTCGCCGGGGTTTTGGAAGTTATCGCCTACGCGGGCGCGATCATGGTCCTGTTCGTCTTCGTGGTGATGATGCTCAACCTGGGGCCCGCCTCGGTGCAGCAGGAACGCACTTGGCTCAAACCAGGTATCTGGCTCGGCCCGGTCGTCCTCGGCGTACTGCTGTTGGGTGAACTGCTGTACGTACTGTTCGCCAATCCAAGTGGTGCAGGCGTCGGCCATACCACGGTCGATGCCAAAGCGGTCGGCATCAGCCTGTTCGGGCCCTATCTGCTGGTGGTGGAACTTGCCTCGATGCTGCTGCTTGCTGCAGCGGTGACGGCATTCCACCTGGGCCGCAACGAGGCCAAGGAGCCAAGCCAATGAATGCTATCCCTCTTGAGCACGGTCTGGCGGTCGCCGGGGTCCTGTTCTGCCTCGGACTGGTCGGCCTGATGGTGCGCCGCAACATTCTTTTCGTGTTGATGAGCCTGGAGATCATGATGAACGCATCTGCTCTGGCGTTCGTCGTTGCCGGTAGCCGCTGGGGCCAGCCGGATGGACAGGTCATGTTCATCCTGGTGATCACCCTCGCGGCTGCCGAGGCCAGCATTGGCCTGGCGATCCTGATGCAACTGTATCGCCGCTTCCACACGCTCGATATCGACGCTGCCAGCGAGATGCGCGGATGAACCTACTCTTTCTGACTTTCGTATTTCCCCTGATCGGTTTTCTGTTGCTGTCGTTCTCTCGTGGACGTATCTCGGAAAACCTCGCAGCCCTGATCGGCGTAGGCTCTATCGGTCTGTCCGCTATCGTCACGGCCTGGGTCATCTGGCAGTTCAACGTCGCGCCGCCTGAAGGTGGTCACTACACCCAAGTGCTGTGGCGCTGGATGTCCGTTGATGGCTTCGAGCCCAACTTCGCCCTGTATCTGGACGGTCTGTCCGTCACGATGCTGGGTGTGGTGGTCGGCGTCGGCTTCCTGATCCACCTGTTCGCGTCCTGGTACATGCGCGGCGAAGCCGGTTATTCGCGCTTCTTCGCCTACACCAACCTGTTTATCGCCAGCATGCTGTTCCTGATCCTGGGCGATAACCTGTTGTTCCTGTACTTCGGTTGGGAAGGCGTGGGCCTGTGCAGCTACCTGTTGATCGGTTTCTACTACAGCAACCGCAACAACGGTAACGCAGCACTCAAAGCGTTCATCGTGACCCGGATCGGCGACGTGTTCATGGCCATCGGCCTGTTCATCCTGTTCCAGCAACTGGGCACGCTGAATATTCAAGAGCTGCTGGTCCGTGCTCCTGAGCACTTCAAGGCGGGCGACTTCTGGATCGTGTTGGCAACCCTGATGCTGCTGGGTGGTGCCGTCGGTAAATCCGCCCAACTGCCGCTGCAAACCTGGCTGGCGGATGCGATGGCTGGTCCTACCCCGGTATCGGCTCTGATCCACGCCGCAACCATGGTGACTGCAGGTGTTTACCTGATTGCCCGTACCCACGGCCTGTTTGCCCTGGCGCCGGACATTCTGCACCTGGTGGGCATCGTCGGTGGCGTTACCTTGGTGCTGGCCGGTTTCGCCGCACTGGTACAAACCGACATCAAACGTATCCTCGCCTACTCGACCATGAGCCAGATCGGCTACATGTTCCTGGCGTTGGGCGTCGGTGCCTGGGAAGGCGCGATCTTCCACCTGATGACTCACGCATTCTTCAAGGCCTTGCTGTTCCTTGCTTCCGGTGCGGTGATCGTTGCCTGCCACCACGAGCAGAACATCTTCAAGATGGGCGGGCTGTGGAAGAAACTGCCACTGGCCTACGCCAGCTTCATCGTCGGCGGCTCGGCACTTGCGGCTCTGCCATTGCTGACAGCGGGCTTCTACTCCAAGGACGAAATTCTTTGGGAAGCCTTCGCCAGCGGTAACAACGGTCTGCTGTATGCCGGCCTGGTTGGCGCGTTCATGACCTCGCTGTACACCTTCCGCCTGATCTTCATCACCTTCCACGGTGAAGCCAAGACTGAAGCCCACGCCGGTCACGGTATCGCTCACTGGTTGCCTTTGAGTGTGCTGATCGTGCTGTCGACCTTCATCGGCGCACTGATCACCCCGCCACTGGCTGGCGTGTTGCCACAAAGCGTGGGTCATGCCGGTGGCGACGCCAAGCACAGCCTGGAAATCGCCTCGGGTGCTATTGCGCTGGCCGGTATCCTGCTCGCCGCCCTGCTGTTCCTGGGCAAGCGTCGTCTGGTGACTGCCATCGCCAACAGTGCGCCGGGTCGTTTCCTGTCGGCTTGGTGGTTCGCGGCATGGGGCTTCGATTGGGTGTACGACAAGCTGTTCGTCAAGCCGTATCTGGCCATCAGCCACTTGCTGCGTAGCGACCCGCTGGATCACACCATTGGCTTGATCCCACGTCTGGTCAAAGGCGGTCATGCGAGCATGAGCCGCACCGAAACCGGTCAACTGCGCTGGTATGCCGCTTCGATCGCCGTGGGTGCCGTGCTGGTACTCGGCGCCGTCGTCGTGGTTGCGGTCTGACATGAACCTTGCGAATTTGCGAAAGGAATTGAGCCCGTCATGATTCTGCCTTGGCTGATCCTGATCCCCTTTATCGGTGGCCTGCTGTGCTGGCAAGGTGAGCGTTTCAGCGCCACCATGCCGCGCTGGATTGCGCTGCTGACCATGTCCCTCGAACTGGCCCTGGGCCTCTGGCTGTGGAGTACTGGCAACTACAGTTACGCACCAGCGCCCGGCGTCGATCCCACCTGGGCTATCGAATTCAAGCACCTGTGGATCGAGCGCTTCGGCATCAGCGTCCACCTGGCCCTCGATGGCTTGTCGTTGCTGATGATCCTGCTCACCGGCCTGCTCGGTGTGCTGTCGGTGTTGTGTTCGTGGAAAGAGATCCAGCGTAACGTTGGTTTCTTCCACCTCAACCTGATGTGGATCCTCGGTGGTGTAATTGGCGTGTTCCTGGCCATCGACCTGTTCATGTTCTTCTTCTTCTGGGAAATGATGCTGGTGCCGATGTATTTCCTCATCGCGCTCTGGGGTCATAGCTCTGCGGACGGCAAGAAGACACGAATCTACGCCGCAACCAAGTTCTTCATCTTCACTCAGGCCAGCGGCCTGATCATGTTGGTGGCGATCCTGGGTCTGGTACTGGTCAACTTCAATCAGACCGGTGTGATCACCTTCGATTACGCCACCCTGCTGAAAACTCAGCTGGCGCCGGGCACCGAGTACATCCTGATGCTGGGCTTCTTCATTGCCTTCGCGGTCAAGCTGCCAGTGGTGCCGTTCCACTCCTGGCTGCCGGATGCTCACGCACAGGCACCGACTGCCGGTTCCGTTGATCTGGCCGGTATCCTGCTGAAAACCGCTGCTTATGGTCTGCTGCGCTTCGCCCTGCCGCTGTTCCCGAACGCATCGGCCGAGTTCGCGCCGATCGCGATGGTGCTGGGCCTGATCGGTATCTTCTACGGCGCCTTCCTGGCGTTCGCCCAGACCGACATCAAGCGCCTGATCGCGTTCTCCAGCGTTTCGCACATGGGCTTCGTGCTGATCGGTATCTACTCCGGCAGCCAGCAAGCCCTGCAAGGCGTGGTGATCCAGATGATCGCTCACGGTCTGTCGGCGGCGGCGCTGTTTATCCTCAGTGGCCAGTTGTACGAGCGTCTGCATACCCGTGACATGCGTGAAATGGGTGGCCTGTGGTCGCGCATCGCGTATCTGCCGGCTATCAGCCTGTTCTTCGCAGCGGCGTCCCTGGGTCTGCCAGGCACCGGCAACTTCGTTGGCGAGTTCCTGATCCTGCTGGGTGCCTTTGTCGCCACGCCGTGGATTACTGCGATTGCGACGTCCGGTCTGGTGTTTGGCTCTGTCTACTCGCTGATCATGATCCACCGCGCCTACTTCGGCCCGGCCAAATCCGACGAGCCTTTGAAGGGCATGGACGGACGGGAAATGATCATGGTGCTGGGGCTTGCCGTATTGCTGGTCGTGCTCGGGGTTTACCCGCAGCCGTTCCTCGATACGTCGGCAGCGACCATGCACGGCGTGCAGCAATGGCTCGGCACCGCCTTCACTCAACTCGCTTCGGCCCGGTAAGAGCGCTATGGACCTGACGATTCAACACTTTATCGCGCTTGCGCCATTGCTGATTACCAGCCTCACCATTGTTGTGGTGATGCTGGCGATCGCATGGCGTCGCAATCACTCACAGACCTTCCTGCTCAGCGTAGGCGGTCTCAACCTGGCTTTGCTGTCGATTTACCCGGCGTTGAAAGTTGCGCCGCTGGTGGTGACACCGCTGCTGCAGATCGACAGCTTCGCCTGCCTGTACATGGCGCTGATCCTTGCCTCGACTCTGGCCTGTGTGACCATGGCTCACGCCTATCTGGGGGACGGCAAGGCGGGCTACCCCGGCAATCGTGAAGAGCTTTACCTGCTGATTCTGCTGGCAGCCGCTGGCGGTCTGGTTCTGGTCAGCGCTCAGCATCTGGCGGGCCTGTTCATTGGTCTGGAGCTGCTGTCGGTGCCGGTCTACGGGCTGGTGGCCTATGCCTTCTTCAACAAGCGTTCGCTGGAAGCCGGCATCAAGTACATGGTGCTGTCGGCCGCCGGTTCTGCGTTCCTGCTGTTCGGTATGGCGCTGCTGTATGCCGAGGCCGGCACGCTGAACTTCGCGGGTATTGGCAAGGTACTGGAAGCCACTGGCTTGCCAAGCCCGATTGCCAGCCTGGGTCTGGGCATGATGCTGGTCGGTCTGGCATTCAAACTGTCCCTGGTGCCCTTTCACTTGTGGACGCCGGACGTCTACGAAGGCGCCCCTGCCCCGGTGGCTGCTTTCCTGGCCACAGCCAGTAAAGTTGCAGTGTTTGCGGTGCTGGTACGTCTGTTTCAAATCTCGCCGGTGGCCAGCAGTGGCATTCTGCATGACGTGCTGGCAGTTATCGCCGTCGCGTCGATCATCGTCGGTAACTTGCTGGCGCTGACGCAGAACAACCTCAAGCGTCTGCTGGGTTATTCGTCCATCGCGCACTTCGGTTACCTGATGATCGCCCTGGTGGCGAGCAAGGGCATGGCCGTTGAAGCGATTGGCGTGTACCTGGTGACTTATGTACTGACCAGCCTCGGCAGCTTCGGCGTCATCACCATGATGTCCTCGCCTTACAACGGCCGAGATGCCGATGCCATGTTCGAGTACCGTGGTCTGTTCTGGCGTCGTCCGTACCTGACCGCCGTCATGACCCTGATGATGCTGTCTCTGGCGGGTATTCCGTTGACCGCTGGCTTCATTGGCAAGTTCTACATCATCGCCACGGGCGTTGAATCGCAACTGTGGTGGCTGATCGGCTCGCTGATCATCGGTAGCGCCATCGGCGTCTTCTACTACCTGCGGGTGATGGTGACGCTGTATCTGGCTGACACGAAGCTGCCGCGCCACGATGCACAGTTCAACTGGGCACAGCGTACCGGCGGCGTGATGCTGCTGGCGATTGCGATTCTGGCTTTCGTGCTGGGTGTTTACCCGCAACCGCTGCTGAATCTGGTACAGCATGCGGGCCTGATGGGCTAAGTCGATACGCCAAAAAAAACCTGCTCAGATGAGCAGGTTTTTTTTCGCCTGGACTTTCGTCTGGGTCAGCTTAGCCGGGCAAGCGCGGGGTTTTCTTGGCGCTGACAAACAAGCCCCAGGTAGACATGAACAGCGCTGCGACCATTGGACCGATCACAAAACCATTGAGGCCGAAGACCGACATGCCGCCCAAGGTGGAGATCAGGATCAGGTAGTCCGGCATCTTGGTGTCCTTGCCGACCAGGATGGGCCGCAACACGTTGTCCACCAACCCGATGACGAACACGCCGAACAGCGCAAGCACCACGCCCTGCCAGATCATCCCGCTGAGCAGGAAGTAGACAGCCACTGGCGCCCAGACAATCCCCGCCCCTACCGCTGGCAGAAGCGAAAGAAACGCCATGATTACAGCCCAGAGCAGCGCACTGGGAATATCCAGACACCAGAAGATGAAACCGCCCAGGGCACCTTGCGTGATGGCGACCACAACGTTGCCTTTGACGGTCGCACGAACGACACGGGTGAACTTCAGCTGCAGGCGACGCTTCTGAGGTTCGGCCAATGGCACAGCAATGCGCATCTTGCGCACCAACTCCTGGCCGTCGCGCAGGAAGAAGAACAGCAGGTACAACATGATGAAGAAGCCGACCACGAAGTCGAACGTGCCCTGACCAAAGCTGAAGGCTTGAGTCGCCAGGTATTGGCTGCCCTGCATGGCGCCCTTTGCGATCTTGTCGCGCAGGCCATTGAGATCGCCCATGCCCAGGCGATCCAGCCAATGCTGGAAGTAAGGTGGCAACAGGTCTTTGAACTCAGCCAGGTAGCTGGCGATGTCCAACTGACCGCTTTCCACATTCTTGTAAAGGGTGGCGCCTTCCTGAACCAGCAATGTACTGATGATGATGACCGGCAAAATCGCGATCACCAGACAGATCATCAACGTACAAAGAGACGTCAAGTTGCGCTGCCAGCCAAACTTCAGCAACAAGCGACGCTGCACAGGGGCGAAGATGATGCCGAGAATGACCGCCCAGAATACCGCCCCGTAAAACGGCAGCAGGATCCATATGAACGCAATGGTGACCAGCACCAACAGCATGATCAGGGTTTTGTATTGGAGCGTGGTTTCGTTCATGTCCTTTCCATGTCAGTAGGCCAGCAACTTGCCGAACCTCCAGCTTAGTCCGCCAATCGACGGGCAAGTGCCATCGCTTTGTTGATGATGGCTCAGGAAGGGATGTAAGGCCTCTGTAGGGGCTGCCGCAGGCTACGAATGGCTGCGTAGAGGAATGCGCTTTCGCAGCCTTCGGCAGCTCCTACACGTTAATCAGACGCGGAATTGACCCACCAGCGCGCCGAGGCGATGGCCTAAGTCATTCAGGCTGCGAGTGGTTTGCGCACTCTGACGGGTTTCATCTGCAACGCTGTCCACTGCCGACGCAATCTGATGCACGCTGCGATTGATCTCCTCGGCTACGGCTGTCTGCTCTTCTGCTGCACTGGCGATCTGCGCGTTCATGGCATTGATAGTACCGATCAGTTGGCCAATGGTGTCCAGCGACGAGCCTGCCTGATTGGCCTGGGCTGACGTGCCATCGCCCGCCTCGCTGGAACGGCGCATGGCATCGACCGCTGTTTGCGTGCCCTTTTGCAGACGATCGATCATGCCCTGGATTTCCTGAGTACTTTGCTGAGTACGGCTGGCCAGCGCTCGCACTTCATCGGCAACCACCGCGAAACCTCGGCCCGCCTCGCCCGCACGAGCGGCTTCAATAGCCGCATTGAGGGCCAAGAGGTTGGTCTGCTCGGCGATTGAACGGATGACGCCCAGTACGCTGACAATCGAGGAAACATCATTCTGCAGGCTATCAAGCGAAGCGCCGCTATTGCGGATGTCATCGACCAAGGCATGGATCTGTTTTATGCTGCCGTCGACCACACGCTTGGCAGACTGGCCCTCTGCGTCGGTTTGCTGAGCGGCAACCGAAGCACCTTGGGCGCTTTTGGCGACTTCCTGGGCGGCTGCCGACATTTCGTTGATGGCAGTCGCCACCTGATCGGTTTCGTGGCGCTGACGTTCCATGGCGCTCTCGGAGCGCTGAGCCTGACTTGAAACCTCACTCACCAGCCCAGTCAGTTGCGTGGTGATACCGGATATCTGCCCAACGAGGCCATGAATCTTGTCGACGAAGCGGTTGAAGGAACCGGCCAGATCACCCAGTTCATCCTGACTGGTCACCGCAAGGCGTCGGGTCAGATCCCCCTCGCCCGCGGCTATATCGTCAAGGTTGGCCTTCATCAAGCGCAATGGGCGCAGCAAGGTGCCGGAAAGCACTGCGCCGATGATGCTGATCAGGATAAGTACCAATAGTGCGACGCCGATGATGCTGAGCAGCAGCTCCTGAAGTCGCGCGTCGATTGCTTGCTCGACAGCCGCGACCTGAGCATCGATACCGTCCAGGTTGACCGACGAACCAACCGCCATATCCCATTTCGACAGGTACTCGGTGTAACCGAGTTTAGGCAGCAATTCGGTTTTGCCGGGAAGTGGTGATGAGTAAAGCAAATAGTGAGTGCCCGCCTTGGCAACTGCTACCAACTCGTTGTTCACGTAAACACCACTTGGATCACGGGCGTCCTTGAAGCTCTTGCCTACACCGTCGGGGCTACTGGCTTTAAACAGGCGAACCGACTGCGAGTCATAGCCAAAGAAATAACCGTCTTTTCCATAAGTGATGCCGGAAAGCAGCTTGATGACTTGCGCACGAGCAGCCTCATCGCCGGGAGCCGCCGCGTCGTAGATGGGTTTAATGGCCGTCATCGCAATCGCGACATAATTTCGCAGGGTTGCCTTGGCTTCGTTAAGCAGGCGCTCACGGGTCTCACTCACCTCCCGGCTGGCCTGCGCGTGCAGCATGACTACAGTCGTCACACTGATAATCACGGCGAATATCAGCACTGGCAGAATGGCCAGCGAAAGGACTTTGGCTTTCAGGCTTATGCGCATAGAACCCCAGCAATCGATTAGTTGTTTTTAGAATCGAGATATTGGTTCTATAGCGGCCGGCTGGCTGAAAAGTTGAGGTGTTGTGAATCAGTTCACACTCGAACCATCAGGCAAATCAATGCGTATCTGTAGCCCGCCCAACGGGCTGGTCAACAAGTGAAGCTGGCCACCCCAGGCGTGCACGATATCGCGGACAATTCCAAGCCCAAGGCCATGGCCGTTGACCTGCTCATCAAGCCGCGCACCACGGCTTAGCACCTCATCGCGTTGAGTCTCGGGTATCCCGGGCCCGTCGTCGTCAATCAACAGGTAAACGCCGTTGTTTTGCTCGCCAATGGTCAGGGTCACTTCGCTGTCAGCCCACTTGCAGGCGTTATCCAGCAGGTTGCCCAGCAGCTCCAGCACATCCTCGCGGTCCCAGGGCAACAACAGTCCGGGAGTCACGCGAACAGCCAGCTCCAGATGCTCGCCATGAATCATGCGCAGGGTTGCGAGCAGACCTTCAAGTTCGGCGTCGCAATCAAAATGCGCCCCAGGCAGGGCATCACCAGAAAGGCGCGCGCGGTTAAGTTCGCGAACCAGGCGCTGCTGGATGTGCTCCAGTTGGTCGAGCAGTGTTTTGCGCAGAACGGGTTGTGCATCGAGCTGGGGGCTTGAAGTGGCGCTGACCAATACCGCGAGAGGTGTTTTCAGGGCGTGACCGAGGTTGCCCAGCGCATTGCGGGAGCGCTTGAGGCTGTCTTCGGTGTGAATCAGCAAATGGTTGATTTGGGAAACCAACGGCTCCAGTTCCAGCGGCACCTGTTCATCGAGCTGTGAGCGTTTGCCTTGCTGCAATTGCGAAATCTGCTCTCTGGCTTTTTCCAGCGGGCGGAGCGCTCGGCTCACGGTGATGCGCTGCAGGGCGAGAATGAGCGCCAATGCGGCGAGCCCCAGTGCAAGACCCACTTGCTGAACGCGCAGAAAGCTTGCTCTGACCGGGGTGTAGTCCTGCGCAACAGTAATCGAGATGTCTTGACCAAACCGTCGGTAATCGGTTTGGAGCAGCAACAAGGACTGCTCGGTCTTACCCAGCTGGAAGTTGGCGTGCAGTCCGGCAGCGCCTGGCTCGGGAAGCTTGAGATCCCAAAGCGATCTGGAGCGCCAGTGGCCCTGCTCGAAATCGATACGGAAATAATGCCCGGAAAAAGGCCGCTGATAAGCGGGGGTTAGACGGTGTTCATCGAGTTGCAGGCCATTGGGGCCTTTTACCAGAGCGATCAGCAAGCTTTCACTTTCGTTGCGCAGACCCGCTTCCAGATAGCGCTGCAAGCCCAGCTCAAATAACCACAGGCTGATTTGTGCGAGCACTACACACACCACGACCATCACGCTGACAAGGCCGACGCTCAGACGCGCCTGTATGGATTTCAAGCAGGTGTCCCACCGAAACGATAGCCCTGACCACGACGGGTTTCTACGACGGCTTTGCCCAGCTTGCGGCGAAGGTGATTGACATGAACTTCAATGACGTTGGAGTCGCGCTCGTTTTCGCCGTCGTACAGGTGTTCAGCCAGGTGGCTTTTGGAGAGTATCTGTTCCGGATGGTGCATGAAGTAGCGTAGCAATCTGAACTCAGCGGAAGTCAGCTGAATATCAACGCCCTCCCTGGTCACGCATTGGCGACCTTCATCCAGGTGCAAGCCTGCAGATTCCAGACGCGGCTGATTGGCGAGGCCGTGGGAGCGCCGCAGCAGCGCCTGAATGCGCAACTGCAACTCCTCGGGATGAAACGGTTTGGTGAGGTAATCATCGGCGCCAGCTTTGAGCCCCTCGATCCGTTCAGACCATGAGCCTCGGGCAGTGAGCACTAGCACCGGGGTCGCCAGACCTGAACTGCGCCATTGCTCCAGGACTTGGAGGCCTGGAACGCCCGGCAGACCCAGGTCGAGGATAATCAGGTCGTAAGGCTCGGTCGCCCCCTGGTGAACCGCATCCCTGCCATCCGCGAGCCAATCGACTGCATAGCCCTGCCTGCCGAGCCCGGCAATCAGTTCGTCGGCCAAGGGCACGTGATCCTCCACCAATAGCAAGCGCATCAATCTTCCTCGTCTTTCAATAAGCGCCCGTCACGCGCATCAAACTTTAGTTCGCGCACGATACCTTGGGTTGTTAATAACTCAAACTCGTAGACATACACGCCGTGCTTTTCTTCCAATTCAGCCTCAAGAAGCTTGGCTCCGGGATGACGTGCTAAAGCTTTGCCCACCAGTTGCTCCAGGGCAAGGATAGTGCCTTGCTGGCGCAGAACCAGGGCTTCGTCCTGGTCCAGATCCCTGGCCTGCACGGACGTGCAGACCAGTGTCAGGAGCAGAAGGGTTACACGACGCTTACGAACATTCATTATCGGTCCTGATGGTCCTTGAGAACGATGCCCGACGCTGCATCCATTTCCACATCCCATTCGACACCTTGTTTATCCGTGATATCAACCTGATAGATGTGCTTGCCATATTCCTCATCGAGCTCAGTGTCGGTAATGTTACCGCCTGGGTGCCGTGCCAAAGCGACAGCATTGAGCTGATCCAAGGGTTGAATGCTGCCGGTAGACTGCAATTTTGCAGCCTCATCCAGCCCTACGTCACGCGCGCTCGCTGCCCCGACGCTGCATAGCAGGAAAAGAGTAGGTAGCAGGACGGGTAGGGTTTTCATCATTAATCTCCGATGGCAGTGTTTATCCTGTCATCAAGATTAAACGGCCCAACTTAACTCAACCTGAATAATCAAGGCCAGTTGCCATCAATCATGGGCGTTTGAGTCTCGCGTTTTAACGCAAGGCCCAAACCATTCCTGTAAACTCATGGCCTGCATGCGTCGCTGCGACGATCGCCTTATTTCTAGAGTTGAATGATGGAAATCTTTAAAGAATTTACCTTTGAGTCCGCACATCTGCTGCCCCACGTGCCAGCAGGCCACAAATGCGGGCGACTGCACGGCCATTCGTTTCGTATCGCGATTCACCTTGAGGGAGAGGTAGACCCACATATCGGCTGGATCCGCGATTTCTCTGAAATCAAGGCGATCTTCAAGCCGCTGTACGAGCGTCTGGATCATAACTACCTGAACGACATTCCTGGATTGGAAAATCCAACCAGTGAAAATCTGGCAAAGTGGATTTTTGCTGAGCTCAAGCCTCTACTGCCCGAACTGTCCGCTATTCGCATTCATGAGACGTGCACAAGCGGATGCATCTATCGCGGGGATTAAGTGTTTGCATTCTCGAGGCCACCTTCATAGGTGGCTTTTTTGTGGCCGGCTTTTAGACCCAATAGCAGCTGCGCCGAAGGATGCGAAGGGATGTCTGCCGATACTGCGTTCGCAGCTCCGGCAGTCCTCCGGGGCTGCGAATGATACGGCAACCTCGTGGCACCGGAGTTATCCGCGAAGGCGGCATTTTTAACGAAGGTAGTGCTGCGAGGCAGCGGTGGTGCCTGGATTAGGCGCCGATGCACTGTAGGAGCTGCCGAAGGCTGCGAACTTTGGTGTATCAGGCACGCCGCTATCGCAGCCTTCGGCAGCTCCTACAGGGATGGGTGTTTTTCGAGCAGACAAACAAAACCCCTGAACGCGTAAGCGATCAGGGGTTCTGGAATTTAATCTTGACGATGACCTACTCTCACATGGGGAAACCCCACACTACCATCGGCGATGCATCGTTTCACTACTGAGTTCGGGATGGGATCAGGTGGTTCCAATGCTCTATGGTCGTCAAGAAATTCGGTAGCCGGTTCGTGCCCTTGCGGGTACGCCTCAGCGAATGGGTATGTGATAGTCAGGCTCAGTGTGCGAACAAACTTTCGGTTCGTGTCGTCTTCACAGTCACCGCAATCTTGCTTCCTTTCGGAGTCGCAAATTGCTTGGGTGTTATATGGTCAAGCCTCACGGGCAATTAGTACAGGTTAGCTCAACGCCTCACAGCGCTTACACACCCTGCCTATCAACGTCGTAGTCTTCGACGGCCCTTCAGGGAACTCAAGGTTCCAGTGAGATCTCATCTTGAGGCAAGTTTCCCGCTTAGATGCTTTCAGCGGTTATCTTTTCCGAACATAGCTACCCGGCAATGCCACTGGCGTGACAACCGGAACACCAGAGGTTCGTCCACTCCGGTCCTCTCGTACTAGGAGCAGCCCCTCTCAAATCTCAAACGTCCACGGCAGATAGGGACCGAACTGTCTCACGACGTTCTAAACCCAGCTCGCGTACCACTTTAAATGGCGAACAGCCATACCCTTGGGACCGGCTTCAGCCCCAGGATGTGATGAGCCGACATCGAGGTGCCAAACACCGCCGTCGATATGAACTCTTGGGCGGTATCAGCCTGTTATCCCCGGAGTACCTTTTATCCGTTGAGCGATGGCCCTTCCATACAGAACCACCGGATCACTAAGACCTACTTTCGTACCTGCTCGACGTGTCTGTCTCGCAGTCAAGCGCGCTTTTGCCTTTATACTCTACGACCGATTTCCGACCGGTCTGAGCGCACCTTCGTACTCCTCCGTTACTCTTTAGGAGGAGACCGCCCCAGTCAAACTACCCACCATACACTGTCCTCGATCCGGATAACGGACCTGAGTTAGAACCTCAAAGTTGCCAGGGTGGTATTTCAAGGTTGGCTCCACGCAGACTGGCGTCCACGCTTCAAAGCCTCCCACCTATCCTACACAAGCAAATTCAAAGTCCAGTGCAAAGCTATAGTAAAGGTTCACGGGGTCTTTCCGTCTAGCCGCGGATACACTGCATCTTCACAGCGATTTCAATTTCACTGAGTCTCGGGTGGAGACAGCGCCGCCATCGTTACGCCATTCGTGCAGGTCGGAACTTACCCGACAAGGAATTTCGCTACCTTAGGACCGTTATAGTTACGGCCGCCGTTTACCGGGGCTTCGATCAAGAGCTTCGCGTTAGCTAACCCCATCAATTAACCTTCCGGCACCGGGCAGGCGTCACACCCTATACGTCCACTTTCGTGTTTGCAGAGTGCTGTGTTTTTAATAAACAGTCGCAGCGGCCTGGTATCTTCGACCGGCAGGGGCTTACGCAGTAAATGCTTCACCTCCACCGGCGCACCTTCTCCCGAAGTTACGGTGCCATTTTGCCTAGTTCCTTCACCCGAGTTCTCTCAAGCGCCTTGGTATTCTCTACCCAACCACCTGTGTCGGTTTGGGGTACGGTTCCTGGTTACCTGAAGCTTAGAAGCTTTTCTTGGAAGCATGGCATCAACCACTTCGTGTTCTAAAAGAACACTCGTCATCAGCTCTCGGCCTTAAGATCCCGGATTTACCTAAGATCTCAGCCTACCACCTTAAACTTGGACAACCAACGCCAAGCTGGCCTAGCCTTCTCCGTCCCTCCATCGCAATAACCAGAAGTACAGGAATATTAACCTGTTTTCCATCGACTACGCTTTTCAGCCTCGCCTTAGGGACCGACTAACCCTGCGTCGATTAACGTTGCGCAGGAAACCTTGGTCTTTCGGCGTGGGTGTTTTTCACACCCATTGTCGTTACTCATGTCAGCATTCGCACTTCTGATACCTCCAGCAAGCTTCTCAACTCACCTTCACAGGCTTACAGAACGCTCCTCTACCGCATCATCAAAAGATGATACCCGTAGCTTCGGTACCTGGTTTGAGCCCCGTTACATCTTCCGCGCAGGCCGACTCGACTAGTGAGCTATTACGCTTTCTTTAAAGGGTGGCTGCTTCTAAGCCAACCTCCTAGCTGTCTAAGCCTTCCCACATCGTTTCCCACTTAACCAGGATTTTGGGACCTTAGCTGACGGTCTGGGTTGTTTCCCTTTTCACGACGGACGTTAGCACCCGCCGTGTGTCTCCCATGCTCGGCACTTGTAGGTATTCGGAGTTTGCATCGGTTTGGTAAGTCGGGATGACCCCCTAGCCGAAACAGTGCTCTACCCCCTACAGTGATACATGAGGCGCTACCTAAATAGCTTTCGAGGAGAACCAGCTATCTCCGAGCTTGATTAGCCTTTCACTCCGATCCACAGGTCATCCGCTAACTTTTCAACGGTAGTCGGTTCGGTCCTCCAGTTAGTGTTACCCAACCTTCAACCTGCCCATGGATAGATCGCCCGGTTTCGGGTCTATTCCCAGCGACTAGACGCCCTATTAAGACTCGCTTTCGCTACGCCTCCCCTATTCGGTTAAGCTCGCCACTGAAAATAAGTCGCTGACCCATTATACAAAAGGTACGCAGTCACCCAACAAAGTGGGCTCCCACTGCTTGTACGCATACGGTTTCAGGATCTATTTCACTCCCCTCTCCGGGGTTCTTTTCGCCTTTCCCTCACGGTACTAGTTCACTATCGGTCAGTCAGTAGTATTTAGCCTTGGAGGATGGTCCCCCCATGTTCAGACAAGGTTTCTCGTGCCCCGTCCTACTCGATTTCATGACAAGGAGATTTTCGCGTACAGGGCTATCACCCACTATGGCCGCACTTTCCAGAGCGTTCCGCTAATCTCCAAGCCACTTAAGGGCTGGTCCCCGTTCGCTCGCCACTACTAAGGGAATCTCGGTTGATTTCTTTTCCTCAGGGTACTTAGATGTTTCAGTTCCCCTGGTTCGCTCCATACACCTATGTATTCAGTGTAAGGTAACTGTCTTATGACAGCTGGGTTCCCCCATTCAGACATCTCCGGATCACAGTCTGTTTGCCGACTCCCCGAAGCTTTTCGCAGGCTACCACGTCTTTCATCGCCTCTGACTGCCAAGGCATCCACCGTATGCGCTTCTTCACTTGACCATATAACCCCAAGCAATCTGGTTATACTGTGAAGACGACATTCGCCGAAAGTTTGTTCTCACAAACTTTACCTTAGCCTGGACACGCACCAGTGAAAGAGGTGCCCAGTCTATATTTCTATCACATACCCAATTTTTTAAAGAACGATCTAATCAAAGACTAGAAATCAACACTCACCATCACACCGATGGAGTGCTCATTTCTAAGCTTTCAAACAGAAGCAGCAAATGGTGGAGCCAAACGGGATCGAACCGTTGACCTCCTGCGTGCAAGGCAGGCGCTCTCCCAGCTGAGCTATGGCCCCATATACTACGGGTTAGCGTAACGCTCTGACCAACTACTCACCAGGCAACTGGTGGGTCTGGGCAGATTCGAACTGCCGACCTCACCCTTATCAGGGGTGCGCTCTAACCAACTGAGCTACAGACCCAAATAGGGCTGCTTCTAATCGTCTTCTTCAATGAATCAAGCAATTCGTGTGGGAGCTTGTGCTGCAGCTGAGTCGTCGATTAAGGAGGTGATCCAGCCGCAGGTTCCCCTACGGCTACCTTGTTACGACTTCACCCCAGTCATGAATCACACCGTGGTAACCGTCCTCCCGAAGGTTAGACTAGCTACTTCTGGTGCAACCCACTCCCATGGTGTGACGGGCGGTGTGTACAAGGCCCGGGAACGTATTCACCGCGACATTCTGATTCGCGATTACTAGCGATTCCGACTTCACGCAGTCGAGTTGCAGACTGCGATCCGGACTACGATCGGTTTTATGGGATTAGCTCCACCTCGCGGCTTGGCAACCCTCTGTACCGACCATTGTAGCACGTGTGTAGCCCAGGCCGTAAGGGCCATGATGACTTGACGTCATCCCCACCTTCCTCCGGTTTGTCACCGGCAGTCTCCTTAGAGTGCCCACCATTACGTGCTGGTAACTAAGGACAAGGGTTGCGCTCGTTACGGGACTTAACCCAACATCTCACGACACGAGCTGACGACAGCCATGCAGCACCTGTCTCAATGTTCCCGAAGGCACCAATCCATCTCTGGAAAGTTCATTGGATGTCAAGGCCTGGTAAGGTTCTTCGCGTTGCTTCGAATTAAACCACATGCTCCACCGCTTGTGCGGGCCCCCGTCAATTCATTTGAGTTTTAACCTTGCGGCCGTACTCCCCAGGCGGTCAACTTAATGCGTTAGCTGCGCCACTAAGAGCTCAAGGCTCCCAACGGCTAGTTGACATCGTTTACGGCGTGGACTACCAGGGTATCTAATCCTGTTTGCTCCCCACGCTTTCGCACCTCAGTGTCAGTATCAGTCCAGGTGGTCGCCTTCGCCACTGGTGTTCCTTCCTATATCTACGCATTTCACCGCTACACAGGAAATTCCACCACCCTCTACCATACTCTAGCTTGCCAGTTTTGGATGCAGTTCCCAGGTTGAGCCCGGGGATTTCACATTCAACTTAACAAACCACCTACGCGCGCTTTACGCCCAGTAATTCCGATTAACGCTTGCACCCTCTGTATTACCGCGGCTGCTGGCACAGAGTTAGCCGGTGCTTATTCTGTCGGTAACGTCAAAACACTTACGTATTAGGTAAATGCCCTTCCTCCCAACTTAAAGTGCTTTACAATCCGAAGACCTTCTTCACACACGCGGCATGGCTGGATCAGGCTTTCGCCCATTGTCCAATATTCCCCACTGCTGCCTCCCGTAGGAGTCTGGACCGTGTCTCAGTTCCAGTGTGACTGATCATCCTCTCAGACCAGTTACGGATCGTCGCCTTGGTGAGCCATTACCTCACCAACTAGCTAATCCGACCTAGGCTCATCTGATAGCGCAAGGCCCGAAGGTCCCCTGCTTTCTCCCGTAGGACGTATGCGGTATTAGCGTCCGTTTCCGAGCGTTATCCCCCACTACCAGGCAGATTCCTAGGCATTACTCACCCGTCCGCCGCTCGCCACCAGGTACAAGTACCCGTGCTGCCGCTCGACTTGCATGTGTTAGGCCTGCCGCCAGCGTTCAATCTGAGCCATGATCAAACTCTTCAGTTCAAACATCTTTGGGTTTTGAGAAAACCCTAAACTTGGCTCAGCAATCGTTGGTTATTTCTTTGATTTCTCGCGGAGTAACTTACGATGCTGATAATCAGTTGACTTCAGTCTGACAGCGCAAGCACCCACACGAATTGCTTGATTCAATTGTTAAAGAGCGGCTGGTTGATTCTTTCGTCTCAACCGAGGCGCGTATTCTACAGCAGCCTCTGTATCTGTCAAGCGGTTATTTTAAGAAGTTTTCAAAGTTTCCTTTGCAACTTCAACCACTTGCGCTTCGATCAACATCACGCTGCTCGTTAGCGGGAGGCGAATTCTACAGCGTTACAACCTGCTGTCAACTACCTTTTTTCACCGCTTTCGATCAACTTCATCGAAGCCTCTCCTTCGCTGACCTGATCGTCCAACTCATTGATTATCAAGGAGTTTTTCGTTCTGTCTGCGCCAGAAGAGGTGCGAATTATAGAGAGATTCAGAACCGCGTCAACCGTTAATTTGAACTTTCTGCTAAATCAGTACACAAGCACCCTGTTTCCATCGCTTCCTATATAGAAGCGAGCACAACCATGAGCAATATATTGCCCAACGCTTCATTCTTGCGCATCATAGCGGCCTATGTAGATAAGCCGTCGAACCTGGACTGAAACCCAATGACCCACAATCCGCGCGCCCTCACCTCTTTACTATTCCCTATCGGGTTGCTGCTGATTGCAATGGCGTCCATACAAACAGGTGCATCCCTCGCCAAAAGCCTGTTCCCCCTTGTTGGCGCTCAAGGCACCACCTCATTAAGGCTGATCTTCGCCAGCATCATTCTGCTTCTAGTACTCAGGCCCTGGCGTGCACGGTTTACGGCGAAGTCGCTGCGTACCGTCTTCATCTATGGCATCGCACTGGGTGGGATGAACTTCCTCTTCTATATGTCGCTGCGCAGCGTGCCTCTGGGGATTGCGGTAGCACTGGAATTTACCGGCCCACTGGCGGTGGCGCTGTTCTCTTCGCGCAAACCGCTGGACTTCGTGTGGATTGCGCTCGCGGCTATCGGCTTGTTGCTGTTGATACCCATCGGCCAGGAGAACGCCAACCTGGACATGACCGGCGTCGCTTACGCACTAGGCGCAGGCGTCTGCTGGGCGACCTATATTCTGTTCGGCCAGAAGGCGGGCGAAGACAACGGTGTCCAGACTGCAGCCCTGGGCGTTCTGATCGCGGCAATCTTCATTGCCCCGATTGGCGTCGTTCATGCGGGCCCCGCACTTTGGGACATCAGCCTGATCCCCACGGCCATTGCCGTCGCCGTGCTGTCTACCGCCCTGCCCTACAGCCTGGAAATGGTCGCGCTGACACGCATGCCTGCGCGCACTTTCGGCACCTTGGCCAGTATCGAACCTGCATTCGGCGCATTGTCGGGGATACTGTTTCTCAGCGAACACCTGAGCCTTCTGCAATGGCTCGCAATCAGTGCAATCATTATGGCTTCGGCGGGCGCGACCCTTACAGCACGGCGCGACGATACGCAATTAATACCTGCAGATTGAGTGCTCATTCACTCAGATGTGAGATGTCACTAGCATTTGTAACGTCGTTGAGCCATGTTTAGGGCTTGGCGACGCTTGAAACGGATTCTCGAATCTGGCGAGGGTGTCGGGTCAGGTGGCTGTGCAATAGATTCGGGCAAGCCTCTGGCTTTGGATAATTGCCAGGGTAAGGAAGGGAATGAAGTACATTTTTATAGCGCTGATGGCCTTGGTCGTTGCAGGCTGTGCAGCCAACGCAAAGTCCATCAAGCAGGGAAAGCGTGGAATACACATCAACTGCTCCGGCCTGTCCTCGTCCTGGGACAGGTGCTACCAGATGGCAACAGACTCCTGTATATCGAAAAACTACCGGGTGATTGCCAAGTCGGGTGATGCGGTGGAAGACCCGGGAGACTATCCATTCGGATTGAACCCCGCAGGCTACACCAGCCGCAGCATGATCATCATTTGCAAGAGACCAGCTAATCCTTGATACCTGTACCGGCGGACCAGGCGTTATATAGCCCGGCCGCCGGAGTGCGCCCTATCAGATGGCAACCGTACGGGTACGCAGCCACAGCAACGCAGCGCCCTGCAACAACGGGCTAAGGCGCTGATTGACCTGTGCATGATACTGGTTCAGCCAATCCCGCTCATCGGCAGTCAACGCGTCAAGGTTCAGGCAGCGGGTGTCGATCGGGCACAGCGTGAGGGTTTCGAATTCAAGAAACTCTCCGAACTCGCTCTGGCCGGCTTCACGGTTGATCACCAGATTCTCGATCCGCACACCCCAACGTCCCGGCCGGTAAGTACCAGGCTCGATGGAAGTGATCATGCCCGGCTGCATTGCAGTCTGCGGCGTGGCAGGCGCTTGGTAAGCGATCACCTGCGGACCTTCATGCACATTCAGAAAATACCCGACCCCATGCCCTGTCCCGTGCCCGTAGTTGACGCTGTCAGCCCAGATGGGCGCGCGCGCTATCGCATCAAGCAGCGGTGACAGGATGCCTTTGGGGAAACGCGCACGAGACAGCGCAATTACGCCTTTGAGCACTCGGGTGCAGTCGGCCTTCTGCTCTTCACTGGGTTGCCCGATCGGAACCATTCGCGTGATGTCGGTCGTACCGCCCAGGTACTGGCCACCTGAATCGATCAGCAGCAAGCCATCGCCTTCGATCTGCGCATACTCTTGTTCGGTAGCACGGTAGTGCGGCATCGCGCCGTTGCCGTTGAAACCGGCGATGGTCGCAAAACTGGGGGAAATGTAGCCCGGACGCCGCTGACGGGCCTGACCGAGTTTTTCGTCGATGGTCAGCTCGCTCACCGGCTCGTTGCCCAACGCCGAATCCAGCCAGCAGAAGAATTCACAAAGCGCCGCACCGTCCTGCTCCATGGCCTGACGAATGTGAGCGGTGTCGGCCTCACTTTTCTGCGACTTGAACAGGGTGGTGGGATTGAGCCCTTCAACCAGCGAGACTTCCGCATCCAGGTAGTCAAGCAACCCGCACGTGACACGCGCTGGGTCGATCAAGAGGCGCGCATCCTTGGGCACCGCCCGCAACGCGACGCCGATCTGGGTGTACTCCACCAGCGTGATGCCATCGTGCTCCAGGCTTTGACGAACCCGCGCGTCAATTTTTTTCGAGTCGACAAAAAGGCTGATGCTCTCAGGCCCGATCAGGGCGAACGAGATGAACACCGGGTTGAATGAAACATCGGCGCCGCGCAGGTTGAATAACCAGGCGATGTCATCGAGCGTTGCAATGAAATGCCAGTCTGCCCCGCGTTCGGCGATCACATCACGCAGGCGTCCGAGTTTTTCAACTCGGCCAACAGAAGCCTGCGGAGGCAGGTGCTCATAAATGAGGTTGGTCGGTAGCGCCGGACGATCCTGCCAAAGCTCGGTGAGTAAATCCATGTCGGTGCGCAGCCGGGCACCGCACTCATAGAGCTTGCTGGCCAGCGTGCGGGCCGAGGCCACCGCCAGAACCGCGCCATCGACCGCCACAACCGTGTCCGCCTTGGCCTGATCGGCCAGCCACTCCAGCGGCCCCTGCTGACCCGGCATCAGCTTGACCAGCTCGATACCGCTGCCAGCCAGCTCTTTGGTGGCCTGCTCCCAATAGCGGCTGTCGGCCCAAACCCCGGCAAACGTCTGGGTGATGATCAGCGTTCCAACCGAGCCATGGAAACCAGACAACCACTGCCGCCCTTGCCAGTACCCTGGCAGGTACTCGGAGAGATGCGGATCAGCCGAGGGCACCAAGTAAGCATCGACCCCCTCCCGACTCATCAACGCCCGCGTCTGGGCGAGGCGTTGCGCGACTGCAGCGCTGGTTTGCGATTGCTTGCTCATTGGTTCTCCTGCTGACCCGAAAATTGACCTGTGACGGGGCAGATAATGGAGCACCCGTCAGGACTGAGCAACCGCCCAGAACGCTGGCTGCACTCGCGCAGCCTTGATCAAGCGGGCGGCGCGATCAATATCGTCCTCACTGGTGAAGCGCCCGAGGCTCAAACGGATGGTCTGGCTCGCCGCCTTGGCGTCGTGCCCCAGCGCCAGCAGCACATGCGAGGGCGTATTCTTTGCCGAGTTGCAGGCGGATGTGGAGGAGAAGGCGATGCCGTGACTCAGCACGTTGAAATCCAGATCATTGCTGCCAAATGTCAGGCTCAAGGTATGGGCGATACGCTGCTGGGCATCACCATTGATGCGCAGCCCCGGCACATCGGCCAACAGACTACACAGCCGCTGGTTCAGACGGCGAATCTGCTCGCCCTCCTCCTCGAATAGCTGTTGAGCCAAGGCAAACGCAGCGCCCATGCCCGCAATCTGATGCGTGGCGAGCGTTCCGGAGCGCAGTCCGTTCTCATGCCCACCGCCGTGAATCTGCGCTGTAATTCGCTGCTCTGCCCTGGGCCCTACATATAAAGCCCCGATGCCTTTGGGGCCGTAAATTTTATGCGCCGAGAACGACATCAGATCCACTGCCAGTTCAGCCAGGTCAATGCGGACCTTGCCTGCCCCTTGAGCGGCGTCGACATGGAACAGCGCGCCGTGTTCACGAACCCGCTGGCCGATCAAGCCAATATCGTTGAGCGTGCCCAGTTCGTTATTGACCACCATCAGCGAGACCAGAAACGTATCGTCGCGCAACGCACCGAGTACCGCTTCGACGCCGATCAAGCCGTTGGCGTCCGGCGCCAGATACGTGACCTCGACGCCTTCTTCCTGCAGCTGCGCTGCAGTATCGAGAATGGCCTTGTGTTCGATCTGGCTGGTGATGATGTGGCCTTTCGCACCTTGATGACGCTGGGCATAGCTGTGGGCCACGCCTTTGAGCGCCAGGTTGTTGGATTCCGTAGCCCCGGAAGTCCAGATGATCTGCTGGGGCTGAGCCCCTATGAGGTCGGCAACCTGCTGGCGCGCGATGTCCACTGCGGACCGAGCCTGACGGCCATAGCCGTGGGAACTGGACGCCGGGTTGCCGAACGTACCGGTGCGGCCCAGGCATTGCACCATGACTTCAATGACACGCTCATCAACTGGTGTGGTAGCCGCGTAGTCAAGATACAGCGCAAGATTTTCCATTAACGTCACCCCGAAATGCACAGCACGGTCTACCGGGCTGTTTGCGTAATGCGAGTCGCGATTGCAGCGACATGAATAGTGAAGCCATGCACCGCATCATGCACGAAACCACATAGATCAAAAAATTATTAATTATTATTTATATATTCCATAAAGAAATATGAAGAGCAGCTCAAACGCTTTTCCTCACCTCACTCCCTGCGTATGCAGCACACAACAATACGCTTATTAAAGTACCGTTGAGCGTTTGCCGTGCACATGTGGTCGCCCGCCGATGTTTGCGACTCAGAAACTAGTGACGAACTAATGACGAGGTACTTTCAGAGATCCGCCCTTGAATCATGCTCAAAAAAGACAACTAGTTATTTTCATACGGCGACTAACTTCTGGCGTTAAAAAAACGACTCCGACCACCTATTACGCCGATACCGGCGGAATGCGAAACCGCCGAAAAACCGTCGCCGCACCGAAGCAGTGCGCGTGATGTTTTTTTGACTCCTTTTAAATTCAATGACTTAGATTAAATCAGAAACCACTTATCAAAAATTTAACAGAAACTTGACGAAATAATTTGACAGAAAGCCCGCCCCCACCGATATATAGGCGTGTCAAACATTTCCAAGCCTGTGCAGCACTGTCATAGAGCAGTGCGCTGGAACTGTTGAGCCAATACTCCTTGTTCTGCCAAGACGTTAGTTATCTGTACGGCGTGTTATTTACGTCGGTGTACGTCTTTTGATCAATACAACCCGAAGGATTACTGAGTGTGCTCGGTGTGGCGGTAGCTTTGCCCACGAATCGGCCAACGGCTCAGGGAATGACTTTCGAAGGTTGCATTTTTACTGCGGTGGTCTGCGCATCTGGATCGGTGGATTCGGGCGGTAGCGTGGTGCAAAGCGTGATGAGCCCATGGGAACCAGGGCCCAAAGCCTTACCTAGCGTCTTGTCTTCAACGCCATCAAGGATGTGTATCGATGCCTGCCTCATTCGACATGACACCCCAGCAAATCAAGCGCCTGGCTGACGACATTGATGCGTCAGGGTTTGCTCGACTGCCCGACGCGCTCAGCGCCACAGAATTGCAGCATCTGCGTGACTACACCCAGAGTCAGGCGCACCTGCATCGGGGTGAATACTTCGCCCATCACGGCGAGCAATCACTCATCGGCTGCCCGCTGTCGAGCATCTGGGAAGACCCGGAATTCAAGACACTGCTCGCGCGCCTTTACCAGCATGGCTTTGGCGCAGAGCCAGCCAGCCAGCAGATTTTCCCGGTGCTGCGCTGCGTTCAGGGCAACCAGGGGCAGCGTGAGAGCAACAGTTTCCACTTCGATGCCAGCCTGGTGACGGTACTGGTGCCGATTTTCATCCCGAATGAAGCCGAACAACGCGGCGACCTGATGCTGTTCCCGAACCTGCGCAAGGCGCACCGCAACGTGCTGGTCAACGTCGCGCAAAAGGCCTTCGTACAGAACCGTCTGATTCGCCGACTCATGGTCATCGGCATCAACCGCGGATGGTTAAGGCCCCGAACGCTGTCGTTGGTCCCGGGCGATATCTACCTGTTCTGGGGCTACCGCACCTTGCATGCCAATCAGGCCTGCAGCCCGAATGTCACGCGGGCCACGGCGATCTTTCATTTTGGCGACCCCCATGCGGGCAGCCTGAGCACACGGCTGATCCTGCGCTTGAACCAGCGCCGGGCCAGGCGAGCGAGCCGCAGGGCCGGCCCAGGGCCCGGACCGACCCAGCCAACCGCGCTTTAAACCCAGACGCTCCACCCCAGCGCAACGCGTTCAACGTCCAAACATGGAGGCTTCGATGATCAACGTAACCAAATCCTACCTGGGTGATATCGACAGGTTCAAAAAATATGTCGAGGGTATTTATGCCCGTGGCTGGCTGACCAATCACGGACCATTGGTGACTGAGCTCGAAGAGCGTCTCAAGGATTACCTGGGCGTCAAACACATCATTCTGACCAACAACGGCACCCTGGCGCTGCAGGTCGCTTATCGGGCACTGAACCTGAGCGGCAGCGCAGTCACGACGCCGTTCAGCTTTGTCGCCACCAGCAGCACCTTGCAGTGGGAAGGCATCCGCCCGCTGTTCGCCGACATCGACCCGAACACCTGGAACATTGCGCCGGAGCAGATCGAGCGCTGCATCCAGGCCGATACCACGGCTATCGTCGGCACCCATGTATTCGGCAATCCGTGTGCGGTCGAGCGTATCGAACAGATTGCGCTGCAACACAAACTCAAAGTGGTCTACGACGGCGCTCATGCGTTTGCCGTGCGCCATGCCGGCCAGTCGGTCCTTAACTGGGGCGACGTCAGCACCCTGAGTTTCCATGCCACCAAGCTTTTTCACACCATCGAAGGCGGCGCGATCATCACCAATGACGAGGAGATCGCCAAGCGCGCCTTTCTGCTGTGCAACTTTGGCATCGCCGACGTCGACAAGATCGACGGCATTGGCATCAACGCCAAGCTCAACGAATTTTCCGCCGCCATGGGGCTGTGCATTCTTGACGACATCGAGAACATCCTCGAAGAGCGTGCCGAAATCGCCTACCGCTACACCTCCCGCCTGGAAAACTATCTCGACCTGCAGCAGCCCGAGCCAGACAGCCAGCTCAACAACAGCTACTACCCGATTGCCCTGCGCGACGAGCAACATTTGCTTCGTGCACGCACCGCCCTCAATCATCGGGATATCAACCCGCGCCGTTACTTCTACCCTTCGCTGGACACCCTGGAGTATCTACAGCCGCAGGTTGCACAAACTCAGTCCCGGTCGTTGAGCGAGCGCGTGCTGTGCCTGCCGATCTACCCTGGCCTGCAACGGCACGACCAGGACAAAGTGATCAATACCCTGATCGAAGAATGCAGCGTCAGCGATGTGCACTACGTCAGCGCCGCCGTCGCTCAGGCCGTCTAAGCCCATGCGTACCCAACGTTCCGTCATCCGCAACACAGCCTTGAGCTATGCCGGTCAGGCTTATGTGCTGCTGGTGGGGATTCTGATCATGCCTTTTTACCTCGGCCATCTGGGTGCCGAGGCCTACGGGCTGATCGGTTTCTTTGCGGTGATGCAGGCCTGGCTGCAGTTGCTCGACGCGGGCATGTCACCCAGCCTGGTGCGTGCGGTGGCCCATCAACAGGGCACGCCTGCCAGCGAGCGCAACACGGGGCAGTTGCTGCGCTCGTTCGAGCTGATCTTCCTGCCTCTGGCGGTGCTGTGCTGTGCGGCTATTTACCTGAGTAGCCCCTGGATTGCAGTCCAGTGGCTCAACGCCAACGAACTGCAACCGCAGACCCTGATCCACTGCATCAGCCTGATGGGAGTGGTGATCGCACTGCGTTTGTATTCGACGTTGTACAAAAGCGGTATCCAGGGCCTTGAGCAACACGCCTGGCTGAACGTCGCCAACATCGTCATTGCGACCCTGCGTTATTTCGGCGGCCTGTTGCTGGTCAGTGCGTACTCCCAGGACCCGGTGGATTTCTTCGCCTTTCAGGCGTTGGTCGGCCTGATGGAAACCCTGATCTTCGCCGGTCGGGCCTGGCAGCAGATGCCAACGCCCCACTGGTTGACCGGTTTCAACTGGGCGCTGGTCAAGCCGATCCTGCCCTTCGCCGCGAGCATGTCGCTCACTGCAGTGTTGTGGATTGTGCTGACGCAGATCGACAAGGTGCTGCTTTCTGAATTATTGCCGCTGGACCAGTACGGCTACTTCTCGCTGGTCGCGCTGGTGACCACCGGAATCCTGATGCTCAGCAATCCGCTGGCGCAAACCCTGTTGCCACGCCTGACCGTGTTGATGGCCGAAGGTCGCGAGGCCGACATGCACGCGCTGTTTCTGGCCGCCAACCGGTTTGTCTGCACGTTTCTATTCCCTCTGGCAGCGCTGATTGCCCTGCACGGCAAATTTTTGATTTACGCCTGGACCGGTGACTGGACGGCGGCGCTCTGGAGTCAGCAGATCCTCGGCTGGTACGCATTGGGCAGCGCGATCATGGCCATCAGCGCCTTTCAGTTCTACCTGCAATACGCCCACGGCCGGATGCGCCTGCACGTCTGGTACAGCGTGGTTTCAGCGCTGATCACGGTGCCGGTGATGTTCATCGCCATCCACTATCACGGTGCGTACGGCGCCGCGCTGGCGTGGTTCTCCCTGCGCGTCGTTTCACTGGCCATCTGGCCGTTGATTGTCCACCAGCGTCTGGCCCCCGGCATTCATGGCCAATGGCTGCGCGACATTATTCGCATCAGCCTGATGAGCGCAGTGGGCCTGGCCATCAGCGAGCCGATGTTCCTGCTGATTGCCGGTGAAGACCGGCTCAGTATTCTTCTCGGCCTGGCGGTAAGCGGCCTGATCACCCTGGCGGTGGTCGCGGCGAGCTACAAACCCCTGGCGGTGAAAATCTTTGTTCTGTTCAGTAAACCGAGTACATGAAACATGGATGAAATCATGAACACCGCAATGCCCGAAACGGCACGCCCGCCACTGGTGAGCATCGTTTGCCCGGCTTACAACCAGGAGGCATTCATTGCCCAGACGCTGGACAGTTTCCTGGCGCAGCAGACCAGTTTCAGTTTCGAAATACTGATCAACGATGACGCCTCCACCGACGGCACGGCGCGGATCATCGCTGATTACACGCGGCGTTACCCGTCGATCATCCGGCCGTTCTATGAATCGGTAAATCAATACCAGCACGGACGCCCCTGCGTGCCGGGCCTGTTTGCCAAGGCCCGTGGCCGCTACATCGCCTACTGCGAAGCCGATGACTACTGGACCGATCCGCGCAAGCTGCAGATCCAGGTGGATTTTCTCGAAAGCCATCCGGACTACGTGATCACCTATCACGACGCCATGTCCTTCGACAACGATGGTGAAAAGGGCATTCAGCTGCAAGGCAAGCTGCGCGCCGATGCCACTGCGCTGGAGCTGCAGAAAGCCCGCCCGATTTCGACCCTCACGGTGTGTTTCCGCAATGTACTGACCAGCCTGCCACCCGAGTTGCTGATGCCGGTCGCGCCTCTCAATGACCTGTGCTGGTGGTCGTTGCTGGGAGCGTTCGGCAAGGGCAAGTTCATGGCCGACATCAAACCGGCTGCCTATCGCATGCATCCGGGCGGGATCTTTTCCATGCGCAGTCACAAACGCAAGCTGCACATGAGCCTGCAGACCAATAGCAGCCTGGCTAATTACTACCATCGCCTGGGTAATGAGGAGCTCTACGAGCATTTCATCGAGCAGGTGTTCTGCCTGTCGCTGTCAGCACTTGGCCCGCCCCACAAGTTGCGGGCCATGTTGATGGCCGCGCGCAACATGAGCCTCAACCTTGGCAAACGGCTGATGCCCACGACCAGTAAAGGCCATGTTCAGTAAGGTCCTGGTGATCTGCGTCGGCAACATCTGCCGCAGCCCCATGGCTGAAGCGATGTTGCGCCAGCGGTCAGTCGCGGCGCAGGTGCACATCTCCTCGGCAGGCACCCACGCCATGACGGGGCATCCCATGGACCCCACCGCCCAAGCGGTATTGCGGATCAATCGAGTGCCGGGCATCCACCACCTGGCAAGGCAGGTAGAACGGTCCATGTTGCATCGCGCAGAGCTGATTCTGCTGATGGAGCAGAGCCAACTCGACAGCGTGCTCAAGCTCGCTCCGGAAGTACGCGGCAAGACGTTTCTGATTGGCAAATGGCAACACCATATGGAAATAGCCGACCCCTATCGGCAACCACAATTAGCCTTTGAACAGACCTACGAGCAGCTCTCGAGATGCGTCGACGACTGGCTACCTTATCTTCAGTCAGGAGAAACAAGATAAATGACCGCTATGAACCGTTCTTCCCTGGATTACTACCAGGACTCCCGGATCGATTTGGCAACTATCTTGCGCACATTGTTTGATCACAAACGCCTGATCATTGTCGTCGTCGGGTTCTTCGCGCTGGTAGGCGTGGCGTATGCCGTACTGTCCACGCCGATCTACCAGGCCAACGCGATGATCCAGATCGAGCCGAAAAAAGTCGGTATCGAAGGCACGCCGGAAGTCTCCAGCAAGCCGATGTCGGTCTCCCAGGCAACGACCGAAATCGAACTGATCAAGTCCCGCGCCGTACTGGGCAAAGTGGTCGAAGACCTCAAGCTGAACATCGTTCAGGGTCCCAAATATTTTCCGGTGATTGGCCCCTACCTGAACCGCACCTTCGAACCGGAGCGTGAAAATGCCTTGGCCGATCCCATGTTCGGGCTGACCAGCTACGCCTGGGGCGGTGAAAAGCTCGACGTCTTCCAGCTGGAAGTCCCTGACAGCCTGCTGGGCGAGAATCTGATTCTGGTGGCGGGCAAGCCTGGCTTTTTCTCGCTGTATGACAAGGACCGCAACCTGTTGCTCAGTGGTGCGATCAACCAGACGGTCGAAGGCCATGGCGCGAAAATCCAGGTCGCAACTTTAAATGCCCGCCCCGGCACCGAATTCAATGTCAGCAAACTGCGCACCCTGACCGGCGCCCTGATCTATCAGAACCGCCTGAAGATCACTGAAGCAGGCAAGGATTCGGGGATCATCTACCTGTCCATCCAGGACCCGGACCCGGCCAAGGCCAACCTGATCCTCAATGAAGTGAGCCGTCTGTATGTGCGTCAGAACGTTGAGCGCAGCTCGGCCGAAGCCGCCCAGCGCCTTGAGTTTCTGCGCTCGCAACTGCCAACCGTGCGCAAGCAGCTGGAAGACTCGGAAATCGCGCTGAACAAATTCCAGACCAGCGCCAAATCCGTGGACCTGAGCATTGAAACCAAAGGCATCCTGGATCAGGTCGTCACACTGGATTCAATGCTCTCGGAGCTCAAGCTCAAGCGTGTGGAGCTCGAGCGTCTTTACACTCGCGAGCACCCGACCTACCGCGGGCTGATGAACCAGATGAGCCAGCTGGAAGCCCAGAAACAGGGCCTGCTGAAGAAAATCGAAGGGCTGCCGGTTACCCAGCAAGAGTTACTGCGTCTGACGCGTGACATGCAGGTCACCAGCCAGACCTACACACTGATGCTCAATAAAAGCCAAGAGCAGGACATCCTTCGTGCAGGCAGCATCGGTAACGTGCGGATCATCGACAACGCCGACGCCAACGTTGAAGCGCCGGTCAAGCCGATGAAGAAACTGATCGTCCTGATCTCCGTGCTACTCGGGACGCTGGTGGCGGTGGCCATCGTTTTCGTTCGCCAGGCGTTCTACCGCGGTGTCGACAACCCTGAAGTGATCGAAAACATCGGCATGCCGGTCTACGCCTCGCTGCCTTACTCGCGCCAACAGGAGCGCCTGGAAAAAACCAGCCAGGGCCGCGCCAAGGAATCGAAGCTGCTCAGCGTATCGGCACCGACCGAACTGGCCGTGGAGTCCTTGCGCAGCCTGCGCACCAGCCTGCACTTCGCCATGCTCGAAGCGCGCAACAACGTGCTGATGATTTCCAGCCCGTCGCCGGGCGCTGGCAAGTCTTTCGTGTCCAGCAACCTGGCGGTGATCATCGCCCAGACCGGCAAACGCGTACTGCTGATCGATGCCGACATGCGCAAGGGTTACCTGCACAAGATTTTCGGCCTGCAGCCCAAGCACGGGCTTTCCGACACCCTCGCCGCTCGCCTGACCAGCGCCGAAGTGATCAACCACACCGAAGTGCGCAACCTGGACATGATGTCCTGCGGCTTCGCCGCGCCCAACCCGTCAGAACTGTTGATGCATGACAACTTCAACAAAATGCTCACCGAACTGTCGCCGCTCTATGACCTGATCCTGGTCGACACCCCACCGATCCTGGCCGTCACCGACGCCACGCTGGTCGGGCGCCAGGCAGGCACCTGCCTGTTGGTGACTCGGTTCGGCCTGACCACCGTGAAGGAGATCGAAGCCTGCAAGCGCCGGCTCGGCCAGAACGGCGTGGTCATCAAGGGCGCGATCTTCAACGGCGTGCTGCGCAAGGCCTCTACCGCCGATTACGACTGCGCGGCGTATGGCTACAACTACAGCCCGACCCGAAAGTAAACGGACACCTGACAAAGCAAGCTTTACCCATACCCTCAAGGAGTTACACATGGCCAGGACCATTGCAATGATGCAGCCCTATCTCTTCCCCTACCTGGGGTACTTCCAACTCATCGCGGCAGCAGATGTCTTCGTCCTCGGCGACGACCTGCAATACATCCGGTCCGGGTGGGTCAATCGCAATCGGATCCTGCAAAACGGGGACGCCAAGCTGATCACCTTCCCCCTCAAGCGCGATCACTTCGAGCTGCCGATCAACCAGCGGCAGTTGTCCGACACCTTCGAAGAAGAAGCAGACCGGCTGGTGAATCTGATCTCTCAGAGCTATCGCAAAGCGCCCTACTTCGCGCAGGTGATGCCGCTGCTGGAGCGCCTGATTCGTTTCCCGCAGCAGAACCTGGCGATGTACACCGAGCACGCGATCCGTGAGCTGTGCGCCTATCTGCATATCGTCACGCCGATCCTGCGGGGTTCTGACCTGAAGCTAAAATCCTGCCTGGACAAACAGGACCGCGTGATCAACGTCTCCCATACGTTTGCCGCCACCACGTTCCTCAACCCGATCGGCGGCCTGGAGTTGTACGACCGAGAGCATTTTGCGCGCAACGGCTTGCTGGTGCGTTTCTTCAAGATGGAAGAAGTGGTGTACCACCAATTCGGCCAGCCGTTCGTGCCCCAACTGTCGATCATTGACGTGCTGATGTTCAACTGCGTCGAACAGGTGCAGGCGATGCTCGATTGCTACAGCCTCTCCGATGGCACGCCTTCTACCGAAGCCTACCTGCTGGCGACGCTGAGCCGTCAAGCCGAGGTTGTTTCCGTCCTTCCCGCCAGCCTTGCAGTGAAGTGAGACCATGCCCATGACCGACAGCCCTGCCCGCTGGTACCTGATCCAGACCAAACCGCGTCAGGAAGCCCGCGCTCAAGAACATCTGCAGCGTCAGCACTTCGAGTGCTACCGGCCCCTGAAGGCCAGTGAAAGCAAAAAACGCAGCTCACGGGCGGCCAATGAAGAGGAGTTGTTCCCCGGCTATCTGTTTATCCGCATGGATCAGGTGCATGACAACTGGTACCCGATTCGCTCAACCCGCGGCGTGGCCAGGATTGTGACGTTCGGCGGGACGCCTGTGCCGGTGCAGGACACCCTGATCGAGCAGATTCGCCAACGGCTTCACGCGGCGCCCGCGGTGATGCCGTTCAAGCAGGGCGAGCATGTATTGGTCAAGGCTGGGGGGTTGTGCGACATCGAGGCGATTTTCCTGTCGCCGGATGGTACCGAGCGCGCCGTGATTTTGCTCAACCTGTTGCAACGGGAGCAGAAAGTGGTGCTGCCGATCAGCAGTCTTTTGCGGATGGAGGCCAGGGTTTGATCAGGCCTCTGGGTTTGTTGCTTGGCTGCGATAGGAGTGGGTATCTACACGTCTTCTGTGTACATATCCGTTGCTGCGGTAACGGCTGCTATTGGTTGCGCCCTTACGGCGCCTCACTTTTGAAAGCCCAAAAGTAAGCAAAAGGCTCTTGCCCCACCACTCGGTCCCTCGCCTAGGCTCGGGATGCCCGTAATCCGACATTGATTCGGCGCGCCGCCGCAAAGGGCCATCCCTGGCCCAGTGCGGCTAAACCGGCATCCATGCCGGTTTGCCCGCCGAATCAACATCGGATTCCGGCCAGCGTGGTTTGACGGGGCGCCTAAGATCAAAAGCAAGATCAACACCCAGATCAAGATCAAACACGCCGATGGTTGGTGCGACGTTGATCTCTGTAGGAGCTGCCGAAGGCTGCGAAGGCGGCTACCGATTCGCAGCCTTCGGCAGCTCCTACAGAGATCTCCGCACGCAGTTAATCCCGTGGGAGGTCCCCCGTCGTCCAAACGCCGCGATGTCGCGCAGCAAACACAGGACCTGTGGGACGACCGGGGTGGCGCTCCACCTTGCTCGCAAAGGCAATGTTCCTGCCTTCAGAAATATTTGCTGATGTTTCGGCCCCTTCGCGAGCAAGCTCGCTCCCACGGGTTAGCGTCAGCCCAGGTGTTAAACCGTACCTGTAAGAGCGAATTCATTCGCGAAGGGAATGGCACAAGCAAGGCGCGGTATCTACTAGCGAAAGCAGGTCGGCTATCAGGCCGCCTCGCCCGCTTTTGATTTGGCTTTTGATCTTAGGCGCCCCGTTAAACCACGCTGGCCGAACGCTGAGCTTGAACCGTGGGCAACCCGGCAGGACGCCGGGTTAGCCGCACTGGGCCAGGGATGGCCCTTTGCGGCGGCCCACGGTTCAAGGTCTGCGGGCGGGTACACCGAGCCTAGGCGAGGTGCCGAGTGGTGGGGCAAGAGCGTTTTGCTTACTTTTGCGCCTCAAAAGTGAGGCGCCGTAAGGGCGCAACCAATAGCAGCCATTACCGCAGCAATGGATATGTACACAAACTGTGCAGATACCCATGCCTACTGGCCCCTACAGAACACCGCCCCTCCAAATATTCTTGTTTCAAAACCGGAACCTCACCATGACGCAACTCACAACGCTGGTGACGCTCACCTATGGTGACCGTTTCAACTACCTGCACACACTGGTCAGCCGCTCGCTGGAAAGCCCGCTGATCGACCGGGTCATCATCGTCAGCAACGCCTCCACCGCCCCTCTGGAAAACCTGTGCAACACCTGGCCAGGACAGGTCGAGGTCATTTACCTGGACAGCAACACCGGCTCCGCCCGTGGCTATTCAGTGGGGATCAAGGCCGCGCTCGATGCCGGTGCCGAATACATCTGGCTGATGGACGACGACAACGCGCCGACCATCAACGCCATCGCGACGCTGCACAAAAATCTGCGCGAACGTCAGGCCATCGACGGTCTGGACAAAGCCGCCGTGCTGGGTTTCCGCCCGACTCACCAGGCGGACATCGCCGCCGGTGTACCCAAGCGTTTCGCCATCCAGCGCCGGTCGAGTTTTTTCGGTTTCCACGTGGCGCAGTTGCCCTACAAAATCTGGCGCCGTCTGCCGTGGGGCCAACCCCAGGGCAAGTACAAACCCATCGCGAGCGTGCAACTACCGTTCGCGACTTACGGTGGCCTGCTGGCTCATCGCAGCCTGTATCAACGCATCGGCCTGCCCCTGGACGCTTTGATGCTGTATGCCGATGACAGCGAATACACCTGGCGCATCACTGCTGGCGGCGGGCGGATTTTCCTGATCCCGGACGCCTTGCTCGACGACCTGGAAGACTCCTGGAACATCAAGGCACGCACCAGCAACATCTACGAAAGTTTCCTGCTGGGCGGCTCGGACCTCAGGGCCTACTACGGCGCCCGCAATCAGGCCTGGTTCGACAAGAATGTCTGGGCTTCGTCGACCCTGCTCTACAGCTTCAACCGCTGGGTGTTCTTCCGCCTGCTGCGCCTGATCGCCAAACGCCGGGGGGCTGAACAGCGCCTGGGGCTGATCGAGCAAGCCATCGCGGACGGCGAATCCGGTGTGTTGGGCCTGCACAAGTCGTATCCGCTATGAGAGCCCTGTTCATCAATAGCCTGTACGCACCGAACATCGGCGGCGGCGCAGAAATCATCCTGCAGCGCACCGTCGAAGGCCTGCAGAATCGCGGCTACCAAGTGGCGGTGCTGGCCACCGGAGCCGAACCAGGCCTGCAAGTCGAATGCGTCAATCAGGTCAAGGTGTACCGCGCCGGGTTGCGCAACTTCTATTGGCACTTCACAGCCCAGCGGCCGGGGCGTCTGGCGCGACTCGGCTGGCACCTGCGCGACCGTTACAACGCGGCGATGCGTGCCTACGTGAAACGCGTGATCGAACTGGAAAAGCCGGACCTGGTGGTGTGTCACAACCTCAGTGGCTGGTCGGTCTCGGCCTGGGACGAAATCACCGCGGCCGGGCTGCCGATTGTTCAGGTGCTGCATGACCTTTATCTGCTGTGCCCCAGCAGCACCATGTTCAGCAAAGGGCAGAGTTGCCAGCAGCAATGTGGTCGCTGCGAGCGCTTTCGCCGTGGTCATGATCAACGCTCGGCACAGGTTAAAACCGTGGTGGGCGTCAGTCGCTTCATGCTTGACACGTTGCAGGCCAAGGGTTACTTCAAGGGCGCGCGCAGCTACGTGGTGCATAACGCAAGCCCTGCCCCCAGCATCGGGCAGGTGCAACCGATAGCCACCAAACCCGCCGCCTCGACAGCCAAACCTGCACCGCTGCGTTTCGGTTACATGGGCACCTTGTCGGAGCCCAAGGGCCTGCGCTGGCTGATCGACCAATTCCAGCGGTTGCCCATCGACGCCACGCTGCAAATTGCCGGGCGCGGACAACGCGATGATGAAGCGCGCTTCAGGGCCATGGTCACCTCGCCACGGGTAAGTTTTGTCGGTTACCGCTCACCGGAGCAGTTCTACAAGCAGATTGATGTGGCCATCGTGCCGTCGATCTGGAGCGAGCCTTTCGGCATGGTTGCCGTTGAAGCCTGTGCCTATTCGAAACCGGTGATCGCCAGCCGCATGGGCGGGCTTCCCGAGATCATTCAGGATCAACTCAATGGCCTGCTGTGCTGCCCTGACGACCCGGACTCGCTGGGCGTGGCGATGCTCAAGTTGCATCAGCAGCCCGCGTTGCTGGCACGGCTGAGCGCCCAGGCGCGAGTCAGCGTCGCGTCATTGACGGACCTGGACCTGATGCTCGACAGCTACGAAGTCATTTTTGTACAGACCTTACTGGACCGGGTTGTGCCCCAGAACGAGCTTTCACTGTCACGCCCCGCCTAAGGGGGAATCCCTTGGCATTCCGGACCGAGCCTCTTCATTGAGACCTGACATGTCAAAGCCGCCCCAGACCCTGCTGCGAAATCCGCTGACCTTATTGCTGTTAAACCTGTTGTTGTGCTGCATGGCGATGGCCGATGAACGCTTCATCATCGGCGTCGACACCCACTTGATGAACAAAAGCAGCTCGTCGGCCAAGGCTCTGCAACTGCTTGAAGAAGCCGGGGTGGATTCAGTCCGTGACGACGCCTATTGGTCGACGGCCGAACAGCGACGCGGCCAGCTGCGCATCGACCCCGCCTGGCAGGCGTACCTGAGCAAGGCTCGTGAACATCGCCTGCGGCCCTTGCTGGTGCTGGGCTATGGCAATCCGAACTACGGCAATTACGCCAAACCGCGCTACCCGCCGGTCAAACAGGCATTCAGTGACTACGCCGGTTTCGTCAGCAAGGCGCTGGCAGACAGCGTGGATTTTTACGAAATCTGGAATGAATGGGACAAGGAAAACCCGGTGGATCCGCTGCTTGCCAGCGACTACAGCAGCCTGATCGAAGACACCGCCCTGACCCTGCGCCAGCAGAAAAAACCACCGACGATTCTTGCCGGCGCCGTGACCAGTCAAGGCATGGACCTGGGCTTCGCGGACCGCTTGATCGAGGCAGGCCTGCTCAACCATGTGGATGGCTTGTCCCTGCACCCGTACGTGCATTGCCGGCATGAAGAACGGCACACGCCCGAGCGCTGGATTTCGTGGTTACGCTGGGTCGACGCCGACCTCAGGGCGATGGCCGCAAGGCCGGTTCCGCTGTACCTGACAGAGATGGGCTGGCCCAGTAACCACGGCAAATGCGGCGTCAGCGAACAGACTCAGGCGGCTTACCTGGCACGTAGTTATTTTCTGGCCCAGACCCTGCCCGACATCAAGGGCCTGTGGTGGTACGACTTACTCAACGATGGCACCGATACCCAGGACCCGGAACAGAATTTTGGCTTGCTCAATCAGGACCTGTCAGTGAAACCGGCTTATCTGACCCTCAAAGCCATCAGCCCGATCCTGCATGACTACCGCTATGACGCCGAAAAAAGCCGCGAGCTGGACACCACGTATCTGTTGCGCTTCGCCAAGGGTTCGGAACAAATCCTGGTGGCCTGGACCACCGGCCTGCCCCGCTCGATTCAGGTGGATGCCAGCAGCGTACAGCCCGGCAATGTGCTGATGATCGACAGCGGCCAGCCGCAGCGCGGCGAGATCGACACCGGGATTGCCTGGAACTGCAACGACAGCCGTTGCTCGGCGCAGGTGTCGGTCAATGAGTTCCCCAGGATTATCCGCCTGGGTACGAAACCGCCGCTGTTTGCTCAGTGACTTGCCGGGCTGGATCACTGAAATCCGTGGGAGCGAGCTTGCTCGCGAAGAACGATGACGCGGTATGCCTGCTGAACCGAGGTGCCTGATTCGCGAGCAAACTCGCTCCCACAGGGTTCGGTGATCGCCTTTGGGAGCGGTGCTTGCTCGCGAAGAAAGATGCCGCGGTATGCCTGCTGAACCGAGGCGCCTGATTCGCAAGCAAGCTCGCTCCCATAAATAGTGTTGAACCTGAACTTCCACCCAAACCCAGCGCAAGGACGCCGTCCCATGATCGTGATCAACGCCCGCTTTCTTACCCAGGAAATACGCGGAGTGCAGCGTTTTGCGCAACAGATCTGCCTGGCCCTCAAACGCCTGCGCAGTGACGTCGTGTTCGTCGCCCCGCATGACATCAAGATGCACGAAAGCGCCAAGGACCTGGACGTCCACATCATCGGCCGCAACACCGGTCATCTCTGGGAACAAATTGACTTGCCCCTGTACCTGCTGCGTCACGGCAGCCCGCTGCTGGTATCACTGTGCAGTACCGCGCCGGTGCTTTATGGCAATCAGATCGCAACCCATCACGACATCAACTACGTGCGCTATCCACAAAGTTATTCGCTGGGCTTTCGCGCCGCGTATCGGACCCTCACACCCATTCTTTTGCGACGGGTCAAGGCGCTGCTGACCGTCAGCAGTTTCTCCAGAGGCGAGATTTCGTCGTTCTATGGCTTCCCGGCCAACCGCATTTTTGTCGTGCCCAACGCCGTGAGTGAGGCTTTCAAACCCGCGCCCACTGAGGTCACCACGCCCTATCTGCTGGCCGTGTCATCGCCCAGCGCGCACAAGAACTTCAATCGCATGATCCAGGCATTCCTGACCCTGCGTAATCATGAGGACCTGCAACTGCACATCGTCGGCGCAGCCAGTGAAATCTTTGCCGACCCGCAGCTGCAGCATCTGGCGTGTCGAGACCCACGCATTCGTTTCCTCGGGCGTCTGACCGATGCCGAGCTGATCGAGCAATACCAGGGCGCGACGGCGTTTGTCTTTCCTTCGCTCTACGAAGGTTTCGGCATCCCGCCACTGGAAGCCCAAGCCTGCGGATGCCCGGTGCTGGCGGCCAATGCGGCGTCGATTCCGGAAGTGCTGCAAGCCAGCGCGCTGTATTTCGACCCCATGGATGTGGCCCATATCGCCGCCGCCATGGAGCGCATCCTGACCGATATGCCCCTGCGCAAGGCCCTGCGCCGTCGAGGCTTGAGCAACGTTGAGCGCTATAGCTGGGACGAATCCGCGCTACGGGTCTCGCAGCGTATTGATGCGCTGGGCAGCCCCAAAGGCATTCAGGAACGACGACGTTCGGTCGCCGGATCGTCCACGGACAAGGTGTGAGGCTTGGTCATGAAACGCCTGGAGTACCTGGACGCCCTGCGCGGCATCGCAGCCTTGATGGTGGTCTTCACCCATCTGTTCGTACCGCTGCTCGGCGATGTCTGGTTGTTTCGCGAGTTACTGGACGTCGGCAAGCTTGGCGTCATCTGGTTTTTTATCATCAGTGGCGTGGTCATCCCGTTCAGCCTGCGCCCGGAGCCGGACGGCGCACGACGGTTTGTGGTCTCGCGACTCCTGCGTCTGTACCCCGCTTACTGGTTGTCACTGCTGTTGTACCTGACGCTGCTGCACCTGAGCGGCGGGGTGTTGCCATCCGGGGCGCAGGTGATTGCCAACGTGACGATGCTGCAGACGTTGCTGGGTTTCGATGATGTCATCGGCCTGTACTGGACGCTGTTCATCGAGCTGGTTTTCTACGGGCTGTGCCTGTTGCTGTTTCTGACCGGCAAGCTGTACGACCTGGGCACGCGCACCCGCTGCGCCCTGGGATCGCTGGTGTTGGGCCTGGCGCTGGCGGTGCTGCGCGACATGACCGAGCGCAAGTTGCCGGTGGCCTTGCCCCTGGCGCTGTCGCTGATGTTTTTCGGTTCGATCTGGCGCCAATGGCTCCTGGGCGAGTACAGCCGCGCATTGACGCGCAGCCTGGTCGTGGTTGTAGGCGCCTACTGCGTGTTACTGCCACCCATCCTGATGCTGGGCTACCGCCTGGACATGGGGAACGGCGAAACCGGCACACGCTATCTGTTCACCTATGCTGCGGCGATTTTCAGCTTCGTCCTGCTGACCCACGTCGTTCAACTCAAGCATCCAGCGTTGGTGTGGCTCGGCGGCGTCAGCTACTCGGTGTATCTGCTGCACCCGTCGATGCTGCTCCTCAGCAACCTGCTGCTCGAAGGTCTGCAGGTCGCGCCGCTTTACCACGCACTGCTGGCGAGCGTGCTGACACTGGCCATCGCCCACCTGTGTTTTCGCTTCATCGAAACGCCTTTTATCCAATTGGGCAAACGCCTCAACAATCGCCATGCCAAGACGCAGCCTGCCCGCGCCTGATGTAGAGCCTGAGCATACAGAAGGGAACTCCAATGAGAATCGCAATTGTCCACGACTGGCTGGTGACGTATGCCGGTGCCGAACGTGTGCTGGCTTCACTGATCAATATCTGGCCACAGGCCGACCTGTTTTCAGTGATCGACTTTCTCAGCGACCAGGACCGGTCGCACTTTCACGGCAAAGTGGCCAAGACCACGTTTATCCAGCGCCTGCCCAAGGCCAAGACTCACTACCAGCGCTACCTGCCCCTGATGCCGCTGGCCATCGAACAACTGGATCTGTCCGGCTATGACCTGATCATCAGCAGCAGCCATGCAGTGGCCAAAGGTGTGCTCAGTGGCCCGGACCAACTGCACGTCAGCTACGTGCATTCGCCCATTCGCTACGCCTGGGACCTGCAGCATCAGTACTTGCTGGAATCGGGCATGAGCACTGGTTTCAAAAGCAAAGTCGCACGCATGATCCTGCATTACATCCGCATGTGGGATCAGCGCACGTCGGCGGGTGTGGACGACTTCATCGCCAATTCGTACTTCATCGGCGGGCGCATCTCCAAGGCGTATCGCCGCGAATCCACCGTCATCTACCCGCCCGTGGACACCTTCAACTTCACCCAGCTGGACAGCAAACAGGATTACTACTTCACCGCGTCCAGAATGGTGCCTTACAAGCGCATGCCGATGATCATCGAAGCCTTCGCCGCCATGCCGGACAAGCGCCTGATCGTGATCGGCGATGGCCCGGAAATGGCCAAGGCGAAAGCGATCAATGCGCCGAATGTCACGCTGCTGGGCTTTCAGCCTTTTGCGGTGTTGCTGGAGCACATGCGCAACGCCAAAGCGTTTGTCTTCGCCGCCGAAGAGGACTTCGGCATCAGCCCCGTGGAAGCCCAGGCATGCGGCACGCCGGTCATCGCGTTCGGCAAGGGTGGCGTGCTGGAAACGGTCTGCGGCCTGGACCATCCGCAACCGACCGGGGTGTTCTATGACGCCCAGACCGTGTCGTCACTGGTGGCTGCCGTGGGCGAGTTCGAAGCCTCGCAGCATCGCATCACGCCCCAGGTCTGTCGGGCCAACGCTGAACGGTTCAGCGCCGAGCGCTTCGAGCAGGAGATGAAGAACTTCGTCGAGAGTCGCCTGGCGGCAGCACGCCTGGCCCGGCAGCCGTCGCAATACAAGATGCCTCAGGCAACGCCCATTCTGGTCAGCAGCGACCTGGCCGCCCGTGTTGTCCCGATCAAATCCGTTTGAGTGAGCACTCTCCATGCGTACTCCCGTTCGCGGCATTCTTCATGCGCATCAATCAGTGCTTTCCGTGGCTCACCGCCTGCTTGACCTTGCCGTCATCGTACTGGGCGGTTACTGGCAGACCCGGCTGGACCCGACCACCTCCAGCGCCGAGGCGTGGATTCAGATCCTGCTGGCGGTGCTGGTCTTCCACTGGCTCAGTGAGTTTCATCAAATGTATGGCTCGTGGCGCGGGGAGCGCATCCTGCGCGAGTTGGTCAAGGTGTTCAATTACTGGGCGCTGACCTTTGTCATTCTGTTGTCCGTGGACTACCTGCTGCTCAATCACGCCAACCTGCCCAATGACACCCAGATGACCTGGTTCGCCTCGGTGCTGGTGGTGTTGTGCGGTTACCGCCTGCTGATTCGCAGCGTTCTGCATGGCCTGCGTAGCCATGGGTTCAACACCCGGCGGGTGGCGATTGTCGGCACAGGTCAGGTGGCTCAGCGCCTGGCGGGGTCGATTTCCAGCGCGCCGTGGATGGGTCTGCGCCTGCTGGGCTTCTACGATGTGGCGTCACAGCCTGCAAGCCTGGCGCAGCCGATGCCGCTGCTGGGGGACCTTGAACAGCTGACCGAAGACGCCCGGCAAGGCAAGATCGACAAGGTCTATATCACCCTGGCCCTGACCGCCCAGCCGCATTTGCAGGACCTGGTCAAAGGCTTGAGTGATACCACCGCCTCGGTGTACCTGATCCCTGATGTGTTCATGTTCGAACTGCTGCATGCGCGCAGCGAGAGCATCAACGGGCTGGCGAGCATCAGCATCTTCGACTCGCCCATGGATGGCGCCTGGAGTCTGGTCAAACGCACCGAGGACATTCTGCTGTCCAGTGTGATCCTGGCCATGATTGCCCTGCCGCTGCTGCTGATCGCCATCGCCATCAAGCTCACCTCCCCCGGGCCGGTGCTGTTTCGCCAGCGCCGTTACGGGCTCGATGGCAGGCCGATCATGGTCTGGAAATTTCGCAGCATGAGCGTGCAGGAAAACGGCGACGTGATTAACCAGGCGACCCGTAATGACGCGCGGGTCACGCCTCTGGGCGCATTCCTGCGGCGCACGTCGCTGGACGAGCTGCCACAGTTCTTCAATGTATTGCGTGGCGATATGTCCATCGTTGGCCCGCGCCCTCATGCGGTGGCGCACAACGAGCAATACCGCAAGCAGGTCAGCGGCTACATGCTGCGCCACAAGGTCAAGCCCGGCATCACCGGCTGGGCGCAGATCAATGGCTGGCGCGGTGAGACCGACACCCTGGACAAAATGCAGAAACGCGTCGAATACGACCTTGAATACATCGAACACTGGTCGCTGTGGCTGGACCTGAAAATCATTCTGCTGACCTTGTTCAAAGGCTTTCTGAACAAGAACGCGTTTTAAACCACCCCCCTTTCAAACCTGACAACCCAGGCCATCCGGCGCTGGAGGAGGTGTATGCGGCCATCAAAAACAAACGACGTAACGCTCGGTGTTGGTAAGGGATGCAATGAAATCACTGTGGTGCCCAGCGCACCTTTAGGAAGGAAGAATATATGAAGCTAACCCTAGCTGTTGTGCTGCTCTCCAGTCTGATTTTGCAAGGCTGTGTATTCGCACCCGGGCAGCACATGACCCCAGGTGATATTGAAGCAAAGGACCCGGATGGGCCGGACGTCCGCTTGGTCGATATCACCCCGCAAACCCTGAAACTGCAAAGACAGAAAGCCACAGAAGCGACCAAGGCTCTCCCGCCTGAACTGCTCAATTACAAAACCCCTGAATACGTGGTCGGCCCCGGCGACACCTTGCTGGTGATCGTCTTCGAACACCCGGAGTTGACCGCACCTGGCTCACAGGACCAACTGGATGCCAACAGCCGGGAAGTGCTGAGCGACGGCACGCTCTACTTTCCTTACGTGGGCAGGATACAGGCGGGTGGCAAGACCGTCGGCCAGATCCGCGAGCAATTGCGCATGGGCCTGTCGCCGCAGTACACCGAGGTCAAGGTGGACGTCAAAGTGCTGCGCTACAACAGCCAGCGCATCCTGCTGTCCGGCTCGTTCAAAAGCCCTGGGCCGCAGCCGATCACCAATATCCCGTTGAGTCTGGTGCAGGCGATCAGCGTCGCCGGCCTCGACCTCTCCGACGCCAACCTCGCAGGGCTGACCTTGCGCCGCGACGGCCGGGATTACGTGATCGATGTCGACGCACTCAACCGCAAGGATTCGCAGCTGAGTAAGGTGTTTCTCAAGAACGGCGATTACCTGCACTTGAACAGCAATTCGAAAAACAAGATCTACGTCTTGGGCGAAGTTCAGCGCCCGCAGGTGATTTCCTTCGGTACTACCAGCGTCACGTTGCTCGAAGCCCTGGGTACTTCCGGTGGCCTGAGCCCGGAAAGTGCTGACGGTGACGCGGTGTATGTGATCCGCGGCGCAGAGAATTTCGCCAACGCGCCTGCGACTGTCTATAACCTCAAAGCCAAGAAACCGACTGCCTACCTGCTGGCCAAAGAGTTCGAACTCCAGGCCCAGGATGTGATTTTTGTCGGCCCGGCCAATATCACCCGCTGGAGCCGCTTCGTCAGCCAGCTGTTGGGCTCGGCCAACGTGGTTTCCACAGGTGCCATGTTTAGAAATTGATCGCTTAAAAGCTGCAAGCAAGCTGGTCGTTCAACAATTCACCTGCTTGAAACGTCTCCGCAGTTGCCGACTGCGGGGATTTTTTTTGCCCGGGATTTGCCGACCAAGTGTTGCCTGAGCAACAGCGATTCAACAGTTATCAGCTATCTGTACAGCGCCATCGACGCAGCCGATCTGGCATTTACCTAAATGCCCTTTCATATCAGTACCTTGAAAATAAATCAGTGACTGGCATGCATGCTGCTTTGTGGTGTTACCGCTTTTTTAAGGAAATTCGCATGTTGGTAGTTTCACTGTCGGGCAGCCCTGCTCTTAAATCCCGCTCCGGTGTTGTACTGGAACACGCCGGCCGTTGGTTGCGAGCCAAGGGGGTTGATGTGAAGGCCCTGCGGATTCGCGATTTTGATGCCGAGGACCTGATCTTCGGGCGCTTCGACAGCCCGCAAGTACTGGACTTCATCGAGACCGTGAAACAGGCCGACGGCTTGCTGATCGGTACTCCGGTGTACAAGGCTTCATTCTCCGGTGCACTGAAAACCCTGCTGGATCTGCTGCCGGAACGCTCACTGCACGGCAAGGTGGTGTTGCCACTGGCCACCGGCGGCAGCATTGCCCACATGCTGGCCGTGGACTACGCGCTCAAACCAGTTCTGTCAGCGCTCAAATGCCAGGAAGTACTGCACGGGATTTTCGCCATCGACAGCCAGATCAGCTATGGCGACAACGAACAGGGCGGCGATCTGGACGAGATTCTGACCGAACGCTTGCAGGAAGGGCTCGAGCATTTCTATCTTGGCCTGCAACATCGAGTGCAGGCGCGGCAGAAACTCGCGGGCGGGCATTTAAGGTTGGCGTTGTGAAAGGCTTGGCTGACCTCGGACCTGTGGGAGCGAATTCATTCGCGAAGGCAATGTTGAGACCGATGAAGATGCGTCGGATGTACTGGCCTCTTCGCGAATGAATTCGCTCCCACGGGAATTGAGATCACCCCTTCAACATCGGATACAACGACACCACCAACAGCGCCGCCATCACCCCGTTGAATACCCGCAACCAGAAAGGGTCACGCAGTGCGTTGCGCAGCAGGCTGCCGAACCCGGCCCAGACGCACACGCTGGGCGCGTTGATCAGGGCGAAGACGGCCGAGATGATAAACACGTTGATGAAGTAACCCTGCAACGGTGTGTAGGTACTGATGGCACCCACCGCCATGACCCACGCCTTGGGGTTGACCCATTGAAAGAGCGCAGCCTGCAGGAAGGTTTGCGGTTTACCTTCCTGCCCCGAGGCATCGGAAGCCGGGCCGGACGTGGCGATCTTCCACGCCAGGTACAACAAATACGCAGCGCCTGCGTAACGAAGAACCGTATAGAGCAGCGGATAAGCCTTGAACGCGGCGCCCAATCCCAACCCTACGGCCAGCACCAGGCTGAAAAATCCAATGCTGATACCCAGAATGTGCGGCACGGTCCGGTTGAAGCCGAAGTTCACACCGGAGGCCAGCAACATCATGTTGTTGGGACCAGGGGTGACCGACGTCACGAAAGCAAACAGGGCGAAAGCCAGCAGTAAATCGAAAGAGAGCGACATCGGGGGCGTTCCGTGCAGTAAAAGGCAGGCATTCACCCTATCCAACCGGGGTCGAAAAACACACTGACAGTTACACGCCAATACCAGCAGTACAGTTCAAGCGAGAAGCTAACTTCTTGAAGATTGTATCTTTGTCTTAACCCTGACGATCCCGGCTGTAGACACCATTGTCGACGCTGATCTCGCCGCTATTGTCGAAAGCACGCACCGCCTGCATTTGCGGTTCAGCCATCAGTTTCGCCTTGGCAATCTGGTATTCATCAAAGGACAGACCGCGGCGGTTCAAGTCTTCCATCGCCAACTGCCGGGTTTCTTCAGCGCTGTAAGGACGCAGTTCAACGGCGTGGTGAGTCGAGCAACCGGACACGACAGCAACGGTGAGTAACAGGGCAACGGCGACAATGCGGTTCATGATGGCCTCCAGATTCGGCTTCATTTCGGGAATGAAGCAAGGCTACGCCTGGAGCGCTTTGCGCAGAAATCACTGCTCTTGATAGTCGGTATCGGTGGGCGGGAATGTCCCTGAAACCTTTAGATACTCCGCTGGGTAACCCTAAAGCCATGCATATCCAGCAGCGGCAGCGACGCTGACTCACCTTTGCGCCCTTACGGCGCGTCACTTTCGAAAATCCGGAATGCCGGCCCAGTCAAAAGTAAGCAAAACGCTCCCGCTCCTTTGCCCGGGTATTCGCCAAGGCTCAGACTTCCCTCGCTCCGGCATTGCTCCGTGGGCCACAAGTCGCAATTTGAGGCGCCCATACGTTTTGCACTGGCCACGTGAATCAAAAGCAGGGTGAGTCAGGAAGACGTCATGCCGGAGAGTCTGCAAAGCAGATTTGGTTTGCGTTTGCTTTTCCTGCCACGATTTCACAGACGACACAAAATGCGCGTCGTGAGGCTGAGTGGAGGTGCCGTGGGTGGGTCGCTCGGCATGGATGCCGAGCGAGCGCCGCTGGGCCATGGATGGCCCGTCGGCGCGTGCCCGCCCCACGGTGCCGGAGCGAAGGAACCGCCGCGAAGCGGGGGCCGTACGCCAGCGCAAAGGTTTTGGTTACTTTTGGCACCAAAAGTGACCCGGCCGTCAGGACGGAACCTGACTCAGCAGCGCCCGGATGCTGTTGTTTCTACTCGATTCAAGGCTCACCATTCTGATTCGCCGAAGCTACAGACATACAAGGTGCTGCCGAAGGCTGCGAACAGTGGTGTATCAGGCAAGCCGCTGTTCGCAGCCTCCGGCAGCTCCTACAGGACGGACGGGGTTTAGCCCATCACGTCAACCAGTGCCACAACAGCAGGGTCCCCACCAACCCCACCACCGAAACGATGGTCTGCAACACCGACCAGACCCACAGGGTTTGCTTGAGCTGCAGGCCGAAGTATTCGCGGACCATCCAGAAACCCGCGTCGTTGACGTGGCAGAAGAATACCGAGCCCGCGCCAATCGCCAGTGCAACCAGTGAACTCTGGGTCGCCGCCAGCCCAGCCATCATCGGCGCCAGAATGCCCGCCGTCGTGGTGGTTGCAACGGTGGCCGAACCCGTCGCCTGGCGCAGTGCCACGGCGATCAACCAGGCCAGCAGCAGGTACGGCATGTGCGCGCCCTCCGCCACCTTGCTGATGGTCTGGCTGACTCCGGCATCCAGCAGGGTTTGCTTGAGCCCGCCGCCCGCGCCGATGGTCAGCAGCAACACGGCAATCGGGGCGATGCTTTTGCGCAAGGTGCCATTCACATGCTCGCGGCTCAGACCGTTGGCCCAGCCCAGGCAGATCACCGCCGCGATCACGGCAATGCTCAGGGCCACCAAGGGCTCGCCGAGAAATTTCAGGGTCAGCGCCACGCTGTTGTGCGGGTCCATGAGCACTTTGGCCAGGGTGCTGCCGAGCATCAGGATCACCGGCAACAAAATGATCAGCAGTGAAACCCCGAAGCCGGGCTGGCGAGTGACGCCCGGCTTGGCCGAAAACAGTTCGCCCAGTTCCGCAGGCTGCTCGATCACCATGCGTTTGGACAACCAGTTGCCATACAGCGGCCCGGCCAGAATCACCGCCGGTACGGCGATGCAAAAGCCCAGCAGCATCGTCAGGCCCAGGTCCGCGTGCAACGCACTGACCGCAATCAAAGGCCCGGGATGCGGTGGCATCAGCGCGTGCAGCGTGGTCATGCCCGCGAGCGCCGGGATGGCGATTTTCAACAACGGCTGGTCGGAGCGCCTGGCCATGACGAAAATGATCGGCACCATCAGCACCAGCCCCACCTCGAAAAACAGCGGCAGACCGATCACCATCGCCACCAGCGCCATGACCCACGGCAGAGAGCGCCCTTTTCCGAAGCCCAGCAGCGTCGTGGCGATCCGGTCAGCCGCGCCGGACTCAGCCATCAGCGCCCCCAACATCGCGCCAAGGGCAATGATCAAACCGGCCTCGCCGAGAATTCCGCCTGCCCCCTTGCTGAACGCTTTTGCCACTTCTTCAGCGGGCAGACCGGCACCGATACCGGCAATGAAAGTACCGATCAGGATCGATAGAAAAGGGGGAAGTTTGGTCGCGCTGATCAGCAGAATGATGGTGGCAATGGCGATCAGGCAACAGATGATCAAACGGGTGTCATGCACTAGCCAGGTGGCAGAAGAAACATCCAAGGCACTCTTCCTTATCGTCGGTTTCTGCAGCGGATCGCTGGCAGAAACATTTAGTTGTAATTCTGCAACACGATACGGGAGGAGCGAGCCAGTGAATGTGAAATTTGTGACAGTTTCGCCCTGCGGACACCCGAGCTAGACGCTCGACAACCTTGGATGCTGTGACTGCGCGTGCTCGATCAGCACGTCACGAAGAGCCTGTGCCGCCGCTGACAACTTATGGTCGGCGAGCATCATCAGCCCGATAGGCCGCTCGATAACGGGCTCGACCAGGGCGATGCAATGCGCGCCGAGTTCGCGCATTTGCTCGATGCAAAGCGACGGTACCGCGCTGACACCCAACCCACTGGCCACCATGCGCCCGACGGTGGCCAACTGATGACTTTCAAACGCCACGGACAACTTGCCGTGCTGCGCCTGCAAATGATGCTCCAGCAGTAAACGCACAGCGGATGGGCGTTGCAGAGCGATGAAGTCTTCTTTAAGCAGCTCTTGCCAACTCACCTGCTGACGTTGCGCCAAGGATGAGTCCTGCGGCACCACGGCCACGAATCGATCGGTATAAAACGGCGTGAACACCAGCGAGCTGTTCGACTCAGGCTCAAAGCCGATGCCCAGCTCCACCCGCCGATGGCGCACCATTTCCAGCACTTCTTCGTTGATCAGGTCATGAACCGCCACATTCACCCGGGGGTAACGACCACGAAAAACCTTGAGCGCGCCGGGCAACATGTTGCCCGCGAATGAAGGCATGGCCGCCACCGAGACCTTGCCCAATTGCAGCGTGAAGCGCTGACGCAGCAGCTCTTCGGCGTTATCCCAGTCAGCCAGCAGTTGGCGCGCCAGCGGCAGCAGCGTTTCGCCTTCCGGCGTCAGGCTTACCGACCGGGTGGTGCGACTGAGCAATTGCCCGCCCAGATCCTCCTCTAGACTCTTGATGGTCAGGCTCAAGGCCGGTTGCGACAGATGCAGTCGCTCCCCTGCCTGGGCGAAGCTCAGATGCTGCGCCACGGCCAGAAACGCCCGCAATTGTTTGACGTTCATATATTTGTATTCTTTATTAATCCATCAGAAAAACAAAATTAACAAATCACTGCCCCCGAGAGAAGATGCGCCAACGCTCCGTCGGCAGGAACACTGTCGGCAACAACTATAAAAGTAAAAAAGGCGGACCCATCATGGCTGGACTCGACAAACGAGTAGCGACGTATCAGGAAGCCCTCGCCGGGCTGACCGACAACATGACTGTACTGTGCGGCGGCTTCGGCCTGTGCGGCATCCCCGAGAACCTGATTGCTGAACTCAAGCGCATGGGGGTCAAGGGCCTGACGGTTGTCTCCAACAACTGCGGTGTCGATGGGTTTGGTCTGGGCATCCTGCTCGAAGACCGCCAGATCCGTAAGATGATTTCCTCCTACGTGGGCGAAAACGCCCTGTTCGAACGTCAGCTGCTCAGCGGTGAACTGGAAGTCGAACTTACCCCCCAAGGCACCCTCGCTGAAAAGCTGCGCGCAGGCGGTGCGGGAATCCCGGCGTTCTACACGGCTACCGGCTACGGCACGCCCGTGGCAGAAGGCAAGGAAACCCGCCAGTTCAATGGTCGCAACGTGATCCTCGAAGAAGCCATCACCGGCGACTTCGCCCTTATCAAAGGCTGGAAAGCTGACCACTTCGGCAACGTGATCTATCGTCATACCGCGCAGAACTTCAATCCCGTGGTGGCCACTGCCGGGAAAATCACCGTGGTGGAAGTCGAAGAAATCGTCGAGCCCGGCGTACTGCTACCTTCGCAGATTCACACCCCAGGCATTTATGTGGATCGAGTCATCCAGGGCACATTCGAGAAGCGTATCGAACAGCGCACGCTGAAAAAGTCCTGACCGGTTCCAGGGTTTGCGGGTACTTCCTGATGCAGGAAGCGGCAAAAACAATAAGAGGCTCAAAACATGGCACTTTCACGCGAACAAATGGCTCAGCGTGTCGCACGGGAACTCAAAGACGGTTATTACGTGAACCTGGGTATTGGCATTCCAACCCTGGTCGCCAACTACGTGCCTGAGGATATCGACGTCATGCTGCAATCCGAAAACGGCTTGCTGGGCATGGGCGAATTCCCCACCGAAGACACCATCGATGCCGACATGATTAACGCAGGCAAGCAAACCGTAACGGCCCGCATCGGCGCATCGATTTTCGATTCCTCGCAATCCTTCGCCATGATCCGTGGTGGGCATGTGGACCTCACCGTGCTGGGGGCTTTCGAAGTCGACGTCGACGGCAACATCGCCTCATGGATGATCCCCGGCAAGCTGGTCAAGGGCATGGGCGGCGCGATGGACCTGGTGGCGGGTGCCGACAACATCATCGTGACCATGACCCACGCCTCCAAGGATGGCGAATCCAAACTGCTGCCCCGCTGCAGCTTGCCGCTGACCGGCGTGGGCTGTATCCGCAAGGTGCTCACCGATCTGGCCTATCTGGAAATCGAAGACGGCGCGTTCATCCTGCGCGAGCGTGCGCCAGGGGTCAGCATCGAAGAGATTGTTGCCAAGACCGCCGGTAAGTTGATCGTGCCGGATGATGTGGTAGAGATGAGTTTTTAAGCCGTCTCACTGCTTCAACTGTGGGAGCGAATTCATTCGCGAAGGCGGTGGTTCGGCCGATGGGAATCTGCCGAATGTACTGGCCTATTCGCGAATGAATTCGCTCCCACAGGTCGTGCAAGCACCTTGAAATCCCAATAATAAATACAAGAGGTTCACCCCGTGGCCGTCGACAACATCGAAGAAAGCCGCTCCGCCCGCTTTGCCCTGCGCTGTGCCAAATGGGCAGAGCGCTGGTTCCCTGACTCCTGGGTATTTGCCGCCCTGGCGGTGGTGATTGTCACAGTCGCGACCCTGGCCATGGGCGCCAAGCCCAATGACGCCGCAAAGGCATTCGGCGACGGCTTCTGGAGCCTGATCCCGTTCACCATGCAGATGGCGTTCGTGGTGATCGGCGGCTACGTGGTGGCCAGCTCGCCGCCCGCCGTCAAACTGATCGACCGCCTGGCCCGCATTCCCAAAAACGGCCGCTCCGCCGTGGCCTGGGTCGCGCTGATTTCCATGGTGGCGTCGCTGCTCAACTGGGGCTTGTCGCTGGTGTTCGGCGGCCTGCTGGTGCGCGCCCTCGCACGCCGCACTGATCTGCGCATGGATTACCGTGCCGCCGGTGCTGCTGCTTACCTGGGTCTTGGCGCCGTCTGGGCACTGGGTCTTTCATCCTCGGCTGCGCAATTGCAGGCCAACCCTGGCAGCCTGCCGCCGTCGATCCTGGCAATCACCGGGGTGATTCCTTTTACCGAAACCATTTTCCTCTGGCAGTCCGGCGTCATGCTCGGGGTGCTGATGGTGATCTCCATCATCGTTGCCTATGCCACCGCGCCCGGCCCGAACAGCGCCAAGGACGCCAATGCCTGCGGCGTTGACCCGGCCTTCAGCATGCCCGCCCTGCCGCCACGCACCCGGCCTGGAGAATGGCTGGAATACAGCCCGCTGCTGATCATCCTGATGGTAATCCTCGCGTCCGGCTGGATCTTCAACGAATTTTCGACCAAACCTGCGATCACCGCGATCTCGGGGCTCAACACCTATAACTTTCTGTTCATCATGGTCGGTGCCCTGCTCCACTGGCGGCCGCGCAGCTTTCTGGATGCCGTGACGCGTGCCGTGCCGACCACCACCGGGGTGCTGATTCAGTTTCCCTTGTATGGCTCGATTGCCGCGCTCATGACAACGGTCAAAGGCACCGATGCGCAAACCCTGGCGCATCACATCTCGACCTTCTTCACCAGCATCGCGTCCCATGACACCTATGCGCTGCTGATGGGCATTTACTCGGCCGTGCTGGGGTTCTTCATTCCGTCAGGTGGCGGAAAGTGGATTATCGAAGCGCCTTATGTGATGCAAGTCGCCAACGACCTGCAATATCACCTGGGCTGGGCGGTGCAGATCTATAACGCCGCAGAAGCCTTGCCTAACCTGATCAACCCGTTCTACATGCTGCCGCTGCTGGGCGTTCTGGGTTTGAAGGCGCGAGACCTGATCGGCTTCTCGTTCGTGCAGTTGCTGGTGCATACGCCGCTGGTGCTGTTCCTGCTGTGGGGGCTGGGCACGACATTGGCGTATATCCCGCCGTTGCGTCCATAGCTCATGTGCCCTGTAGGAGTTGTCGGAGGTTACGACGGCGACGAATGCGGTATGCCTGACACTACGTTATTCGCAGCCTTCGGCAGCTCCTACAGATCGCGAACGTCCCCGGGATGGTCGCCATAATCCAGCACAGCGATTCTGGCCAGCAATTCGCGCAGTTCGCAGGCTTGCTGCGGGCCCAGTGATTTCTCAAAACACTGCTGTGCCTGTTCCCACAGCGCCTGGGATTGCAGCAGTTTGTCCAGGCCCGCCTGAGTGAGATTGACCCGGCGACTGCGCTTGTCGTCTGGGTCCACTGACACCGCAATCAGCCCTTCACGCTCCAGCGGCTTGAGGTTCTGCGCCAGGGCCGAGCGATCAATGACCAGACTCGCCGCCAATTCGGTTAATGCCGGGGCCTGGTTGCGGGCGACTTGCATCAGGATCGAGCGCTGCGTCGACCGCAGCCCGCAAGGCGCAAGCACCGCGTCGTATAGCTGTGAAATACGCCGCGTGGCTTTGCGCAGGCTGGTGGCATGACACAGCACTTTCGGCGCGATCTGCAAGCTGTCGGGGATCTGCAATCGAGTGTGCAATTGCGCCGTGGGCGTCAGGCTGTGGTTCATAAGGTGTTCCGCCGGGTTGGATCAATCGGGCAATGCTGGCATATCCCCATAGTTTGTGACAGCCACCATTTGCGCCTTTGATCAATCACGGTCTTTCGTGGACGCCGTCCAGCCTGCCACGTCCGATGACGGCGCCGTCCAACGCCTTGAGCAACTGACCCCGATTGGGCGGGCTATCGAAGTGCAACGGCCGGTCCACTGCCAGCAACTGAAAACTGTAGCGATGGGGACCATGCCCGGTCAGAGGCTGCGGCCCGATGTAAGTACTGCCACCGAAGGTATTGCGACCCAGCGACAGCAAGCCTTGAGACGCCCTGCTTAACGCGCCGACGGGCAAACCGCTGCGCTGCGGACTGATACCCACCGCGATGGCATGGACAAACGCGAATGGCAGCGGCGCGTCGGCGTCCTCGACAATCAGCACCAGCTCCCGGGTCTGCTCGGGTAACCCCGTCCATTCCAGCGCGGGCGAAAGATTGCCGCCGGTTGCCGAGCCCAGGTGTGAAGCCGGGATCTGCTGCATGGAGGCAAACGCTGGGCTGCGCAACTCGATCACCACCGGCGCAAAGGCGATGCTCCTGTGATTCCAGATCAGCTTGTTCTCGGTGGCACTGCGACCTCGCAGCACACGCCCCAACAGACGGCTCAGCATTCTCACGATCCTCGATTGATCCCGCCCCTCGCGCACGGGCTTGAAATGGAAACCCCTGTAGGAGCTGCCGCAGGCTGCGAACCGTGTATGTCTGTCACGCCCCGATTCGCAGCCTGGGGCATCGCCTACAAGAACCGTGTGCTATTCAGCTCAACTATGCACCGGCGTCAGCACCGGTTTACCGGCAAAGAACGCCAGCAAGTTGTCGGCCACTTTTTGCACCGTGGCTTCGGACGCTTCCGGCGACAAGCCTCCCACATGGGCCGTAAGCACTACATTGTTCAGGGCCTTGAGCGCATCCGGGACTTGCGGTTCATCGTCGAACACGTCCAGCGCGGCACCGGCAATGCGTTGCTGCTGGAGGGCTTCGATCAAGGCGGCGGTATCGATCACGCTGGCCCGCGCAATGTTGATTACAAAACCCTCTGGCCCCAGAGCATCCAGTGCCAGGCGGTCTATCAAGTGGCGGGTTCCGGCACCGCCTGGCGTGGCAATGATCAGAAAGTCCGAAACGCTGGCCAACTCCAGAGCGCTCGCGCAGTAGTCGAAGCTCACGTCGGTGCGCGGTGTGCGGCTGTGATAACTCACGGCCATGTCGAAGCCTGCCGCACGCCGGGCAATGGCCATGCCGACAGCCCCGAGCCCCAGGATGCCCAGGCGTTTGCCCGTGAACGAAGGCCGGGTCAGCTTGCGCCATTCACCGCGACGCACTGCTGCATCGGCTTGCGGGATATCGCGCACGACGGACAGCAACAGCGACATGGCATGGTCGGCCACAGTGGGCGCATTGACCCCGGCACCATTGGTGACGGTGATGCCCCTGGCCTCGGCAGCCTTCAGGTCCACGTGTTCATAACCGGCACCGATCACGCAAATGATCCGCAGGTGCGGCAGCGCAGCCATCTCCTCGGCGAAAAACCCAAGCGGCCCACGCGTCAATACCGCGGTGATCTCCTCACCGCGGGTCGCCACCGCTTCGGCACGCATCGCCGGCGTGGGGGCCAGAATCAGCCGATAACCGCTGCTTTCGAGGATGGGCAAGTACTCATTGACACTCTCGACCAGCACCAGAACGGTGGTTGTCATGCAGGGCTCCAGAACATGCAAAGGAAACGACAGTAACGCGAGTTGAGCCGCTTGTGCAGGTAGGTTCGAAGGTTTCTTGGTTGTAGGCATCGAAAGCGCTTGAGGTAGGAAGCTTCAACAAGTGCCGCCAGCCCGGCTTTGGAGGTGATCGTCGTTAAATCCTGTATCGCCTGTGGGCTGGCCTCTATGGCGGGTTTGCGCTGAAGTTGGCATCAGCCCTATCGGCGATACCACCTATTGATCCTGGATCAGACCACTGAAATTGCGTCTCGCCAGCCTTTAACAGCTGGCGTAGGCTTTAAACCTAACGGATGGGTTTAGCATGCGTGTATGTAACCACAAGGGACTGACGATTGCTGTGCTGACGCGTAACGAACACTGCCCGCCCCATGTTCACGTGGGTAATGACGAGTGGGACGCGCGATTTCAATTCAGCTTCAGGCACAACGGGGTGCGCCTATGGGATGTGGTCCCCGCCAGGAACGAGCCTTGCGCAACCGTGCTCGAACAGCTGCGCCGCGTGATCCGGCGCCGGGATAACCTGCGCAAGGCGCGGGAATGCTGGTGGCGGAGTCGCCAGACCCTGTGCCTGGAGAACCACCGCTGGGATATGAGCACATCAGAAGTCGTCAAACCCGGGGCTGGACATTTCGAAGCGCTGTCGATCCTTTCAGCCCACTTCGACCCCGGAACGTACCGCACTCGATTGTATCTAGCGGGTGAAATTGCCCCCTTGGAGATTGAACTATGAAAACAGTAAAGGCCGTGAAGCACTTCGATGAAGCCGTCACGGAGCAGGTTCTTGAAACCGCTCAAGCACAAGGCCGCGCTCGGGCCAGTGCCGGACTGCATGCCAAGACGCTGATCTACCTGCCTGACCAGGATTCGCTGATGATCCGCTTTGCCGACAACTGCGCCATCGCCCTGCCCACTCAAAATTACCCTGAGCTGGCGAGGTTGAGCCGGGCTGAACTGGAGTCGCTGGAGCTTGGCTTTGCGGGCAGTGCGCTATGCCTGCCTGCCCAGGACCTGCATATGTCAATCGCAGGCCTGGTGGCGGCCAGCGTGCCCTTGATGGACATGGCGGCCTCGGTCATTGCGGCTCGCAACGGCAGCCGCAGCACCACGGCCAAAGCTCGCGCAGCACGCGCCAATGGGGCCAAAGGCGGCCGACCGCGCAAGACGCCCGGCACCCCATGAGCGGCATGCCTCACTGTGAATAACGATTGCCGCCCTGTTTCTTGGCTTGGTACATCGCTTCATCCGCGCGCCGGAACAACTGCGCCAGGTCGGTAGCGTCTTCGGGATAGTGAGCAATGCCAATGCTCGGCATGATGGGCCAGTTAACGTCGCCCAGCTGCATCGGCTCGTTGAGCGAGGTCAGAATTTTCGTCGCAACCGCCGCCGCGTCCTCGTCCTTGCTGATTCGCTCCAGCAGCACGATGAACTCGTCACCGCCAATCCTCGCCACCGTATCGGATTCGCGCACACACTGAATCAGGCGGCGGGCGACCTCCTGGAGCAATTGGTCACCGGCGGCGTGCCCGAACGTATCGTTGACGTGCTTGAACTTGTCCAGATCCAGATACAACACCGCCAGACGGCCTTTGGTCATGCGCGCCTGTTCCAGGGCGGTCAATAACCGCTCCTGCAACAACAGGCGGTTGGGTAAACGGGTCAACTGATCGAACTGCGCCATATGCTGCAAACGCTCGTGCAGTTGCTGACGACTGATGGCCGCAGCGGCCTGGATCGCAGCAAATTGCAGCAGTTCCTGATCACTCTCGCCGTAATGCATGCCGCTGGCAGGCGCCTTGACCAGCATGGCACCAATGGTTCGGCCCTGAGCCTGAAGCGGTACGCCGAGCCAACTGGCCTGGTCCTCTCCCAGCCACTGCTGCAGGTGCTCAGGCAGTTGCTGCTGATTTCTGGCAGCCAGCAGCACCGCCTTGCCGGTCTTTACGATTTCCCAGGCCAGGGCTTGAGCAACCGGGTTTTCATGAGTCGGGTACTGCTCGTCCACATGCCAGGCGAAGCTCAACTGTGCAAGCTCGGGAGCAAATAACGCGACCGAGAAATTCTGCGCGGGTAACAAGGTATCGATGATCGGGTGCAGCCGTCGGAACAGCCCCGGAAGATTTTCCGCGTTATTGGCGGCTTCGGAAATCTCGAACAGCGCCGTGCGCATCAAGTCCGAACGCTTGCGCTCGGTGACGTCCCGGGCCACGGCGATCCTGAGCTGATCGACCTGCGACCAGCGCGCCGACCACATGATATGCACCACGCGCCCATCCTTGTGGATGTAGCGATTCTCGAAGTGCAGCTTGGGTTGGTCGTCCATGATGTCCCGCGCAGCCGCCAAGGTCCTTTCCCGGTCTTGCGGATGAACCAGATCGAGCATTTGTGTGCCGATCAGCTCCTGAGGTGTGTAGCCGAAAACGCGCTCGCAGGCAGCGCTGACATAGACATAACGTCCTTGCGTGTCGACTACGCAGATGGCATCGAGCAGCATGTCGACGATGCCTGACAGCGCCACGTAGTTATCAGTTTGCATATCAGGACGACCCGAGAAATGAACATTCACGCATTCGTATCATTAACCATTCAAACTGAGTGCAATGGCGATGTACCCCATACTGCCTAATTGGATGGCAAACAGCCACAAACGCTTGAAAATCGGCAACGCGGCTGCGACATCTGCATTCACGCAGCGGCAGATTGCTTGCCGGTCCGGTGCGATGCTGCTAAAGCTTGGTCCGGGATTCATTTGCAATGATCGACGTTGATCGTCATGACCACGAAAGAAGGATTATCGAGACCATGCTGAAAGGAATGTCAAAAGCGCTGTTTCTCAAGACTCCACTGGCCAGCGTTCTGGCGGGTAGCGTGCTGACCGGCCTGTTGCTGGCGTCAGGTCCCGCCCTTGCCGCAGAGCCGCCGGGCAAGGCGCTGAGTGCGAAAATCGGCCTGCCCTGGCCTGCAGTAATCGCCCACCGTGGCGCCTCGTTCGACGCCCCTGAAGAAACGATCCCGGCCTACACCATGGCTCGGGACCTTGGGGCGGATTATCTGGAGATGGATATTCAACGCACCAAGGACGGCGTGTTGATTGCTCTGCACGATGACACCCTGGAGCGCACCACCAATATCGCCGAGGTATTTCCCAAGCGCGTGAAGGATCCGCTGAACACCTTCACGCTGGCAGAAATCAAGCAACTGGACGCAGGCAGCTGGTTCAACAAGGCCCACCCGGACCGGGCACGTGCCAGCTATGCCGGTTTGCAGATTCTGACTCTGGATGAAGTCATCGACATCGCTGAAGGCGGCGACAACAAACCCGGGCTCTACATCGAAACCAAGGCGCCCAACCAGTTCCCGGGCATTGAAGCTGACCTCAAGAAAGCCTTGGAAAAACGCGGCTGGCTGACCTCGCGACCGGCCGCCAAGCCGGGCCAGGTGAACGTCGCACATATGCCCGGACGCGTGGTACTGCAGACCTTCGAAAAACCAAGCCTGGTGTTGCTGCAAAAAGAGATGCCCACAGTACCCAAGGTGCTGCTGCTGTGGATTGGCGAGGGTTCCATCGAGCCCAAGTCCAACGTCGCGTTCAAGGATTCGGGCTTCAAGGACAAGGCCGAGTACTACGGGGCCCAGGAGGCCAAAAGCCAGGAAGAGTTTGTCGCCTGGATCGATTGGGCCAAGGCCCATGGCGCCATTGGCACCGGGCCGTCCGCGAAGCTGACCCACGGTGGGGACCAGAGCTACATGGATCTGGTCAAGAAGTGGATGAACAACGCCACTCATGAAAAAGGCATGGTGGTGCACCCCTACACCGTGGATGACGCGGTGGACTTCAAGCAGATCGCTGATGATGGCGCCGATGGTTTCTTCACCAACCGCACGGCTGAATTGTTGAAGTTCTACGGTCGGTCGGCCAAAGAAAGCATGGACGCCATCCTCAAGCGCAACGGTTATTGACCGAGCCGGTCAGGAGCTTTCGCGTATCACTAACTCAAACCCCAGGTCGACCTGGGGTTTTTGTGTCAAGCCATCAATGAGCCCCAGCAGCAGTTGCGCGGCGCGCTGCCCCACTTGTTCGCGGGGAGTGCGGATGGATGTCAGGCGCGGGACCATGTACGCCGAACCCGGCAAATCGTTGAAACCCACCAATGACACTCGCTCCGGAATCGCAATACCGTGGCGCAAGGCCTCCAGCGCTGCCCCCTGAGCCAGGTCGTCATTACAGAAAAACACCCCGTCCACATCCGGGTGTTCGGTCATGAGTTGCATAAACAACTCGCCGCCCAGCCCGATGGAAGACGGCTGCGGCCGCTGCAACTCCAACGCCGGATCGTATACACCCTGCTCCTGCAAAACCTGGCGAAAACCCTCACCGCGCTGCAACACCCGCGGATCCAGCTGTGCGGCAATGTAGGCCAGCCGCTTGCGCCCCCGCCCCAACAAATGCTGCGCCGCCGCTGCCCCGGCTTGCACCTGCGAGAAACCTACGCAATAGGCGCCACGGGTCTGGTCCAGCTCCATCATGTGGACACAAGGCACGCCGCTGGCCGCCAGCAGTTGACGCAGCGCCGGCGTGTGGTCAAACCCGGTCAGCAACAGGCCGCGAGGCCGGTTGGCCAGATGGCTGCGTAACAGGTTTTCTTCTTCTACCGGGGAATAGTGATAGTTGCCGATCACCACCTCCAGGTTACGCGGGCGCAATACGTTCTGGATGGCTTCCAGGGTTTCAATGAACAACTGGTTGGATAACGATGGCACCAGCACTACCACGGTCTGGCTTTGCGAAGACGCCAGCGCGCGCGCGGCCGGGTTGGCGACATAACCCAGGCTCTGGGCAGCGGCGCGTACCTTCTCTACCAGCTCCGGTGCGACGGTGATAACCCCGCGCAATGCGCGTGATGCGGTGATGGGAGAAACAGCAGCCAGACGCGCGACTTCATTCAGGGTCGGGCGGCCGGTAGAGCGGGAACCAATGCGAGTCATTCGTTGCCAACTACATGAGGATTAGCAGAGGGGTTGCCAAAGACGGCGAATGGGCTCTAAGGTAGCGCTGTCTCACGGACCCTGACAATGCTTTCTTCTGTCGCCACTGGCTCAGAGAGCGCGTGATGAACAAACGGATTAATTAAAACAATGACAATACCTGGAAGCACCTGTTGCCGTCCCTTTGACAAGGTCGACAAAGACAGCGCTGTCTCCAGCCAAGGTGGTCTACTGTGACAATTGCGAATTCTGCTATTTCTGCCCTCGTCGTCATGGGTGTCTCGGGTTGCGGCAAAAGTGTCGTCGGCGCTGAAATTGCCATGAACAGCGGCGGCCGCCTGATCGAAGGCGACGCCTTCCATCCCCAGGCCAACATCGACAAGATGAGCGCCGGTCACCCCCTCAACGACGAAGACCGTGCCGGTTGGCTGACCCGTCTGGGTGAAGAAATGGCCCAGGCGTTGCGCAATGGCGAACACCCCATTCTGACCTGCTCCTCCCTCAAACTGATCTACCGCGAGCGCCTGCGTCAGGCGGTGCCTGGCCTGGGCTTCGTGTTTCTCGAGTTGACTCCAGAAGTTGCAACCGAACGCTGCGCCCATCGGCCCGGCCACTTCATGCCCGCCAGCCTGGTCGAAAGCCAGTTCGCGACCCTTGAACCGCCTTATGGTGAGCCATTGACCCTGGTGGTGGACGCCACCCAACCGGTGGCGGAAATCGGCAAGCAAGCGGCCGACTGGTGGAAAGCGTCCTGAGCCCGATAAAGGCGTGAGCGCGAAAGACAGCGCTGTCTTGCGCCTGGATCTGCTGAAATTCACCTGATCCGTTCGCTTTTGCGGCGACGGCACAACGCAGTGCTCCTTTAACAACAAAGACAACTGGAGAGACACCCAATGTTCGGTCTTACCCATGAAACGTATCTGTTGCTCGATGCGGTGGTTACCATCGTCGGCCTGATACTGCTGATTACCAAATTCAAGGTTCACCCCTTCGTCGCACTGACCATTGCCGCAGGCTTCCTGGGCCTGACGTCCGGCATGCCGGTGGAAAAAGTCATGAAGGCTTTCCAGGACGGCTTTGGCGGCGTACTGGGTTTCGTCGGCATCATCCTCGGCCTTGGCACCATGCTCGGCAAACTGATGGCTGACTCGGGGGGTGCCGATCAGATCGCTCAGACCCTGATCCGCAGCTTCGGCAAGCAACGCGTGCACTGGGCGATGATGTTTGCTGCGTTTCTGGTGGGCATCCCGTTGTTCTTCGAGATCGGCTTTGTGCTGCTGATCCCGCTGGTCTACATCGTGGCACGTCGTACCGGCGTCTCCATCGTCAAGATCGGTATCCCATTGCTGGCTGGCCTGTCTGCCGTGCATGGCCTGGTTCCGCCACACCCGGGTCCGTTGCTGGCCATTGGCATCTTCGGTGCTGACATCGGCAAAACCATTTTCTACGGCCTGTTGATCGCCCTGCCGACCGCCATCATTGCTGGCCCGATCTACGGCAAGTGGATTTCCAAATACGTACCGGGTACGCCGTCCCAGGAATTGATGGAGCAGATCGGCAAGGAGTCCAGCGCGACCAACCTGCCTGGCTTTGGCATCACCCTGGTGACGATCCTGCTGCCCGTGTTCCTGATGCTGCTCAAAACCTTCGCCGATATCACCTTGCCCGACGGCAACACGTTCCGCATCTGGATGGACTTCATTGGCCACCCGATCACGGCGTTGCTCGCGGCCCTGCTGCTGGCCTTCTACACCTTTGGTTCGGCCCGCGGGTTTGATCGCAACAAGATCATGAAGCTGCTGGACCAGAGCCTGACGCCGGTAGCGGCTATCGTGCTGATCGTCGGTGCTGGTGGTGGTTTCAAGCAAATGCTGGTTGCCAGCGGCGTGGGCGATCTGATCGGTAACATGGCCGTCCAGGCACAGCTCAACCCGATCATGCTGGCCTGGCTGGTGGCGGCGGTGATTCGTATCGCGACCGGTTCTGCCACCGTGGCGACCATCACCGGCGCAGGCATCGTGGCACCCGTGATCGGCCTGATTCCGGGTGTGAACCGTGAGCTGCTGGTGCTGGCGACCGGTGCTGGCTCGCTGATCCTGTCCCACGTGAACGACGCTGGTTTCTGGCTGGTCAAGCAATACTTCAACATGACCGTGGCCGAAACCTTCAAGACCTGGACCGTGATGGAAACCATCCTTTCGGTGGTTGGCCTGATCTTTATCCTGCTGTTGTCGATGGTGGTTTGACACAAACCGATTCCGGCTCCTCCCTCCAGAAAAGGCGTGTGTCTGAAAAACAAACAGCCTGGAGATACTCTGTTGGGGGAGCCCTAAAACCATGCATATCCAGCAGCGGCGGCGACGCTGATTCACCTTTGCGCCCTTACGGCGCGTCACTTTCGAAAAGCCGGAATGCCGGCCCAGACGAAAGCAACCAAAGCGCTCCCGCTCCTTTGTCCGGGTCTTCGCCAAGGCTCAGACTTCCCTCACTCCGGCATTGCTCCGTGGGCCGCCGCAATGGGCCATCCATGGCCCGGTGCGGCTAACCCGGCATCCATGCCGGGTTGCCCACTGCGCAATACCTGCGCTCGGCCGGCCACAAGTCGCAATTTGTGTCGGCCATACGTTTTGCGCACGCCTCCAGAATCAAAAGCAGAGTGCGAGTCAGGAAGAAAATCATTCTGGAAAAATCTGCAGAGCAGATTTGCTTTTGCTTTTCCTGCCACGATTTCACAGACGACGCAAAATGCGCGTCGGGAGGCTGAGTGGAGGTGCCGTGGGGTGGGTCGCTCGGCATGGATGCCGAGCGAGCGCCGCTGGGCCATGGATGGCCCGTCGGCGCGTGCCCGCCCCACGGTGCCGGAGCGAAGGAACCGCCGCGAAGCGGGGGCCGTACGCCAGCGCAGAGGTTTTGGTTACTTTTGGCACCAAAAGTGACCCGGCCGTCAGGACGGAACCTGACTCAGCAGCACCCGGATGCTGTTGTTGATACTCGATTCAAGGCGCAGTGCTGTGATTTTTTGAGGCATCAGACATACAAAGAGCCGCAGAAGACTGCGAATTGCGGTGTGTCAGACACACCGCTGTTCGCAGCCTTCGGCAGCTCCTACAGGAACGCCGCGCTTGAACAACTAGATCTTGAAACGCCCAACCATCTGATTCAACTCCACAGCCAGACGCGACAGCTCATGGCTGGCCGAGTTGGTCTGGTTGGCGCCCGCCGATGATTGCAGCGACAAATCCCGAATATTCACCAGGTTGCGGTCAACTTCCCGAGACACTTGCGCCTGTTCTTCGGCAGCGCTGGCAATGACCAGGTTGCGATCGGAGATTTCGCCGACGCTGCGGGTGATCTCCTCCAGCGCAACACCGGCACTGCGGGCCACTTCCAGCGTCGCCTGAGCACGTGCGCCGCTGTTCTGCATCGACTCCACAGCCTGGCTGCTGCCCTGCTGGATACCGCTGACCATCACCTCAATTTCCTGAGTCGATTGCTGAGTACGGTGCGCCAGGGCACGAACTTCATCGGCAACCACGGCAAAACCGCGACCGGCCTCTCCGGCACGGGCTGCTTCAATGGCCGCGTTGAGGGCCAGCAGGTTGGTTTGCTCGGCAATGGCGCGAATCACATCCAGCACCTTGCCGATGTCCCGTGTCTGGCCAGCGAGGTTGCGAACCTGCTCGGAAGTGGTCTCGACATCGTTGCTCATCTGCACGATGGCGGTCACTGTTTCCTGAACCCGCTGACTGCCCTTGATGGCCGAAGAGCTTGACTGCTGCGAAGCCGTCGAGGTACTGACGGCATTGCTGGCGACTTCCTCGACAGCAGCGGTCATCTGGTTGACGGCCGTTGCTGCCTGTTCAATTTCGTCGTTCTGCTGCTGGAGGGAGCGCGACCCTTCCTCAGTAACTGCGTTGAGCTCTTCGGCGGCCGAGGCGACCTGCGTCGCAGAGCCGGAAATCTGCTGCAGGGTCTCGCGAAGGTTGGTCTGCATGGTCTGCAGCGCCTGTTGCAGGCGTGTGACTTCATCACGGCCCTGGATCAGCACGGGCTGGGTCAGGTCGCCTCGCGCGACATCTTCGGCCGCGCGCACGGCGTCAACCAGCGGACGAACAATGCTGCGTGTAAGGATGACCGCCAGCAGGCCCGTCATGATCGCTGCGAGCACCAATATGACGATGATGACGTTACGCGCCTCGTGGTAGCCGCTGGTAGAGTCAGCAACCGCGGCCTCTGAGTCCTTGCGATTGAGCTCCGTCAGCCATTCGACCAACGGCGCCATTTGATCCGAATAGCGCTTGAGGTCTCCATTGATCAACGGCAGGATCTCGGCGTCGCGCCCGGCCCGAGCTATCTCGACCAGCTTGTCCTGGGTACTCAGGTAACTGGCCAGTGCTTCCTTGAACTGCCTGAACTTGCCCGCTTCCTCTTCGCTCCCGACCAGAGGCGCATAAGCCTCGACGATCCGATTGGCTTTCTTGGCGAGTACATCAAGCCTTGCCTCTCCTTTGGCAAAATCTGCCGGCGTACGATTTACAAGAATCAGGTACGACACGGTACGCAATCGAGTGGTGGTATCTGCCAGCTCACCCAGCAGCCGGGTCGAGGCCAACTCATCACTGGCCAGAGAATTGGTCATCTCATTGAGATCGGCCATCTTATTCAGACTCATCACCCCCAGAAACAGCACCAGCAGCGCCATGACGGTGAAACAAATCGCTGCCCGAGGGGCGATACCAAGATTACGCAGTGTCATGATCGATCTACTCTATGAACTGATATTGAGACGCTATCGGCACAGCGCGGGGAAACATGAACTGGTTAACGCGTATATAGACGCTCGCGCCAACACACATTCATAGTTGCCCCCCCCGAAACAGTCGCATTGAAGACTGTTCCACCCCCGGATCCCCAGCGCATGACACTGGCTAAAACCAATTTCCTACGCGCTGTGTCCAGCCCGACATTAATATTTGCGGAATCGTCCGGCACATAATCAAAGTTGCGCCTACGCTGATATTCGTTCGTGCACATCCGCAGGGGCTGCCCCAGGGCGTGGACAAATGCCTCACAAAAGCGCAACACCGTAACGCCCTTGAGACAAAGCTTGGTGGCTACTCCGCTAAATACGGGCTTTTACTGGTAAAAACAGGCAGAATTGGCGCGCTCGTCCAGCTGGCGACCGCCGCTTGATGACAGAAAAATGTACCGAGGGAATTAAATTCACTCCTGTAACGTCATATTGATGGACGCATTTGGATGTACTCGGCAACAATCACCACGCAAAGGCAAATGCCAGCCTCCTGCTAGAGGCGCTTCAAGAGGCCATCAAGGAAAAGATTATGTTGATACTCACCCGTAAAGTTGGCGAAAGCATAAACATCGGTGACGAAATCACCGTCACGATTCTGGGCGTTCAGGGTCTTCAGGTTCGCCTGGGCATCAACGCACCGAAAAATGTTTCCGTGCATCGTGAAGAAATCTACAAACGTATCCAGGCGGAGCTGGCTCCCAACCAAGACCCACAATGAAATAGCGGCAACCCCTTATTCAAGCCAGGCTGCCGCGAAACCCGGCAACCCGCGCGTACGGCGTCCTGCATGACGCCGTTTTTTATGCCTGCCGTTTGCCCTCCTCTGCTTCCAGCGCTGCACTCCCGAACCCTGGATCAGCCCCGAAATCGGTTTGACAGACCATTGGTCTGCCACCTCGAACTCCGCCCGAAAACCGTGACTCCATCTCAAGTGAGCACATGGACCGATGCAAAGCCCGTAGTCAGTTGTGAGCCAAGCACGCTCTTCATTTTATGAATGGCAATGATGGTGAATGACAATGAACACACCCTCCCAAAGTCCTGGCAGCGATGCGCAGCACAGGAATTCTGCAGCGCCGGAAGATCACCTCAGTACTCTGCAAGATGACGCACAGGCAGCACTTGCCAGCGCCAGGGAACACGGCAGCGCGCAATTCGAGCAGTATCGGGACACCGCCGCCCAGCAGATCGAAACCCTGGCGCACAGCGCGCAGTCTGCCGCCGAGCAACTGCAGGAAGACGACACGTTTGGTCTGTCCCACTACGTCACGGACATCGCGCAGAACATGACAACCCTGGCGGGCAGTCTGCGCGGCAAGAGCGTCGACGAACTTCTTCAGCAAGCCGGAAAACTGGCCAGAGACAACCCGGCACTGTTTATCACCGGTAGCGTCGCATTGGGGTTGGGTTTATCACGTTTTCTGCGGGCTTCGAGTTCCCTGCAAAGCTCGAACTCAACGGCCCCCCCTGCAGACCCGACTTCAACGCCTGGCACGGACCCTTTCGATGACGCCCCGGCCCGCCAAGACGCGACGCGACCTACCACAGGAATGAGCTCGGTTGTGGAGGCTGATCAGGAGTTTCCCGTCAGCCATCCGCACATGGGTGATGTTCGTCACAGTGGCAGACCGGGGGTCGTGGATACGTCCATTGCGCCAGGCGCTCAAATCCCCACCAACCCACTTGATCCCGGCGCTACCTACCCCGACAGCAAGGATGACAGTGGCCAGCCGGGCAACCCTGGGCAGCCCCAATTGGACAGGCAAGCACAAGACAGCCTTACGAAAGGAGATCGGTGATGGCCACCCCCTCTAGCCCCACACCCGAAAATGAAACCTCTGCAGTGGGCTTGATCCGCCAGCTGGCCCATGAAGTCCCTGCCCTGCTGACCAAGGAGCTGGCCCTGGCCAAGGCCGAAATCAGGCAGACCCTGGACACTGCCAAAGCCGGTGCGACCGCAGTTGGCATGGGCGCCGTGGTGATGTTGGCCGGGCTGATCATCGTCCTGCTGGCAGCGGTGTATGCACTGGCCATGGTCATGCAGCCGTGGCTGGCGGCGCTGATTGTAGGCGTGGTCGCGATGGTCGTCGGGTTCCTCATGGTTCAGTCAGGCAAAAAGCAATTCGAAGTGTCCAGCCTGACACCGGAACGCACCGTCAACTCCCTGCAAAAAGACAAGGATGCTATTCAGAGGAAAGTCTCATGAGCATTGACAGCACATTTGAAAGCGAAGAGAGCTTTGCCAGCGACTCGCAGAAAAGCCCGGAAACCCTCGAGCGCGAGATCGACGCGCAACGCTCCAGCATCGGCAACATCGTCGATGCACTTGAGAGCAAGTTCTCCGCCGGCCAGCTGCTGGATCAGGCGTTGAGCTACACCCGTGGTAACGGCGGAGAGTTTTTCAACAACCTGGGCAACACGATCAAGAGCAATCCGGTGCCGACCGTGCTGACATCGGTCGGCTTGCTGTGGCTGATGATGGGGCAGAACCGCGGCCCTTCAACAGGTACGGGCGCGTCCAGTGTCAGCCATCTCGGGGAACGGGTCGGCGACATGGCGCACAGCGTGACTGACAGCTTCAGCGGCGCCAAAAGCCGGCTCGAAGAGACTGCCCGGCGCATGAAAGACAAGGCCGGGCATATGACTGACAAAGCGGGCGAACTCACCGACAAGGTCTCTGAGAAGGTCTCGGCCACCGGGCAGCAGGTGAACCGGGGCAGCCATGACCTAAATGACACCTTGCATCAGCAGGCCCGCAAAGCGACGTCCGGGTTTGAGTACATGCTGCGCGAGCAACCGCTGGCCGTGGCCGCCATCGGGGTTGCCCTGGGCGCGGCACTGGGTGCGGCACTGCCTGTCACCGAACGGGAAAACCGCCTGATGGGCCAGGCCAGCGACGAATTGACCTCCAAGGCCAAACATCTGGCCAGCGAGGGCTACGAGAAGGTCGCCCATGGGGGCAAAGAGATGGGCAATGAGATAGCCGATAAAGGCGCCACCCATGCTCAACCTGACAACAGTAATCCTGCGCTGAACCCGGACCTGTCGCCTGGCCTGGGCTAAACAGAAGCCAAAAAAAAATCGGGCCATTACAGGCCCGATTTTGACTGGGTTTATTCACAACGCCTCAGAATAACGTCACGCGGTCCCAAGCCGTTGAACGATCTTGTCCTTGATCAGCAATCGTTTTTCCTTGAGTTTTTTCAGTTCATCATCGCTGACGTTGCCTGCTGCCCCCGACTCCGCCTCCAGCACATCCGCATCGATCTGCCCGTAATCATTGAGCAACTGATTGAGCTTCTTGTCGGCACTGCTGCGCTCGCTCACCTGCTCTTTTGTCAGACCCAGATCCTTGAATAAATCGTGCTTGACCGGCATGGGACACCTCTCTTGTGGCTGCGATGGTTCGTAGATCTATGAGGATAGACGCTGACGCAGGTTCGGTGTTTCGCGAGGTGGCGGGGATGGGAAGTGCAGCGCGGTGGATGTCAGCTCTCGGCACCCGCCAGGCCCGGAAAGATGAAAGGTATACCCTGCTCAAGCCGTTGGACCAGGCTGCGACTGGGCACGGCGACGTCCGCAACCGGCTGCTGCAAGCGCAGCACGACCGCATCAATGACTGTGCGGCTGGCGTCGTTGTGAAATTGCCAGATGCCGTAAATGCGCCCCTCAAACGAAGGTTCGCTGCCCAGGCTTGAGTCCGCGGCCAATCCCGCGCCGATGCCGAACAGATGCAGGCCCTGCAGACGGTTGCCTGCGTCATCCAGCGGGCAGCCGCTGGGGTCGGAATCCAGTCCGCCCTTGGTGGCTCGCAGCACAATAGGACTGCCATCGCGATGGCTGAGTGTCGGCAAGCGGGGTTGATAGCCGATGCACTGAATCACCACGCTTGATTCGATCAGCGCCTGTGCCGCCTGATCATAATCCTGCGGCGGCCCCCCTTGAATGCGGAACGCCCGCGCCCGCACCCCGGTCTTGCCGATCCAGCCACGACGCAGTACTTCGCGCCCGACCTCAAGCGCCCGGTAGCGCAACCCGCCAGAGCGGTTGATCCGGCCCGAGACTGGACACACATCTTTGACCGGGTCGAACACATACCCGGCTGCGTGAGCCAGTTCAGCACTTTCATAGAACAGCCGGATCGCGGACCGATGCACCAGCGTAACTTCCTGCAAGCCCGCGAACTCCAAGGCATCGGCCAGGTTCTCCAGCATCGAGAATGCACTGTGCGAACCGCCCACGACCGTGATCCGCCCGGATGAGGCCAGCGTCGGCGCAAAGGTTTCACGCAGCTGTACCGCGTTCATGCGCAGCAATTGGTCGGCTGATTTGATCGCGGCGGAGGTCGGCACCATCAGGCCGTGCTCGGCCAGGCTTTCGTGCAAATATTTTGGATCCTGCTGACCGCCCAGGTTGAGCACCACCACCCGGCTGCGAATACGCCGGGTACGCCCTTCGTGTTCCACCCAGACGCAGTACTCGTCACCGTCCTTGATCACCTCCGTCACCGTCGTGCTGTGCCAAAGCTTGACGCCGTAGTACTGAACAATGAAATCCAGAACCAGTTTGGAGGCCTCGGCCAACAGCTCGCCCACGTCTGAAAGCTGCGGCGCACTTTGTGCCTGACGGCGAATACGCCAATAGGCGGGCGACTGCTCAAGAGGCTCGAACACATCACGCAGCGCGGGGTCGCGCAGGCAATCGAGAAACACGTCCCCCACCGAATTGGCGGTAATCCGGTAGTCCCCCAGGCAACCCGCGCCCGGTGTCGGGCTGGCATCGACGATGATCAGCCCGTCGCGCGCGAGGTCAGGCAGGGTGCCGCTCTTCAACGCATTGAACAGCAAACCCATACCGGAGGGTCCTGCTCCGGCGACTACGCACCCACAGAGGGTTTCCAGATTATCTCCAAACATAGTCAGATCTCCTTTCTTGAATATTCCAGACGGTGTTGCGCTATGTAGCGACGAGTCACTCCACGGACGAATCCAGGGATGGATCAGGCAAAACATTAAGGTTGTGCTGAATTAACCTGCGTCCAGGCGCAGACCTGCCTTGAAGTCGGCAACTAGCAAAGTAAGGGCGAAGTAGTGTGTTCCGGGAAAAGTGGGGAACGGCACGGGCGATGAAACGGATCAACCACGCTACCGCCTGAACCCCTCACGCGCGGCGCTGAAGAGCCCTGGCACGGTGCTTTTAGCCAGGCACTGAATTGACCAGGAGCCAGCGAGAGAACGGTTGTGGGGATAATTTCAAATATTGGCCAGGGTGTCAATTTATTGAAATAGAGTGGTTTTCAACCCAATTAGAGCCTAGGTATCTGATCTTATTGATGAATTAAAATTGACGCCGAGAATCCAACGATTTGCAGTGCAAAAATCTTTTTTTAAATGAATTTATATATTAATCGAGCGCTTTAAGGTGCCCTGAATGCCAGCGCCAGCAACTTGACCCACCCTCGCTTAGTGCACTTGGTCATCCGGCGCTGAAAAGACCACATCGCTTCGCCAACAACTTGGCTGCTTCAAGTCAAACCACCGACGCTGGGTCAAACTACTCTCATGGGTTCTGACGCATTGGCATTTTATCGATCAGGGCGAATAACTCGCTGGGCATCACCTGCCCGGCCTGCTCCATTTTCTTGCCGCCATCCTTGCCCACCAGGATGACCCGGCCAGGTCCCGACGATTTAACGTCAAGGGCCTTGAGCAACCCAGCGGTCGCTGACGCTGCAAGGGGCTGATCATTGCGACTGCCCACACCTGCGACGACCGTATACAAGACCATCTCGCGCTTGATAAAGGCCTCTCGGTTGGCGGGCTCCTGGAGTGCCTGCCTGAGGCTCATCAAGGTTGGGTCCTGGGCATTTGGGGCGATGACCACCAGCGGGCGAGTCTGCCACCGCTCTGCAAGCAACGGATTGCCCGGCTCGCTGGCCCATACACTGCCAACTGCCAGTGCAGCAGACAAAGCAAGGATGTTGCTGGCTGATTTCATGCTGGTCTCCTCATGCCGGGCTCATGATTGAGGTCTGAGCTTTCAGGCCTCAATCAGACGTAAGGAGTAGACCGCCCCAGCCTGTGGAAAGTCAGTGGCTATAGCGATGCACACAGCGCGCCGATGAATGGTATCCACCGTTCGCCGCAGGCGGTCGAACTATTAACTGTCACGATCATCAATGTCTTCAGACGCATTGAAAACCTGAAGGGATGCAGAGGTCGTAGCCATGAATACCGGAAAAGACTACCGCTCGGGGATTGCCGAGATCGACTACTCACGCGACACCCTGTTTGGCCCGATCCCAATGCAGGCCACCTGCAGAGTGCGACTGGCCACCGTTGAGCAGGACGGCCAGCAGCTGCGCGAACTGACCATCATCGGTGAAGTGCCGCACTATCTCCTCAAGTCGGCGGTGATCCGCGTTGCGCTCGAAGGGCAAATTGAAGCTGGGCCCATACGCGACCATTACACGGCGGCGGAGGCGAACGAAGAAGCCTTCAAGTTGCTGTTCGAAAACGAACGTCGACGATCAATGCACTAAGACATCGTACAACGACCTGTATGGAACAGGTCGTTTGGCGGTGCCGGTGTAGCGACAGGAGTGCATATGACTATATAACCTGACTGGCGATCAAGTTAACGTAACGTCATATGTCTAAGTTGTACGATGGCCTATGTCCTGCCTCCATTCTGAAACACCTCAAGATGGAAACATCACGACTTATATCAACCTGTGAACGGCCCTTTACTGGTAGGTGAATAATGCGTTAGCCGTCGTTCACGAACCCATCCTGCTCCACACAAATGACCAAGGCCCAGACAAACGAAAGCCGCGATGCAATCAAGCACAGCGGCTGCTTACCAGGTGTTGCAGTTGCTTCGGGCTAGCTCTTGAGGCTTCTACCCAATCCCACTCAGCCTACGCTGCTCATGCCACGACTCGCACCCTGCCTGCCTTGAAGATGGCGGGTGTGGGTCAGGTCGTAGCGCAGTTCCGCCACCAGCTCGGAGATTTCCCGAGTGGTATTCAGACGGTCCAGCGAGATCCCGGTAACGAACAACTCGACACGGTCGGAATCCGGATCAGTAATTTGCACCGTCATCGAAGAATCAGGCGACACGCTACAGGTACAGCGTAAAGGCAGGAAAGCGCCCTCGATAATACTCCTTAACTCGAGGGTGGACAGTCGGTACGCAATCATGTGCTTCTCCTTAGTATGCGCGGCTTCGCGCGCCCACAACCCCACTACAGCGGACTGCGCTTGTGATAGATACAGCTCATTAAATTCCTTTGCCAGCCAGATAAACGTCGTCAGTTAATTGGAGGCATATTTTGTTATACGCCACGCCCTGCCATGAAGCAATATCCATTTATAGGCCCGTTAAACGATCGCCGCACGAAAGCGTTATATAAACAATTAGAAGAAACGATTCACTTAACACTTATTCTGGGGATGTTTAATTGATTCGGATCAAAGCAGTGCACTTGCCAGGCCGTGAGGGGTAACCGCCAGCCGATGCAGCCGACTGACGGTCATGGGGCCACTACTCGACGCTGCGCGGCAGACGCAGATGGATCAATGCCACTCGACCGCCGTGCTTGTCCCGGCGCTCATCGATGGCATAGGGGCGAAAGCCCAGCTTGGGGTAGAAAAGCAGGCCCGGCACGTTGTGGTTGTAGCACGAGGCGGTCATCTCGCTGGCTTCATGTTTGTCAAAGGCCAGGTCCATCATGCAACCGATCAGGTAGCGCCCCACGCCGCGGGATCTTGCTTTCGGAGCGATGATCACATTGCCCAGCGAGCAGCGGCCGCGAAAATCGCTGCGTGAAAAATTGGCATACCCCACCACTTCCCCATCCATCTCGATCACCGTCGAATCGGAATGGTTGTGCAGCGCGTCTACGAGCTGGGGCGGGGTCAGGGGCCAGGTCGCTCTGGGGAACATATAGAACAGCTCGTCGACATTCTGCGGCAGTGAGCACACGACGGGGATGTCTTTTTCTTCCAGGGGGCGATTCAGGAACATGGGTCAGTAACCTCTTGAAGAAAGGGATAACAAGCGCTTAGACACTATATGCGAACTCCTGCCGAACGCACGGCGGAAATCCGTCATCTGGAATAAACAATCAGTTACCCGGCAGGTCGTATGAAGGGCTACACGCCCTTAAATCAGCCTGGAGAATGACATGAACCTCCCCCGCTACCTCGGCCTGTTCTGCTGCATCGCGCTGCTGCATGGCTGCTTCGACAGCCCCGATAAACAAAGTACCAAGGAGAACACGGACGGCTCCAAATCATCGGTGCAGATGGACAAGCCCACCGACGGCTCGTCATCAAAATAAACTGCGCCTCTGGCTGGCCATGCGCGCGGGTTCAGCCAGGTGTCAGTTGAGCTGTAACGGCCGGCTGACACCGAACCTGCCCGCCCTGATCGCTACCCGTCGTCTGGTTCATGCATAACGCCTGTAACTTCAAGCGCCTCCTTGCAAATTGCATGAAAATATTTTAATAAATTTTAATAACCAATTGATAAATAAGCATTTTTAAAATATGGAAATTTGGCACAGCCGCTGCAATTACCTACCGTGAGATGTAACAACTTTATTCACGGAGTAAAAAAATAATGATTTCATCCCCTGACACTTACCCAACTGCCGCGCAAGAATCGACCAATCACTCAGGGGTTTCCTGGGGGGCGATCTTCGCCGGTGCCGCAGGCTCTGCAGCCTTGGCCATGATCCTTCTACTCCTGGGCGTTGGCCTGGGCTTCTCCGCGATGTCGCCGTGGGCAGACAGCGGGATGAGCGCGAAAGGAATCGGTATTTCCACAGTGGCCTGGCTCGCATTCACCCAGATCGTCGCGTCGGGCCTGGGCGGTTACATCGCCGGTCGACTGCGTGTGAAGTGGGCCAACCTCCACGGTGACGAGGTGTATTTCCGCGATACCGCTCATGGTTTCCTGTCCTGGGCAATCGCTACGCTGGTTGCTGCAACGCTGATCGTAGGCTCCGTGAGCAGCATCGTCGGCGGTGGCATTAAAGCAGGTGCAAGCGTGGCGTCCGGTGCTGCCGGTGCCGTCACTCAAGTGGCAGGCAGCGCCGCCAGCAACAGCAACGTGAGCAGCGATGACTACGGCTACTTCATTGACAGCCTGTTCCGCGATGACCGCCCTGCCGCCGTCAGTGACGACGCCGCACACGCCGTTGTCGTGCGCATCTTCGCCAAAACCATCAACAACGGTGGTCAGTTGAGCGCAGAAGATCGCAGCTACCTGGCGCAGTTGATCGCCCAGCGCACCAACCTGAGCCAGGCCGACGCTGAACGTCGTGTGGATCAGGTTTACGCTCAGGCTCTGAAGTCTTATGAAGATGCCAAGCTGGCCGCTAAAAATGCTGCAGAGACCGCTGCCAAAGTGGCTTCGATGACTGCCCTCTGGACCTTCGTTTCCCTGCTGTGCGGTGCCTTCTTCGCCAGCCTCGCTGCCATCTGGGGTGGTCGTCGTCGTGACGCCGTGACCTACCTTGAAGCACGCCCTTATACCACTACTACAACAACGGCTCGTTAAGCCAAGGAGACCTACAATGCGCTCATTACTTCTGCTGTTCCTCGGTGTACCGATCCCGATCATCATCCTGATCGCACTGTTCATGCACTGATAGGCTAGAAACCCAAGCCGCCTTCCCTCACAGGAAGGCGGCTTTTTCATCCCTGCACGTTCGTGCCTGGATCTTCATGCCTGCACCGGCCTGCGCAGAAACGGCAGCCCGAGCAGCGTCAACGCCACACCCACCAATGCCAGGATGCTCAGCGGATCGCCGAACTGCAGGGACGCCCAGATCATGGTCACCGGCGGGATCAGAAACAGCGCACCACTGGTGCTCTGCACATTGAAACGCTGCAGGCACAGCCAGTAAAAACCGTAACCGCCCAGTGTCGAGAACACCACTAACCACACAATGCCCAGGCCAAACCCGGCCGACATGACCGGCTGGATGCTGCCTTCGAGCACCGCAAGCACGGCAAACACTGGCAATGCCGCACAGAGCTGGATGAACAAGGCCGTCAAAGGCGGCAAGGCGCTGGACCCGCAACGCTTCTGATAAAGGCTGGCCGCCGTCAACGACGCGACAGCCAGCACTGGCAAGCTATAGGCCCAGATCGATGCCTTGGAGAATTCAACGCTGGCCATACTGGCAATCAGCATCCCCACCACACACAAACCCACGCCCCACCACTGCTTGCCCTGGGTGCGTTGCCCTGGGACGAGCCCGGCTGACAGCACAATCGTTACTGGCAGCAAGTTGGCGATCAGCGCGCTGGTGCCCGGAGCGACACCCAGCCCGATTGAGCCTGCAATGGCCGCGATATAACCCGCGATGCCGAACAACCCCACCAGTACATGGCGACGCAGGTCAGTCCTATTGACGCGCATCAGCGGGCGCACCACTACCGGAAACAGCAGCAACAGCGCCGCAACGAAACGCCAGAACGTGATCACCATCACCCCGCTGTGCTCGGACGCGTAGCGATAACCGATGAAGCCTGAGCTCCAGCTCAGCACCATTAAGCCCAGCAGCAAGCCACTGAGCCACAGGCTCGAATGATCGGCCTGCTTGTCCTGCACGAATGTATCCAGCTGTTCCCCGTTCATCAGACACCCCTGTTACCTGGCAAGAGCTTGATGGTATGAATGCTCGGGTCGTTCAATCAAACGAAAAGATCAGCACCACTCATGCAGGATTTCTCACTTATGCAAGAAACGCTGGACATCGATCTGCTGCGCACCTTTCAAGCTGTGGTGCGCTTCGAGCAATTTCTCGCGGCATCGACCTACCTCAATCGCAGCCCCTCTGCGGTAAGCCTGCATATCCGGCGTCTGGAGACCATCGCCGGGGGGCGTCTGCTGGAGCGGGACAACCAGGCCGTGGCCCTGACCCCTCTCGGGCGCCGCTTCGCGCTGCAGAGTGCCGAGCTTCTGCGTCTACACGACAGCGTATTGGCCGGGTTTATTTCGCCTTCCGTCAGCGGTCGGGTCCGCCTGGGGATTTCCGAGGAGTACGCCGGCGCCTTGCTGCAACGTCTCTTGCCGCCACTGAATTCGGCTTATCCGGGCATCGAGCTTGAGATCGAAACCGGCTCCAGCGGGCGCCTCAACGAGCGGCTGCAGCGTGGTCGGCTAGACATTGCCTTTGTGGTCGAAGCGGTTAATGCGCCGGCCAACCCACAACGCTCGGATCTGCTACTGCGCACTTTTGGCACCACCGAGCCGGTCTGGGTCGCGGCAGTGGATTACCAGCCGCAACCGGAAAAACCAATACCGCTGGCGCTGCATGGCAAGGGCTGCCCCTACCGCGCCGTGGCCATCGACGCACTGAACGCCCTGGGCCGCAACTGGCGCACGGTGGTCATGACTGCCGGAGTCAGCGCGCTGGAGACGACTATCTGCGCGGGCATGGCCATCGGCATCATGGACCGCGCCAGGGTCAGCGCTCAGATGCGCATTCTCGGCACCGACGAAGGCCTGCCTGCACTGCCATTGCACGAACTGCAATTGGTCAAGGCGCCCGGCGAGTCCAGCGCGGCGTGCAAGGTGCTGGTGGCGCTGATTGGCGATCATTTCACGCAACTCTGATCACCCTTAAATGCTCTGCGCCGACACTTTGAAGCTTTTGCGACCCTCTGCTCCCGCAATACTCTGTAACCGATCCATCAATCGGTATCATGACAACGCCGTTACAGTCAGCCTTTCGCTTTCCAGTTGGGGGAAATCAATACATGGGCGTTTTTTCTCTGGCACGCATCAAAGCACGCTGGTTGACCTGGACCTTTATGATCGCCCTGATCATCGGCTTGCCGGTGGGGTGTGCCGTGCTGGAGCACAAGGAGCGCGAGCTGGTATTCCGTATCGAGCCCGGCACCGCCAGTTGGTACAGCGGCCTGCCCGCCGACCTGCAGGAGCTTGAACTCAAGGCCGCCGATTTCGGCATGGCACAAAATATTCACGCCTGGTGGTGGCCCGCCAACCGCAAGGATGCCCCGGCCATTCTCTATCTGCATGGTTCGCGCTGGAACCTGACCGGCCAGCTGTTTCGAATCGAGCAACTGCGCGCGCTGGGTTTCTCGGTACTGGCCATCGACTACCGCGGCTTCGGCCAGAGCAAAGGCGCGCTGCCTTCTGAAGCGACGGTCTATGAAGACGCACGAGTGGCTTGGGAACGCCTCAAAGTCCTGCAACCGGACCCAACCCGACGCCTGCTTTATGGCCATTCACTGGGAGGCGCCGTGGCGATCGATCTGGCAGCGGAGCTGGGCCGGGACAGCCAGAGCAGCGGCGAACCCGCCCAGGCTCGCGGGCTGATCATCGAGTCGACGTTCACCACCCTCGCTGATGTAGCCACCGCCGTCGCAGACCGCTACACCTCGCTCCCCGTGCGCTGGTTGCTGTCGCAGAAATTCGATTCCATCGACAAGATTGCCGACATCCACATGCCGGTCCTGATCGTCCACGGCACGGCCGACGGCTTCGTGCCCCCGCGTTTCAGCGAGGAGCTATTCGCTGCCGCACAGGAACCGAAAAACCTGTTGCTGGTACCCGGCGGCAATCACAACAACAGCATGAGCCTGGGTAAACAGGCCTACAGCCAGGCCATCGACGCACTGCTTAAATCCAGCGCTCCTGCAAGTCACGCGATGACCTACAAATCACCCACTGCCCATCCACCTGCTATGGCATCGTCCGGCTGATGCGCTGAAGGAATTCGCCATCGCCCGATCCGTGCAATCGGCTATTTATCGCTGCAGCCGGATTTCGCCCAATGCGGCGTCCAGCAGCAAGGCATCGCTCACTGCATGCCCACTGGCGGTATTGTCGAAGATGCACCATGTCTCGATGCCAGACTGGCTGGCCGCCTGAAGATTTGTCGCCAGCAACTGCAGGGCTGCAGGCTCATAGGCACTGTGATAAATACGTGGCGAACCGTGCAGGCGCCAATACTGAGCACTGGGCCAACCAGCAGGCTGGTCGCCGCCGCTTATGGGCGATGGATCTGCGGCGACCTGGGCGATGTGCAGATCATTCAGCATGCCCTGGGCCTGGGCTTCCCCCCAGCTCGAATGACGCGGTTCCAGCACCAACAAGCCTTGATAGCGCTGACGCAAACCCGCAAAAAAATCATCCGCCGGATTCCACTCGTACGCTAATGACGACGGCAACTGAACGAGTAGGCAACCGAGTTTTTCCTCGAGATGCCCGCACTGAAACAGAAATTGCTCAAGCAACCCTTCAGCGTCTTTCAAACGGCACTCATGGGTAATGGCCTTGGGCATTTTCACTGAAAAGCGAAAATCGGCAGGCACACTCTGTGCCCAGCGCTGCCAGGTCTGCGGCCGATGCGGTCGATAAAAAGAACTGTTGATTTCAACCGCGCTAAAGCGCTCTGAGTAACGCTGCAGGTGGCTTCCCTGCTCTGAGAACGCTGAACGGTTTTCTCTGGGCAGGCTCCATCCCGCGCAACCGATACGGCTGTAAACGAGCGTACTCAAAAGAGCACCTGGGCTGCTTCGCGCATGAAGATCTCGACAGTCTTGGGCCCTACTCCGTCGAATTCCTGCAGACGCTTTTCGAATGCCTGGCGATTTTCGCTGCGCTGGCGAATCGTCCCGATCTTGCCCGAGTAGTCGTCAATCAGCTTTTTACCCAACGCTGACAGGCGAGTGGCGGTGCTTTCGTCATACCGGGCATAACCCCCCTCACCGAGCATCGACACCAACTGCCGATGGGACAGACGCACAAGCTTTTTGGGTGAATCAATGCCGTGCTTCTCGACAATCACACGATAAGTCTCGGCGGAGACAGTGGCCTGAATGCGTTTGCCCATCAGAAAGCTGGCCAGAAACCATTTGAACAACGCCACATCGCCGCCCTCGGGCAGCTCAATGGCGAGGTCATCGGCGGTGATCAATGTGCCCATCCCCACAGATGTCAGCTTGGTTTATCCGAAGCGTCATCACCGGCGACATCGGGGTCATCCGGCTCCACCTCATTAATATCAGCCTCGCGCACATCATTGTCGGACGTGGACTTACCGTCGGACTCAGAGGGATTCGGATTAGGACCGGGAGATTGTGCTGCCTGACTGTCGACGGGACGTGTGCTCATGGTTGCCTCACAGGGTCATGGATTGATGTGACCCTGTTTGGAAGCGGCACAGGGCTGTGAGTTCGGTTCATCTGGATGGGTGGTATGGCGCCCAGATCAATCAGGCGCGACCGCCACACACTTGATTTCCAGCAACAGCCCCGGCACTGCCAGTTCCGACACGCCAATCGCTGTCCAGGCGCAAATCCCGCGAGGGAACAGACGGTCTTTGACGTCACGGAAGATGTCCATGTGCTGGCTCATCGCGACGTGGAAGGTGGTCATCTCCACCACGTCGTCAAAGGTGCAGCCGCCTTGGGCGAGCACGATGCGCAGATTTTCCCAACAGGCGATGAATTGCTGTTCGGGGTCGTGGATGACATCCAGCTCAGGCGTCCGCCCGATCTGCCCTGCGCAATAAAGGGTGCTGCCCACTTTCACGGCGGGGACGTAACCGGCGCGCTCGACGATATTGATCATTGAGGCCGGGATAATAATCTGACGATCTGGCACGGGAGAGTCCTGGCAACGGGTTAAGGGCCGCAGTCTATCGCCAAATGCCAAATCAACGGAAACACCCGTCTTCGTCACCCTATATTTCCTGAAGCCGACTAATCACGTGGGAACTGTCCCTAATAACGAAAGAATCTTCACTTTCAAGTTTTCCCACTTGCGCCCACTTCAGCCACTTCTATAACCATTCAGAGACTCACTTTCAAGCTCACCAACACCCAAAGCTTGTTTGAAATCATGCCAACTCATGACCCGATTAACGCGCACAACCCGCGCTTATAACGGAACAATAACAATGAAACATCCAGAACAACTCAACCACGCTTCAACCGCTACGCAGTGTCACGAAGAGGCCATTCAATGCCTGGAAAATCTGTTTATTGAACAGACGCAGAAAGCAAGAATCCGCGCAGGCCAGTGCCCGGTCCGGCGTCCGGTATTCCTGCGTCATTACGGGACCGCCCATGGTCATTTCGAGGTCCTGCAAGACCTGCCGCCCGAGCTGTGTGTCGGGCTTTTTGCAAAGCCCTGCTCATACCCCGCGTGGGTCAGGTACTCCTGCGACATACCCGATGACAAGCCTGATTTCATGGAGACGGTGGGGATCGGGATAAAGCTGTTCGACGTGCCAGGTCGTAAATGTCTGGAGCCTGACGAAGAGTGTCCGACCGTCGATTTTCTCTTGCAAAACCACCCGGTGTTCTTCGTCAAGACGGCTCGCGCCATGTGTGATGCCTTTAATGATTTTACTGACTGGATCGCTGAACACCCGGAAACGGAAAAAGTGTTGAACGATATGCGAAAGTTTGTTCCCAGCCTGCTCTCAAGCCAACTCTGGAGCGTAATACCTCACCACTTCGGGGCGCATCATTATTGCAAGTACACGATTGTTCCCGAATTTAAATGTAACGAAAAAGAATCCACTTATAATGACCCGGATCACCTGAGAAAAGATTTGCACCAACGCCTGCTGACTTCCGAAGTCCGCTTGCACTTCATGGTCCAACTCTGGAACTCCAACGAGCCGGTGCCGGTGGATGATGCGATGTACCTCTGGGACGAAAAAGTAATGCCTGCCGTGCATGTGGCAACACTGACCCTCGCCCAACAAGACATCAATCAGCGAAACCAGGCGGCCTATGGCGAAGTCCTGGCGTTCAATCCATGGCGGACCCTCAAGGCACACGAGCCAGTGGGCAGCATCGCGCAGGCAAGAAAAGTGGTGTACCAGGCCTCGGCGGATGTCCGCCGCAACTACAACGGACAAACCCTGGGCGAGCCACGCACGCCACGCCCAGGCTCACTGGATTGAAGGCCGCGGCCAGACCTTTCAACGTCATCAAGGAAGAACGCAATGAATAAGGACATTCAACGCAAACCCGATCAGCCGGTGGATTTCAGCCGCGTCGTGCGTGCCGCCATTCACCCCGGGATAGGCATTGCGCGGTTGGGCAACAGCCGCGCCGACGACGGCTACTTTATTGGCCCGGAAACCACCGGGCAATTGTCCGGCGCGGATCTGCAGCCGCGAGATGAAGCCGGCGCACTCAAGCGCCAGGCTGCACGTTTCCGGATTTATGGATACGACGCCCAAGGGCACATCGTCGGGGAGCTGACAGCAGACCAGGCGCAGATCCAATGGCAGGTGCACCTGGCGAACCGCAAGGCCCAGTGGTACAAGTTCGACATCGCCATGGACATCGCACAGGCGGCAACGCTTCAGGTTCCGCTGCGCAATCCCCATATCGACGGCGCAGCCAGGGCCGACTTGGTGATCGATCCCGGGCCGCGAGGCATCAGCGGCAAGCACAGCAGCGGCAAGGATTACCGGTTCGACACCGGCAGCTTCATGGGCGTCAATGTCCCGCTTGGCGAACTGCGCACTGATGACAATGGCCGCCTTTTGGTACTGGGCGGGTTCGCCAACTCCGCGTCGCCTTCCAGTATGCCGATTTACAACCCTGAGGAGCCCTACGCGTTCCCCAACGCCACGGAGTGGTTCGACGACACGTCAGATGGCCCCGTGACCGCCACGGTGGAGATCGCAGGCAAACGCATTGACGTGGAATCTGCATGGGTCGTCGTGGCGCAACCGGACTTCGCACCTGGCGTGATCGGCTGGCGAACCCTTTACGATCTGTTGATCGACACCTACACCGACTGCGGTTGGCTGCGCCCACCCGACACCGTGTCGTTCAGCCGTGACGTCCTGCCCGTGCTGCAACGCCTGACGGGTCTGCAATGGGTGAACAAAGGCTTTGCCAGCCTGTTCGGCCACGGCGCCCCGATGGACTTTTCCAACCCGCAACTGCTGGCCAAACTGGCTCGCAACGACGAGTCCTACAGCCATCTGCGACGCTCGGTATTCAATGCGTTTCGCGCTACCGATAACAGCGTCCATGAACCCCGCACCTGGCCCTGGCTCTATGGCGACACCTTTGGAGGTGACGACGACCTGGCCGGCAACCACCTGGCACCCTCTCTACAGCGCAGCCAATTGCTGCGGCGCTGGGCGCAAGGCACGTTCATCAACGACTGGGACCCCGCCGCCAAAGCGGTCAGCGTGCTTGCAGAGCTGCCCTTGTCAGAACAACCGGCGATGCTCGATCAGGCCGCGTTGCATTTCTGCACCGCCGACGCTTTTCACCCGGGTATCGAACTGAGCTGGCCCATGCGCCATGCATCGATGTATCGCGCCCCATTCAGGATCAAGACCATGTCGGCCTGCCAACAACAACCGGACTTCGGCCCGCTGCTGGACCAGAAAACCGCGCTGTCCGATAACGGGCCGCTGCACGCACAGCCTCCAGGAGGGCTCAGCCGCTGGATGGCCCTGCCTTGGCAAATCGATACCGTGGGCTGCCGTTCCGGCTACGACACAGAATACGACCCCTACCTGCCGACGTTCTGGCCCTCCCAGGTACCGGATCAGGTGCTGACCGAGGCTGACTACCGGACAGTGATGGACACCACCCAGCCACGGGAAACCCGGCTGGCCGCTTTCAACCGTCGAGCGCGCTGGGGCAGGCAATTGTCGGGCGGCTTCATCGCACAAGCCACACAACTGGTGGCGGATGTCGGTGTGTTGGGCGTGCTGGAAATGCGACCCGGCATGGACAACGACCCGGATATTCCCGACGCGATGCGGGTTGAAATTGAAACGACATCGTCGAACACCACCCGCCCCATGCAGTACAGCGTTGCATCAGCAAACGCCCCCACACCCGCATCAGTGCAGCAGGCCGCCTTGATAGAGGCCGGCTGGGAAAGCGAAGCGCAGTACCAGGAGTTTTGCCGGATACTCAAACGTTGACCTGCGTGGATGTCGCCGTGATCGGTGCCGGACCTGCCGGGGCAGTCGCCTCGCGGGTGCTGGCACTGCTCGGCTATCAGGTGGTGATGGTCGACCCACAGCCCGACATGCCGAAGGTCGGCGAAAGCCTGCCCGGCGCAGCGAAGCCGTTACTGCATGATCTCGGGCTTCTGCCATGGCTGGAGCGGAGTCTGCCACTGGCCTGCGTGGGCAATCTGTCGGCGTGGGGTCAGCCGCAGCTAAGCAACCGCGATTTCATTTTTGATCCGCATGGCCCGGGCTGGCACCTGGAGCGCAGGCGCTTCGATGCGTGCCTGCGTGAAGCGGCGGTTGAGGCAGGGGCACACTGCTGGCACGAACGGTTGATCCATCTGGAGCGTGGCCTCGGCGGTTGGCGGCTGAAGTTATCAACTCAATCCGTGAGCGCGCGCTGGGTGATAGAGGCAAGCGGACGCACGTCGGTCGTGGCAAGGCGCCTTGGCGTTCAACGGATCCGGGATGACCCGCTGGTGGCGGTGTACGCCTGGCTTGACCACGCCAGCGAGGACCAACGCACGCTGATCGAGTCGGTGAGCACGGGGTGGTGGTATTGTGCGCAGTTGCCTGATGGTCGGCATGTCGCTGCGCTGCACACGGCAGCCAGAGAGGCGGCCAGCGTGATGAGCCGCCCGCACGAGTGGCAGGACCAGCTGCGCGAGACCCGGCACCTCCAGCATCTGGCAGCGCTCAACCCGAGTGACCGCCTCAGGGCATGCGACGCGAGTGGCAGTCGATTAATGCAATGGGCGGGCGACGGCTGGCTGGCCGTGGGTGATGCCGCTCTGGCGTTCGACCCCTTGTCTTCCCAAGGGATATTCAATGCGATCTATACCGGCATGCGCGGCGCGCAAGCAGTTGCGCGAGCCCTTCAACACGATGATCGAGCAGTCAACGCTTACGCCGAGCGATTGCAAAACGTTCGTCAGGCCTACCTGCAGACGCTGCGTTATTGCTACCGCCAGGAAACCCGCTGGGCGGATCAAGGGTTTTGGCGGCAACGTCAGTAATTGCCGCCTCTCGCTGCCGGGCCCTTCAAGCCCGCCATTTGCCCCAGTATTCCAGGGACGTACGCCACAGGCAGACCCCCAGAAAGTAAGCCGACATCGCCAGCCACAGGCCCATGACGAACGGACCGTTGTTGGGGTGATTGATGATCAGCAACGCACTGCATATCAGCCAGACGGTGGTCACCGCTATGTTGATCGGCATAAAGCGACGCACGCGAAACGGATGCAGAAACTTCATCCGGGTCAGGGTCAGCAATGCCAGACCAATGATCGTCAGGAACGTCAGCCACGGCGACGGCTGAATGATGTAAAGGCACAACGCGACCACGTTCCAGGCTGCGGGGAAGCCCTGGAAGTAGTTGTCCTTGCTCTTCATCTCGAGATTGCAGAAGCAGAACAGCGACGAAATCAGGATGATCGCGGTACTCAACAGCACGGTATACGGCGGCAGTTCGACGTAGCTGTAAATGAACAGAGCCGGGATGAACACGTACGTCAGGTAGTCGATGACCAGGTCCAGCACTGAGCCGTCAAAACCCGGCAGGACGGTCTGTACATTGAACTTGCGCGCCAGCGAGCCATCGACTCCGTCCACCGCGAGCGCCAGCCCAAGCCACAGCAGGCAGGCTTTTGGCGCATCGTCGAACAAGGCAATGGTTGCCAGAAATGCAATGACCACGCCGGTGGCGGTAAAACCGTGGGCACCCCAGGCTTTGAGCCAGGCCATGCGTTGAGTCGATATCACAGGGGTATTTCTCCAAAGAGTAAAGCGGACCAGTGTGCATCTGGTTGAACGCACTATCGACCGACTATCGGGCAATAAGGTTCACCAACAAGGTTGGCGCCCATCATCCTCTGAATGTGAAGGATGCAGAACTAAAACCACGCAGGAAATTTCTCCGTCGACAAAGAATATCCTTTACCATGCCGCCCGTCGGTTTCCAAACGGGATTAATAGGGAATCCGTGACGGCCTGTTCAACGGCCCTCAATCGGAACTGCCCCCGCAACTGTAGGCGCTGAGCCCTGCTTCATTTATGCCACTGGGGTTCCCGGGAAGGCTGGAGCAAGGCGATGAAGCGTCAGTCAGGAGACCTGCCGACATCAGCGCTGGCGCATCGATTTGCGTCCACAGACTGAACATTGACCCACCGGCGGGGTGTCCGGGGTGGACATTCATCAGGACGGTTTCCGACCGTTGCTGCCTGCGATTTGCGACTGGCGCTAGCCGGTTCAATGGCGCCAGGCGATGAGGCTCCAGCCTGTGCACTGCCGTCCGGACACCTGTTCGAATGGAGATCGTCTCACATGCCTTTGTCTCGTTTTGCCGTCATGGCCGCCAGCCTCAGCCTGTCTACCCTGACCTTCGCCGCCAGCTCGACCTCCTATCCGCTGACGGTGGATAATTGCGGCGTGCCGCTGACGTTCAACAAGGCGCCAGGCAAAGCGGTCACCATCGGTCAGTCCGGCACCGAAATCCTCTACACCCTGGGCCTGGGCGACAAGGTGGTTGGCACCTCGCTGTGGTTCAGCGAAGTGTTGCCGCAGTTCAAGGCGCTGAACGCCAACGTCCCGCAACTGGCTAAAAACGAGCCGAGCTTCGAGTCGGTGATCGGTAAACGCCCGGACCTGGTGGCGGTGCAATTTGAGTGGATGGTTGGCCCACAAGGTGTGGTCGGCACCCGCGAGCAATTTGCCGAAGTGAAAATCCCCGCCTACATCATGCCGTCCGATTGCGAAGGCAAGGACAATCTGGTCGGCGCCGATGGCACGCGCCTGCGCGCCTTTTCGGTCGACAGCGTGTACAAGACCATCGACCAGCTGGCGCAGATTTTCGACGTCCAGGCCCGTGGCGAACAGCTGAACACCGACTTGCAGACACGCCTGAGCAAAGCCCAGAACCGTGTCGAAGGCAGGCAGCTCAAGGACGCCTCTGCGCTGTTCTGGTTTTCCAGCGCAGACCTGAAAGTCGACCCCTACGTTGCCGGACACAAAGGCATCCCGGAGTTCATGATGCAGACCCTGGGCCTGCGTAACGTGGTGGAGTCGGACGAAGAGTGGCCAACCGTGGGCTGGGAAACCATCGCCAAAGCCAATCCGACCGTGCTGGTTATCGCCAAAATGGACCGCCGTCGCTTCCCTGCCGATGACTTCGAGAAAAAACTGCAGTTTCTCAAGAGCGACCCGGTCACCAGAAATATGGACGCGGTGAAACACAACCGCATCGTGATTATTGATGCAGACGCCATGCAGGCCTCCATTCGCATGTTCAACGGCATTGATCAACTGGCCAGCGCCATCGACCAGTTCGACCTGCGCAAATGACGCCAGCGGTGCTTGGCCGACTCCTGGGCAAACTGTGCCTGCACGGCAGTTGGGTGCTGGCCGTGCTGCTCGCGGCGATTGTCGCCGGGATCGCCATTGGCGAAACGCCGATCAGCCTGTCCCTGGTGTTCCAGGTGCTGGCCAATAAACTCTGGGGGGCGGGTTTTGTGCTCGACCCCATTGATGAAGGCATCGTCTGGAACTACCGCCTGACCCGAGCGTTGGTGGCGGCGGCCTGTGGCGCAGGGCTGGCGATCTCTGGCGTGGTCCTGCAATCGCTGCTGCGCAACCCGTTGGCCGACCCGTATTTGTTGGGGATTTCCGCAGGGGCCTCCACTGGCGCAGTACTGGTGGCGATCATGGGCCTGGGTGCCGGTGCGGTCTCATTGTCAGCCGGGGCCTTTCTCGGCGCCGTGGCAGCGTTCGCCCTGGTGGCGTTGCTGGCGCGCAGTACTGGCGCAGTCAGTGGCAGCGGGCAGATCATTCTGGCCGGGATCGCCGGGTCGCAGCTGTTCAATGCCCTGACCTCGTTCCTGATTACCAAGTCAGCCAGTTCGGAGCAGGCGCGCGGCATCATGTTCTGGTTGCTGGGTAACCTCAGCGGCGTGCGCTGGCAATCGGTCGGCCTGGCCGTGCCGGTGGTGCTTATCGGCCTGGCAGTGTGCCTCTGGCATCGACGCGCGCTGGATGCCTTCATGTTTGGCAGCGACTCGGCGGCGTCGCTCGGTATTCCGGTGCGCCAGGTGCAAATGGTCCTGATCGCCACGGTGGCGCTGGTCACGGCGGTGATGGTTTCGCTGGTAGGCTCTATCGGTTTCGTCGGCCTGGTGGTGCCCCACGCCGCGCGCCTGCTGGTCGGCGTGCGCCATGGCCGCCTGATCCCGGTGAGTGCCTTGAGCGGTGCGTTGTTTCTGATTGCGGCCGATGTGCTGTCGCGCACCGCGATCAAGGGCCAGGTGCTGCCCGTCGGGGTGATCACGGCCTTGATCGGCGCGCCGGTATTCGCGGTGATCCTGATCAAAGCCAAGGGGGGACGATGAACAGCCTGCCATTGCCCGCCACACACACCGCCGAGCTGGCCTGCTCGCAGCTGTGCTGGTCAATCAAGGGCACGCCGATCATCAAAAACGTCAGCCTGCAGGTGCTGCCCGGTGAAACGCTGGGGCTGATTGGCCCCAACGGCTCAGGCAAATCCAGCCTGCTCAAGCTGTTGTCGGGTGTCAGACGCCCCGACAGCGGGCAAGTGCTGCTGGACGGCAAGGCGTTGTCCGACATGAAGCGTCGTGACATCGCACAGATGATCGCGGTGGTTGAGCAGCAGGCGGAAACTTCCGATGCGATCAGCGTGCGCGATGCCGTCGAGCTGGGCCGTACGCCCTGGCTGTCGGCACTGGCACCCTGGTCGAGCGTCGACGACCAGATCGTCCAGCAGGCGCTGCTCGACGTGGACATGGCCGACAAACCCCGACGCGCCTGGCACAGTCTGTCCGGGGGCGAACGCCAACGGGTGCACATTGCCCGGGCATTGGCGCAACGTCCGCAAATCCTGCTGCTGGATGAGCCGACCAACCATTTGGATATTCAGCATCAACTGAGCATTCTGGGGCTGGTGCGATCCTTGCCGGTCACCACGCTGATCGCCCTGCACGACCTCAATCAGGCGCTGGCCTGTGATCGGCTGGCGGTGATGGACAAAGGCGAACTGATCGCCATCGGCCAACCGGCGGATGTATTGACCTGCGAGCGACTGAGCGAAACCTTTGGCGTTGAAGCCCATTACCTGACCGACCCGTATGACGGGACGCGGATATTGCGGTTCAGGTCTTGAGCCAGGATCACTCGGAAGTACGAATTCCTGTGGGAGCGAATTCATTCGCGAAGGCAATGTCATGTCGGATACAGATGTATTGGATTTTCCGGCCCTTTCGCGAATGAATTCGCTCCCACGGAGCTCTACGCCAACACGCTTACTGCACCCCGCACTCCATATGCGTCGTTTGCCACACCGGGTCGCTTTCCACATCCACAATCCGAAAACCCTGACGCTGCCAGAAGCCAATCGCGCCGGGCAAAAACGGGTGGGTATGCAAATACAGCACCTGCACACCCTGCTGGCGGGCATGGTCCTTGAGCGCGTTATAGATCGTGCTCGCCAGCCCTGACCGGCGGAGTTCGGGGATCACGAACAGGCGAACGATTTCCACCACCTTGCTTGGTCCGTAATCAAACTGCGGGAAGCGACCGTCGTAAGGCAGATAACCAATAGCGGCCACTATCTCCTCGCCACGCAGGCCAACCAGAAAGCGGCCGCCGCCATCACCCAGGTAGACCTGCTCGAACTGCGCCAGATCGGCAGGCAGGCTCGTGGCGTCGAGCATCGGAAAGATCTGCGCCCGGGCGTTCTGTACAAATTCCACCACTGCGGGGATGTGTTTCGGTTCAACAGGAACAATTTCAACGGCCGACATTGTGCTCGTCACTCCCCACGATGGCCGGTAAAGGTTTCCAGCAGCCAGGCCCCGGCCGGCCCCAGGCTGCGTTGTCGTGACCAGATAACATCCACGGCAGAACTGCGCGGCCAGCCCGGCACCTGCAGCTCTTTGAGCTTGCCACCGGCATAGTTGGACACCAGCCAGCGCGGCAAGGCGGCCCAGCCAAACCCGAACCCGGCCATGTCCATCAACAGCAGATAGTTCGGCGCCGACCAAGGCCGGTGGCCGCTGATAGGCAGGTCATCGGTGGGCACGGTCTGGTCCACCAGTGTGTTCAAACGCAACGCCCGCCAGGCTGCCAGTTGCAGATAGTCCACCTTCGGCAACTGCGCCAGGGGATGTTTATGGGCCACGAACAAACCGAAGTCGGCGCGTTCGGCAATCGTCGCGAAACCGATTTCCGGCGGGTAACTGGCCTGCGCCGACAGCAGCCCCAGGCTCGCACGGCCCGACTGAATCAGGCTGATGGCATCGCCATGCTCGGCAAACACGCATTCGAGCTCAAGCTCGGGAAAACGCTCATCCAGCTCGGCCATGCGCGTCTCGAAGTCCGCGAACTGATTGGCGTCGGACAACACCAGCGTCAGGCGCGGCTCCACCCCCTCGGCAAGACGCCCGGCCGCGCGGCGCAGTTTGTCCGACGCCGCCAGCACATCCTCGATACGCCCCAGCATCGCCCTGCCCGCCTCGGTCAATACGGGGTGTTTCGAGGATCGGTCGAACAGCTCCAGGCCCAGGTCAATCTCCAGGCGTGAAATGGCCTCGCTGACGGTGGACTGGCTCTTGCCCAGACGGCGCGCGGCGGCACTGAAGGACCCAGACGCAACCGTTTGAGCAAAGGCCTCAAGGGCTTCAGGTGAATAACTCATGGAATTCTCATATCGGTTTTACCGATGGAAACGATTTTCACTTTAACGCAAGGACCGATGAGAATGCACGCCTGACAGCACTTACCAGCAGGCTTGCAACGGCACGCTTTTGTGGGAGCGAATTTATTCGCGAAGGCGACCGACCGGAAAAGCAACGGCGTCTGACACAGAGAGTTCGCGAATGAATTCGCTCCCACAGGACTAGTGTTCACTGCACCAAAGCGCCGTGCCAGGATCACTTTCAAGAGGTCTTTCAATGCCAACCAAATCCATCAAGGAGCGCGCACTTCACGCGCTGCTGTTCGAAATCATCGGTGTCCTGCTGTTCGCCCCGTTGCTCGCCTGGCTGATGGGCCACTCGCTGGCCAAAATGGGCGCCATGACTGTGATGATCTCCACCGTCGCCATGCTCTGGAACATGCTCTTCAACGCGATGTTCGACAACCTGCGCCGCAAGTTGGGCTTCAAGCTGTCCATCGGCGCGCGCATCGGCCATGCGCTGCTATTTGAAGGCGGCCTGATTCTGGTGATCGTCCCGCTGGCCGCCTGGTGGTTATCGATCAGCCTGCTGGAAGCGTTCTGGCTCGACATTGGCCTGCTGTTGCTGTTCCTGCCGTACACGCTGGTGTTCAACCTGCTGTATGACAAAGCGCGGGAGCGGATGATGGCGGGCTCGACACCTGATGCCAGCCCGCACACTTCGCGGCGCGGCTAGAGGCTCTGCACCTGCCGACGCAGGCCTCTACAATTTGAAATGCCCCACCATGCCCTTCAACTCAGTGCCCAGCGAAGCAAGCTCAATGCTCGACGCAGCGTTGCCGCGCATGGCCAGGGCTGATTGATCGGCACTGGCGCGAATGTTCGTGACGCTGCGGTTGATTTCCTCCGCCACCGAGGTCTGTTGCTCGGCAGCCGCCGCGATCTGCTGGTTCATCTGCTGAATCATCGACACCGCCGCAGCGATGCTGCCCAGTGCGCTTTCAGTTTGCAGCACGTCGCTGACCGCCAGCTTCACCAGCTCACCGCTGCTCTGAATCTGCATCACCGAAGCCGACGCTCCGCTACGCAAACTTGCGACCAGCCGTTCGATTTCCTCGGTCGATTGCTGAGTGCGTTTGGCCAGCGCCCGCACTTCATCGGCCACCACCGCAAAACCACGCCCTTGCTCCCCGGCCCTCGCGGCTTCAATGGCGGCGTTGAGCGCCAATAGGTTGGTCTGCTCGGCCACGCTCTTGATCACCCCCAGCACCACGCCGATGTTCTGGATTTCGGCACTCAGGTTTTCGATGCTGTGGCTGGCCGATGCAGACGAACCCGCCAGTTGCTCGATCCGCTGCAAGCTCTGGCGCACCACGGCCTGGCCGCTGTCGACCTTTTCATCTGCGCTTTGCGCCGCCAGCGCTGCTTCTTCGGCGTTGCGCGCGACATCATGTACGGTGGCGGTCATCTGATTCATCGCGGTGGCAACCTGCTCGGTTTCCTCCTGCTGGCTGCTGACCTCCCGGTTGGTTTGCTCAGTGACTGCCGACAGAGAATGCGCAGAGGTTGCCAGCTGTTCGATACCCGCCTGCAAACCACTGACGATGCCACTCAAGCCCGCGCCCATCTGCTGCATGGCAAGCATCAATTGGCCGATTTCATCGCGCCGGGCAACCTCGATATGGCCACTCAAGTCGCCTGCGGCAATGCGTTGCGCGATACCAATGACGCTGCGCAACGGTTTGACGATCAACCGGGTGATCAACAGCGAAGCAATCAGACCGACCAGCAACGCCACGATTGAAGAACCAATGATCTGCATCGAATTAGTCTGCAACTGCGCCTGCATCGATTGATCTTCAGCCGCATAGGCTTGCTTCATCCGCTCCATCACCTGCTGCGCGTTGGCAGCCAGTTGCTGCGAAACCTTCGCTTCGCTTGCAAGCAATCCTACGTATTCGTCGAGCTTTTCATTGAAGTTGCCAATATGGTTGCTGACGTCGCCCAGCACCGTCAGGTAACCCTCATCCTTGATCAGCCCTTTGAGGGTTTCAGCCAGCGCTCTGGCTTCCTCGGCCTGTTCGATCCTGCCGGTTTTAGCCTCATCGCCAGAGCCGGTCTTGCGGCTTTTGTCCAGCCGCACACGGGCCTCATCCAGAGCCTGCAGCATCAGTTTGGAAACCTGGCTGACCTGATTTGCCTGGTCGACGAATTCCGCACCCTCCTCACCTTTGGACTTCTTGAGCGCGTAAGTGCCGTCATCAGCCAGACCTGCCTGCATGACATCAAGGTTATTGGCAGCACTGGATACTGACCAACTGGCCATTTCCAGCGCCAGATCCTTGCTCTGACTGATATCAACGAATTGATCGAACGACTTTCGATAATCCGCCAGAGCTTGCTGGACCTGATTCATCAGCGCCTGGCTGGACCCCGATCGCCCCTTGAGTTCCTCAGCCTGGGCATTCAGTGCGTCGACGCCCGCGCGGAGTTGCTCTGCGACCTTGGGGTTGCCGTGCAACGCGTAATCCTGCTCCAGCAACCGCACCTGAAGTAGATCATCGTTAAGGGAGGACATCTGCTTGAGCCCTTCGACGTGACTACCGATGCTTTTCAGCGACCAGACGCCGATGGCCGCGACGACAGCCGTCAGCAGCAAAACCAGAGCGAAACCCAGCCCCAGTTTTATCGCCATCCCGAGATTGGCAAAGCGAGCTTGCGCGGCCGAAATCATAGCGATTTATCCCCATTGGAATAGCAGAGCCACGATGGCCTGGCAGCCAGACCATTCGATAATCCTGCAGATTCGCAACCGGCTTGGGGATATACAAGATGTTGACGCCCAAATAATGGCAATTAGCTATGCAAACGTCGTTTTCAGGATGTTTCGGTCAATCGTCGGGTTTTGCGACCTCAGCGCACAGTCGGGGCGACCAGCAGCGTGCCCGATTCAGCGTCAAGGGAAGCCTGCGTGCCCAACGGCACCGCGTAGTTGATATCGCCGTGACCAATGGACAAACCACCCACCAGCGGTACGCCCAGACCCGCCAATCGCTCCATCAAAACGCTGGAAGGCGTAATGGTGCCCGACGCGCCGCGAGGTTCGCTGAATTGCCCCACCGCAATCCCGGCCACGCCATCAAGCACGCCGCTGTTGAGCAGATGCGTGAGCATGCGATCGACACGGTAGGCCACTTCGCCGACATCTTCGATCAGCAGAATCGCGCCGTGCAGATCCGGCATGAACGAGGTGCCGATACTCGTGCTTAGAATGCTCAGGTTGCCGCCTCGCAGAATGCCCTCTGCAGCGCCGCCGGTGCGCACATCAAAAGTCGGTTCAGCGGCATTGGCGGTGACCAGAATTGGCGCGGTGCTCATGGTCGCGTGCCAGACGCTGCTGGTAAACACACCACCGCGTTCCAATTGGGCAGCCACCGGACCGTGAATGGTCGCCAGGCGCGTCTGATTCCACAGCGCTGCGTGAATCGCGGTGATGTCGGAAAAACCAATCACCAGTTTTGGATCGCGGCGCACGGCATCGAAATCCAGTTGCTCGACAATCCGTTGGGCGCCGTAGCCACCACGATTACAGAAGATGGCCCGGATTTCAGGGTCCGCCAATGCGGCATTGAAGTCCGCCAGACGATGTTCGTCGGTACCCGCGTAAAAGGAATGGGTGTCCAGCGCATGAGGGTAGATACGGGGCTTGAGCCCCCAGCTTTCAAGGATCTGGGCAGCGCTTTCCACCTTGGCCGCAGGTACCGGACCTGCAGGGGAAACCAGCGCCACCGCGTCACCGGCGCGCAGCACGCCTGGATAAAGTGTTTGCATGGCATTTAAAGACATTGCGAGAACTCATGTTTCAAGTAATGCAGTCAATGTAGAGCACTGCCTCGCGTTGATCTACCTACAGGGTTGTTGTTTGCGATTTAACCGCGCTTATGGATTAGCGAGACCATCGAAATGGCGCCCATCATTGAACTGGATCATGGCGCATTCGCTGATCAATCTTCACTTGCCTGAGCGCCGCTTAGCACCTTCAATCACTCTTTCGCCTTCATTGAGGAGCTGTCATGACCCAAATCAATCGCCAATTTCTGCTGAGCAAAAGACCGACCGGCGCAGCCACTCGCGAGGATTTCACCTATCAGGAAGTCCCGGTCGGCGAGCTGACGTCCGGACAGATCCTGGTCAAGAACCACTATCTGTCCCTCGACCCGGCCATGCGTGGCTGGATGAACGAAGGCAAGTCGTACATCGCGCCAGTGGGGCTTGGCGACGTGATGCGCGCACTCGGCGTGGGTGAAGTCGTGGCGTCACAGAACGACCAATTCGCCGTGGGGGATTTCGTTCAGGGTGCCTTGGGCGTTCAGGACTACTTTCAGGGTGAACCCAAAGGCTTTTACACCGTGGACCCCAAAATCGCGCCGCTGCCGCGCTACCTGTCGGCGCTGGGCATGACCGGCATGACCGCCTATTTCGCGCTGCTGGATGTAGGTGCGCCCAAGAGTGGTGACACGGTTGTGATCTCCGGCGCTGCCGGTGCAGTGGGCAGCGTTGCCGGGCAGATCGCCAAGATCAAAGGCTGCCGGGTGGTGGGCATCGCGGGCGGCAAGGAGAAGTGCCAGTCGCTGATTGATGAACTGGGGTTCGATGGCGTCATTGATTACAAAAACGAGGACGTCATTGCCGGGCTCAAGCGCGAATGCCCGAATGGGGTGAACGTTTATTTCGATAACGTGGGGGGAGACATCCTCGACGCCGTGCTAAGCCGACTGGCACCCAAAGCCCGAGTGGTGATTTGCGGCGCCATCAGCCAGTACAACAACACCACCGCCGTCAAAGGCCCGAGCAACTACTTGTCGCTACTGGTCAACCGCGCGCGCATGGAAGGCTTCGTGGTCATGGACTACGCCAGCAGGTTTGCCGACGCAGGCAAGGAAATGGCGGGCTGGATGATCGAAGGCAAGCTTAAAAGCCGCGAGGACATTGTCGATGGCCTGGAAACCTTCCCGGAAACACTGCAGAAGCTGTTCAAGGGCGAGAACTTCGGCAAGCTGGTGTTGAAGGTTTAAAAGCGCGAGCGCAAAACCTGCTGGCCCTGCTGAAGGCTGCAAACAGCGGTGTGTCTGAGGCTTCGGCGAATCAGAGTGGTGTGCCTTGAATCGGGTAGCAACAACAGCATCCGGGTGCTGCTGAGTCAGGTTCCGTCCTGACGGCCGGGTCACTTTTGGTGCCAAAAGTAACCAAAACCTCTGCGCTGGCGTACGGCCCCCGCTTCGCGGCGGTACCTTCGCTCCGGCACCGTGGGGCGGGCACGCGCCGACGGGCCATCCATGGCCCAACGGCGCTCGCTCGGCATCCATGCCGAGCGACCCACCCCACGGCACCTCCACTCAGCCTCCCGACGCGCATTTTGCGTCGTCTGGAAAATCGTGGCAGGAAAAGCCAAAGCCAAAGCAAATCTGCTTTGCAGATTTTTCAGCATCACTTATCCCTGATTCACGCCCTGCTTTTGATTCTGGAGGCGTGCGCAAAACGTGTGGGCGACACAAATTGCGACTTGTGGCCGGCCGAGCGCAGGTATTGCGCAGTGGGCAACCCGGCATGGATGCCGGGTTAGCCGCACCGGGCCATGGATGGCCCATTGCGGCGGCCCACGGAGCAATGCCGGAGTGAGGGAAGTCTGAGCCTTGGCGAAGACCCGGACAAAGGAGCGGGAGCGCTTTGGTTACTTTCGCGCTTTTCGAAAGTGACGCGCCGTAAGGGCGCAAAGGTGAATCAGCGTCACCGCCGCTGCTGGATATACATGGTATTAGGGCTCTCCCAACAGATTATCTACAGGACGCAGATATGCCCGCAAAACCCGATCCCAGTGCCCCCACAGATAAATGCGCTGTAGCCTTACAACGCCAACTCAGCCACCACCGCTGCCAACGCCTGGGCTGGATCGGCGGCCTGGCTGATCGGACGACCGATAACCAGGTAGTCGGAACCCGCATCCAGCGCCTGACGCGGAGTCAGGATGCGGCGTTGGTCGTCCTGCGCGCTACCGCTGGGGCGAATGCCCGGTGTCACCAATTGCAGTGCAGGATGCGCAGCCTTGAGCGCCTGGGCTTCAAGCGCCGAACACACCAGACCGTCCATACCGGCTTTTTCAGCCAGCGCGGCCAGACGCAATACCTGAACCTGCGGGTCGACATCCAGACCGATGCCGGCCAGGTCTTCGCGTTCCATGCTGGTCAGCACGGTCACGCCAATCAGCAATGGCTGCGGACCGGTACGCTGGTCCAGCACCTCACGGCAGGCGGCCATCATGCGCAGACCACCGGAGCAATGCACGTTGACCATCCACACCCCCATCTCGGCAGCGGCCTTGACGGCCATCGCCGTGGTGTTGGGGATGTCGTGGAATTTCAGATCCAGGAACACTTCGAAGCCCTTGTCGCGCAGGGTCTCGACGATGTCCGATGCACAACTGGTGAACAGCTCCTTGCCAACCTTGACCCGGCAAAGCTTCGGATCGAGTTGATCAGCCAGCTTCAAAGCGGCGTCACGGGTCGGGAAATCCAGGGCGACGATGACAGGAGTCTGGCAGACGGACATGAGCGGGTTCTCTGGTAGGTCGAAATCGGCGCGCATTGTAGCTCAAGCGATCCGTAGACGGTAACCGATCCGCCGAGCTGAACCGATCCAGCCTGGGGAATTCGCCCTAAACCGGACGCTTCGGCAAGTTTTGCGCACCAAAGCTGCACGTTGAGTGGGCCCGTCAATGAGAACGGTTCTGCAAACGACGTTTTGCGGACCAATACGACAGTGGTTCAGCGGCTGGCATGGTGACTGCAACAGGATGTTTCGATGATTTGATCGACTCAGGGAGACTGAAATGACAACGCAACTCAAACCTACGCTGGGCACGCTGCATTTGTGGGGGATCGCGGTCGGGCTGGTGATCTCCGGGGAATATTTTGGCTGGAGCTACGGCTGGGGCGTCGCCGGGACCCTGGGTTTCCTCGTGACCTCGTTGATGGTTGCGGCGATGTACACCTGCTTCATTTTCAGCTTTACCGAGCTGACCACCGCGATCCCGCACGCAGGTGGGCCGTTTGCCTACAGCCGTCGAGCGTTCGGTGAAAAAGGCGGATTGATCGCCGGCATGGCAACACTGATCGAATTCGTCTTCGCGCCGCCCGCCATCGCTCTGGCGATCGGGGCCTACCTGAATGTGCAGTTTCCTGGCCTGGATCCCAAACATGCGGCAGTGGGTGCCTACATTGTGTTCATGACCCTGAACATTCTGGGCGTCAAGCTGGCGGCGACCTTCGAGTTGGTGGTCTGCGTGCTGGCGGTGGCTGAATTGCTGGTGTTCATGGGCGTTGTCGCTCCTGCCTTCAGCTTCAGCAACTTCGCCCTCAACGGCTGGGCAGGTTCGAGCACCTTCGGCCCGGGGGCCATCGCCGGCATGTTCGCCGCGATCCCTTTCGCGATCTGGTTCTTCCTGGCCATCGAAGGGGCCGCCATGGCCGCCGAGGAAGCCAAGGACCCGAAACGCACCATCCCCAAAGCCTACGTCAGTGGCATTCTGACACTGGTGTTTCTGGCCATCGGCGTTATGTTTTTTGCTGGCGGCGTGGGCGACTGGCGCACCTTGTCGAACATCAATGACCCACTGCCGCAAGCCATGAAAACTGTCGTGGGCGAAAATTCCGGCTGGCTGCACATGCTGGTCTGGATCGGCCTGTTTGGCCTGGTGGCGAGCTTTCACGGGATCATCCTGGGCTATTCGCGCCAGTTCTTCGCCCTGGCACGCGCCGGTTATCTGCCTTCCGGGCTGGCAAAACTGTCGCGCTTCCAGACACCCCACCGCGCCATCATCGCGGGCGGTGTGATCGGTGTTGCAGCCATCTACAGCGATGGGCTGATCAACCTGGGTGGCATGACCCTCACTGCCGCCATGATCACCATGGCCGTGTTCGGCGCCATCGTCATGTACATCATGAGCATGCTCAGCCTGTTCAAACTGCGCAAAACCGAACCACTGCTGGAGCGCACCTTCCGCGCCCCTGGCTACCCGGTGGTGCCGGGCATCGCCCTGGCGCTGGCGGTGGTGTGCCTGATCGCCATGGCCTGGTTCAACATGCTGATCGGTTTGATCTTCCTGGGCTTCATGGCGGTGGGCTTCATCTACTTCAGCCTGACCGCCCAATCACGCGCCAATGCACCGGCTGACGCGATGTTGACCGGCTCGTAAAACAGCGAAGGTTGCGGCATAGGGCTAGACTTGAACCATTGAGCGGCGTCACAGCTCAAATGGGTTACATAAAAAGGAGAGCCCTATGCCCTGGTATGCCTGGTTGATTTTGCTGGTTGCAATTGGCTCGATCGTTGGCGGTTTGATGGTGCTGCGTCAATCAGCACAGAAACTGCCACTGACCGAAGAACAGCTCAAACGTGTCCATGAGCGCAATGCCGAGATGGATGCCAAAGAAGCCAAGGATCGCTGAAAACACAAAGGGCGGCGCAGGTCATGCGCCGCCCTTGTTGTTTGCGGTGGTTTTCAAAGTGGCTGCTTAACGTGATTCCTGAACTCTGCCCGCTGCCAGCGCTCGATGGCTTTCCATGGACATGACTGCGATGCGGAACGGCTGGAAGATCCGCAGCATCGTCCCGTTGTCACGCAGTGCTTGCAGCATGGCGTCAAATTGCTCGCCGCGCAGGGGCGATTGCGGACGCAACAGTGCGTAATGCCGGTAGGTCTGATCAATGCGCTCAGACACCATCAACCTGCTCGCTTCATCCTGATTGCGACCCATGTAGTCACTCAGGTACGAACGAGTGACCAGCGCAATGTCTGCCCGGTCACGCAAAATCATCAGCAGATTACTGTCGTGGGAATACGTCAGCGTCGCGTTGAAGTTCTCGGCCAGGTATTTGGGGTCGGCATTGAACTGGGCAAAGGCGTAGTGATACCCGCTGAACAGCGCCAGTCGCTTGCCTTCAAGCCGATCAAAATAGCTCTGATCGCGCCCTTGCACCTTGCGCGCGACAAAAATCTCCGCGTCCTCCAGCTTCATGTCCACGGTTTCGTGGGGGATGTGCTGCCAGTCCCAGTCAGGATTTTCGAAGATTGCCATGTCGATGCGGCCCTGCTCGAAATCCCGGAAGCGGCGCGGGATGGAGGTCGGCACGATGACAAACTCAAACTCCTTCTGCAGCCCGTTCAGAGCCGCCACCAGCTCAGGCAACAGGCCGGTGTCGGCACCGCGCTCAGGGCGAATGGTATAAGGCGGAAAATGTGCAGCACCAATGCGCACCACTTGTGCGGCGTTGGCCTGCATAGCCAATAACGCAACGCCTGCGGCCAACAAGGCTCGCAACGCCACTTGCACAGACAAAGACTTCAAGACTGCGCACCCCTGAAAATGACCAAGCTAGGCTTTTTAGACTGAATAGACAATTAACCAAAGGTAGGAAGCGGGCTCAATCTGACTTAAGTGCCAGCATTAGCGCCTCATCTGCCAACTCATTCAAGCTCATGCTGCCCTGCGCACGAAACCAGGTGGTTGTCCAAGACAGGGCCCCGGTCAGGAAGCGCCGGGTCACAAACACATCACCTTTGATGTAACCGGCCTCCTTGGCCTCCCCCAGCACCTGTAACCACAGCTGCTCATAAACATCGCGCAAGGCGAGCACCCTGGCCTGGCCTTCGGTAGACAAGGAACGCCATTCGTAAACCAGCACCGCCATGGCTTCGCCGCTACCGCCCATGATCGACTGCAATTCACACCGGATAAGCGCCAGCACCCGCTCACGCACCGTATCGACCTTATCCAGCGCGGCCCGCATCAGCGCCGTGTTGTAGACAATGGTTTCTTCCATCACCGAGCGCAGGATCTCGTCCTTGCTTTTGAAGTGATGAAAGATGCTCCCCGATTGAATCCCCACCGCCGCCGCCAGGTCCCGCACCGTAGTGCGCTCATAACCCTTGTTGCGGAAAAGATGCGCCGACACGTGCAGCAACTTGCCGCGAGCGCTCTGTGGGTCGGTCATCAGCCCACTGTCCACCAGTTCGCGCATGACGGCCAGGGCTTGTTGCTCGTTCACGGGTGAATCTCCCCACAGATAATCAACGCTACCGCGCTCGGCAATTTATGCCCACCGACAAAACCAAGCAAGCGCTAGGCCGATAAAAAGATCACAAAACCTGGCTTTCAACGGCACAGCAACACTGGCGCCTTGCTGTTCATCGACCGAAGCCATGACGTGGTCGCCGGGCCGACCGTCGTGCGTTCCGGCACCCTCTGGGCACCGATGGACGGATCGATGGTCGATGTATGAGTCAGTGAAGGTGCTACCGTCAGCCAGGGCCCGGCGACCAGGTCAAAGGGCACCAGGTGTTGGTCAACCTCGCGCCGTTGGACGGCCCTGGCTGATTGTGGCTACGCTAGGTCCCAAATGGATCAACAACTTTTGCAATAGGAGCTTCACATGCCGCACTGGTTGGTGATTGATCTGGAGGCCACGACCGAGGAAGGTGGCTGGCCGGTGGCCGAGATGGAGATCATCGAAATTGGCGCCACGCTGGTCAATCAGGATGGACGGGAACTGGATCATTTCGAGCGTTTCGTGCGGCCTGTGCGTCGGCCATTGCTGACCCATTTCTGCAAAGAGCTGACGCACATCAACCAGGGCAGTATCGACAGCGCGGCGCCGTTGACAGAGGTCTGGCCCATGTTCGAACGCTGGCTCGGGCACCACCGGGCGCGTGTCGTCGGCTGGGCAAGCTGGGGGGACTATGATCGCCAGCAGCTGGAGCATGAGTGGCATCAGCATCAATTGAGCAGCGCGTTGACGACCCTGGCCTATGTCAACCTCAAGCAACGCTTTGCCCAGGCGCGTCAATTGCAACGCCCGCCAGGTCTGAAAGGCGCCCTGCAACTGGCAGGAATGCAGTTCAGCGGCCAACAACACCGAGCGCTGGTGGACGCGCGCAACACCGCGCGGCTGTTGCCGCTGATTCTGCCCAGTTGAGGGTTGCCCGGCTGACCAGGACACTCGCCCTAAAGCGGATGACGGCGTTTTGAAGCTTGGGCATACTGGCCCACTCATTTTTAGTCCGTTCTTATCCCACTTCGAGGAATCGCCATGTTCAAAGTCAACGAGTACTTCGACGGAACCGTTAAATCCATCGCCTTCAGCCAGGCTGAAGGCCAGGCCACCATCGGCGTCATGGCCGCCGGTGAATACGAATTCGGTACCGCGCAACGGGAAATCATGCACGTCATTTCCGGCAGCCTGAGCGTCAAACTCCCAGACAGCACGGACTGGGAAACCTTCAGCACCGGTAGCCAGTTCAACGTTCCGGCCAACAGCAAGTTCCAACTGAAAGTGGCTGTGGATACTGCTTATCTGTGTGAGTACCGATAAGCACCAGACATAACGCCCTGTGGGAGCGAATTCATTCGCGAAAGCGTCGGTACATCCGATGAATCATCTTCGAATGTACTGGCCTCTTCGCGAATGAATTCGCTCCCACAGGTTGGGTAACAGCGCCTTAAACCACCTCCTCCCCCCGCACATTGAACTGCAACGCCGCCAACCGTGCATACAACGGGTTGCTGGCGATCAACTGCTGATGCGTGCCGATCGCCACCAGCCGCCCCTGATCGATCACCGCAATGCGGTCGGCGTTCTGCACCGTGGCCAGTCGATGGGCGATGACCAGCGTCGTGCGGCCCTTCATCAGACTCGGCAAGGCCTCCTGAATCAAATGCTCACTTTGCGCATCCAGCGCGCTGGTGGCTTCGTCCAGTAGCAGAATCGGCGCATCTACCAGCAATGCCCGGGCAATGGCCAACCGTTGACGCTGCCCGCCCGACAAACCCAGGCCGCCATCCCCCAGATGGGTCTGATAACCGTCAGCCATTTGCAGAATGAATTCATGGGCATGGGCGATGCGCGCGGCCGCCTGGACCTGCGCAGGCGTGGCCTCCGGATTGCCGTAGCGAATGTTTTCTTCGACGCTGCCGAAAAACAGCGCCGGACTCTGGGACACCAGCGCAAAGCAACGTCGCAGGTCGGCAGGGTCCAGCTGCGCGATGGGCAGTCCATCCAGCAGAATGCGACCCTGTTGCGGGTCGTAAAAGCGCAGCAGCAAATCAAACAAGGTCGACTTGCCTGCGCCGGAAGGGCCGACCAGTGCCAGGGTTTCGCCGGGCTTGATGTTCAGAGTCAGGTCGTCGAGGGCATTGCGTTCGGGCCGGGACGGGTAGGCAAAGCACACGGCTTGCAGCTCAAGCTCCCCGGCGACGCGCTCAGGCAAGCGCAGCAGATCGCTGGCCGGCGGGGTGATCTCGCTTCTGGCCTGCAACAATTCCGAAATACGCTCCGCTGCGCCGGCGGCCCTTTGCAGCTCGCCAATGACTTCGCTCAAGGTGCCAAAGGCGCTGCCGACGATCAGCGCATAAAACACAAATGCGGCCAGCTCACCGCTGGAAATCGTGCCGTCGATCACGTCCATGCCGCCGACCCACAACATGACCGCTACAGCGCCCAGCACCAGCACAATGACCAGGGTAATCAGCCAGGAACGTTGCAGAATGCGCTTGCGCGCGGTCTGGAACGCCTCTTCAGCAGTCCGCGCAAACCGCTGCTTGTCTTGCTGCTGATGGTTATAGGCCTGCACCGTCTTGATCTGCCCCAGGGCCTCGGACACGTAGCTGCCGACATCGGCGACCCGGTCCTGACTTTCCCTGGACAAGCTGCGCACCCGGCGGCCGAAGATCAGGATCGGCGCCAGCACCAAAGGTAATGCGACCACCACGATACTGGTCAGCTTGGGATTGGTGATGAACAACAGAATGATCCCGCCAATCACCATCAACGCATTGCGCAGAAACATCGACAGCGATGAGCCGATCACTGATTGCAGCAGGGTGGTGTCGGCGGTCAGCCGCGACTGGATTTCCGAGCTGCGGTTGTTTTCGTAAAAGCCCGGATGCAGATTGATCAGATGATCGAAGACTTTTTTGCGCAAATCGGCGACCACCCGCTCGCCAATCCACGACACCAGATAGAAGCGCGCAAAGGTGCCGACCGCCAGGCCGAGGATCAGCACCATGAACAGGCCAATGGACTGATTGAGCAGATGCGGCGAGCGAGTCATGAAACCCTGATCGACCATCAACTTGATGCCCTGCCCCATGGACAAGGTAATGCCAGCGGTAACGATCAGCGCCACCAGCGCGCCAAACGCCTGCCAGCGATAAGGGGCCATGAAGCGGGCAGCCAGACGAATCGCCTGACGTTGACGACTGGAAAGCAACGAAACCATTAACAATGCACCTGCGGGTAAGGCTGAGGCGGCAAAGCGTACACCCGTAAAGCGGCCGATTGTGCAGTTAAAAACCCCACGACCACCCGGCAGGCCTAATGAACTCTGGCCCATAACGCCAGTCTGCTCATTTATGACCACAGACCTTGCGCCTAATAGACGATTGATCTAAGCACGGGCTGGCGGTTTCCCATCGATTCTGGTGGAGTTAAGGGCGATTGGTGGGCCGGGAACCTCTAGATGCGGCTTCATCGATCCTTGGCAATACAACGCGCAACACCTGATGAAGGAGACAGGCCATGAGCTTGCAAGACAACAGCAATCAAGTCCCGGTGGTTCGAGCCACGCCGACGCTACCCGTAGGCGGCGCCGTACTCGACGAGAATGGGCAGGAAATCCTGATTACTGAAGAAATGGTTCAGGCTGCCTGTCAGGAATGCGACAAAAACTGGGTGACCCCTGATAAGCAGGACTGATTTACCAGAGCAGGGTCGAAGAACAAGACCGAGCACTATCCCGAATTCAAAACCCGACGCTGTGTCGGGTTTTTTCTGCCTGCAGACTTTGCCCCCCTACCGACTTCAGATGGCCGGGACCACAACGGCCCCCAGTGCTGCAACGAGCTGCTGCAGGCGCTCGGACTGGCCATTGATCTGGACGCTGAGCCCTTCAATTTCACGACGCGGCGGATAGTGTTTGCGCAACAGGTCGAACGCCAACGGCTGGCTGAGGCTACCCACAAGACTACGACGAAAATCAGCGTCGTCCCGGCGCGGGTCATACACCCCCCGGCACAGCATGTTCAAGGCCCAGTCGGGATCCGTCTCTGCATCCAGCGTGACCTGCGCCAGCCAGGCGCGCGGCAACAAATCAGCAAGATGGATCGGCGCGTCCTGCCCAAGATAGGCACACAGCGCCTGGTAAATCTGTGAAGTCCCGCGCTGACGGCCGTCGAGGCTGTAACCGGCAATATGCGGGGTAGCGATCACGCACAAATCGGCCAGCGCAGCATTCACCGTGGGCTCGCCCTCCCAGACATCCAGCACGGCCTGCAAGTCCTCACGTTCCAGCAGCGTGTCATGCAGGGCGACGTTGTCCACCACCGGGCCACGGCTGGCGTTGATCAGCCAGGCGCCGTGTTTGAGCTGCTGCAGCCGTTGAGCGTCCAGAAGATGCCAAGTGGGATGCTCGGCGGTTTTGCTCAGCGGGGTGTGCAGGCTGATCACGTCGCAACGCTGAAGGATCTCGTCGAGACTGACGAAATCGCCCCCTTCGGCGGCCTGTCGAGGCGGATCGCAGACCAGTACGTTCCAGCCCAGCCCTTTGAGTACCTTGACCAGCCGGCCGCCCACCTGCCCGGCGCCCACCACGCCATAGGTGCGCTGCGCCAGATCGACGCCTTCTATTTCCGCGAGGGTCAGCAGGCTGCCGAGCACATAATCCACCACGCCCCGCGCATTGCAGCCCGGCGCACTGGACCACTCAATGCCCGCCTGCTGGAAATACTCCAGATCCAGGTGATCGGTGCCGATGGTGCACGTGCCGACGAAGCGCACTGCGCTGCCTTCCAGTAGCTCACGGGTGACCGGGGTCACCGAACGCACCAGCAGCACCTCGGCATCGGCCACCGCAGCCCGATCAATGGAGCGGCCCGGCAGACGCGTGATCTCGCCGAAGTGGGCAAAAAAGGCATCGAGCAGTGGAATATTTTCGTCAGCAACAATTCGCATGGTGTACTCCCTGAAGTCGGCGGCAGTGTAGGCATTGATCGGGCGGGATAGAAAGCTGCATAGGCTTTCTGGACTCAAACGCGGTCCCTGTGGGAGTCCCGACGTCGTTCCAGACGCCGCGCTGTCGCGCAGCAAACACAGGACCTGTGGGATCGACCGGGGTGGCGCTCCACCTTGCTCGCGAAGGGTCCGGTACATCCAGAATGTCGGTGTGAGCTATGCGCCTGCTTTCGCGAGCAAGCTCGCTCCCACATGTTCCGCGTGCGCCCTTCGGGTCAAGATCAATCCAGCTTCTTGCGGATCCAGTACAGGAACGTGCCATCTGCAGCCTGCTGATCGACCAGATCGTGGCCCAGGAACACACAGAATTTGGGGATATCACGGCGGGTTGACGGGTCGGTGGCGATGACCTTGAGCAAACCACCGGCCTGCAGGTCGCGCACCTTCTGGTGCAGCATCATGACCGGCTCAGGGCAATTAAGGCCACTGGCGTCGAGAATGGCATCAACAGGGTGGTTTTCGATGGGGTCAGACATAAGCGCTCCGGAAACTGGCGGGCATTATCACTTGATCAAAGGTTGCATCCAAGGCTTGGCTAGCTGCCAAAGGCATCCTTGAGGAAACCCGGCGCAATGTAGCGCTCGTAATGGGCTTCGGACAGCAGGAAGAATTCCCGATCGATGGCGTCGCGCAGATCCGGCAGCGGCCAGCCACGAAACTCCGGCAGCAGCGCCAGACCGTAGGCTTCTATATTGCTGATGACCCGCGCCCCTCGGGCAATCAACTGATAAGCCCAGCAATATTCCGACTGGTTGGGCACAAAGCGAATCTTGCGCAGTTCCAGTTGCTGGCGCAGCTTGCCCGCATCGAACACTTCCAGCTTGGCGGTCATGACCTGCACCAGCAGTTGTTCCAGCCTGAGCCACACGGCTCTTTTCTCGGCTTCGTCGTAGCCGTTCCAGTTGATCACTTCATGATGGAAACGCTTGCAGCCACGGCACACCAAATCCCCGTAAACAGTGGAGCAAAGGCCGACGCAGGGCGTTTTGATGATTTGATTGGGCATGGCAGGCAAGGCAACGACAGGCGAGAACGAGCCCGCATATTAGCCCTTTGTCTAACGGTGTTCACCCCCGAAGGTGTAGGGCTAACTTACCTTTACGCGAGATTTGCCGTAGAATCAGCGAGCCTTTTAAGGCGCCAATGTCCGTTGGAAGCTGTTTTCAAAGCGTCACGAGCACAGTCAAAGTAACCCCGCAGTCGGTGTTGACGCAGGTTTCAAGCCCTCGTCAACACTTCATCAGTACAGCCCTGCAGGCGTAAAACTTTGAAAACAGCTTCTGTAAGGAATTGCCGAAACCCTGACCAAGGAACTCAAAAAGTTTCGTCGTGCAGGTTTTCGGGCAATTGCTGGATGAGCGTCCCGGACACCCATTTGGGACCACTGATGAGGGTAATACTGTGCTTGAAGCCTACCGTAAACACATCGAAGAGCGTGCCGCCCAGGGTATCGTGCCCCAGCCGCTTAACGCCGAACAAACTGCAGGCTTGATCGAGCTGCTGAAAAATCCCCCGGCTGGCGAAGAAGCTTTCCTTGTCGACCTGATCACCAATCGCATTCCACCTGGCGTTGACGAAGCTGCCTACGTCAAAGCCGGTTTCCTGTCTGCCCTGGCCAAGGGCGAAGTCACCTCGCCATTGATCGACAAAAAGCGCGCTGTTGAACTGCTCGGCACTATGCAGGGCGGCTACAACATTGTAACCATGGTCGAGCTGCTCGACGATGCCGAGTTGTCGGCCGTTGCCGCTGAACAACTGAAGCACACCCTGCTGATGTTCGACGCCTTCCACGACGTCGCTGAAAAAGCCAAGAACGGCAATGCCAACGCGCAGGCCGTGCTGCAATCCTGGGCTGACGGCGAGTGGTTCAAGAAGCGTCCGACCCTGGCTGACAAAATCAGCCTGCGCGTGTTCAAGGTCACCGGCGAAACCAACACCGACGACCTGTCCCCTGCCCCTGATGCCTGGTCCCGCCCGGACATCCCGCTGCACGCCCTGGCCATGCTGAAAATGGCCCGTGACGGTATCGTGCCGGACGTCCAAGGCTCCATCGGTCCGATGAAGCAGATCGAAGAAATGCGCGGCCAAGGCTTCCCGATTGCCTACGTGGGCGACGTGGTCGGCACCGGTTCTTCGCGTAAATCCGCGACCAACTCGGTGCTGTGGTTCTTCGGCGACGACGTTCCTTACGTGCCGAACAAGCGTGCTGGCGGTTTCTGCTTCGGTAGCAAGATTGCCCCGATCTTCTACAACACCATGGAAGATGCCGGCGCACTGCCAATCGAATTCGACGTCAGCAACATGAACATGGGCGACGTCATCGACCTGTACCCGCACGCTGGCAAAGTCTGCAAGCACGGTACCGATGAAGTCCTGACCACCTTTGAAATGAAGACCCCGGTTCTGTTGGACGAAGTCCGTGCTGGCGGTCGTATCCCGCTGATCATCGGCCGCGGCCTGACCGACAAGGCTCGCGCCGAACTGGGTCTGGGTCCTACCGATCTGTTCAAGTTGCCAGAGCCACCGGCCGACAGCGACAAGGGCTACACCCTGGCGCAGAAAATGGTCGGCAAGGCCTGCGGTCTGCCGGAAGGCAAAGGTGTTCGCCCAGGTACTTACTGCGAACCGAAAATGACCACCGTGGGTTCGCAAGACACCACTGGCCCGATGACCCGCGACGAACTGAAAGACCTGGCGTGCCTGGGCTTCTCCGCCGATCTGGTCATGCAGTCGTTCTGCCACACCGCTGCTTATCCGAAGCCGATCGACGTCACCACGCACCACACGCTGCCTGACTTCATCATGACCCGTGGCGGCGTTTCGCTGCGTCCGGGCGACGGCATCATCCACAGCTGGCTGAACCGCATGCTGCTGCCGGACACCGTCGGCACCGGTGGTGACTCCCACACCCGCTTCCCGATGGGCATTTCGTTCCCGGCCGGTTCCGGTCTGGTTGCGTTTGCTGCTGCTACCGGCGTTATGCCGCTGGACATGCCGGAATCGATCCTGGTGCGCTTCAAAGGCAAGATGCAACCTGGCATCACCTTGCGTGACCTGGTTCACGCCATTCCTTACTTCGCAATCCAGTCGGGCTTGCTGACGGTCGAGAAGAAAGGCAAGAAGAACGCCTTCTCCGGTCGCATCCTGGAAATCGAAGGCCTTGATGACCTGAGTATCGAGCAGGCTTTCGAACTGTCCGACGCTTCGGCCGAGCGTTCTGCTGCCGGTTGCACCATCAAGCTGTCGAAAGAGTCGATCACCGAGTACCTGAACTCCAACATCACCCTGCTGCGCTGGATGATCGGCGAAGGCTACGGCGATGTACGAACTCTGGAACGTCGTGCTCAGGCGATGGAAGCCTGGGTTGCCAACCCTGAGCTGATGGTTGCCGATGCTGACGCCGAATACGCTGAAATCATCGAAATCGACCTGGCCGACGTCAAAGAGCCTGTGCTCTGCGCACCGAACGACCCGGACGACGCCCGTCTGCTGTCCAGCGTTGCTGGCGAGAAGATCGACGAAGTGTTCATCGGTTCGTGCATGACCAACATCGGCCACTTCCGCGCTGCGGGCAAGTTGCTGGACAAGGTCAAAGGCCAGCTGCCAACCCGCCTGTGGTTGTCTCCGCCAACCAAGATGGATGCTCACCAGCTGACCGAAGAAGGTTACTACGGCATCTACGGCAAGGCTGGCGCGCGCATGGAAATGCCGGGCTGCTCGCTGTGCATGGGTAACCAGGCACGCGTTGAGCCGAACTCGACGGTGGTGTCGACGTCGACCCGTAACTTCCCGAACCGTCTGGGCGACGGCGCGAATGTCTACCTGGCCTCGGCCGAGCTGGCATCCGTTGCTTCGATCCTGGGTCGCCTGCCGACCGTCGAGGAGTACATGGAGTACGCCAAGCAGATCGATACCATGGCAGCGGACGTTTACCGCTACCTGAGCTTCGATCAGATCGCCGAGTTCCGTGACATCGCAGCGAGCGCCAATATTCCGGTTGTTCAAGCGTAAAAACGAAACACAGCGTCAAAAGAACCCCGTCCTTGTGACGGGGTTTTTTATTGGGTTTTATTCATGAGGTGAGGCTGCCCCCACCTTTTCAAAACAACATTGTTTGCTATACCCACTGAACCCTTTGCCCATTCCACTGCCTCATTCCTCATCATTTACTCACTGGCAGGCAAACCCCATGCGCACTCTCGAATTGGCGGGCAAACACGTTCCGGTCCTGGGCCAGGGCACCTGGCACATGGGCGAAAAGCAAGACCTGCGCTCGGCCGAAATCCGCGCACTGTGTCAAGGCATCGAGCTGGGCATGAACTTGATCGACACCGCCGAGATGTACGCCGATGGCGAAGCCGAAAAAATCGTCGGCGAAGCCATTGCCGGTCAACGTGATTCAGTGTTCCTGGTCAGCAAGGTCTACCCGCACAACGCCAGCCGCAAGGGTATCCCCGCCGCATGCGAGCGCAGCCTCAAACGCCTGAAAACGGGTTTCATTGATCTCTACCTACTGCACTGGCCCGGCTCCTACCCGCTGGAGGAAACCGTCGAAGCCTTCGAGCGGCTGCGCGAAGAAGGCAAGATCGGGCGTTGGGGTGTGTCGAATTTCGACGTTGCCGACCTGCTCGAATTGAACAACGCGGAGTGCGCCACCAATCAGGTGCTCTACAACCCCGAAGACCGCGGCATCGAGTTCGACCTGCTGCCCTGGGCCGAAGCCAATGGTTTGCCAACCATGGCTTACTGCCCGATTGGCCAGGGTCAGTCAGGGAATCTGCTGCACCACCCTGCTCTGCACGAGGTGGCTGCGCGGCATAACGCGACTCCGGCGCAAATCAGCCTGGCGTGGGTATTGCGCCGCGACAACATGATTGCCATCCCCAAGGCCGTCACGCCAAAGCACATCGAACTCAACGCGGCAGCGGTCGAACTGACGCTCACGGCGGACGATCTGGCGACGCTCGACCGCGCCTGGCCGGTGCCGACCCGCAAGTTGCCGCTGGCGATGGTTTAAGTGCATGCGTAGGACATGGGAGCGGCCCGTGGGACCGGCTTGTGGGACCGGCTTTAGCCGGGAAGGGGCCGGTACAGCCTCACATGTTTATCGACTGAAATGCCGCCTTCCCGGCTAAAGCCGGTCCCACGTCCCACGATCCGAAAAATCGCAACAAAACTGAAATACACGCTTGGCATGATGCGCACTTCGTCCTTTCGCCATGGACAAGGCGCTTTTCGGCCAGTGAGCAGTCATGAATCAAAGCATCGTGCAGAATCATCAGGATTCAGACCTCTTCGGCCTGCTCTACGGTTTCAGCTTCAGACCCGGAGAAGCAGGTCGCGAGATCGGCTCAGCGGTTGCCTTACAGAGCCTGGAGGCCACCGAAACCGGCGATGAATTCATCTGGCTGCACCTGAACCTGGCCCACGCCGGGTGTGAACGCTGGATGAAAACCCATTTGCAGTTGCCGGACGAATTCTTCGAGGCGTTGCACGAAGGCTCGCGTTCGACCCGTATCGAGCATGTGGATTCTGCGCTGCTGGCAGTGGTCAACGATGTGGTGTTCGACTTCAACATGCTGTCCACCGACATCTCCACCCTGTGGGTCTGCACCCACCACAACCTCTTGGTCACCGCCCGGCTGCACCCCTTGCGCTCGGTGGACAAGCTGCGCTCGTCGGTCAAACGCGGCGAACAGTTTCGCTCGCCCCTGGAATTGCTGGTGCATCTGCTGCGCGATCAAGGCGAAGTGCTGACCCAGTTTCTGCGCAAGACCAGCCTGAGCGTCGACAAAATCGAAGACCAGTTGCTGTCCCAACGGCTGAGCAATAACCGCTCGGAACTGGGCGCCATGCGTCGGGTGCTGGTGCGTCTGCAAAGGCTGTTGGCGCTGGAGCCTGGCTCGCTGATGCGATTGCTGCATCGCCCGCCCCAGTGGTTGCTGGAAGAGGACGTCCAGGAGTTGCGCCAGTCCACCGAGGAGTCGGCGCTGGTGATCAGTGACCTGATGGCGCTGGGTGAACGCATCAGACTGCTGCAGGAAGAAATCGCCGCCAACCTCAACGAGCAAAGCAGCCGCACCCTGTTCACCCTGACTGTGGTAACCGTGCTGGCGCTGCCGATCAATATCGTCGCCGGTTTCTTCGGCATGAACGTCGGCGGTATCCCGCTGGCCACCGATCCGCATGGGTTCTGGGTACTCGTGGCGTTTGTCGCGACGTTCACCTTCATTGCCGGGCGCTGGGCGTTCCGCAAGAATCGCGATTGACGCTTTTCCTGTAGGAGCTGCCGAAGGCTGCGAACAGCGGTGTGTCTGATTCCTAAAAAAAATCAGAGCGTTGCGCCTGGAATCTAGTGGCAGCAACAGCATCCAGGCGCTGATGAGTCAGGTTCCGTCCTGACGGCCGGGTCACTTTTGGTGCCAAAAGTAACCAAAACCTCTGCGCTGGCGTACGGCCCCCGCTTCGCGGCGGTTCCTTCGCTCCGGCACCGTGGGGCGGGCACGCGCCGACGGGCCATCCATGGCCCAACGGCGCTCGCTCGGCATCCATGCCGAGCGACCCACCCCACGGCACCTCCACTCAGCCTCCCGACGCGCATTTTGCATCGTCTGGGAAATCGCGGCAGGAAAAGCAAAAGCAAATCTGCTTCGCAGATTTTTTAGCATCACTTTCTACCTGACCCACACCCTGCTTTTGATTCTGGAAAGCTGCGCAAAACGTATGGGCGACACAAACTGCGACTTGTGGCCGGCCGAGCGCAGGTATTGCGCAGTGGGCAACCCGGCATGGATGCCGGGTTAGCCGCACCGGGCCATGGATGGCCCATTGCGGCGGCCCACGGAGCAATGCCGGAGTGAGGGAAGTCTGAGCCTTGGCGAAGACCCGGACAAAGGAGCGTGAGCGTTTTGCTTACTTTTGACTGGGCCGGCATTCCGGCTGTTCAAAAGTGAGGCGCCGTAAGGGCGCAAAGGTGAATCAGCGTCGCCGCCGCTGCTGGATATGCAGGGTATTAGTGCTCCCCCAACAGAGTATCTACAGGAACCTGCGCAATGACACCGACCATCCGAAAAACCGGGTTCATTGATCTGTGTCGCACTTCCGTAACATTCTGTAACGACTATGGGCGCAATCCCCTATCGACAGGATCGCGCCCCATGGCTACTAGCACTTTGGCCCCAGATTCTCTGGCACAGGCCATCGATTCAAAGCCCCAACTCAACCGCAAGCCCAGCACCCTGACCATGGTGATGTTCTTCGCCATTCTCGCCCTGGGCCTGCTGTTCACCGCCTACAGCCTGAAACAGGACGTCGATGACCTGGGCACAACGGTCACCACCTGGACGCCCTTCCTGTTACTGGGCGTGGCGCTGCTGATTGCACTGGGCTTCGAGTTCGTCAATGGCTTCCATGACACGGCCAATGCGGTGGCCACGGTGATTTACACCCACTCGCTGCCGCCGGGTTTCGCGGTGGTCTGGTCGGGGGTGTTCAACTTTCTCGGCGTGTTGTTTTCCAGCGGCGCGGTGGCCTTCGGCATCATCGCTCTGCTGCCAGTGGAGCTGATCCTGCAGGTCGGCTCCGGGGCTGGCTTTGCGATGATCTTCGCCCTGTTGATCGCGGCCATCATCTGGAACCTCGGGACCTGGTGGCTGGGCCTGCCCGCGTCGTCGTCCCACACCCTGATCGGCTCGATCATCGGTGTCGGCATCGCCAACGCCTTGATGCACGGCCGCGACGGCACCAGCGGCGTGGACTGGTCGCAAGCCACCAAAATCGGCTACTCGCTGCTGCTGTCACCGCTAGTGGGTTTCAGCTGTGCGGCGCTTTTGTTACTGGCCATGCGCTTTTTCATCAAGAACCGCGCCCTGTACAAGGCGCCCAAAGGTAACTCGCCGCCGCCGTGGTGGATTCGCGGCATGCTGATCGTCACGTGCACCGGCGTGTCGTTTGCCCACGGCTCCAATGACGGGCAGAAAGGCATGGGCCTGATCATGCTGATTCTGGTCGGCACCCTGCCCATGGCTTACGCCTTGAACCGCACCATGCCGGCCGATCAGTCGCTGCAGTTTGCCGCTGTCGCCGAAGTCACCCAGCAGGCCCTGAGCCGCAGCGCACCATTGCCTGCGCCTGCCGATCCGCGCCAGACGCTGTCCACGTACCTGGTCAGCAAACAGGCCACACCGGAACTGGTCCCGGCCCTGGCGGTGATGGCGGGCAAGATTGGTATCGAGGTCAACGGCTATGGCTCGCTGTCCAAAGTCCCGGCCGAAGCCGTCGCCAACGTGCGTAACGACATGTACCTCACTTCCGAAACCATTCGCCTGATGGAGAAGAACAAGGTCGGAGATTTTGACGCGGATACTCAGGACAAACTCAAGCTCTTCAAGGACCAGATCGACAGCGCCACGCGCTTCATCCCAACCTGGGTGAAGATCGCAGTGGCTATCGCCTTGGGCCTGGGCACGCTGGTGGGCTGGCGGCGTATCGTGGTCACCGTCGGCGAGAAGATCGGCAAAACCCACATGACCTACGCCCAGGGCGCATCCGCTGAAGTGGTGGCGATGATGACCATTGGCGCGGCGGATATGTACGGCTTGCCGGTTTCCACCACCCATGTGCTGTCATCCGGGGTGGCGGGGTCGATGGTTGCCAACGGTTCAGGCCTGCAACTGCGGACCTTGCGCAACCTGGCGATGGCCTGGGTGCTGACACTGCCAGCGGCGATTGTGTTGTCGGGGTCGTTGTATTGGGTGTTTATTAAGTTGTTTTGACGTTCGCGCAGGCTACCTCGGTCTAACGCTGAGGCCGAGATAGCACGCGAAGAACGACGACTCGGTGTGTCTGACTCAACACCGCACCCGTGGGAGCGAATTCATTCGGGAAGAGGCCAGTACATCCGACACAGATTCATCATCTGTAACTGCCCTTTCGCGAATGAATTCGCTCCCACTAGTCCGGGGTCAACCAAGACTTTTTAACTGTCTTCAGAAGCCCTGGTGGTAAACGTAGAATCTCCCAAAACCATACTTTTTCAGGCCTTGAGGCTGAACAATGCCACCTCAGGCGCCGCACTCACCCACTGCTGACTCACCGTCCAACCCGCGCTGGTTGCCAGTGCCGCGAACGACTCAGGGGTGAACTTGTGGGAGTTCTCGGTGTGCAACCGCTCGCCCTGGCTGAAGTGGAAGGTCTGCCCGGCCACCGACGCGGTTTGCTCGTGGCGGCTGACCAGGTGCATTTCCATGCGTTGATGCTCGGCGTTCCACAGGGCCAGATGCTCGAAGCCTTCCACGTCAAAGGTGCCATCGAGCTCGCGGTTGATCCGGGTCAGCAGGTTTTTGTTGAAGCGTCCGGTCACGCCTTGAGCATCGTCGTAAGCGGCGACCAGGGTTTGCGGGTCTTTGACCAGATCGACACCGACGATGAAGTGGGCATTCTCTCCCAGCAACGTGCGCGCTGAACGCAGGAACTTGACCGCCTGCTCCGGGGTGAAGTTGCCGATGGTCGAGCCGGGGAAGAAGCCCACTCGCGTCAAACCGTCAGCCGCGCGGGGCAGTTTCAGGGCGCGGGTGAAATCGTCGATCTGCGGGGCCACGGTCAGGTGCGGGTACTTGCTATTGAGCTGATGGGCAGCCTTGTTCAAGGCATTTGCACTGATATCGATAGGCACATAAACCGCGATCTGCGGGGCGGCATCCAGCAACAGACAGGTTTTCTCACTGGCTCCACTTCCGAACTCCACCAGCGCTGCGCCGTCTGGAATGGCAGCGGCCATCTGCCTGACCACGTCAGTCAGCAAGCGGGTTTCGGCGCGCGTGGGGTAATACTCGGGCGTGTGGCAAATCCCTTCGAACAACTCGGAACCTGCAGCATCGTAGAAATACTTGGGCGAAAGGTTCTTCACCGGCGACGACAAGCCGGCAATCACATCGCGAGCGAATTCGCTGTCGTAGGGGTTGACCATCTCTGGCTGGCGGCTGTCCCGCGCCAGGCGCAGGCCGGACACGACCCAGCGCTTGTCCGGGTGGAAAAAGTTGCGATACGTGGCCCGGGAATGGCTGGGCGACGTCACGCTGGCCCCGCCGCGCAGCACCATCTGATTGATCATGAACTTACCGTTGTACTCACCCACTGCGCTGGAAGCCGGGCGAAAACCCGGGTAAGCGCTGTAGGCACTCTGCGTCCATTGCCAGGCAACGTCATCGACCTGTTCGAGCAAACCCGCCACCACGGCGGCCTCCCACTCAGCCTCGGTGGGCAGGCGTGCATCCGCCCAATGGGCATACGCTGCCGCTTCGTAATAGCTGATGTGGGTGACCGGTGCATTCGGGTCGATGCTTTCCAGGCCGCGCAAGGTCATCCGCCGCCAGCCGTGGGTCTCGTCGTGCTGCCAGTACATCGGCGCATTCCAGGCGTTTTCCTGAACCACGCTCCAGCCTTCGGACAGCCACAGCCCGGCCTGTGTGTAACCACCGGCGTCGATGAACTTGAGCCACTCGCCGTTAGTGACCAGGCGATCGCTGATTTCAAAGGATTGCAAATAAGTCGTATGGCGCGGGCCTTCATTGTCGAACGCGAAGTCCGCGCCCTGATGACCGATCTCGGTCAGCCCGCCCTTGAGCGGCTTGTACTGACCACGCCGCCCGGACAAATCCTTGGGCCACTGCACGTCATAGGCTGGTTTGAGCGACGAGGTGCTGAACAAGTGCAGGATGTCCATCAACAGTAGTTCCTGATGCTGCTCTTCGTGGGCCAGCCCCAGCTCGATCAGGCTACCGACCTGCGCAGGCAGCGCGCTGTGCAGCAGGCGCTCCATGTGCTGATCCACATGCTCGCGATAAGCCATGACCTGATCCACGCCCGGACGGGTCATCAACCCCCGTTGCGGCCTGGGGTGGCGCGGGCCGACGGCTTCGTAATAAGAGTTGAAGAGGTAACCGAAGGCCGGGTCGAAAGGCGTGTAGCCGGGGACGTTTTCGCTGAGCAGGAAGGTTTCGAAGAACCAGGTCGTGTGCGCCATGTGCCATTTCGCCGGGCTGGCGTCGGGCATGGACTGCACCACCATGTCTTCGGCGCTGAGCGGTGCAGCCAGGCTCTGAGTGCGGCCGCGCACGCTCTGGTAGCGCTTGAGCAATGGGTTGGCCGCCGGGGTCTGGCGCAGTTCGTGTGAATGGCTGGTCATCAGTGTTCATCTCCGGCATGGCCGCGGCCTGTTGGTCAGGTAAGTGCGGCATCGAGCATTGCTTGGTCGTGCGCCGGGAGAACCCACTGCCGGCACTGGTCCGCTGGCGATAGCCACTTTTCAATCCTTCCGCGCCTCGGTCTCGAAGGTCACCTTGTCGGCGTTGAACGCCACGTGACCCTTGATCTGCGCAACCGCCCGGTAAGGCTGTTCATAGGTCCATACCGAGTTCTGGAGGCGCTGGCCGTTGATGTCGAGGCTGAAATAATGGGCATCGCCTTTATACGGGCAGTGGCTTTGATGTTCGCTGCGCACGTAATGTTCAATCCGAATATCCGAACGGGGTATGTAGATAACCGGCGGGTATTTAGCTTCCGCCAGCAACAGAGCGGCGTCGCTGCGGGCCAGCAGCACACCGTTGCACAGCACGCTGACCCGGCCCTTGCACGGGGTGATGGTGATGGGGTGATCGTGGTCGGGGGTTTTCATGGGTAAGCAATCCTCATCCAGGGGACACATCGGTGACTAACCGTTTGAACTGGAATGACTTCCTGTGGGAGCGAATTCATTCGCGAAGAGGCCGGTACATCCAACACAGCTCTGTCGTCTGAACCTGCGCTTTCGCGAATGAATTCGCTCCCACTGGTCTGTGCATCTGACCTGCGCAGATCCGCGACATGGGTCAGGGCTTTTTGATTGTAGCCACGCCACAGGGAACGTTTTCACCAGCCCCGCATCCGAACCCTTTATGCTGTGCACACAGATTTCCGAGGGTTTGCAATGAATGATCTATCCCGGCTGCTCGATGCCTTGTCCGAGGCCCAGTCCGATGGGCAGGACGCGGTGATCGCCAGCGTGGTCAAGGTCGAAGGCTCGGCCTACCGCCGCCCCGGCGCGCGCATGGTGATACCGCAAATCGGCAGCGCGACGGGCACCGTCAGCGGCGGTTGCCTGGAAAGTGATGTCAGCAAGAAAGCCTGGTGGCTCACCGCCGCTGGCAAACCGGTGATTCGCACATACAGCACCGGCGAGGACGACGATGAGCTCGAGGACGCAGAACTCAGTTTTGGCCTGGGCTGCAACGGTACGGTGCACATCCTGTTTGAACGCGCCAATGCACAGACGCCGTCCCTGGCCGTCAGTGTGCTGCAGCAAGTCCAGGCCACTTCACGCCACGCGGCCCTGGCCACAGTCATTTTTTCCGATCATGAGCGCTCGGTCGGCGTGGGTGAGCGGGTGGCGATCAGGACCGACGGCCAGGTTGAAGTGCAGTTACAGGACCGGGCGCTGGGTGAACAGGTCGCGCAGGATCTGCAAGCGGTGCTCGACGCTGGCAAGTCTGCGATTCACACCTACCCCGTGGCCGGTGGCTCGGCTCAGTTGTTGCTGGAGTACATCCCCGCCCCTGGGCGGCTGGTGATCTTCGGTGCCGGGCATGACGCGGTGCCGCTGGTCAGCATGGCTCGCCTGCAAGGCTGGCACACCACGGTGATCGACTCGCGCACGCATTTCGCCCGCCCTGAACGCTTCCCCGACGCCAATGACGTGCTCGCCCTGCCCTTGCAGCCCTTCACCGGTATGCAGGCGCTGATTGATGACGCAGCCGTGGTGGTGATGACTCACAGCCTGAGCCAGGATCGCCATTGGTTGGGGCAGGTGCTCGGGCTCAAGCCGCGCTACATCGGCCAGTTGGGCCCGCGTAGCCGAACCGAGCGGCTGCTGGACGAAATCAGTGACAACCCACGTCAGGCACCCGCCTTTACTACTCTGCATTACCCGGTGGGCCTGGACCTGGGCGGCGATACGCCACAAAGCGTGGCCCTGTCGATCCTCGCCGAGATCAACGCGGTGCTCAATCAACGCCAGGGCGGCATGCTCAAGCATCGCCAGGCGAGTATTCATGCGGCGGATGTGATCATGCCGGGTAAGCCTGAGTTGTTGAAAATGGGGTCGTGATTATTTCCGGCAAGACGGGAAGTCTCGATTCTGTGGGAGCGAGCTTGCTCGCGAAGAGGCAGGTACATTCGATACATTTTTTGCGTCAGGCAGATCGCCTTCGCAAGCAAGCTTGCTCCCACAGGTGAAGTAAGTCTGTGAAAACTCTGTTGCCCTTCAGGTCCCATTCATGAGCAGTAAATACCCCACCCGCGAATGGGCGCCCCACGAAAAGCCGACCATGCCCGGCTCGCCCTCGACGCCATTGCATTCCACCGGCAAGCGCTGGGCGTTTGCCCTGGTGGGGGTGATCGTGGCGCTGACTGGCGGGTTGGGTAATGCGCTGGTGGTGGCCAACCTGCCCTATCTGCAAGGCTCGCTCTCCGCCACCACGGCCGAAATCGCCTGGCTCCCCGCCGCCTACGTGATGACCAACGTTTCCATGAATCTTGTGCTGGTGAAATTTCGCCAGCAGTTCGGTCTGCGTACCTTCACCGAGTTGTTTCTGGTGCTGTATGCGTTGGTGACCTTTGCCCACTTGTTCGTCAACGACCTGAACTCGGCCATCGCCGTGCGCGCAGCCCACGGCATGGTCGGCGCGGCCCTGTCGACGCTGGGCCTGTATTACATGATTCAGGCCTTCCCGCAGAAATGGCGGTTGAAAGCCTTGGTGCTGGGCCTGGGTACCGCGCAATTGGCCATCCCGATGGCGCGGCTGGTGTCTGAAGACCTGCTGCAGATTGCCGAGTGGCGTGGCCTGTACCTGTTCGAACTGGGTATGGCGTTGCTGTCACTGGGCTGCGTGCTGTTGCTCAAGCTGCCACCGGGAGATCGCTTCAAGGCGTTCGAGAAACTCGACTTCCTGACTTTTGGCCTGCTCTCGGTTGGTTTTGCCCTGCTCTGCGCTGTGCTGTCACTGGGGCGTATCGAATGGTGGCTTGAAGAACCCTGGATCGGCCTGGCCTCGGCGGCGTCCCTCGTGTTGATCTGCGCGGGGCTGGCGATCGAGCACAATCGCAGCAACCCGCTATTGATAACGCGCTGGCTGGGCAGTGGCACGATTCTGCGCCTGGGGCTGGCGGTGATTCTGTTTCGCGTGGTGCTGTCCGAGCAGTCCATCGGTGCCGTGGGCTTCCTGCAAACCCTGAACATGGGCTCCGAACAGCTGCACTCGCTGTACATGGTGATGCTGCTGGGCAGCATCGCCGGGCTGGCGGTCAGCGCCTGGACCATCCACCCGCAGCACTTGATCAAACCCTTGCTGATTTCCCTGGCGATGATTGCCGTCGGCGCGTGGATGGACAGCGGCTCGACCAACCTCACCCGCCAATCGAACATGTACGTGAGTCAGTTCCTGCTGGCCTTTGGCGGCACGTTCTTTCTCGGGCCGACGCTGGTCATGGGCATCAGCAGCGTGATCAGCAACCCGCGCAACATGGTCAGTTTTTCGGTGTTGTTCGGCATCACCCAGAACCTGGGCGGGCTGATCGGCTCGGCGGTGTTCGGCACCTTTCAGATCGTGCGCGAGAAATTTCACTCCAGCGTGCTGGTCGAGCACCTGAGCCAGATCGATCCTCAGGTTCAGGCTCGCCTGCAAAGCGCCAGCGCCAGCTACGCTTCGGCCATCGCCGACCCGTCGGCGCGCACCAATCAGGGTATTCGCAGCATCGCTGCCATGGCCACCCGGGAAGCCAACATCCTGGCCTATAACGATGTCTTCATGCTGATTGCGCTGGTTGCCGTCCTGACCATGGTCTGGATTTCACTGCGCGTCACCTGGTTGAAAATGACTACCAAACCGCTGGCAGCCTTCACACCGGCACCGGCGAAATCAAATTCCGTCACCCCTTCTGCAACTTCCAGCGGCGCTCACTCTTCATGAACGAACCGACCACGCCCCCTGCTTCGCCTAATAGCACCAGCACGACGCCTGCGCCAGGCCAATCGGCTTCGTCAGGGCCACCGCCAGCACCTGCCGCGATGCCCGCCAACAGCCAGCCGCGCTCAAAGCGCGCGCGGATCATCTCTTCTGCGATCTTTGCCAGTGTGGCGCTGATCGGTGTCCTGATCGTGCTGTACGCCTGGCAGCTGTTCCCGTTCAGCAGCCCCATCGAGAGCACTGAAAATGCCCTGGTTCGCGGCCAGACCACCCTCATTGGCCCGCAGTTGAGCGGCTATGTCTTTGAGGTGCCGGTGCAAGACTTTCAGTTCGTCAAGGCGGGCGACTTGCTGGTGCGTCTGGATGACCGCATTTATCGTCAGCGGCTGGATCAGTCCCTGGCGCAACTGGGTATTCAGAAAGCCGCACTGGCCAACAACCTGCAGCAACGGCGCAGCGCCGAAGCCACCATCGCGCAACGCAAGGCCGCGCTGGACAACAGCATTGCCCAGGGCCGCAAGGCAGCCGCTGACCTGCGCCGCAATCAGGCGTTGGTCACCGACGGTTCGGTGTCCAAAAGCGAACTGGATGTGACCCGCGCTGCCGACGCCCAGGCCACGGCGGCAGTGGCCGAAGCCCGTGCGGCGGTGGATATTGCCAGGGAAGACCTGCAAAGCGTGATCGTCAATCGCGGCTCGCTGGAGGCCTCGGTTGCCAACGCCGAAGCGGCCATCGAACTGGCCCGGATCGATCTGACCAACACCCGGATTCTGGCCCCCCGTGACGGCCAACTGGGGCAGATTGGCGTGCGTCTGGGGGCTTATGTCAATTCCGGGGCGCAGTTGATGGCGCTGGTACCGCATCGCCTGTGGGTGGTGGCCAACATGAAAGAAACCCAGATGACCCACGTGCGCCTGGGCCAGCCAGTGACCTTCACGGTGGATGCACTGGGCCATGAAAAAATGCACGGCCGGGTCCAGCGTATCTCCCCCGCCACGGGCTCGGAGTTCAGCCTGCTACCCGCCGACAACGCCACCGGCAACTTCGTGAAAATCGCCCAGCGCATTCCCGTGCGAATTATCGTGGAGCCCGGCCAGCCCCTGGCCGAACGCTTGCGGCCCGGCATGTCAGTGGTGGTCAGCATTGACACCAGCCAGGACGGTGAAGTGCCGCCCGACCCTCAGGGTGAATAGTCGTGGGACCTGCTGGTCCCACATGCATGAATGCCCTTGCACCCTGCAGCTTTACCGGTTGTCATCGGCAAATTTGCACTGATAGGATCCACCACGTCATTTCACGTGTTACTCGAAAACAAAAACGAACAGGGAGTTTGTAATGACCGCATCTGCTTTACCTGCTCACCCGCCATCGGCCGCCAGCAGCGTGCTGGCCGAGGTGCGCAATCACATCGGTCATCTGACCCTCAATCGCCCTGCAGGCCATAACGCCATTGACCTGAGCATGGTGCGCAGCCTGCAGGCGCAACTCAATGCCTGGGCGCTGGACGAAACGGTCTACGCCGTGGTGCTGCGCGGCGCCGGGGACAAGGCCTTTTGCGCAGGTGGCGACATCCGCTCGCTGTACGACAGTCATCAGACCGGCCAAACGCTTCATCAGGACTTCTTCGCCGAAGAATATGCCCTGGACTTGACCATTCACCGTTATCGCAAACCCGTCCTGGCGCTGATGGATGGTTTCGTATTGGGCGGCGGCATGGGCCTGGTGCAAGGCGCAGACTTGCGAGTGGTCACCGAGCGCAGCCGCCTGGGCATGCCGGAAGTGGCCATCGGTTATTTTCCCGACGTGGGCGGCAGCTATTTTCTGCCGCGCATACCCGGCGAGCTGGGGGTGTATCTCGGCGTGACCGGGGTGCAGATCGGCGCGGCGGATGCGCTGTACTGCGGGCTGGCCGACTGGTACCTGCGCAGCGATGCCCTGGCAGACCTGGATCGCCGACTCGACCGTCTGCAATGGCGCAGTCATTCCCTCAAAGATTTACAGGGCGCGCTGGCAAAAATCGCCAGCCAGCACCTGCCTGACCCGCCGCTGGAAAAACTGCGCCCAGCCATCGACCACTTCTTTGCCCTGCCGGATATCGCCAGCATCATCGAGCAGCTGCGTGAAGTCACGGTCAACGACAGCCACGGCTGGGCCCTTGCCACCGCTGCGTTGATGGAAAGCCGCTCGCCGCTGTCCATGGCCGTGACGCTGGAACTGCTGCGCTGCGGTCGGCACCTGACGCTGGAAGACTGCTTTGCACTGGAGCTGCATCTGGACCGCCAATGGTTCGAACGTGGCGACCTCATTGAGGGCGTGCGTGCCCTGATCATCGATAAAGACAAGAAGCCGCGATGGAATCCGCCCAGCGTCCAGGCCTTGAGCCCCGCGCATGTGCGGAGTTTTTTCAACGGCCATGGAGACTGACTCATGCACGATATTGAACTGAGCGAAGAGCAAGTGATGATCCGCGACATGGCTCGGGATTTCGCCCGCAACGAGATCGCGCCCCACGCCCAGGCCTGGGAAAAAGCCGGCTGGATCGATGACGCCCTGGTCAGCAAGATGGGTGATCTGGGTTTACTGGGCATGGTGGTCCCCGAAGAATGGGGCGGCACTTATATCGATTACGTCGCCTACGCCTTGGCGGTGGAGGAAATCTCTGCAGCCGATGCCGCCACCGGCACCCTGATGAGCGTGCACAGCTCGGTGGGTTGCGGACCGATTCTGAATTACGGCAGCCAGGAGCAGAAGCAGACCTGGCTGGCAGAGCTGGCCAGCGGTCGGGCCATCGGCTGCTTTTGCCTGACCGAACCCCATGCAGGTTCCGAAGCGCACAATTTGCGCACCCGCGCCGAGCTGCGTGATGGCGAATGGATCATCAACGGCGCCAAGCAGTTCGTGAGCAATGGCAAGCGTGCGCAGTTGGCGATTGTGTTTGCCGTGACCGATCCCGAACTGGGCAAGAAAGGCCTGTCGGCGTTTCTGGTGCCTACCGACAACCCCGGTTACGTGGTGGACCGCTCCGAGCACAAAATGGGCATTCGCGCTTCGGATACGTGCGCAGTCACCCTGAACAACTGCCGCATCCCGGCAGCCAACTTGCTGGGCGAACGCGGAAAAGGCCTGGCCATCGCTCTCTCCAACCTCGAAGGCGGGCGCATCGGCATTGCTGCTCAGGCGCTGGGCATCGCACGGGCCGCGTTTGAGGCGGCTTTGGTTTACGCGCGTGAGCGCGTGCAGTTCGACAAACCGATCATCGAGCACCAGAGTATTTCCAACCTGTTGGCCGACATGCACACCCGGATCAACGCAGCGCGTCTGCTGATCCTGCATGCGGCGCGGCTGCGCAGTGCTGGCCAGCCATGCCTGTCCGAAGCCTCCCAGGCCAAACTGTTCGCCTCGGAAATGGCCGAATCGGTGTGCTCCAAGGCGATCCAGATCCATGGCGGTTATGGCTATCTGGAGGATTACCCGGTGGAGCGCTACTACCGGGACGCGCGCATCACTCAGATCTACGAAGGCTCCAGCGAAATCCAGCGCCTGCTGATTGCCCGTGAGCTCAAGCATTATCTGGTGTGATTGATGCCTGTAGAAGCTAACCGGGTTTACGAGGCCAGCGACAGCGGTGAGTCAGACACCGCTGTTCGCAGCCTTCGGCAGCTCCTACAGGTACGGGCCTACAAAAAATCGCAAATTCGCAGCGTCACGCCCTCGGCAAAAACCTCTCGCGTCCCAGCAACGTTGCCAACAACGCCACGGAGTCGGCGTTACTCAAAATCACCCTGGCCCGCGTCCCGGCGTCATGTATGAATCTGTCCCGTGCCGCTTCGAGGTTGCTGGTGCCGGTGATCTTGAGAATCGCCCTCTTAACGCTGCCATCGACTGTCTGGAAGTCCCGCCATCCACCGTCCCCTTCAGTCCTGAATAACTCCTCGCGCTGGGCCAGATGCGACAGGTTTTTCTGGGACTTTTCGTACGTCAGCTTCATGCGCGCGCGATAGGCACCGATGTCTTCGATCAGGTCGAGAAATGGCACGTTGGCCGCGACATAGGCTATATCGTGGGTACCGTTGGCAACGTGTGATATTTCATGAATCAAGGTTGTTGCCCGGTAGTGCGTACCCAGGTTGAAGCTGCCCCGACTGAAGACCAAAGGCTTGAGTCGCACACTCGGCGGCCGGGAGAAAAACCGCTCACTGAGGAATATCCTCATCTGCGGGTCGCTTTCGAAAATGAAGGCATTGGTCTGCTCATTGCCCGCCGTGTTGGTGCCGACCACAAATCGGTGCGAAGAATGCGGCGACAGGCTCGCATCTACCAAATGCACGTAGATGTCCGCGAGGATTTGCTTGATGGGAATGACCGAAACGTTACCCAACGACGGGACACCGAAGAAATCTCTGATGATGCGTGCGGTGCGTGGGTCGAGTTCGCTTTGCGGGGTGGCCAGGGTCAGGTTATTCAAAGCATTTTCCAGGTACAGCCTGGCCAGTGCATGGGCCTCACGAATCTGCAGGGCTTTTTGCGGAAACATGCGCTCGATCTCGGCGATACCGCTGGCACTGGTAACGAAAACTTCTTCGATGCTACGCGTCGCCGAATGGGTTCTCAGGCGGGTGACCATAGAACCGTCATGCCTTTCACCCACGTCTGGATCAAGGACCCAGCGGTTGCCGGCATCGCGCGTAATCTGCGGGCCTTCTTCATCCCCTTTGACCACGCGCCAGCCGCTGCCGGTGGACTTCACCTCGTACACCTTACCCAGCACCGCAGCGTATTGTTTGAGCCTGATGTTGTCCTGGAAGACATTCAGTGCGCGGTCATGTTGCAGACTGCTCAGCCACACATCATGGGCTTCGAACGGATGCAAACGGCCGTCCGGATCAATTTGCAACTGTGGGTCATGCCAGCGCGGGGCAGCCACGTCATCTTCAGCAGGTGATTCACTTGGCCGCTGAGCAACGCTTTCCTCCAGTTGCTGGCGGGAAGCGATCAACACAGCGATCGCTGTCGTAAATTCGGCGGTTGCCTGGCCCCAGTGCTTGTCCGTCGTCGACTCCAGCGAGGCATTCAACAAATCTCGCGCCTGAAGCAGGCCAATGATTCCGCCGATTCGGCCCGGCAAAAACATCAGGACCTGTTCGGCACCCAATCCAAGCAGGAACTGCCTCTGCGCACTGTCGTCCTGCGCGGTACTGACGCTCCGCTTGCGTGCGTTGATCACCATCACCTGCTCCGCGGCACGAAGCAGACAGTGCAGGACATTTTCCTGCAATGGCTCGACTACCAGCTTGGCGTGTTCCGGACGGTATTCAGACAGGTCCGCCAGACCGCCAGCCCCCCAGACCAGCAGCGGCTGCAACGTGCTTGCCCATTTATAGACAAGTTGCAGAGCCGGATCGAGACGATCGTTGAGCATTGCCTGCAGCGCCGTCGAGGTCTGCAGTGCGTCCAGGAACTCGGTCTGCCCGGCGTACTCCTTGAGGAAAAACTCCTCGTCGCCTGGGGCATGCAGAATCCATGGCCCCTGTGTCTGGTCGGCTGGCGTGATCAGATAGACCGCTCGCACAAACCCGGCAGCGGAACCATTGCCGGCAACCAGCTTCAGGGGGCTGAAGGTAATGGCTCGCCCGTTGACCGGCATACGGGCCAGACTGTCAGGCATACGGATGACATTCTCGACGAAGTCATACGCACTGCTGCTCAGTTGGCCCTGAAGCTTGAGCCGAAAAGCCATCAGCAGCATTCCATACGGCGCCTGCTCCGTGAATTGACTAAAACGATTGGCGTAGTCGGGGGCGTTCTGATCAAAGGTCTCATCCAGGTACTGCTCGTAGCCAGCACCGATATCCAGTGTGCGAACCATCTCACGGACATAGGCGGCATCCAGGGAGCCAGGCAAGGTGGCGCCGTCTTCGCACGAAACGCGCAAGGTTGCATCCTGAAAACGTGAGAACCGATTGATGGCGAACTGGGTCAGTGATTCGCTGATCACAACGGTCGCACCGGGAATCGACGAAGGAATGTCCCCGGTTCCGGTGGGGGCAGCGGTGTAACGGGTAAGGGTGACGGATATCTGGTCAGGATCCAGCTGGACGCCCGGGAAATCCTGAATAAGACGTTGCCGTAGATGATTGAGGGCATACTCGTCCAGGCTGGAGACCACCGGTATGGATTTTCGCGAATTGTACAACTGGCCGAAGCGCACCAGCAGTTGCCTGAACCTGGAGAGGTCATGATTAGTCGCCTTGCTCAGCCACTGCGGAATATGTCCGGATATCTCCGTCAACTCCAGCTGCACGCTGATCGCGTCAACGATCGTGCGTGACGCATCGTCAAGCGCGCTGGGCGTTAGCATGTTTACGAACAGTCCGGCATCGACCTGCCAGTCCAGCGCCATCTCGTAGGCAGCGTCGATAGTCAGCAATTGCCTTTGTCGCTCGTCGCTCTCCAGATGGTCAAGGAAATGCCCCTCGACTCGGGCCAGACTGACCGTCAGGTGCTGCGCGGGACCTTGCGTCAAATAATGGCTGATTTTTTTGCGATCAACCGGGTTCATGAGGTTAAGCCATCGCTGCCGGGAACCAGGGAAGGCCAGATGCGCATTAAGATCGAGCTCTAACTCAGCGAAGCTGTCGAACTCGCGTAATCCCAGAATTGCCGACCACACCAGCGGTTTGGCATCGCCATGCAACGGCTGCTGCAGCACAAAGATGTTGGTCAAGACCACCGGAGGTTGGCGGTTGTCGTAGACCAGCAGCGGAACTGACACCTCCGTAGCCTGGAAGCCAAATGCGTGACGCAAGGCGAAAACAGGCCGGTCCAGTACCTGCTCAAGCATTTGCAGGCCTTGGTCGCTGATATTGCCGCTGATGCGTTGCTTATACAGTTCCAGACGCAGTAAACCTTCCCTGATTCTGCGAGCCCCATGAGCCGGGATCACAGCGGGAGCGATGATCTGCTGTTGCCCACTACGCACAGCGCGGTTCAGCCGTCGATAGTCCTGGGCGAAGGCTTGCTGCGCACGGTCCATGACATGATTGAGCAAGTGCGGCGTCAGCCAGGGCAGATGTTGCTCATAGGCAGACTCAACAGGATCGATATAAACCTGGCAATCCTGCGGCAAGGTTGCTTCGCGACGCCCGCTGACTCGCTCCAGCAACAGCACGGCCAGACTGACCACCCCCCCGTCTTCATCGCGAATCCACATGCGCCGCGCATCGATATCAGCATCGTGCAGCACCGAAAGGTATCGGTTCAGCAGCGTGCGAGCACAATCAGCAAGGCTTGGCCGAGCCTCGAAAATGGCATCGAGACGACTCCGCGCATCGCTCAGATAATCGCTCCAGGGCTTGATCGTCGTTCTGTCGAAGTCCTTGCCAATAGTGAGCCTCAGTCCAGCTATCTTCTCGGGGGAATTGAACGCTGCCCAGTCGGCCTCCGACATCGCCTTAGCCTCACTCCAGAGGCCGGCACTACGTGGAGGCGCCAGGCGAGTGTCAAGCAGGTCGAGAATATTCAACGCGTCGCTGACCGCCAGCGCCGCCTGGGCAGGCGAGTTGAACGAGCGTTTGAGGACACTGGACAGATCACGTTTCTGCAGGCCGATGACCGAGTCGAGGGTATTGCTCAGCGGCGCCGTCGCTACCGGGTCCAGACGCAGGTGCAGGCTATGATGCTGAGGGCCATGGGCCCGCAGCAACGGATGATCGTTGATCGAGGTGTAATCGAATATCTCAGCACGTCCATGGATCCCGGCAAAGTACTCGGTCAGTGTGTCGATGTTGGCAAAGCGTCTCAGTCCACGCTTCGAGCTGTACAAGAACAGCGCTGGCTGTGCCCCGGAGATGACTTCGATCAGGAAGATACCCACCAGCTTGACTGGCTCCTGACTGCCTATGGCCACTGAAAGCCGGAAAAACTCGACATGTTGCTTCCAGTCTCCGCCTGAACGGCATAGGGTTTTCAATGCAGCATATTCCGACGCTGTAAGCGTGACGTCGTGTCGACAAGCCAGTAAATGCTGACAAAAACGCTCGATAAAAATCTGTCCGGCAAACTCTCGGTGGGTTATCCCCTCTTCGGCTACGGTGAACCAGTAGTCTGCCACCAACGTCTCGTAGACTGCGACCAGCCCGCCGCTGACGTCAGCCAGCGCCTGCTGCCAGGGAGCCGCCTGTTCGGGGCTCAACTCCCGACCCTCAGCGTCGAGCCATTGCTGACCGAGGCCAGCTGGCAGAGGTACGCCCGCGAAGGTTTGCAGGGCCATCTCCGCCAGGCTCAACGTGCCCAGGGTCAGGTCTTCCTGCCTGATTTGCCCAAGATGAGTCAATACGTTGGTTTCGGTACCGGGCAACCGGAGAGCGATGTTCAGTTGCAGTGTCTTGCCCAGAGCTGTCAGCAGAGACGGCAAGCGCAGCAGGCGCTCATTCATGCGCTGAAGCTGCTGCACCTGTTGATCGATGATTGCCAGCATGCGCCGTTGGGAGAAATTGCCTTCGATCCGCTCGTACTCGACGCTCTTGAGGTCGTTGAAGGGCAGAGAAAATTGGGTAGTCAACGCAGCCAGTAACAGCTCGCGGCTGTCGAAACGCTGCAATCCGTTAAGTACGGAGCTGAAGAAAATCTCGTCGGAGGTCGCTGCTGAATCAGTGATCAACAAGGCCCCCGCCAGTTCGATATTCATCAGCCCGCCGTCCTCGCGCAACAGTCGATCAACACGAGGCTGAGGGAGGTCCTCCTGTGGCTCGCTGAGCAGCGACTCTAGCCATTGCGCCTGCTGAGCGTTGATGTGCTCAGCCGCCAGAGCATCCTCGATGTCCTGACGGAATCGGGCGCTGAGGGATTCGGAAAAAAACCAGGGTAATTCGGTAGCTGACATGGACAAGTTCCTTGTGCAATGAAAGCCCATCACCACAAAGGCAATGGGCATACGAAGCCAAGGAGCTTATCGAGCATCAAATGGTGGGTTGCGCTACATAACGCAACAGATCAGCGCGAGCTGGTGAGAGAATCCTCAACCTCCATTTCGGGCAACACACGCACGCGCCCCAGGTCCATCAACAGTGTCGCGACAGAGTCGGCGTTGCTCAGGATGACCTCGGCGCGTTTTTGCGCATTGGTGAGGAATACCCGGCGCGCGTCAGCCAGATTGGAGGTCCCAGTGATACGCAAAATGATTTCCTTCATCGCGCCGTCGCTGTCGTGAATGTCCCGCCAACCCGACCGGTCATATTTGCGAAACAGTCTGTCAGCAGGCGTGTTATGAGACAGTGCCGTAGCCCGCAGATTCTTCAGTTCATCCCGGAGCGCCTCGGTTTCGGCCGTGCTGTCATCCAGGAAATCTGCAAACGGTGCTGAAGAGTCCAGATCGGCAATGTCGTGGGTATCACCCGACAGATGCGCCAGCTCATGAATCAGCGTACCGGCCCGGTAGTGTGCTGCGGCGTTGAAACCGACACGAAGCGCATCGCCGTTCAGAGCGAATTCCGGCACTTCAAAGAAAAGCTCAGTCAGATAGATTCGCTTTTGCGGGTCAGATGTTGAAATGAAAGCGGCTGTATTTTCGTTTCCCGGCCTGTTGGTGCCCACTACGTAACGCCGGGAAAAGAGGGCTGCCAGCGAAGAATCAGTGATGGCCAAATAGAGCTTTGTCGCCTTTTTTCTGACCATGGACTGCAAGATCGGATTTAGCCAGCTCAAGCCAAAAAACTCACGAAGCAGGTGGTGGGTTCGCCCTTGAACGACGGCACCGGGCTTGGAGGGGGTCAGGTTGAACAGGCAGTTTTCCAGATAACGCCTGGCTTGTATGTTGGCTTCGATAATCATGCTCGCCCGCTCGTGATAGATCCTGCGTATTTCACCCATGCCCTGGGCCTCGACAATCAGGATTCCATCAACGCTGTTTCTGGACTCCTGTGCCTGCATGCGGGTCAACTGCCCCCCGCCGCCCGCCAGTCCCAGCCGCAGATCAAGCTGCCATCGCTGATCGGCATCCAGCACGATCCTCGGCCCCGGCTGCCCGTTCGGCCCGACTATTTGCCAACGACCGTTATCAGCCTTCACCTGATAAACCCGACCGACGACCGGCGCATACTGCTTGAGGGTCTGCGGGTCTCTGTAAAGGTTGTACAGGCCGTCGTGCTCCAGGTCGCTCAGGGCAAGGGTGTCCACCTCAAGAGCACGCAGTCGCGATCTGAGTTGAGGCGTCAACGGGGGATTGCGCCAGGAGAAGCTGCTCCATGAATAGTCTGGTTGTTCCAACTCGCCTAAAGGCTGCTCCTGCGGGGCTCGCAGGTGAACCGGCAGCTCTGATTCAACACTGCGGCGGCTGACCACTAACAGGCCCAGCGCCGCTGTAAACTCCGAAAGCGCCTTGCCCCAGCGGCGGGCATAGGCCGAACCCGCCGAGGCCTGGAACAATGTATGGCTCTGCCAGGCGGCCAGCAGCATGCCGATCCTCCCGGGGAGAAACGACAGCACCTGCTCAGCGCCCAGCCTCATCAGCCGGACCAACGACTTCCAGTCATCTTCCGCGGTGGTTACCGTTTGCTTGAGGCTGACGTCCCTGAGCACGCTCAGGGTCTGATCGAAAAGAAACCCTACAACATTGCCAGATACGGGTTCGCCCACCAGGCGGGCCGGCCCGGGAGACCCCGTCGGGCCATCCATTACACCTTCGGTACTCCAGGGGATATGCGCCTCGCGGAACCCGCCATGGTCGTAGCGCCTGCGCAATACCGGATCGACGCGCCTCAGGACCAGCGTCTGAAGGCTACCCGGGGCCTGAAGATCAAGCAGCAACTGCGCCTTGCTGGCGTACTCCTTGAACGTGAACGCTTCACTGTACAGCGCATGCACGATGACTGGCCCTTTAGTCTCATCGCGCGGACCGATCAGATAAACACCCGACACCGGGTTCGGCTGCATACCGCTCGCGGCCAGCAACAGCATGGGCCGCAGGGTTATCTCCTGACCCAAAATCGGCTGCCGGGCAATACTGTCCGGCATTTCAAGAAGGTTTTGCAGATAACGCCAGCCCTCGCTGCTGAGTTGCTTCTGTAGTTTCATTTCAAACGCCAACAGCAACATGCGCGTCGGAATTTTCGCCATGAAACGACTCCGGCCCAGCTGGTAATCCGGGCTGTCGGCAGCCGTCTTGGCAATCAGTAAATTGCGATATTGCTGTCCCACATCCAGGCTGCGAACCAACGATTTGAAATAGCCTGGCGGGATGAACTGCGGCATCGGCAAATCATCGGGCAACTTTACGACCAGAACTGCTCCAGCCACATTGCTGAAATGATTGAGGGCGAACTCTGTCAGGGTTTCAGTGTTGACGACGGTCGCTGCAGGCAACGAAGAGGGTATTTCGCCGGTCGATACCGAAGCAGGCACATACTGAGTGAACGTCACCGTTATCAGGTCCGGGTCCGGGAGCTGGTTGGGATAGTCAGCGTTGAGGCGGTTGATTAACTGTGTACGGGCGAAACCCTGCAGCGAAGGAATGCCCGGCAAAAGAACATGGGAGGGATCGTCATTGAGATAATGACGCTCCAATAGCCGGATGTAAGTACTCAAATCGTCAAGCGAGGCCTCACTCAGCCAAGACGGCTGAATGCTTTGCATAATTTGACGGTGAGCAGCGACCGAGACTGTACTCAATGCGCGACTCATCCCTTCGTCATCCATAGCCACGCGGGTGAAACGCTGCAGTATCTGGGCGGACATCAAGCCTGGAACTGCACGGTTCAGCGCCTGTTCAACGTTGTTGTGTTGACGTTGATATTCGATGTGCAGCAGCGCGTCGACGAAGTCGTTGTCGATCCGGTTGAACTGTAACCCCAGTGGCGCTTGGTCTGGCTGCTCAAGACAGGTCCGGATCCGACTACGGTCCGGTTCGCTCAGCAGCCCCAGCCAATGTTCGCGACTCGAGCCGACAGCCAGGCGTCGATTGAGCCGCACCTTGAGTGCATTGAAGGATCTGAGCACCTCGATACCCGACAAAGCCGACCAGCACACCACATGCTCATGGGTATGCAGGGGGCGATGCAGGACAAAACAATTGCTCAATAGCGCGGGGGCTTGATCGCTATCGTGCTCCAGGTAAACGCTGTAGACCTCGACCCGCTCCTCGCCCTGGGGCATGCGCATGCTGCGCACAGGGTAATTGAGCACCTGCTCAAGCATCTTTAAGAAGGGACGCTCGGCTTTGTCCACCCGCTGACTGAGCTCACATTCCTGGCGCAACACGTCCTCAAGAAAACGCTTGGCAACATTGACAGGAACAATCTGCCGATGGGCCGATCGCACGGGCCCGAAATAACCCCGCTTAAGCCGATGCAGAAACACCTCGACAATCCGTGAAGAAACCCGCTCCAGCATCAGATTGATAAAATCGGCAGCCAGCATGGGCAGCCTCTCAGGCTCTGCTCGCCCCGGCGACATCCTGACAACGACAGCTGATTGCGGAACCGGTTTCGCACGATAACCACTGAGCTTTTCCAACACTAAATCGACCAATGCCAGCGGTATTGAGGGCGGGCTTGAAACTGGAGTGCCGGAGAAAACCTCGTTGTCTTCTTCATTCAGGCGAGCGCCATCAGGCCAACTCACTCCGATACTTTTCGCGTCCAGCGAGGGCTCGGCAAACATCGCCAGATACTCATTGAGCATTAGCCCCGCGCACTCCCCCATATCGGCATGAGCGCCATTGAGCCACTGAAGGGTTTTCTCCAGTTCGTCGATCCGGGCTATCCAGGTCAGCGCGGGCGGTGGGGGGCTTGGTGGAGTCAGCACCTTGGCCGCCGATGACACTGGCGGCCATTGCTGAGCAAAAGCCACAGGCGCTTGCAGCCAGCGGCCACCGGTATCGAACGATGCAAGTCGGCGATCGATCAGGTGACGGACGTCCAGTGCATCGTCAACTTTAGCGGCAGCTGATTCAGGATCAGAAAACGTACTCGCCAGGACAAAACCAAGATTGCGCTTTTGCAGCCCGATAATCGCCTCAATAGTGTCAGTGAACAGCGGCTGCTCGATTTCATAAGCCTCGATTTTCAGATCGCCATCGGTACTCAGCAGCGCTTGATCATTGAGCGATACGTGAAACCGCAACTCATTGCGCCCCGCTGCTGCTGCTGCATAGTGATCGGCCAACGCTTTGAAGGTGGCGAAACGCCGGATGCCGTGCAATGCGCAATAGATAATCAGATCAGGCAACGGGCTGCCGACCATCAATATAAGGCCCACCAGTTTCACGGGTGGCTGGTCTTTGATCACTAGCGCCAGACGCTTGCCCATGACCGAGCGTTCCCTGCGACTGGCCACGGGATCGAGCATGCCGCCCAAATGAGCGAATTCCTCGGCCAGCAGGCTGCCATCGTGCAGCCCTTTCAATAACGCCTGACGAAAAGCCCCTGCCAACCCCTGCGCCGCCAGCATTTGCGGCGTCTGCCCCCATACGTCAGGGTGCCGCCAGTAACTGCTCAGCAACGCTTCATAGACCGGCGTCAACCCGTCCACCGCGTCCGACAGCAGTCTGTCGTAGCGCTTGTCATGAGTGGCGTCGAGGACTTGGCCATTACTGCGCAGGTATAAGCGACGGGGCAACGACGCAGGCTGGCTGATCAGGGTATCGAAGGCCGCCTGGACCAGCGTCTGATTAAACGTACTCAGGGTTGAGGGGCCCCTGTCGGCCGCAAACCATTGCACCCGTGGCAACGACAGATCGGTCGCGACATCGGGCAATAACGTATCGGTGTGCTCCCGAATGGCCTGTGTCAGCGCCCGTTCCAGCGAAGGAATACGCTGCAGATGCCCTGCCAGATCACGCAGGCGTGCCACCTGTTGATCAATGATCCCCTCCATCCGCTGCTCGAACAGGTCACCTTCGATCAGCTCACACTCAAAGGCTGGCTTGGCATCGGATGGCGTGTAATTTTCAAGTGCGTTGAGCAGCGCGGTGCGGTCGTCGAATCGCTCCAGACCGTAGAGCAAGGTGTCGAGATAAACACCGTTGCCGCCAGATTCGCTTGAGCTGATCACCAGCGCGCCGGCCAACTCATCACTGATCAGAATTCCATCGTTAGTGACCAGGCGGTCGACTCGCAGTCCGCAGTCGCGAAACACGTCGGACTCGGGTGGGTCGAGGAGGCTTTTCAGCTGCCGGTATTCTTCATCGTTGACGAGCCCTGTTCGCCAGGCGCGGGCGAGGCTGGCGTCAAATCGCGACTTGAGAGACTCAGCACAGAAATAAGGGGTAGAAACACGATCGGTTGACATAAACACTCCCGGTAGACCCGCTGCCACATGGGTTTGCATGCGACAGCGAGACGAAAACGAGAGCTTATCGACCGGCCACTCTAGGCAGGCGGTACATAAAGCAGGGTTTGATCAATCCCCTTGAGTCAGGCTTTTTTGATCTGCTCCACCCAGGCCGCATAGGCATTGATGAAGGTTTGCAGGAACGGTCGGGTCTGTTCCGACAGGGTACCGGCGGCGTCAAAGAAGGTCCCGGCATTGCCCAGGTAGGCTTCAGGTTGCTGCAGGCACGGGACGTTGAGAAACACCAGGGACTGGCGCAAGTGATGGTTGGCACCGAAACCACCGATGGCGCCTGGCGAAGCACTGATCACCGCACCCGGCTTACCGCTCCACGAGCTTTTACCGTATGGGCGCGACCCAACGTCGATAGCATTTTTCAGCGCACCCGGCACCGAACGGTTGTATTCCGGGGTGACAAACAGAACCCCGTCTGCCGCGCCGATCTGCTGGCGAAATGCCGCGTATGCCGGTGGCGTCGAGGTCGCGGTATCGGTGTCTTCGTTGTAGAGCGGCAAGTCGCCAATCTCGACAATCTTCAATTGCAGGTTCGCTGGAGCGAGGTCGGCCAATGCGAGGGCGATTTTCCGGTTGATGGACTCGGCACGCAGGCTGCCCACAACGACCGCGATTGAATAAACCTGACTCATGGAGATTTCCTTCAGCAAATGACAAGAGCCGTTAGTTATAGATTAAGTTGGCGCCAAGGTGCAGATTGCATCGCCCCACCGGGTGAATTAAAAGCACAAAAGGTCTAAAGACTTATTTTTTTATCGCCAGCAAACTCGCGTTGAAAAAAGCGGTCTACACCGCTTGAGTGCACACGGCCCGCAATGACTGCCCACGCGGTGTTAGCATGCAAGCGTAAACAAGCGGTTATACCCAGAGGTTACAAAGCAAATGGCTTCAGTTTTGGTTGGACAGTTTCATGCACGAGACGCCGAAGGTCGTATTTATTCGGTGCATGAATTCCGCGAATCACAGGTGACCGAGACCGAGCTTGGCGGCGCTGAGCCTGTTTCTACCTATCGCCTGGCAATTGGCGATCGGGTAACCCACTTGGGTGGGGATGATTTTCAGCTGGTTCAATCGGGTGTGACGATGACGCGTACGCCTTGATGGCGTTGCTTGCGAGCTTTGGTTATCCCTGTGGGAGCGAGGCTTGCTTGCGATGAGGTTTGGGTGATGGCGTGAGAATTTCGGTGGCCTCATCACTTCAAAGGCACTCACATCCTGTCTGAGATGTTTTTTGTGGGCATAACCATTACCTGGGTAACGGTCACTTAGGGTTGCGCCCTTACAGCGCCTCACTTTTGATAGAGCCGGAATGCCGGCCCAGTCAAAAGTGAGGCGCTGTAAGAGCGCAACCCTAAGCAGCCGTTACCTGAACAACGGATATGTACACAAACCAACGACCTACGAACCCAGCAGCAAATCACCCAAACATCAAATACCAAAAAATCGCCGCCTCCCGCGTCTGCGGATCAATCCCGCGATAACGCAGATGATCAACACCGCCGACCACAAACCCATAACTCTCATACAGACGACAAGCCGCCAGATTATTGTTCTGAGTCTCCAGCATGATCCCCGGCAAATCACGCTTGCGGCTCCAGAACCGCGCCACGTCCAGCAACGCACGGGCGACGCCGTTGCGCCGTGCGGCGGCATCGACCGCCAACTCGTCAATGTGTGCAAAGCCATTCCAATGGGTGCTCAGCACCATATGCCCGACGGCCTGCTCACCCAGCCAGGCGACCAGCACGGTGCTATCGGACGCGTCGCGGTAATCGCAGAACTCCTGGGAATCAATGCCGTAATTCTTGCGATAGGGCTCAACCGGCTCAATCTTCCAGCAATCCACGCGCTCCCCCACCTGCGCCAGCGCATAACCGCTGACCGTGAAGGTGAACTCGCTGTTGAGGATGTAATCCTCGAAGCATTCGTCTGCCACCCGGATGCTTAGCGCCGGATTTGCCATCGTGACCCCGTTACGCTGTCAGTGAATGGGTCGATCGCTCTATCATGCCGGGGCCTGGGCCGCGGCCTCTTGCAACTGCACCCACAATGCGGGCGCACCCGCCGATTTGGCGATGGCGGCCATGCGCACGTCATGTTCGGCCAGCTCGCTCTCGCTGGCCTGGATCACACGGCAACGCGGGCGATCGCTCGGCAGCCTGCGGATTTCGGTGGCCGTATTGCCCGATCCTTCTCCGGAACCATTGCCGTCACTGGCATTGCCCGCCAGGGACAGACTGGTCTGGCCACCGGTCATGGTCAGGTAAACGTCAGCAAGGATCTCGGAGTCGAGCAACGCGCCGTGAAGCTCACGGCCGGAGTTGTCGACGCCATAGCGTTTGCACAGGGCATCAAGGCTGTTGCGCTGGCCCGGATGGCGTTCACGGGCCATGAGCAAGGTGTCGAGCACCGTGCAATGGTCAGTGATGTTGGCGCGATCACGCTGGCCCATGAGGGCAAATTCGTTGTTGATGAAGCCAACGTCGAACGGCGCGTTGTGGATGATCAACTGTGCGCCTTTGATGAACTCGAAGAACTCATCGGCGACTTCGGCAAAGCGTGGCTTGCCCACCAGAAATTCGTTGGTGATGCCGTGGACGCCGATGGCGCCCTCGTCGCTCTCGCGATCCGGTTGCAGGTAAACGTGGAAATGCCGCCCGGTCAGGCGACGGCCGATCAATTCGACGCAACCGATCTCGATGATCCGGTGGCCGTCAGTGACCGGCATACCGGTCGTTTCGGTATCGAGTACAACACTACGCATGCTTGATGCCTCTTACTTCATCCACACCACGGTTGGCCAACTGGTCGGCGCGCTCGTTGCCCGGGTGGCCGATATGGCCCCGCACCCATTGCCAGGTCACGGTGTGGCGATTGACTTGTTCATCCAGCAACTTCCAGAGATCAGCGTTTTTCACCGGCTCTTTGGCGGCCGTCTTCCAGCCGCGCTTTTTCCAGTTGACCATCCACTCGGTGATGCCTTTCATCACATATTGCGAGTCGGTCACCAGGGTCACATTGCAGGAACGCTTGAGCTCTTCAAGGCCACGAATGGCCCCGGTCAGCTCCATGCGGTTATTGGTGGTGTTGGCTTCGCCACCCCACAGCTCCTTTTCGACTCCCTGGCAGACCAGTAACGCCCCCCAGCCGCCAGGGCCAGGGTTGCCTTTGCAGGCACCATCAGTGAACAGTTCAACAGTATCGCTCATGTACAAACATCCAGAATGAGTTGGCTTCAGCGCTGTTCAGGCTCGCAAGTGCTGCGATTGACCTTGGCCATGGGCAGCGGAATCAGCTTGCCCATCGGCTCGCGACGCTGCTCGCGCAACGGCCGCAGCCCCACCACCAGTTTGCGGGCAACCAATAAATAGAAGCCGCCGCCAGGGCTCTGCCAGCCATTACCGAGACGTTCGAGGCCTGCAAGACGTGCTTGCCAGCTCGCTGAAGCAAGCGGCGGACGATAGCATCCGAAGCGCCGTTTCTCCAGCGCGAAGCCCAGCAGGTTCAGCCAGTCCGCCACCCGTGACGGCGAAATGCAGCGCGCTTTATGCAGCGCATCCTTGGCGAAAAGATGGCGCAAACCCCAGGTACTCCAAGGGTTGATGCCGACGATCAGCAGATGCCCGCCGGGGCGCACGCTGCTGGCCGCTTCACGCAACAGGCCGTGGGGCGACAGGCAGAAATCCAGGCCGTGCTGCATGACTACCACGTCAGCGGCATGTTCGCTGAGCGGCCAGGCCTGTTCTTCGCAGACAATTTCCACCCCCGGCAGCGGCGCCCCGAGGCGCACGTTGCGCTGGACCTGTTGCGCTGCAGGCGGGGTTTCTGCGGAGGGGCCGTAATGGACCAGATACCCGCCAAAAAAACGCCCGAGCTCCTCTTCGAGCATCCGGCGTTCTTCCTGCAATAACAGCTGCCCCAGAGGCCCGGACAACCATTCGCGCGCTGAACTGATCAGTGCGAGCCACTCCGGATCAGCCTGGGCGAATGCTTCATTGGTCATGTGTGATCCTCGCATCGAGCGTCTTCAGACTCTAAGATGCCTTATTGTTTACTGCCAAGCGAACTGAGCCATGATACAGATCGACGCATTGCCCGCTTTTACCGACAACTACATCTGGTTGTTACAAGATCCTTCCAGCAAACGCTGCGCTGTGGTCGATCCCGGTGACGCTGGGCCAGTGCTCGACTGGCTCGCGCAACACCCGGAATGGACCCTGTGCGACATTCTGGTCACCCACCACCATCACGATCACGTCGGCGGTGTTGCCCAGCTCAAACAACACACGGGCGCCACAGTCTCGGGACCTGCCGCCGAGAACATTCCGGCGCGCGATGTCGACCTGACCGACAACGACCGCATCAACGTGCTGGGCCTGGACTTCGATGTCTTCACCGTACCGGGCCATACCCTTGGGCACATAGCCTTTTATCACGCGAGCACACCCGAGCCACTGTTGTTCTGCGGCGACACACTGTTCGCGGCCGGTTGCGGACGCCTGTTCGAGGGCACACCGGCGCAAATGCACCAGTCATTGAGCCGTTTGAATGAACTGCCGGACAACACCCTGGTGTACTGCACCCACGAATACACCCTGACTAATCTGCGCTTCGCCCAGGCAGTGGAACCGCACAACGCCGACATCGCCGCGCGCCTGACTCAAGTGACCCAGTGGCGCAGCGAAAATCGCATCAGCCTGCCTTCAAATCTAGCCCTGGAACGTCTCACGAACCCATTCATTCGTACTAATGAAACATCTGTTAAAGAAAAAGCGGACGAACGGGCTGGCACCTCCAATCAGTCGCCAAGCGAGATTTTTGCTGCCTTGAGGGCCTGGAAAGACAGCTTCTGACAGGCACTGCCGCAAAGGCAAAAACGCTCAAAGGTTGACCGTTGGCAGGGCTGTTCCTAGAATCGCCCGACATTTTCGCCTGGAACTATCTCCCAGCCAATGTCGTCATCTATAAGCAGTACCCTCAATTCAGACGCATTGACTCGGTTGGCTCAAGCTATCGCTGTCGCCGTGAGCGCTACGCTCGCGGGCTGTCAGACCACCAGCCATATCGAACCGAGCAGTACCCAACGCGCGCCGAATCTGGCAGCGGGGATCAAGCAAAAACCGATCTTTCTGAGTCATAAACCCGCCCCACTGGCACCGGCGACGGATGTCTGGGAACGCATGCGTCAGGGCTTTCAGTTGCAGCAAGGCAACGACCTGAACCCGCGCATCGATCAACAACGCCTGTGGTTCGCCAACAATCCTTCGTTTCTTGAAAACGCGGGCGAGCGCGGCAGCCTGTACATGCACTACATCGTTGAGCGTCTAGAAGAGCGCAACATGCCGCTGGAACTGGCGCTGCTCCCGGTCATCGAAAGCGCTTACAACCCGATGGCCGTTTCGCGCAGCAACGCCGTTGGCCTGTGGCAGTTCATACCGTCCACCGGGCGTTATTTCAATCTGCGCCAGACCAACTTCTACGATGGGCGCCGGGATATTCAGGCCTCCACCGGCGCGGCCATGGATTACCTGAGCCGCCTGCACGACATGTTCAACGGCGACTGGCTGCTGGCCCTCGCCGCTTACAATGCGGGCGAAGGCACGGTCAGCCGCGCCATCGAACGCAACGAAAAGCTCGGCCTGCCGACGGACTACTGGAACCTGCCGCTGCCGCAGGAAACCAAAGACTACGTGCCCAAGCTGCTGGCCTTGTCCCAGGTGGTTCTGGCCCCGGAAGCCTACGGCGTGAACCTCAACCCGATCGCCAACCAGCCGTACTTTGAAGTGGTCGAGCTGAACCAGCGCATGGACCTGTCCAAGGTTGCGGCCATGGCCGACATCGACGAGGACGAGCTGATCCAGCTCAACCCGGCCTTCAAGAAACGCCTGACCATCGATGGCCCCCAGCATTTGCTGGTGCCAACCTCCAAAAAACAACTGCTGACTGCCAGCCTGTCGAACATGAAGCCTCAGGAACTGGTCGACTGGCAGCAGTATCGTGTGCGCAAGGGTGACACGCTCGCCAGCCTGGCCAGTCGTTACCAGGTTTCCGTGAGTTCGTTGAAAAGCAGCAACAAGCTTTCGGGCAATAGCCTGAGCATTGGCCAGTCCCTGACCATCCCGACCCAGCCTGGCATGCGCCCTGCACAACCGGTGTTCGAAGAACTGGCGAGCACGTCCAGGCCAGCTCGCAGCCGCAGCTACACGGTCAAGGCCGGGGACAACCTGTCGCTGATTGCCAAGACCAACAAGGTCGACGTCAAGGATCTGCAGCACTGGAACAAGCTGTCAGGGCAAAACCTGAAAGTCGGTCAGACCCTGGTGATGCAGGACAACACCCCCAAGGCTAAGAGCACAGCAACAGCCAGCGCAAAATCGGCTGACAAAAAGTCCATGCAGTACAAGATCCAGAAAGGCGACTCGATGTACCTGGTCGCCAAGCGCTTCAACGTTGAGATGCAACATCTCAAGCGCTGGAACCCTCGTACCGGATCGGCGCTCAAGCCGGGTCAGACATTGACTGTTTACCTGCCGCATTGATGTGTGTCGGGCAAGGCGCTAACCCTGAGGGGGGCGGTGCTTGCCCGTGATGAGGCTGGATGTGATGTTGTGTACATATCCGTTGCTGCAGTAACGGCTGCTTACGGTTGCGCTTTTACAGCGCCTCACTTTTGATAGAGCGCAAAAGTAAGCAAAACGCTCTTGCCCCACCACTCGGTCCCTCGCTGGTGCTCGGCATACCCGTAATCCGACATCGATTCGGCGGGCCGCCGCGAAGGGCCATCCCTGGCCCAGCGCGGCTAAACCGGCATCCTTGCCGGTTTGCCCGCCGAATCAATATCGGATTACGGCCAGCGTGGTTTGACGGGGCGCCTAAGATCAAAAGCCAAATCAAAAGCGCGCGAGGCGGCCTGAAAGCCGGCCTGTTGCGTGAACTTACCGCACCGTATTTACCGTCTGCACTGCTTATGTGGGAGCCGAGCTTGCTCGCGAAGAACGATAAAGCGGTGTGCCTGATAGACCGCCTTCGCAGCCCTCGTAACCTCGGTCAGCTCCTACAGGTCCGGGCTATGCCTGAAAATCCGCCAACCCTGTAGGTGCTGCCGAAGGCTGCGAAAGCGATTCGCGCTAACAACCGCAGCGCCGGATTCGCGAGCGAGTTCGCATTTCAACTGTAGGAGCGAACTTGTTCGCGAGGCGATGTTGCTATGCACGCAGGTCCATCGCCCTCGCCAACAAGTTGGCTCCTACAGGAATCCGATTCTGCTGTTGATCTGGCTGTTGATCTGGCTGTTGATCTTAAGCGCCCCGTCAAACCACGCTGGCCGGAATTCGATATTGATTCGGCGGGTGAACCGGCAGGGATGCCGGTTTAGCCGCGCTGGGCCAGGGATGGCCCTTCGCGGCGGCCCGCCGAATCAATGTCGAATTACGGGCATGCCGAGCACTAGCGAGGGACCGAGTGGTGGGGCACAGACCTTTTGGTTACTTTTGGGGCGTTTGCCAAAAGTGACCCGCTGTAAGAGCGGAACCATAAGCAGCCGTTACCGCAGCAATGGATATGTACGGAAAAAAATGCGCCTTACTCCGCCAGCACCCGCACTTAACTCCCCTGCCCTTTTTCCAGTCGATACAAGCTGTTAATGTTACCGACCCAAAAGCCCAAGCCGTCTGGATCGTGATACGTCCCTTCCTGCTCGCCCTAAGCCTGGTCTTGAGCTTTCCTGTCTGCGCGGCCATCAGCGAAAGCCATGGCTATGCGCAATTCGGTGTGCTCAAGTATCCGGCCAGTTTTACGCACTTCGACTGGGTCAATCCCGAGGCGCCGAAGGGTGGCACCTTGCGAATGATGGCGTTCGGCACTTTTGACACCCTGAACCCATACACCTTCAAAGGCAGCAGCCCGGTTTCCACTGGCAATTTCCTGCAATACGGCGTCAACGAGCTGAACGAAACCCTGATGGTCGGAACCGGGCAGTACGACCCTTCCGGCGATGAGCCAACGTCCAGTTACGGCCTGATCGCCCAGAGCGTGGAGTTCAGCGAGGATCGCAGCTGGGTGGTGTTCAACCTGCGCCCTCAGGCTCGCTTTCACGACGGAAAGCCCATCACCGCCTACGACGTAGCCTTTTCCTACCGCACGCTGCTCAAGGATGGCCACCCGCAATACCGCACCGCGTTGCAGGAAGTGCAGCGGGTCGACATCCTCAATCGCCATCGGATTCGGTTTGTCTTCAAACGGGCAGGCAATCCCCTGCTGATCCTGCGCCTGGGCGAGTTGCCGGTGCTGCCGCAGCATTACTGGAAAGACCGCGACTTCAAGGCCACCACCTTCGAGCCGCCACTGGGCAGCGGGCCGTACCGCATCACCAAGGTCATGCCCGGCCGACAACTGGTGTTCGAGCGGGTCAAGGATTACTGGGGCAAGGACCTGCCGGTCAATCGCGGCAAGTACAACTTCAACAGGGTCGAGGTTGAGTTTTATCGCGACAGCGACGTGGCCTTCGAAGCCTTCAAGGCTGGCGAATTCGATATTTATATCGAGCATCAGGCCAAGAACTGGTCCACGGGCTACAACTTCCCCGCCGTAGCCAATGGTCAGGTGATCAAGGCGCAGATCCCGCACAAGATCCCGACCCAGACCCAGGGGCTGTTCATGAACAGCCGTCGCAGCGCGTTCGCCGATGTCCGGGTGCGCGAAGCTCTGGGGCTGATGTTCAACTTTGAGTGGACCAATCGCACCCTGTTCAGTGATGCCTACGCGCGAACCCTGAGTTACTACCCCAACAGCGAGTTCTCCGCCACCGGCCTGCCCACGGGCGCGGAATGGCTGATGCTCTCGGCGTATCGCGATCAGTTGCCCGCCAGCCTGTTTACCCAGCCGTTCAGCGTGTCGAAAACCGACGGCGGCGGCATCCCCCGTGAAACCATGCGCAAAGCCTTGAAGCTGCTGGCGGACGCAGGCTGGAAGTGGTCGGATCAACGCTTGGTGAATGCCGACAATCAACCGCTACGTTTCGAAATATTGCTGGTCAACCCCAGCCTTGAACGAATCTTCCAACCGTTTATCGAAGACCTGCGACGCATCGGGATCGACGCCGGTTTGCGCACTGTGGACCGCGCCCAGTACAAGCAACGCCTGGATCAATTCGACTTCGATATGGTGAGCATGACCATGGCGCAGACGCTCAGCCCGGGTCTTGAGCAATGGCAGTATTTTCATTCCAGCCAGGCCGAGATCAAAGGCAGCAAGAACTACGCCGGTATCGCCAACCCGGTGGTGGACGGGCTGCTCAATCAATTACTCGGCGCGCAAACTCGCGACGGGCAAGTGGCGGCGGCCCGGGCACTGGATCGCGTCCTGCTGTGGCAGCACTACATGATTCCCAACTGGTACCTGAACAATCATCGTCTGGCTTACCGAAACCGGTTCGCCATGGTCACCACCCCGCCCTACACCCTGGGGTTGCGCGCGTGGTGGCTTAAATCCCTGGAGAAGACCCAATGACCGTTTTGCGTTCCCTGCTGATGCAGGCTGGCGGCCTCTTCCTTGCCGGGCTGGCCTGTACCGTTCAAGCGGCGCCTCAACATGCCGTGACCATGTATGACGAAGCGCCCAAGTACCCGGCCAACTTCAAGCATTTTGACTACGTGAACCCGGATGCGCCCAAGGGCGGGCAGTTTCGCCAGGCCGGGTTCGGCAGTTTCGACAGCCTCAACCCGTTCATCAATAAAGGCACGCCCGCCGATGACGTCGGCCTGATCTACGACACCCTGGCCCGTTCGAGCCTTGATGAGCCGATGACCGAGTATGGCCTGATCGCCAGCAAGATCGAAAAGGCTCCGGACAACTCCTGGGTGCGCTTCTACCTGCGCCCCGAGGCGCGCTTTCATGACGGCCACCCGATCCGCGCCGAAGACGTAGAGTTCTCGTTCAACACCCTGATCAAGGACGGCGCCCCGATGTACCGCGCCTACTACGCAGGCGTCGATAAGGTGGTGGTCGAAGATCCGTTGCGCGTGCTGTTCAAGTTCAAGGACAACCAGAGCCGGGAAATGCCCTTGATCCTCGGCCAGTTGCCGGTGCTGCCCAAACACTTCTGGGCAAACCGCGAGTTCAATAAAGGCAACCTCGACTTCCCGCTCGGCAGCGGGCCTTACAAGGTCGCTGAGGTCAAGGCTGGACGGTCGGTGCGTTACGAGCGGGTCAAGGACTACTGGGCCAAAGACCTGCCGATCAACCGCGGGCTGTTCAACTTCGACGTCATGAGCTACGACTACTACCGCGATTTCGATGTGGCGCTGCAGGCAGGCAAGGCCGGGCAGTTCGACTACTGGCTGGAAACCAGCGCGAAGAACTGGGCCACCGCCTACGACACACCTGCCGTGCGTGAAGGCCGACTGATCAAGGAAGAGCTGCCCAACGGCAACCCGCAAGGCATGCAAGGCTTTGTGATGAACCTGCGTCGCCCGTTATTCCAGGACCCGAAGGTCCGTGAAGCACTGACCCTGCTGCTGGACTTCGAGTGGACCAACAAACAGCTGTTCAATGGCTCCTACAGCCGCACCAAAAGCTATTTCGACAACTCGGAAATGGCCTCCAGCGGCCTGCCCTCCGGCGAGGAGCTGAAAATCCTCGAACCTCTGCGCGGCAAGGTCCCGGAGCGCGTGTTCAGCGAAGCTTTCCAGTTGCCGATCAACGACGGCAGCGGCATGATTCGCCCGCAATTGCGGCGCGCCTTCCAGTTGCTGCAAGAGGCGGGCTGGACGGTCAAGAACGACAAGATGAGCGACGCCCAGGGCAACCCGATGAAACTGGAGTTCCTGCTGGCCCAGACCCAGTTCGAACGCATCCTGCTGCCGTACAAGCGCAACCTCAGTGACCTGGGTATCGAACTGACCATCCGCCGCGTGGACTCAGCCGAATACGTTAACCGCCTGCGCTCCCGGGACTACGACATGATCGTCAGCAGCTTCCCGCAGTCCAGCTCACCGGGCAACGAGCAGCGCGAGTACTTTCATTCGGTCAGCGCCGACCGGTCCGGCAGCCGCAATTTCATGGGCCTCAAGGACCCGGCGGTGGACAGCCTGGTGGACGGCCTGATCAACGCCGACTCCCGTCAAAGCCTGGTCGACCATGCCAAGGCGCTGGATCGTGTTCTGCTCTGGGGGTTCTACGTGCTGCCCAACTGGCACATCAAGACCTGGCGCGTCGCCTATTGGGACCACATTGCCCATCCCGGCGTGAAAGCCCTGTCGGACATTGGCACCAACACCTGGTGGTACAAGCCTGACGCCCGTCCTGCGCCTCCGGCGCAGCAGGCCCAACAACCGGGTGCTACCCCGGCCAGTGCGGAGCAATAACATGCTGGCTTATATTTTCCGGCGTCTGCTGCTGATCATCCCGACGCTGTTCGGCATCCTGCTGATCAACTTCGTCATCATTCAGGCAGCGCCCGGCGGGCCGGTCGAGCAGATGATCGCCAAACTCGAAGGCTTCGACGGCGCCACTAGCCGGATTGCCGGAGGCGGCGCGGAGGTGTCGGTCGCGGGCTCCAACTATCGCGGTGCCCAGGGGTTGGACCCGGCGCTGGTCAAGGAAATCGAGAAGATGTACGGCTTCGACAAGTCGGCGCCGGAACGCCTGTGGATCATGATCAAAAACTACTCGCAGCTGGATTTCGGCAGCAGTTTTTTTTCGCGACGCCAAAGTCATTGATCTGATCGTCGAGAAGATGCCGGTGTCCATTTCCCTGGGGTTATGGAGCACGCTGATCATGTACCTGGTGTCGATCCCGCTGGGGATCGCGAAAGCCACCCGGCACGGCAGCCACTTCGATGTCTGGACCAGCTCGGCGATCATCGTGGGTTACGCCATCCCCGCGTTTCTGTTCGCGATCCTGCTGATCGTGATGTTTGCCGGGGGCAGTTATTTCGACTGGTTCCCGCTGCGCGGCCTGAGCTCGAACAACTTCGATGAACTGAGTCTGGGCGGCAAAATCCTTGATTACTTCTGGCACCTGGTCCTGCCGGTGACCGCATTGGTGATTGGCAACTTCGCCACCATGACCCTGCTGACCAAAAACAGCTTTCTCGATGAAATCGGCAAGCAATACGTGATTACCGCCAAGGCCAAGGGCCTGAGCAACCGCGCCGTGCTTTATGGCCATGTGTTCCGTAACGCGATGCTGCTGGTGATTGCCGGTTTCCCCTCAGCGTTCATCGGTATTTTCTTCACCGGTTCGTTGCTGGTGGAGGTGATTTTCTCCCTCGACGGCCTGGGCCTGATGAGCTTCGAGGCGGCGATCAACCGCGACTACCCGGTGGTGTTCGGTACCCTGTTTATCTTCACCCTGCTGGGGCTGGTGGTGAAACTGATCGGTGACATCACCTACACACTGGTGGACCCGCGCATCGACTTCGAAAGCAGGAAACATTGATATGAAGTTGTCTCCTCTGAATCGTCGCCGTTTCGAGCGTTTCAAATCCAACAAGCGCGGCTGGTGGTCGCTGTGGCTGTTCCTGATCCTGTTTGGCCTGAGCCTGGGCGCGGAACTGATCGCCAACGACAAGCCGCTGGCCGTGCGCTATGACGGCAGCTGGTACTTCCCGGTCTTCGAGCGCTACCCGGAAACCACCTTTGGCGGGGAATTCCCCCTGGAAGCCAACTACAAGAGCCCGTACATCAAGGAACTGCTGGCCGCCAAAGACGGCTGGACCCTGTGGGCGCCGATCCCTTTCAGTTACCAGAGCATCAATTACGACCTGAAAGTCCCGGCCCCTGCCCCGCCGTCTTCGGAGAACCTGCTGGGCACCGACGATCAGGGCCGCGATGTACTGGCCCGAGTGATCTATGGCTTCAGGGTTTCGGTGCTGTTCGCTCTGACCTTGACCATTCTTAGCTCGATCATTGGCGTAGTTGCAGGCGCCTTGCAGGGGTTCTATGGCGGCTGGGTGGATTTGCTCGGCCAGCGCTTTCTGGAAATCTGGTCGGGGCTGCCGGTGCTGTATTTGCTGATTATTCTGGCCAGTTTCGTGCAGCCCAACTTCTGGTGGCTGCTGGGCATCATGCTGCTGTTTTCCTGGATGAGCCTGGTAGACGTGGTGCGCGCCGAGTTCCTGCGTGGCCGTAACCTGGAATACGTCCGCGCAGCACGGGCGCTGGGCATGGAAAACGGCGCGATCATGTTCCGCCACATTCTGCCCAATGCCATGGTCTCGACCATGACCTTCATGCCGTTCATTCTGACTGGCGCCATCGGCACCCTGACCGCGCTGGACTTCCTGGGCTTCGGCCTGCCTGCTGGCTCGCCGTCGCTCGGCGAATTGGTCGCCCAGGGCAAATCCAACCTGCAAGCCCCCTGGCTGGGCATCAGCGCGTTCGCGGTATTGGCCGTGATGCTCAGTTTGCTGGTGTTTATCGGTGAATCCGCCCGCGATGCTTTCGACCCAAGGAAATGACATGAACCAGGACAATCTGATCGAGATCCGCGATCTGGCCGTCGAGTTCGTCTCCGGCGAAGGCTGCCAGCGAGTGGTGGAAAACATCAGCTTCGATATTCGTCGCGGGGAGACCCTGGCGCTGGTGGGCGAAAGCGGCTCGGGTAAATCCGTCACAGCGCACTCGATCCTGCGCCTGCTGCCCTACCCGTTGGCGCGCCATCCCAGTGGCACGATCCACTATGCCGGGCAGGATCTGCTGACCCTGAGCGAGAAAAAACTGCAGGGCATCCGAGGCAATCGCATCGCGATGATCTTTCAGGAGCCGATGACCTCCTTGAACCCGCTGCAGTCGATTGAAAAACAGATCAACGAAGTGCTCGGCCTGCACAAAGGCCTGACCGGCAAAGACGCCACACGCCGCACGCTGGAGCTGCTGGACCTGGTAGGCATCCCCGAACCTGGCAAACGCCTCAAAGCCCTGCCACATGAGCTCTCAGGCGGCCAGCGCCAGCGGGTGATGATTGCCATGGCCCTGGCTAACGAGCCGGAGCTGTTGATCGCTGACGAACCGACCACCGCACTGGACGTCACCGTGCAGCTGAAAATCCTCGAATTGCTCAAGGATTTGCAGGCCCGGCTGGGCATGGCGTTGCTGTTGATCAGCCATGATTTGAACGTTGTGAAGCAAATAGCCAACCGCGTATGTGTCATGCAGCGCGGTTGCATCGTCGAACAAGCGTCTTGTGACGAACTGTTTCGTTCGCCGCAGCATCCGTACACCAGAGTTCTGCTGGGTGCAGAGCCTAGCGGTGGGCCTTCGCCCAATGCTGCGGGCGCGCCGCTGCTGGAAGTGGACGATCTGCGGGTCTGGTTTCCGATCAAGAAAGGGTTGTTCAAAAAGACCGTCGATCACGTCAAAGCCGTGGACGGCATCCACTTCAGTCTGCCCAAGGGCCAGACGCTGGGGATTGTCGGCGAAAGCGGCTCGGGTAAATCGACATTGGGTCTGGCGATCCTTAGGCTGATTGGTAGCCAGGGGGCCATACGTTTCCAGGGTGAAACGCTAGACTGCCTGTCTCAGCAGCAGATTCGTCCGCTGCGACGGCAGATGCAGGTGGTATTCCAGGACCCGTTTGGCAGCCTCAGCCCGCGGATGTCGGTGAGTGAAATCGTGGGTGAAGGCCTGCGCATTCATCGCATGGGCACGGCACACGAGCAGGAAATGGCGATTATCGAAGCACTCCGAGAGGTAGGACTGGATCCGGAAACCCGGCACCGCTACCCTCACGAGTTCTCCGGCGGGCAACGGCAGCGAATCGCCATTGCCCGGGCGCTGGTATTGAAACCGGCGCTGATTCTACTGGACGAGCCGACTTCGGCCCTCGACCGGACAGTTCAGCGCCAGGTAGTGGAGCTGCTGCGGTCACTGCAAACCAAGTACAACCTGACGTATTTGTTCATCAGCCATGACCTGGCTGTCGTCAAGGCGCTGAGCCACCAGCTGATGGTGGTCAAGCAAGGCCAAGTGGTCGAACAGGGTGACGCGCAAGCCATTTTTGCCGCACCGCAACATCCTTATACACAGCAGCTGCTGGAAGCCGCCTTTTTGGCACCAGTGGCTGTCGATTAACCTGAAGAGGAACAACACATGGGTTTTCTCGCCGGTAAGCGCGTCCTGATCGTCGGTGTCGCTAGCAAACTGTCCATCGCATCCGGTATTGCTGCCGCCATGCATCGCGAAGGTGCAGAGCTTGCTTTCACCTATCAGAACGACAAACTCAAAGGTCGCGTCGAAGAATTCGCCGCTGGCTGGGGCTCGGGCCCTGAGCTGTGCTTCCCTTGTGACGTGGCAAGCGACGAAGAAATCGCCAAGGTCTTCGAAGACCTGAGCAAGAAGTGGGACGGCCTGGACGTGATCGTTCACTCCGTCGGCTTCGCGCCGGGCGACCAACTGGATGGCGATTTCACCGACGCCACCACCCGCGAAGGTTTCCGCATCGCTCACGACATCAGCGCCTACAGCTTCGTGGCCCTGGCCAAGGCTGGCCGCCCGATGATGAAAGGCCGCAATGGCAGCCTGCTGACTCTGTCGTACCTGGGCGCCGAGCGCACCATGCCTAACTACAACGTGATGGGCATGGCCAAGGCCAGTCTGGAAGCGGGCGTACGTTATCTGGCTGGCAGCCTTGGCCCGGAAGGCACTCGCGTGAATGCTGTATCGGCTGGCCCGATCCGCACTCTCGCCGCTTCCGGTATCAAGAACTTCCGCAAGATGCTGGCCGCGAACGAAGCGCAGACTCCACTGCGTCGTAACGTGACCATTGATGAAGTCGGCAATGCCGGCGCGTTCCTGTGCTCGGACCTGGCGTCTGGTATCAGTGGCGAAATCATGTACGTGGATGGTGGTTTCAACACGACTGCGATGGGTAACCTCGAAGAGTAATCTTCAGAGCGGTATCGGGAGCCCGTGAATCGAGAGATTTGCGGGCTTTTTTGTGGCCACGAGGAAAGCGCCTGTCCGAGAGATGCGAGTACATATCCATTTCTGCGGTAACGGCCGCTATGGGTTGCGCCCTTACGGCGCCTCACTTTTGAAGCCCAAAAGTGAGCAAAAGGCTCTTGCCCCACCACTCGGTCCCTCGCCTAGGCTCGGCATGCCCGTAATTCGACATTGATGCGTGGGGCCGCCGCAAAGGGCCATCCCTGGCCCAGTGCGGCTAAACCGGCATCCCTGCCGGTTTACCCCACGCCTCAACATCGAATTCCGGCCAGCGTGGTTTAACGGGGCGCCCAAGATCAAAATCAAATGCGCGCGAGGCGGCCTGATAGCCGACCTGTGAGCGAACCGAGTTCAACTGTGAAAGCGCAGTTGTTGGCTATTACGTTGGTAAATGAAAAGATCACGTTACGTCTAGGGCTGTGCCAGAACGCGATAGTGCAGACGCCACAAATTGCGACTTGTGGCAGGCCGAGCGCAGGTATTGCGTAGTGGGGAGCCCGGCATGGATGCCGGGCTAGCCGCACCGGGCCATGGATGGCCCATTGCGGCGTCCCCACGGAGCAATGCCGGAGCAAGGGAAGTCTGAGCTCAGCGAAGACCCGGACAAAGGAGCGAGACCTTTTGGTTACTTTTGGGGCGTTTGCCAAAAGTGACCCGCTGTAAGAGCGGAACCATAATTCCAGCACACACCAATAATGGATATGTACTCAGCCCCCGAAGGACGAAACTCAAGCCTTTCTTGGCGTTCGAAAAAAGTGACCCGCTGTAAGAGCGAAACCATAATCCCAGCACACGCCAACAACGGATATGTACCCCGACCAGCTTTTCCCTTCACAAAAAAAGACCGCTCAATGAGCGGCCTTCTTTTTACTACCCGATCAAACCATCAAAACCGTTCGATCTTCGCTTTGCTTTCCAGCTGCGCACGGTAAGCAGCGAAATCCTGCTGGCCTTCACGTGAAGCGAGGAAGCGGCGGTACTGCGCCTTCTCGGCATCCGTCGGTGCTGCCGCCTGATTCACGCCATTGAGGCGCACAATCACGAAGCTGCCATCTGCCAGCGAAAGGCTGGTGAACTCCGGCTTGTCCTTGCCTTCAGGCTTGGGCATGCGGAACAGCGCTTGCAGCACAGCAGGATCTACACCTTCCTGACCGCGGGTGACCGCTTCCATGACGTTCCAGCTATGACCATCCTGCTTGGCAGCCAGAGGGATCTTGCCATCACGCAAGCCCGCCAACAGTGCTTCGCCTTTGGCCTTGACTGCAGCAGCAGCGTGGTCCTTGACCAGCTTGGCGCGGATAGCTGTAGAAACAGCTTCCAGCGGCAGCTGCTCAGGCATGCGGTGCTCTTTGGAGCGCACCACGACGACGGTCTCTGGGTCCAGCTCCAGCGCATTACTGTTGGAGCCCTCTTCCAGCACTTCCGGGCTGAAAGCCGCCTGAATCACGGCACGATTAGCTGTCAGGCCTTCGCCGCCTTCACGGCCGAACGGGGCGCTGGTCTGTACTTTCAGGCCAAGGTCCTGAGCGGGCTGAGCCAGGTCGGACGCTTCGAACGCGGAGTCTTCGAGCTGCTTGGTAGCCTCGACAAAACGCTGCTCAACCTGCTGGGACTTCGCGTCGTTGGTCAGTTTGTCTTTCAGGCTGGCAAAGGTCGGCACCGACGGCGCTTCCACGCCCAGCAACTTGATCAGGTGCCAGCCGAAGTCGCTGCGTACCGGAGCGGAAACCTGGTCTTTGTTCAGCGCATACAGCGCGTCTTCAAAGGCCGGATCGTAGACGCCCTTGCCTGCATAGCCCAGGTCACCGCCCTTGGACGCCGAACCCGGATCCTGGGAGAACTCTTTGGCCAGCGCAGCGAAGTCTTCACCCTTGGCCAGACGCTGTTGAATTTCTTCAATCTTCGCCTTGGCCTGCTCGTCGGTCATCTTGTCGTTCACATCGATCAGGATGTGCGCGCCACGGCGCTGTTCGGCAAGATTAGCGATTTCCTTCTGGTAAGCCGCCTGCAGATCCTCATCCTTGACCTGCACCTTGTCGAAGAAAGAAGATTTCTTCAGTTCGATGTAATCCAGGACCACCTGCTCAGGGCTCATGAACTCTTTGGCGTGTTCATCGTAGTGAGCCTTGATTTCGTCCTCAGTCACCTTGACCGCGGAGGCATCGGCGTTGAGGGTCAGCGAAGCGAAATCGCGGGTCTGTTTTTCCAGACGGGCAAAGGCTTCAACCTGGGCATCGGTGACAAAGGCACTGCCTGCCACGCCCGCGCGAACCTGACCGATCAACATTTCCTGAGCCAGCATCTGGCGGAATTGCAGACGGGTGAAGCCCAGTTGACGAATAACCTGATCAAAGCGGTCGGCGTTGAATTTGCCGTCGACCTGGAATTCAGGCGTCTGCAGAATCTGCTGATCCAGCGAAGCTTCGGAGAAGGTGAACTTCGCATCGCTGGCGCCCTGAAGTAGCAGCTTGCGATCGACCAGACCTTTCAAGGCCGAGTCCCGCAGCATTTTTTCATCCAGCAAGGCAGGATCGAAATCCTTGCCCAGTTGCTGCATCAGCTGGCGACGTTGCATGTCGACCGCTTGAGTCAGCTCGTTGCGGGTGATTTCCTCACCGTTGACCTTGGCAGCGTCCTGGCTGGTGCTTGTGGCCGTGAAAAGCGCGTCGATACCCGTCAAAGCCATCAATGCAATGATGATTCCGATGATTGTCTTGGCAATCCAGCCTTGTGAATTGTCCCTGATGTTTTGCAGCATGCGTCCCCCAAAACGGTTGTACTGACTAACCAACCGCGGAGCGTGGGTAGAAAGCGGATAGAAGAAAGGCGCATCCGAGGATGCGCCTTCTCGTAACTGGCGAAGCGGACGGGGGCTGGTAACCGCGACCCCGGTGTGTCAGGCCGGATGACCGACCGCACGACCGCTGCGCTTGCCGACACAGGATGAATCCTGTTCGGTTGGGCAAAGGCTTTGAGAACTTAGTTGACAGCTTCTTTCAGGGCTTTACCGGCTTTGAAGCCTGGTTTTTTAGCAGCAGCGATTTCAAGCGTCTTGCCCGTTTGAGGGTTACGACCGATACGCGCTGGGCGATCAGTGACGGAGAAGGTACCGAAACCAACCAGTACAACCGAGTCGCCAGCCTTAAGAGCGCCAGTGACGGATTCGATTACTGCGTCCAGCGCACGGCCAGCAGCAGCTTTCGGGATATCAGCGGATGCGGCGATAGCATCAATCAGTTCCGACTTGTTCACTCTAAGTCCCCTTATGTCTATATTGAGTATGTTTCTAAGTTTTTTTGGTGTGGCAAAAACAAGCGCTGAATGGCCTGCAGACGCTTAGAAGAGCCGCTTTATAACAAGGGCTCTAAAAAGCTGTCAAGGCAGGCACTCCAGACTAATGCGTGCTAATTCTTTCCTTAGAGTCAGACTCGCGTTTTTCGTCCTTCGCAACCATCTCGGGCGCGACATCCGGCAGCGGCTCCGGCGCGTATTGCAGCGCAATTTGCAGGACTTCGTCAATCCATTTAACGGGCTTGATCTGCAGGTCGGCCTTGATGTTGTCAGGAATCTCTTTCAAATCGCGAACGTTTTCTTCCGGAATGATCACCGTCTTGATGCCACCACGGTGTGCCGCGAGCAGTTTTTCCTTTAAGCCGCCAATCGCCAGAACCTGGCCGCGCAGGGTGATTTCACCCGTCATGGCCACATCAGCACGCACCGGAATCTGTGTCAGGGCTGAAACAAGGGCCGTGCACATGCCTACGCCTGCGCTAGGGCCATCTTTAGGGGTCGCCCCCTCGGGCATGTGGATGTGCGTGTCACGCTTCTCGTGGAAGTCCAGGGGGATCCCCAGGCTTTTCGCGCGGCTGCGCACCACGGTCAACGCGGCAGTGATGGATTCGACCATCACATCCCCCAGGGAACCGGTCTTGATCAGTTGCCCTTTACCCGGCACGACCGCCGCTTCGATGGTCAGCAACTCGCCACCCACCTGAGTCCACGCCAGGCCGGTAACCTGCCCGATCTGATCCTGCTGTTCGGCCAGGCCGTAGCGGAATTTGCGTACGCCCAGGAAGTGCTCGAGCATTTCAGCGCTGACACGAATTGCAAAACGTTTTTCGTGCGCATGCTCCTTCACCGCCTTGCGGCAGACCTTGGCAATCTGCCGCTCAAGGCTACGCACACCTGCTTCACGGGTGTAATAACGCACGATGTCGCGAATCGCTTCTTCGTCGAATTCCACTTCGCCCTTCTTCAGGCCGTTGGCTTGAAGCTGCTTGGGCGTGAGGTATTTGACGGCGATGTTGATCTTTTCGTCTTCGGTGTAGCCCGGCAAACGGATGACTTCCATCCGGTCGAGCAGCGCCGCCGGGATGTTCATCGAGTTGGCGGTGCACAAGAACATGACGTCGGATAGGTCGTAGTCGACTTCCAGGTAATGGTCGTTGAAGTTGTGGTTCTGTTCCGGGTCCAGCACCTCAAGCAGTGCCGACGCCGGGTCGCCACGCATGTCGCTGCCCATCTTGTCGATTTCGTCGAGCAGGAACAGCGGGTTGCGTACGCCCACTTTGGTCATCTTTTGAATCAATCGGCCCGGCATCGAACCGATGTAGGTGCGGCGATGGCCACGAATTTCCGCTTCGTCGCGCACGCCACCCAAGGCCATACGCACGAATTTGCGGTTGGTCGCGCTAGCGATCGACTCAGCCAGGGAGGTTTTACCCACACCAGGCGGGCCGACCAGACACAGAACCGGACCACGAATTTTCTTCACGCGCTTTTGCACGGCGAGGTATTCAAGGATGCGCTCTTTGACTTCCTCAAGACCGTAGTGATCAGCGTCGAGGATGTCCTCAGCACGGGCCAGGTCCAGGCGAACCTTGCTTTGCGCCTTCCACGGCACCTGAACCAGCCAGTCGATGTAGGTACGCACCACGGTCGCTTCAGCGGACATCGGCGACATCTGCTTGAGCTTGTTCAGCTCCGCATTCGCCTTGGTCAATGCGTCTTTAGGCAGGCCAGCGGCATCGATGCGCTTTTTCAGTTCTTCGATTTCGTTATGGCCTTCCTCGCTGTCGCCGAGTTCTTTCTGAATGGCCTTCATCTGCTCATTCAGGTAGTACTCGCGCTGACTGCGTTCCATCTGCTTTTTGACCCGGCCACGGATGCGCTTCTCAACCTGCAACAGGTCGATCTCTGCATCCAGCAAGGCGAGCACATGCTCAACCCGTGCGGACAGGTCAATAATCTCGAGGATTTCCTGCTTCTGCTCGATCTTGAGCGCCATGTGCGCGGCCATAGTGTCTACCAGACGGCCAGGCTCATCGATGCTATTGAGAGAGGACAGGACTTCAGCAGGCACTTTTTTGCCCAGCTGGACGTATTGCTCGAACTGAGCCAGCAGGCTGCGCACGAACACTTCGGATTCACGATCAGGCGCATCGACTTCGTCGATCAGCGCGACCTCTGCCCGGCAGTGGCCATCGATTTCGATAAAGCGTTCGACAGAGCCACGCTGTTCACCTTCCACCAGCACCTTGACGGTGCCGTCGGGCAATTTGAGCAGCTGCAACACGGTTGCAATAGTGCCGACGTTATAAAGAGCGTCTTCACCGGGATCATCATCTGCAGGATTTCTTTGCGCGAGCAACAGGATCTGTTTGTCGCCTGTCATCGCTGCCTCAAGGGCTTCGATAGACTTCTCGCGCCCCACGAACAGCGGGATAACCATGTGCGGATAAACCACTACATCGCGCAATGGCAAGAGAGGCAATTCAATGGTCGTTTTCATGATTTCGCCTCTACGGCGGCCATGTGGCCGTGGACAGGAATGAGCTTGAATTCAAGATGGGGGTAGTTCCCCGAAAAAACAAGCCTTGAGGCAGGAAATGCAAAAGGGGCCCGAAGGCCCCTTTTCTATTCATGCAGCTATTCGCGCAGCATTTACACACGTCGCACTGTCGCTTACGCGTCAGGTGCGGCTTTTGCTGGCGGCTCACTGTTTTCATAGATCAACAGCGGCTTGGACGTACCTTCGATCACGCTTTCGTCGATCACCACCTTGCTCACTTCAGACTGCGAAGGGATTTCGTACATGGTGTCGAGCAGAACGCCTTCGAGAATGGAACGCAACCCACGGGCACCGGTTTTGCGCTCGAGCGCGCGGCGGGCCACGGATTTCAATGCGTCGGTACGGAACTCAAGGTCCACACCTTCCATTTCGAACAGCTTGGCATATTGCTTGGTCAACGCGTTTTTCGGCTCGGTGAGGATCTGCATCAATGCAGCCTCATCCAGCTCGTCCAACGTTGCCAGAACCGGCAAACGACCCACGAATTCCGGGATCAAACCAAACTTGACCAGATCGTCAGGCTCGACTTCACGCAGGGACTCACCGACCTTCTTGCCTTCTTCCTTGCTGCGAACTTCCGCGTTGAAGCCGATGCCGCCCTTGGTGGAACGGTTTTGAATAACCTTTTCCAGCCCGGAGAAAGCACCACCGCAGATGAACAGGATGTTACGCGTGTCAACCTGAAGGAATTCCTGCTGCGGATGCTTGCGACCACCCTGAGGCGGAACGGAAGCGACCGTGCCTTCGATCAGCTTGAGCAGGGCCTGCTGCACGCCTTCACCGGAAACGTCCCGGGTGATGGACGGGTTGTCAGACTTGCGGGAAATCTTGTCGATTTCGTCGATGTAGACAATGCCCATCTGGGCTTTTTCAACATCGTAATCGCACTTCTGCAACAGCTTCTGAATGATGTTTTCCACATCCTCACCCACGTAACCCGCCTCAGTGAGGGTGGTTGCGTCAGCGATGGTGAATGGAACGTTCAGCAATCGGGCCAGTGTTTCAGCAAGCAGGGTTTTACCCGAGCCTGTAGGGCCGATCAGCAAAATGTTGCTTTTGCCAAGCTCGACATCGTCATTCTTTTTGTCACGCTGATTCAGGCGCTTGTAGTGGTTGTACACCGCTACGGCCAGAACCTTTTTGGCACGCTCCTGACCAATGACGTACTGGTCAAGGATGCCGCTGATTTCTTTAGGCGAAGGCAGTTTATGCGCGCTGCTTTCGGCCTGTGCTTCCTGCACCTCCTCACGGATGATGTCATTGCACAGGTCAACGCACTCGTCGCAAATAAACACCGAGGGACCGGCAATCAATTTGCGTACTTCATGCTGGCTTTTGCCACAGAAGGAGCAATAGAGCAGCTTGCCGTTGTCCTCGCCGTTGCGGGTGTCAGTCATTCGTTCGATCCAAATCCGATAGGCTTGCAACACAAGATGAAGGCTATTGCGGGCTTTTTCAAGCCCGCTAGTGATCAGAGGAGCCGACCACGCCTATTTCGAGGTGCTTATATTAAGCGGGACGCTGAGTGATGACTTCGTCGATCAACCCATAATCACGGGCGGCTTCGGCGCTCATGAAGTTATCGCGGTTGGTGTCACGCTCGATCTCTTCCAGCGTGTGGCCGCTGTGCTTGGCCATCAGCGAGTTGAGGCGCTCACGAATGAAGAGGATTTCCTTGGCATGGATTTCGATATCCGAAGCCTGGCCCTGGAAACCGCCCAGTGGCTGGTGAATCATCACGCGCGAGTTCGGCAGGCAGAAACGCTTGCCTGGCGCACCGGCGGTCAGCAGGAACGCGCCCATGCTGCATGCCTGACCGATACAGGTGGTCGACACGTTGGGCTTGATGAACTGCATGGTGTCGTAGATCGACATGCCTGCAGTCACCGACCCGCCCGGTGAGTTGATGTAGAGATGGATATCCTTGTCCGGGTTTTCCGCTTCAAGGAACAGCAGTTGCGCACAGATCAGGTTGGCCGAGTAGTCTTCTACCGGACCTACCAGAAAGATCACGCGCTCCTTGAGCAAACGCGAATAGATGTCATAGGCGCGTTCGCCACGGGCGGACTGCTCGATAACCATCGGGACCAAACCGCCTGCGGCCTGGATGTCAGAGTGCTGCTGAATATAAGAATTGCGGGACATGTCTCGCATTCACTCCCAAATAGTCATTTGTTGAATACGCACAAGCCAGCGCGAAGGCTGGCTTGTGGTGTTTTTTCGAACGAGAGACAAATCAGTCGGCTTGTGGAGCTTCCACCGGCTTGACAGCTTCTTCGTAGGAGACCGACTTCTCGGTCACGCTAGCTTTCTGCAAAACAGTATCCACAACTTGCTCTTCAAGCACAACCGAACGCACTTCGTTCATTTGCTGCTCGTTTTTGTAGTACCAAGCCACAACCTGCTCTGGCTCCTGGTAGGCGGAAGCCATTTCCTGGATCATCTCGCGAACACGAGTGTCGTCAGGCTTGAGGTCGAATTGCTTGACCACTTCAGCAACGATCAGGCCCAGCTCGACACGACGCTTGGCTTGTTCTTCAAACAGCTCAGCTGGCAGCTGGTCTGGCTTGATGTTGCCGCCAAACTGCTGAACAGCCTGAACGCGCAGACGGTTGACTTCGTTTTCCAGCAGAGCCTTTGGCACTTCGATCGGGTTGGAAGCCAGCAGGCCGTCCATTACCTGATTCTTGACCTTGGACTTGATCGCCTGACGCAGCTCGCGCTCCATGTTCTTGCGAACTTCGGTGCGGAAGCCGTCGATGCCGGTTTCCTTGATGCCGAACTGCTTGAAGAACTCTTCGTTCAGCTCAGGCAGCTTAGGCTCGGAAACGGTGTTGACGGTCACGGTGAACTCGGCAGCTTTACCTGCCAGTTCGAGGTTCTGATAGTCTTCCGGGAAAGTCAGGTTCAGAACACGCTCTTCACCGGCCTTTGCGCCAACCAGGCCATCTTCGAAGCCTGGGATCATGCGGCCGGAACCCAATACCAGCTGGGTGCCAGTGGCAGAACCGCCAGCGAATACTTCGCCGTCAACCTTGCCAACGAAATCGATGTTCAGCTGGTCTTCGTTCTGGGCAGCACGGTCGGCCACTTCGAAACGAACGTTCTGCTTGCGCAGGATTTCCAGCATGTTGTCCAGGTCGGCATCAGCCACGTCTGCAGACAGACGCTCAACAGCGATGGAATCGAAACCGGCAACCGTAAACTCTGGGAATACTTCGAAGGTTGCGACGTATTCCAGGTCCTTGCCTTTTTCAAACGACTTTGGCTCTACAGCAGGTGCGCCAGCCGGGTTCAGCTTTTGCTCAACCACTGCTTCGTAAAAGGTCGCCTGGATCAAATCACCCAGAGCTTCCTGACGCGCGCCATCTTCATAACGCTGGCGGATCACGCTCATAGGCACTTTGCCTGGGCGGAAGCCCGGGATCTTGGCTTTACGTGCGGTCTGCTGCAGACGCTTGTTGACTTCAGTCTCGATGCGTTCAGCTGGCACGCCAATGGTCATGCGGCGCTCAAGAGCGGAAGTATTTTCAACAGAAACTTGCATGGATATTCCTCGTTGCACAGACGTTAGCCGGCCGTTTCCGACCCCAGAATCAAGGGCATGCATTCTAGTGGGTCGAACTCAAGAAGTCACCCCACTGAAAAAGGGCGAATAAAGAGAAGGGAATCAGACGATCAGCGGATGACAACCGTGGTTGCGTTCAGCTGTCCGAAACGCGTCTGGCATGGCACTGCACAAGGCATCATGCACCCGGCCTCGGCGTTGATTCCGTTCCGCGAAGCACGTCCCGCACGACCGACGGCAGCAGGACTGGCCAGCCTGCGGGACGAAAAACAATAATCCTGAAACAAAAAAAGCCGCACTAGGCGGCTTTTTCTTTGCGTTAAGCCGGCTCACCCGTCATAACGCTTGTTTCTTGGTGCGGACGGAGAGACTCGAACTCTCACACCTTGCGGCGCTGGAACCTAAATCCAGTGTGTCTACCAATTCCACCACATCCGCAGTCAATCTTTAAAGCAAAGGCGCCAGATTATTAACCTGGCGCCTTTCTGAATATGGGGTGGACGAAGGGGATCGAACCCTCGACAACGGGAGTCACAATCCCGTGCTCTACCAACTGAGCTACGCCCACCATATTGCGCTGTAACCGTGACCTTCTACATCTTTACTTGTACTTGCCAAAGCTGCCTTTAATGGCGCACCCGGCAGGACTCGAACCTGCGACCATCCGCTTAGAAGGCGGATGCTCTATCCAGCTGAGCTACGGGCACTTATATAATCTGCATTCTTTAACGATTACAAATTAAGGGCTTTCAATCACACCGAGCTAGCCTTCAACTCTGCCTGATTCATCACTCTAAGTTACTCTAACAACCAGTGCTAGCTTAACCAGTGCTGGGCTGTGCCCGACAAGTGCGACGAATCTTATAGACGACCCTGAAGGTCGTCAACACTTTTTTAGAAAAAAATTCAGTTAGATAAAGGGGTTAGGTGAATATGCAGACCAAGCGCCTTTGCCCGCAGGCGATGACATGCGAGAATGCGCGCTCTTTTCCAATCCCTCTCGATGGTTAATCACGCGTAATGACTGCAAAACTAATCGACGGCAAAGCGATCGCAGCCAGCCTGCGCCAGCAGATCGCCAAACGTGTCGCCGAACGTCGCGAGCAAGGCCTGCGTACACCCGGCCTCGCCGTGATTCTGGTGGGCAGCGACCCCGCCTCTCAGGTCTATGTCTCGCACAAGCGCAAAGACTGTGAAGAAGTCGGCTTCATCTCCCAGGCCTACGACCTGCCCGCACAGACCTCGCAAGCCGAACTGACCGAGCTGATCGATCGCCTCAATGATGACGCGAACATCGACGGCGTCCTGCTGCAATTGCCTCTGCCTGAACACCTGGACGCGTCCCTGCTGCTGGAGCGTATTCGCCCGGACAAGGACGTGGACGGCTTCCACCCTTATAACGTCGGTCGTCTGGCCCAGCGTATTCCGCTGCTGCGCCCCTGCACGCCCAAAGGCATCATGACCCTGCTGGAAAGCACCGGCGTTGATCTCTACGGGCTTGATGCCGTGGTGGTGGGCGCATCCAACATCGTGGGTCGGCCCATGGCCATGGAGCTGTTGCTGGCTGGCTGCACCGTTACCGTGACGCACCGCTTCACCAAAGACCTGGCAGGCCACGTTGGCCGTGCTGATCTGGTCGTGGTCGCCGCTGGCAAACCAGGGCTGGTCAAGGGCGAGTGGATCAAGGAAGGCGCCATCGTCATTGATGTGGGCATCAATCGTCAGGATAACGGCAAGCTGGTGGGTGACGTGGTATATGACACCGCCCTGCCCCGCGCTGGCTGGATCACGCCAGTACCGGGCGGCGTCGGGCCCATGACCCGCGCCTGCCTGCTGGAAAACACGCTGTACGCTGCAGAAACCTTGCACGGCTGATCACTGTGTTCTGCGGCAAATGAAAACGGCACCCTTGGGTGCCGTTTTTTATGCCTGCAAAGCCTTACTTCTTGGCGGCTTCCCAGCTTTTCAGCAGATCCGAATAAGCGATGGTTTCGCCCTTCGGCTTTTCGTTGGCCAGCTTGCGTTGTGGGGCCAGGAACTTGCCGCCACTCTGCTCAGCCTTGGTGTACCACTCCTCAGCCGAGGTTTCCGGATTCATCTTCGGCGCGCACTTGCTGGCCTCTTGAACCTTGGAGCGCTCGATACGGGTCATGATCGCGTCCTGATCCTTGGCCAGACCGTCCAGCGCCTGCTGCGCGGTCTTCTCGCCAGTGACCGCTTCGGCAACATGGCTCCACCACAATTGCGCCAGCTTCGGATAGTCCGGCACGTTGGTCCCGGTCGGCGACCATTGCACGCGGGCCGGGCTGCGATAGAACTCCACCAGACCACCCAGTTTCGGCGCCAGCGCGGTCATTTCCTTGGAGTTGATGTCCGACTCACGAATCGGCGTCAGACCCACGATGGTTTTCTTCAGCGATACGCTTTTCGATGTCACGAATTGCGCGTACAGCCACGCAGCCAGGCGTTTTTTCTCGTCGGAAGACTTGAGGAAAGTCCAGGAACCCACATCCTGATAACCGAGTTTCATGCCTTCTTTCCAGTACGGACCTTTAGGTGACGGCGCCATACGCCATTTCGGCGTGCCATCGGCATTCATCACAGGCAGGCCTGGCTTGGTCATGTCGGCAGTGAACGCGGTGTACCAGAAGATCTGCTGAGCGACGTTACCCTGCGACGGCACCGGGCCAGACTCGGAGAACGTCATGCCCGCCGCTTCAGGCGGCGCATAGGCCTTGAGCCAATCGATGTATTTCTGGGTCGCGAACACCGCAGCCGGGCCGTTGGTATCACCGCCTCGGGTAATGCTGGAACCCACCGGATGGCAGTCCTCTACACGAATGCCCCACTCGTCCACCGGCAGGCCATTCGGCAAGCCCTTGTCGCCGCTGCCTGCCATGGAGAACCAGGCATCGGTAAAGCGCCAGCCCAGGGACGGGTCTTTCTTGCCGTAGTCCATGTGGCCGTAGACTTTCTTGCCGTCGATTTCCTTCACGTCTTCGCTGAAGAACTTGGCGATGTCTTCATAGGCCGACCAGTTGACCGGGACGCCCAGCTCGTAGCCGTACTTGGCCTTGAATTTTGCTTTCAGGTCGGCGCGATCAAACCAGTCGGCGCGGAACCAGTACAGATTGGCGAATTGCTGATCAGGCAGCTGATACAGCTTGCCGTCCGGCGCGGTGGTGAAGGATGTACCGATGAAGTCTTTCAAATCCAGGGTCGGTGAGGTGACCTTGCTGCCTTCAGGACTTGCCATCAGGTCTGTCAGAGACATCGCTTTACCGTACCGGAAATGGGTACCGATCAAGTCGGAGTCGTTCACCCAGCCGTCATAGATGCTTTTGTCAGACTGCATGGCGGTCTGCAGTTTTTCGATGACATCACCTTCCTGCAGCAAATCATGGGTGATCTTGATGCCGGTAATTTCAGTGAACGCCTTGGCCAGCGTCTTGGACTCGTACTCGTGAGTGGTCAGGGTTTCAGACACCACCTTGATGTCCATGCCACGGAACGGCTCGGCAGCCTTGATGAACCACTCCAGCTCCTTGAGCTGCTCGGCATCCGACAGCGTGCTGGGCTTGAACTCGCTGGCCGCCCACTTCTTGGCCGCATCTTCGTATTGATCCGCCCAGGCCGAAACGCTCAACCCGCTGAGCATCACCATCGTCGCTAACGTCACGCTATGTCGCAGCTTGTTTTTCTTATTGAACATAGACACCTCCAGTGTTTTTTCTTGTTTAGTCCCGCTTCGAATACCGCCTGACGGATCAGCCAGGCACTTGCGCCAGTCCGCTTTCTAACCCCACCGCATTACCACCAGCAGCCACACCAGGGATATGCCTGAAGCGACCCAGATACTCCAGTCGGTTGCGCCAATCACCAGCAGGTGCAGATAAGCGCTACCGAGCAGCCCGATGAACAACCGGTCGCCACGGGTAGTGGCAATCGGCAGAAAACCGCGACGCTCGATGCTGGCCGAGCGCAATTCCCACACCGTCATCCCCGCCAGCACCAAAGCGATGCTGCCGAAGAAGAGCGCGGTGGGCAGTGTCCAGGACATCCACTCCATTTTTCGACTCCTCAGACCCGGCCAAGAGCAAAGCCCTTGACCACGTGATTGCGAACGAACCAGATCACCAGCATGCCCGGCAGAATAGTCAAAACTCCCGCCGCCGCCAGCACTCCCCAATCAATACCCGAAGCAGAGACCGTACGGGTCATCACCGCCGCGATGGGCTTGGCGTTGACCGAGGTCAGGGTCCGGGCCAGCAACAACTCCACCCAGGAGAACATGAAGCAGAAGAACGCCGTGACGCCGATCCCCGAGCCAATCAGCGGGATGAATATCTTGGCGAAAAACTTGGGGAAGCTGTAACCGTCGATGTACGCCGTTTCGTCAATCTCCTTGGGCACCCCGGACATGAAGCCTTCCAGAATCCATACGGCCAGTGGCACGTTGAACAGGCAGTGAGCCAGCGCGACAGCAATGTGGGTATCAAACAAGCCAATCGACGAATACAGCTGGAAGAACGGCAGCAGGAACACCGCAGGCGGCGCCATGCGATTGGTCAGCAGCCAGAAGAACAGGTGCTTGTCGCCCAGGAACCGATAGCGCGAGAAAGCGTAAGCCGCAGGCAATGCCACGCTCAGGGAAATCACGGTATTGAGGCACACGTAGTACAACGAGTTAATGTAGCCGCTGTACCAGCTCTCGTCGGTAAAGATCACCTTGTAATTGGCCAGGGTGAAATCCTGAGGCCAGAGCGTCAGGCCGCCGAGGATCTCGGTGTTGGTCTTGAACGACATGTTCACCAGCCAGTAAATCGGCACCAGCAGGAACAACAGGTAAATCCACAGCGGGATGACTTTACGCAGATCCATGGCCGCCTCCTCAGTTCTTTTCGCTGTGGGTCATGGCGGTGTAGAACACCCATGACACCAACAGAATGATCAGGAAATAGACCAGCGAGAACGCCGCCGCCGGGCCCAGGTCGAACTGGCCGAGCGCCATGGTGGTCAAGGTCTGGCTCAGGAAGGTCGTGGAGTTGCCGGGCCCACCACCGGTGAGCACAAAGGGCTCGGTGTAAATCATGAAGCTGTCCATGAAGCGCAGCATCACCGCGATCAGCAGCACGCTCTTCATCTTTGGCAGCTGAATATGGCGGAACACTGCCCAGCTGGACGCCCGATCAATGCGCGCCGCCTGGTAGTAAACGTCAGGGATCGCGCGCAAGCCGGAATAGCACAGCAGCGCAACCAGCGAGGTCCAGTGCCAGACATCAATAATCAGCACCGTGACCCAGGCGTCTGACGCGTTGGCCGCGTAGTTGTAGCTGATGCCGATATTGTTCAGCACGTAGCCCAGCAAGCCGATGTCTCCACGGCCGAAAATCTGCCAGATGGTGCCCACCACGTTGAAGGGAATCAGCAGCGGAATGGTCATGACGATCAGGCAGAGTGAAGACCAGCGACCCTTGGTCGGCATGCACAGCGCAATTGCGATGCCCAAGGGAATTTCGATCAGCAGCACGCACGCCGAATAGATGAACTGACGCAGCAGTGAGTCGTGCAGACGCGGGTCCTGCAGCACCTGGCGGAACCAGTCGGTGCCCACGAAGTAGCGGCTGGACTGGTCAAAAATATCCTGCACGGAATAGTTGACCACGGTCATCATCGGAATGATTGCGCTGAAGGCCACCAGCAGGAAAACCGGCAGCACCAGCCACCATGCCTTGTTGTTCTGAACCTTATTATTCATGGCCGGACTCCAGCAGGTACTCGTCGGCATAGACCATCAGCCATTGGCTCGGGAAGCTGATCCAGGCCTGACCTTCGGGCACGGGCTTGTCTTCCTGAGTCCTGACCTTCAAAGGGTGGCCCGCCAGGCGCAGGTTGAGAATCTTGTAGGTACCCAGGTCCTCGACGTGGCTGACCTCGGCGCACATCGCATCGTCCACCGGCCCATCCCAGACGTGGACAAACTCGGGTCGGATGCCGATTTTCAGGCTGCTGGCAGGTTTTTCAGCGATGCGTTGCTGCATCGCGGCCGACAGCGGCAAGTGCACATCGCCAAACCCTACTCCGCCCGCTTGCGGCGTGACTTCGATGAGGTTCATCCCCGGGCTGCCGATGAAATAGCCGACAAAGGTGTGCTGCGGTTTTTCGAACAACTCGCGCGGGGTGCCGAACTGAACGATGGCCCCGCCGTACATCACGGCGATCTTGTCAGCAAAGGTCGAGGCCTCCAGCTGATCGTGGGTGACGTACACCATGGTGATGTTGAACTGCTCGTGGATCTGCTTGAGCTTGCGCCGCAGCTTCCACTTCAAATGCGGGTCGATGACCGTCAAAGGCTCATCGAACAGGATCGCCGACACGTCATCGCGCACCAGGCCGCGGCCCATGGAGACTTTCTGTTTCTCGTCAGCGGTCAGGTTGCGGGCTTTCTTTTTCAGCAGCGGCTGCAGGTCGAGGACGTCTGCGATTTCATGAACCTTGTTCTGGACTTTCTTTTCATCCATGCCCTGGTTGCGCAGCGGGAACGCCAGGTTGTCGAACACCGTCATGGTGTCGTAGACCACCGGGAACTGAAAAACCTGAGCAATGTTACGTTGCTCCGGGGACAGGTCGTTGACCACCCGGGAGTCAAACATCACCTGGCCTTCAGACGGGCTGAGCAAGCCGGAAATAATGTTCAGCAAGGTCGATTTGCCACAGCCGGAGGGCCCCAGCAAGGCATACGCCCCACCCTGCTCCCAGATATGGCTCATCTCGCGAATCGCGTAATCCTCAGGCCCGGTCGGCTGCTTGCTGTAGCTGTGGGCGAGGTTCTGCAAACGTATTTCGGCCATCAGGCAACCCTCGCCATGCGCAAGCCAGGCGCTTGAATCAAGCGGCCCTGCTCGTCAAACACGAACAATTTATGCGTCGGGATATACACCCGGATCGCGGCATCGACTTCGTAGGCGTGCACACCGGGCAGGTGCAGCACCAGCTGAAAGTGCTCGTTGCGCACGTGGAGGAAGGTCTCGGAACCACTGATTTCTGCGAGCTCTACGGTGACAGCCAGTTCGAGGTCGTCATCGTTGGAGGGCACCAGGCTCAAGTGGCTCGGGCGCACGCCGAAGCGATACTGGCCGTCGCCAATGTTGCGCAAATCAACGTTGAGCGGGAAATGCACGAAGTTGGCAAAACTGACTTCACTGCCTTGAATCCTGCCCGGCATCAGATTGATGGGCGGCTCGGAAAACAGCTCTGCGGCGAGCACGGTCTTGGGCTGGTGATAGACCTCGGGCGTGCGCCCGCTCTGGATCACCCGGCCTTCGTGCAACACCGTGGTGGTGCCGCCCAAAGCCAAGGCTTCGTTGGGTTCAGTGGTGGCATAAATGGCGATGGTGTGCCGAACCTGAAACAGCTCGCGCATCTCCTGGCGCAGTTCTTCGCGCAATTTGTAGTCGAGGTTGACCAGTGGCTCATCAAACAGGATCAGCTCGGCATCCTTGACCAACGCCCGAGCCATGGCCGTGCGCTGCTGCTGGCCGCCGGAGAGCTCCAGCGGGTAGCGAGTGAGGAATTTCTCGATGCGCAGCATCTTCGCCGTTTCCAGCACTTTGCTCTGGATGATTTCTTTCGAAACCCCGGCCTGGCGCAGTGGCGATGCGATGTTGTCGAACACCGTCATGCTCGGGTAGTTGATGAACTGCTGATAGACCATCGAGACGTTGCGATGGCGAACGGGGACTTGAGTCACGTCCTTGCCATTCATCAGGATGCGGCCGCTGTCGGGCTTGTCCAGCCCGGCCATCAGGCGCATCAGGCTGGTCTTGCCGGACAGCGTGCGGCCGAGCAGCACATTGAAGGATCCGGGCTCGAAGCTTAAGGATGCATCATCGATCCAGGTCTGGCCGTCGACGGCGCGATTGACGTGTTCCAGCGTTAAAGACATGGCTTGCCCTTTTTTCTCGTTTTTTATTCAGGGGGTGCGCAAATGCTTTTTCGTTATAGCGACATTCATGCCAATACCGCCTTCGCCCCGCCTAACCGCTCAAACCCTTGAGCCAGAGCCTTGGGCGTAAAGAGCAGCGCCAAGCCGTGTTCATTGCTGAACATTTATGAACAACAATGGCTGAACAGATGAACACTTTGAACATTGACTTTGAACATGCCTGAGCGACACTGCATGAACGCAACGGCCTAGGACGACCGTGCCAGATCCCCAAAAAAAATAAGAAGCGTATTCAGGATCCAGACGACATGGCCAAAGTAGCCCTCGCTCACGACACCATCATCAAAGATTCATGGTCCCGTTGCCGGGACTTCGGTCTGAGCCATCAGTCCCAGCCTTCCTTTGGCCAATTACCGGTGGACCAGGTCGCCCAACTGCTGGAGCGGCACCAGTCGCTGGTGCAGACCACCCATCAGGAAGTGCTGCCGTTCTACGAAAATATTCTGAGCAACTCCAACTGCCTGATCCTGCTGGCGGACAATCAGGGCCAGTTGCTCAAGTCCTGGGGCACAAAGCGTTTCGTGGAGCCCTCGTTCAATCATGGTTTTCTCGCTGGCGCCAGCTGGATAGAGCGCAGCACGGGCACCAACGCCATCGGCACGGCGCTGGTCTGTGAACAGGCCGTGCACATTGAACACAATGAGCACTTTCTCAAGGCCAACCGCTTCATGACCGGGTCGGCCGCACCGATCTTCGACGCATCCCGGCGCATCATCGCGGTGCTCGACGTCTCCAGCGACAGCTTCCTGCCGCCCTCACACACCCTGGGCATGGTGAAAATGATGAGTCAGTCGGTGGAAAACCGGCTGATCCTTGATCAGTTTCAGGACAGCCATTTCCAGCTGATTTTCAACACCGGGTTGAACAACCTCGACAGCCAATGGGCTGGCCTGCTGATGCTTGATGAGAGCGGGCGAATCGCCAGCGCCAATCGCCGGGCCGATAACTTGCTGGGCGCCAGTCTGATCGGCAAGCACATCGAGCAGGTCTTCAACGGCCTGGCCGCGCGAGTGCTGGAGCAAGCCGAAGGCCATCCGTTTGCCCTGCAGGCCTCGGGGCACAATCGTTTCCATGGTCTGCTGCGTCGGCCCCAGCGCAAACTGGTACGCATCCATGCCGTGCCCTCCTTGAGCCCACCTACCCGCCAGGATCCGACAGGGCTTGCAGCGTCCAGCCTTGCCGGGATCAGCCTCGGGGACAACCGAGTCGCCAAGGCTGTGCTGCAGGCTGAACGCTTGCTGGAGAAAAACATTCCCTTGCTGATCCACGGCGAGACTGGCGTCGGCAAGGAGGTGTTCGTCAAAGCGCTGCATAACGCCAGCTCCCGTTCCGCCCGCCCGCTGATCGCCGTGAACTGCGCAGCCATCCCCGCTGAGCTGGTGGAGTCGGAGTTGTTTGGCTACGAAAAAGGCGCGTTTACCGGCGCCAACCATAAAGGCAGCATCGGCCTGATCCGCAAAGCCGACAAAGGCACGCTGTTCCTCGATGAAATCGGCGACATGCCGCTGCCGGTCCAGGCCCGACTGTTGAGGGTGTTGCAGGAGCGCTGCGTGCAACCTTTGGGCAGCAGCGAATCGTATCCGGTGGACGTGCGGCTGATTTCCGCCACCAACCGTCAGTTGCGAGAAGAAGTCCAGGCTGGCCACTTTCGCCAGGACTTGTACTACCGCATCAGCGGGCTGAACCTGGAGTTGCCTCCTCTGCGGGAGCGTACCGACAAGGCCGCGCTGATTCAGAAAATCTGGGAGCAACATCGCGAGCCCCAGCAGACTCAAGGGTTCACCCCACGAGTGCTTGAGCTGTTTGAAACTCACCCATGGCCAGGCAACCTGCGCCAGATGAGCAACGTGATCCAGGTAGCCCTGGCGTTGGCGGGGGATGACGTCATCGAGCCAGAGCATCTACCGGATGATTTCTTTGCTGACCTGCAAATGGCAGCTGAATCCCCGCCGCAGGCAACACCCTGCATCAGCAGGACCCCGTTGCAGACGGCCGAGGATTTGAATGCCCTGCTGGACGCTGCAGGAGGCAACATCTCGCAACTGGCTAAACGGCTCGGGGTCAGTCGCAATACACTTTATAAGCGGTTGCGCGAGACCCAGACCCTGTAGGAGCGGATTCATCCGCGAAGGCGGCGGTACTCCAATACACATGTATCGGATGCACTGGCCTATTCGCGAATGAATTCGCTCCCACAGGTAATTAGCATTTCAAGTGAAGTGAGATGGGGGTTGAAGCGAACGTTGTTACTTTTGGCACCAAAAGTGACCCGGCCGTCAGGACGGAACCTGACTCAGCAGCGCCTGGATGCAGAGTTGGCAATCGATTCAGAGCGCAGCGCTTTGATTTTTTGAGGCACCAGACATACAAGGAGCTGCCGAAGAGGCGATTTATCAGATACAGCGCCTTCGCAGCCTGCGGCAGCTCCTACAAGCTGATCAATCCGCCAAGCGCCAGGTCGTGCCGCCCTTGCCGTCTTCCAGCACCACGCCCATGGCGGTGATCTGGTCGCGGATGCGGTCGGATTCGGCCCAGTCTTTGGCTGCACGTGCCGCCAGACGCGCCTGGATCAGCGCTTCGACTTCTGCCGCATCGACCCGACCTTCAGCACCTGACTGCAGGAAGTCGTCGGCATCCAGCTGCAACACACCCAGTACGCTGGCCAGTTGCTTCAGACGAGCTGCCAGACCAGCGGCAGCCTCCAAGTCGGTGTCACGCAGACGGTTGATCTCGCGCACCATGTCGAACAGCACCGCACAGGCTTCCGGCGTACCGAAGTCGTCGTTCATGGCTGCAGAGAAACGCTCGACGAACGCGTCGCCACCCGCAGGTTCGGCAACCGGCAAGCCACGCAGTGCGTGGTAGAAACGCTCCAGCGCACTCTTGGACTCTTTCAGGCTGTCTTCGGAGTAGTTGATGGCGCTGCGATAGTGGCTCGACACCAAGAGGTAGCGCACCACTTCCGGCTGATACTTTTCCAGCACATCGCGAATGGTGAAGAAGTTGTTCAAGGACTTGGACATCTTCTCGCCATTGATGCGAATCATGCCGCAGTGCAGCCAGGCGTTGGCGTAGGTTTTACCGGTTGCCGCTTCGCTCTGGGCGATTTCGTTTTCATGGTGCGGAAATTCAAGATCGCTGCCGCCGCCATGGATATCGAACGTCTCGCCCAGGCAGCAGGTGGACATCACCGAGCACTCGATATGCCAGCCCGGACGCCCGGCGCCCCATGGCGATTCCCAGCTTGGCTCGCCCGGTTTGACACCTTTCCAGAGCACGAAATCCAGGGGGTCGTCTTTGGCCTCTTCCACTTCGATGCGGGCACCGATGCGCAGGTCTTCGATTTTCTTGCGCGATAGCTTGCCGTAACCCAGGAACTTGCCGACGCGGTAGTACACGTCGCCATTGCCCGGCGCGTAAGCATAGCCCTTGTCGATCAGGGTCTGGATCATGGTGTGCATGCCATCGATGTAGTCGGTGGCACGGGGCTCCATATCCGGTTTCAGGATATTGAGACGCGCCTCGTCCTCATGCATCGCGTCGATCATACGCGCCGTCAGGGCATCAAACGCTTCGCCGTTTTCACGGGCACGATTGATGATCTTGTCGTCGATGTCGGTGATGTTGCGCACATAGGTCAAATCGTAACCGCTGAAACGCAGCCAGCGGGTCACGAGGTCGAACGCCACCATGCTGCGGCCGTGGCCCAGGTGGCAGTAGTCGTACACGGTCATCCCGCAGACATACATGCGCACCTTGTTGCCATCTAGCGGTTTGAAGACTTCTTTGCTCTTGGTGAGCGTGTTGTAGATCGAAAGCACTTTTTTGCCTCAGGTCCAGGAATCCCGCAACGTCACCGTGCGGTTGAAGACGGGTTGACCTGGTTTCGAGTCCTTGATGTCCGCGCAGAAATAGCCTTCGCGTTCGAACTGGAAACGGTCTTCCGGTTGCGCTTGCCCCAATGATGGTTCAGCACGACAACCGGTCAGTACCTGCAGGGAGTCCGGATTGATGTTGTCCAGGAAGGTCGCACCGTCTTCGGTTTTTTCCGGGTTCGGCGAACGGAACAGGCGATCGTACAGACGCACTTCGCATTCAACGCTTTCAGCCGCTGGCACCCAGTGCACAACGCCTTTGACCTTGCGGCCTTCAGGGTTCTTGCCCAGGGTGTCCGGATCGTAAGAGCAACGCAGCTCGACGATGTTGCCGTCGGCATCCTTGATCGCTTCGTCGGCACGGATCACGTAGCTGCCACGCAGACGCACTTCGCCGTTTGGCTCAAGACGCTTGTAGCCCTTTGGCGGCTCTTCCATGTAGTCGTCGCGGTCGATGTAGATTTCCCGGGAGAACGGCAGGTTGCGTACGCCCAGGTCTTCTTTCGGGTGACGCGGCAGCTCCAGGTTTTCGACCTGACCTTCCGGGTAGTTGGTGATCACGACTTTCAGCGGACGCAGCACGCACATGGCGCGCGGGGCGCTGTGGTCCAGGTCGTCACGGATACTGAATTCCAGCATGCCGAAGTCCACCACGCCGTCGGAACGGTTGGTGCCGATCATTTCGCAGAAATTACGGATCGACTTCGGCGTGTAACCCCGACGACGGAAGCCCGACAGAGTCGACATGCGCGGGTCATCCCAGCCGAACACGTGCTTCTCGTCCACCAATTGCTTGAGCTTGCGCTTGCTGGTGATGGTGTAGTTCAGGTTCAGACGCGAAAACTCGTACTGGCGCGGCCTGCTCGGCACCGGCAGATTATCGAGGAACCAGTCGTACAGCGGACGATGGCTTTCGAACTCAAGGGTGCAGATCGAGTGCGTGATGCCTTCGATGGCATCCGACTGACCGTGGGTGAAGTCGTAGATCGGGTAGATGCACCACTTGTCACCGGTCTGGTGGTGGTGGGCATGACGAATGCGATACAGGATCGGGTCGCGCAGGTTCATGTTCGGCGAGGCCATGTCGATCTTGGCACGCAACACGCGAGCGCCGTCTTCGAACTCCCCGGCTTTCATGCGCGCGAACAGGTCCAGGTTTTCCTCGACGCCGCGCTCACGGAACGGACTGTTCTTGCCCGGCTCGGTCAGGGTGCCGCGGTATTCACGGGCCTGCTCGGGGGTCAGATCGTCCACATAAGCCTTGCCGGCCTTGATCAGCTCGACAGCCCAGTCGTGCAGTTGATCAAAATACTGCGAGGCATAGCGCACTTCACCCGACCATTCAAAGCCCAGCCACTTGACGTCGCTTTCGATGGCGTCGATGTATTCCTGGTCTTCCTTGGCCGGGTTGGTGTCGTCGAAACGCAGGTGCGTCACGCCACCAAACTCTTGAGCCAGACCGAAATTCACGCAGATCGACTTGGCGTGACCGATGTGCAGGTAGCCGTTGGGCTCCGGCGGAAAGCGGGTCACGATCTGCGTGTGCTTACCTGAATCCAGGTCAGCCTGGACGATCGGGCGCAGGAAATTGGTAGGAATTGCAGGGCCTGCCTTCGAATTCGCAGCGGGGTCTTGAGTGGGCTTGCTCATAGGATCCTTGGACAATACAAGTGCGCGGCCAGGGTAGGCCGACTAAATCAAAGCGCTTATCATAGCCGAAGCTGTCAACTGCCTACAGCGCCGTGTTAAGAAAACCATCGAGTTAAAAACTCGAAAGAATTATGTAGCGACCTCTGTAAACTGCGCGTCAGGGTTATAACGCGTCCATTCATGAACTGCCAAAAGAGCGAATTCAGATATGTCCAAAGTCAAATTGACCACCAATCATGGCGACATCGTTTTGCAGCTGAACGCCGAAAAAGCGCCGCTGACCGTTGCCAACTTCATTGAATACGTCAACGCTGGCCACTACGAAAACACCGTTTTCCACCGTGTGATCGGCAACTTCATGATCCAGGGCGGCGGTTTCGAGCCAGGCATGAAAGAAAAGAAAGACAAGCGCCCAAGCATCCAGAACGAAGCTGACAACGGCCTGCCGAACGAGAAGTACAGCGTTGCCATGGCGCGCACCATGGAGCCGCATTCGGCTTCCGCGCAGTTCTTCATCAACGTGGCTGACAACAGCTTCCTTAACCACAGCGCCAAGACCACTCAGGGCTGGGGTTACGCCGTATTCGCCAAAGTGATCGAAGGCACTGACGTTGTCGACAAGATCAAAGGCGTTTCCACCGGCAGCAAGTCGGGTCACCAGGACGTACCGACTGAAGACGTGATCATCGAGAAAGCCGAGATCATTGAGTGATACTGCTGATCTCCGATCTGCACTTGCAGGAAGAACGCCCGGACATTACCCGGGCGTTTCTGGATCTGATCGCGGGCCGCGCCCGCGATGCTCAGGCGCTGTATATCCTCGGGGATTTTTTCGAGGTCTGGATAGGTGACGATGCCATGTCGCCCTTCCAGCAATCGATCTGCACTGCCCTGCGCGAATTGAGCGACAGCGGCACCCCAATATTTCTGATGCATGGCAATCGCGACTTCATGATTGGCCGTGCGTTCTGTAAAGCGGCGGGCTGCACCTTGCTGCCCGACCCGAGCGTCGTCGAGCTGAATGGCGAGCCGGTGTTGCTGATGCATGGCGATAGCCTGTGCACCCGGGACGAAGGCTACATTCGGATGCGCCGTTATTTGCGCCATCCATTGACGCTCTTTGTGTTGCGTCATCTACCCAAGCGCACGCGGCACAAGCTGGCGCGCAAGCTGCGCAATGAAAGCCAGAACCAGACTCGCATGAAGGCCAACGACATTGTCGACGTCACGCCTGAGGAAGTGCCCAGGGTGATGGAGCACTTTGGCGTGCGCACATTGATCCACGGGCATACCCATCGGCCTGCGATACACAAGCTTCAGATCGGCGACCAGGCCGCCCGCCGTATTGTGCTGGGTGACTGGGACAAGCAGGGCTGGGCGGTGCAGGTGGATGATCAAGGGTTTCAGTTGGGGGCGTTTGAGTTTGTGCCCGAGCAGCAACGTGCCCTGCCTCATCCCTCGACACACTGATCCTGTGGGGCCGGTGGCTGGTTTAGGCTGCAATCTGATGTTGTGTACATATCCATTGCTGCGGTAACGGCTACCTAGGGTTGCGCCCTTACGGCGCCTCACTTTTGAAAGCGCAAAAGTAAGCAAAACGCTCTTGCCCCACCACTCGGTCCCTCGCCTAGGCTCGGCATGCCCGGCATCCGACATTAAATCGGGGGGCCGCCGCGAAGGCCCATCCCTGGCCCAGCGCGGCTAAACCGGCGTCCTGCCGGTTTACCCCCCAATTTAATATCGAATTCCGGCCAGCGTGGTTTGACGGGGCGCCTAAGATCAAAAGCCAGATCAACAGCAAGATCAACAGCAGAACCGGATCCCTGTAGGAGCCAACTTGTTGGCGAGGCATTGGACCTGCGCTGCCAGGAATATCGCATCGCGGGCAAGCATACGGACGATGAACGATGACGCGGTATTGCTGAAGAACCGAGGGGTCTGATTCGCGAGCAGGTCGAGCGCCACCCCGGTCACGCCCATAGAAAATCACCGAACCCCGTGGGAGCGAGCTTGCTCGCGAAGAGGCCATTAAATCCGATAGTTATCTGTCGTCTGGAATACAGCCTTCGCAAGCAAGCTTGCTCCCACAGGTCTGAGGCGCACTCAAACCCGTGGGAGCGAATTCATTCGCGAAGGCAATGGTCCAGTCGATGAAAATCGGGCGGCAGGCTCACACAAAAAAACAGGTCGGCTTTCAGGCCGCCTCGTTCGCTTTTGATCTCGCTTTTGATCTTAGGCGCCCCGTCAAACCACCCCCCGGCTTTCAGGCCGTCGCGCTTTTGATTTTGATCTTGGGCGCCCCGTTAAACCAAGCTGGCCGAACGCAGGCCTTGAACCGTGGGTAACCCGGCAGGACGCCGGGTTAGCCGCGCTGGGCCAGGGATGGCCCTTCGCGGCGGCCCACGGTTCAAGGTCTGCGGGCGGGTACACCGAGCCTAGGCGAGGTGCCGAGTGGTGGGGCACAGACCTTTTGGTTACTTTTGGGGCGTTTGCCAAAAGTGACCCGCTGTAAGAGCGGAACCCTAAGTAGCCGTTACCGCAGCAATGGATATGTACACAACACAACACAAACATCACATCCTGCTCTATCGTCGGAATGCCGCCCAGACCAAGCCTCGCTCCAACAGGTCAAGAGAAAAGCCTTACCTCAATGCCCACCCCCAGCCGCAGGCCCCGCCTTCGCCGTAAACGGCGGTTTAGCCAGCCAGACCAGCAGAATCAGCCCCATGAACACCCAGCCCATCAGGTAGAAATAATCCACCGTGGACATCATGTACGCCTGGCTATTGAGCGTCCGCTCCAGCTGCGCATAAGCCTGAGGCCCGGCGCCGCCGAGGTTGTTCAGCGCCTCCCGGGTCGCTGGCTCGTAAGTGCTGATGTTTTCACTCAGATACGCGTGATGCTGATCGGCCCGGCGAATCCAGATCCAGGTGGTCAGCGACGCAGCGAAACTCCCGCCCAATGTCCGCAGGAAAGTCGCCAGCCCCGAGCCATCGGCAATCTGGTTAGGCGGCAGGTCCGACAGCAAAATGCTCAGGGTCGGCATGAAGAACAACGCCACCCCCGCCCCCATGAACAGCTGCACCAGCGCGATATGCTCGAAGTCCACCTCATTGGTGAACCCCGCACGCATGAAGCAACTGGTGCCCATCGCCAGAAACGAAAGGCCTGCCAGCAGGCGCAGGTCGAACTTGTGGGCATATTTGCCCACGAACGGCGACATCAGCACCGGCAAAATCCCGATGGGCGCTACCGCCAGCCCCGCATAGGTCGCGGTATAGCCCATCTGCGTCTGCAACCACTGTGGCAGCAGCAGGTTGATGCCGAAGAACGCGGAGTAGCCGCCCACCAACACCATGGTGCCGATACGGAAGTTGCGGAACGCGAACAGGCGCAGATTGACGATCGGGTGCTTGTCGGTCATTTCCCAGATCACGAACACCGACAGCGCGATGGCAGAAATCAGCGTGCCAATGACAATAAAGTTCGACTCGAACCAGTCCAGGTCATTGCCTTTGTCCAGCACCACCTGCAAGGCGCCAACCCCGATGATCAGGGTAATCAGCCCGACATAATCCATCGGCTGATAACTGGTCACCACCGGGCGCTTGGCCATCTGCATGCGCACTACCAGCACGGCGAACAGACCAATGGGGATGTTGATAAAGAAGATCCAGGGCCAGCTGTAACTGTCGGTAATCCAGCCACCGAGGATGGGCCCGGCAATGGGCGCCACCACCGTGACCATCGCCAGCAATGCCAATGCCATCCCCCTTTTAGCCGGGGGGTACACGGCAATCAGCAGGGTTTGTGTCATCGGGTACAACGGCCCTGCCACCACACCCTGCAACACGCGAAAACCCACCAGCTCCGGCATGGACTGGGAAATCCCGCACAGAAACGAAGCCATCACGAACAGAATGGTTGCCCACAGAAACAGCTTCACCTCACCAAAACGGCGGCTCAGCCAACCCGTCAGCGGCAAGGCAATCGCGTTACTCACGGCAAACGATGTAATAACCCAGGTGCCCTGCTCCGAGCTGACGCCCAGGTTGCCGGAAATGGTCGGCAACGCGACGTTGGCAATGGTGGAGTCGAGGACCTGCATGAAGGTCGCCAGCGACAGGCCGATGGTGCACAGCAGCAGGCTGGGCGGCGTAAATGAAGCGGGTGCGTTGGCGCTCATCGCGAATCCCTGAACACTTGGCGGTGCCTCGACGAACGCCGAGGCACGTGGTTTGGCGGGTCAGCGCTGGACGGTCTTGCCGCTGGCTGCGCTGTTGTCGTGGATCAGGCGGGCAATCATCGCGTCCGCCTCGGCCAACTGCTGTTCATACACGTTGGTGCTGAACGAGGCCTTTTTCGGCGGTTGTTGCGCCAGGACCGGCCCGCTCTGATCGTGCAGATTGACGTCGACCACGGTGGACAGGCCGATACGCAACGGATGTTCGGCCAGCTCATCGGCGTTGATATGAATGCGCACTGGCACCCGCTGGACGATCTTGATCCAGTTGCCCGTGGCGTTCTGCGCAGGCAGCAGGGCAAATGCACTGCCGGTGCCCGCACCGAGGCTGTCGATGGTGCCGCTGTACTTCACATCACTGCCATACAGGTCAGATTCGATTTCCACCGGCTGACCGATGCGCATCTTGCCCAGCTGGGTTTCTTTGAAGTTGGCGTCAATCCACAGCTCATTGAGCGGGATCACAGCCATCAGCGCTGTGCCGGGCTGAACACGCTGGCCCAGTTGCACCGTGCGTTTGGCCACGTAACCGGTCACCGGGGCAATCAAAGTGCTGCGGGCATTGGCCAGATACGCCTGACGCAACTGGGCGGCAGCCGCTTTGACGTCTGGATGAGACGAGACTTCGGTGTCATCTACCAACGCCACGCTGCTGGCCAACTGTTGCTGCACATTGTTCAAGGCGCTTTGCGCGCTGATCAGGTCGTCGTGAGCGTGGGACAGCTCTTCCTGGGAAATCGCGCCGCCCGCCGCCAGACTCTTGCGTCGGTTGTAGTTGTCCTGAGCCTTTTTGACTTCGGCTCGCTTAGCCGCCAACTGCGCCTTCATGCCGTCGACGTTGCTGTACAAGCCGCGCACCTGACGCACGGTCTTGCCCAGATTGGCTTCTGCGCTCTGCAGGCCGACCGCTGCGTCGCTGGGATCGAATTGCAGCAAGACCTGCCCGGCGCGCACCAGGTCGCCATCATCGGCGCCGATGCTGGTCACGGTGCCCGCTACCAGTGGCGTGATCTCTACCACGTTGCCATTCACGTAGGCATCGTCGGTGCTTTCACTCCAGCGACCATAAAGTTCATGCCAGGCCCAGACGCCGAGCCCGCCGAGGAGGACGATAAACGCCAGGCCGATCAGCAGCAGCTTGCGCTTGCGCGGGTTGGCGTCTTTTTGCGCACCCTGTTTTTCAGTCGCATCTTGTTTCGGGGTGTCTGTGCTGTTTTCGCTAGTGGCAGTGGCCATGACGATTACCTTGAGTTAGTCAGCGAAGCAGTTGATGGAGTGGTTTCATCAGGGCCGTGGCCCTCGAAACCGCCGCCCAGCGCCTGCATCAACTGGATCGACAAATCGATTCGTTCAGCGTTGAGATCAGCCAATTGGCGTTGCGACTGGAGCAATTGCTGCTCGATGGTCAGCACGTCCAGGTAGTTACCGATCCCCGAGCCATAGCGTTGGGTCACGGTATTGAACGATTGCTGGACCACATCGGTTGCGCGTTGACGGGCCTGAATCTGCCCTTCCATGGCGCGCAACTGGCCGATGTTGTCACTGACATCACCCAGCGCTCGAATCAGGCTTTTGTTGTATTGCGCCACCGCGAGGTCGTAATCGGCGTCCCGGGCGTCCAGATCGGCGCGCAGGCGTCCGCCGTCGAACAGCGGCAGAGAAATGGTCGGGGCAATATTGAAGAAGCGGCTGGCCGAACCAAACATCGCGTCACCCAACAAGGACTCGGCACCGGCAGCGGCGCTGAGGTTCAGGTTCGGGTAGAAGTTGGTCTTGCCCGCGACGATATTCTTGCTCGCAGCCTCCACTCGCCAACGTGCCGCGACGATGTCCGGACGACGGCCCAGGAGTTCGGCAGGCAACGATGACGGCAAGGCTACAACCGCAGGCTTGAGCACGTTGGGTCGGGCGATTTCCTGACCACGATCCGGACCTTTGCCGAGCAATACCGCCAGCGCAATTTTTGCGCTGCGCAGGCGCTTGTCTGCGTCGATCAGGGCCTCCTGAGAGTTGGCCTCCAGGCTTTCGGTCTGCTGGTATTGGTACTGGCTGTCGATTCCCGACTGCAAACGACGGTTACCCAGATCGAGCAATCGCCGGGTGCGCTTGAGGTCTTCGGTCGCCAGGTCATGGACGATATAAGCCTGCCCCACGTCGCTATAAGCCCGGGCCACATCTCCCGCCAGAGTCAGACGCGCAGCCTGTTCGTCGACTTCGGCAGCGCGAGCCTGGCCCAGCGCTGCTTCCCAGGCTGCCCGCTGGCCGCCCCACAGGTCGAAGTTGTAATTGAAGTTCACCGCCATGCTGCGCAGGGTGCTGTAGCGCCCGCCTGCACCTTGCGGGTCCTGGTCACGGGCGAGTCGCGAGCGACTGACGCTGGCATCGGCGTCCACGGTGGGCATGCGCGCGGCATCAGCAGCGTAGGCTGAAGCCATGGCCTGATGGGTGCGCGCGCTGGCAACCTGCATGTCCGGGCTGTCACGCAGGGCTTCGTTGATCAGGCCATCGAGTTGCGGATCGCCGAGGTTTTTCCACCAGTCGCGCTGCGGCCAGGCTGCGGGCGACAACTGGATCCCTTGCAGGCTTTGCTCGCTGTGCAGGTTTTTCGCATCAAGGCTGGTGGCCTCGGTGGTCAAACCACTGTAGTTGGCGCACCCGGCCAGGCTCAAGGCGAGCAGCAACAGGCTGTAACGCGCACCGCAACGTGAACGATTCATTGGGCACCTGTGTGCTTGAAGCTCAAGCGGGCGATGGTGATGGGGTCGTTGGCGTCGATCAGCACCTTGCTGAGGATCCGCTCCAGGTGGGCGACTTCTTCTGCGTCGAGCACCTTGAGCAGTTCATTCATGGCATCGGCGCCAATTTGCGGCAGACGGTCGGCGATGGCTTTGCCAGCCTCCGTCAGGGCAAGTTGCACCTGACGCCGGTCGGTCGCTGAACGGGTGCGCTCGATGAGCTGTTTCTGCTCCAGTCGATCGAGCATGCGGGTCATCGAACCGCTGTCCAGAGAGAGATGCCGACACAATTCGGCAGGCGTATCGGCCTTGAACTGCGCAACGATGATCAGCACCTTGAACTGCGAAGACGTGACGTCATAAGGCAGCAATTGCTGGTCGAGAAGACGATCTTTCAGCGAGTTGGTGCGACCGATCAGCATGCCCATGATCGTCGACTGCTGATTCTCGGGAGTGAAATGTTTCATGAATCCACCAAATTAGCTGCCTAGGCAGAGAATGTGGCGATATTACTGCCTAGGCAGCAAATGGCAAAGCTTTTATTAGCTTGCTTGGTATTTCGATTAACAGGGTCGTTGGTTTGTACAGGGTCGCGCGGCAGGTGAAAAACCTGTGGGAGCGAATTCATTCGCGAAGACATGGCTACAACCGATGATGATCTATCGGCTGTACGGCCCTCTTCGCGAATGAATTCGCTCCCACAGGGACACGCGCATTTCAGGGGAAGGGCTTTGTCAATAAAACGGAATCAGACAAAAACCGGCGTACCGCTGTGAAAACGAAACTCAGGGTCCGGGCTTTCGATCAGGTCGCGTTCGGCCAGCAGAATCTCTTCGAGCTTGGCGTCGACATCCGCCTGGTCGCCGTAGGTGCGGGCCAGTTTGAGGTAATCCTGAAAGTGCCGGGCTTCGGACTTCAACAGGCTGGCGTAGAACTTCGCCAGCTCCTCGTCCAGATGCGGCACCAATGCGGCGAAGCGCTCGCAGGAACGAGCCTCGACAACAGCGCCAACGATTAGCGCATCGGTCAGGCGATACGGATTGTGGTTACGCACCAGCTTGCGCAGCGCCCCCGCATAACGCGCCGAGCTGACGTTGGCCATGGGGATTTCACGCTTGCGGATGATGCTCAGCACTTGCTCGAAGTGGCGCAGCTCTTCCCGGGCCAGGCGCGACATCTTGCTCAGCAGGTCGAACTTGTCGTTGTACTGAAACATGAACTGGAACGCCGCCCCGGCCGCCTTCTTTTCATTGTTCGCATGGTCGATCAGCAGGATGTCCAGGTTTTGCAACGCGCACTGGACCCATTTGTCGGGCGTGCGGCACAGCAAGAAAGCTTCGATTTCGGGGATCGGGTACATAGGCTCACAAATGGCCGGAGGGGCAAGGCCGCGCATTATACGAGCGACGCCGGGTCTGGGCGACAGAAAAGCGCTGATCTGCATCAACGTCAGATTCGGCGCGGTGCATCTATAGTTGTTGCTTGCACCATGGATCACGCCCTCGGGAGACACGACATGCAAGCGATTCGCAGCATTCTGGTGGTTATCGAAGCGGACCACGCCGACAGCCTGGCGCTTAAACGGGCGCGGCTGATTGCCGGTGTCACGGGCGCCCATCTGCACTTGCTGATCTGTGACAAGAAGAAGCACCCGCACACCGCCGTGCTGGTCGAACTCAAGCGTCGCCTGCATGACGAAGGTTTCTCGGCGACCACCGAGCAGGCCTGGCACGAGACCTTGCACAACACCATCATCAAGGTGCAGCAGGCAGAAGGCTGCGGACTGGTGATCAAGCAGCACTTCCCTGATAACCCGATCAAAAAAGCCCTGCTCACACCTGAGGACTGGAAGCTGTTGCGGCTGTGCCCCAGCCCGGTGCTGATGGTCAAGACCGACCGCCCCTGGAACCACGGCGTGGTGCTGGCCGCCGTGGATGTGGGCAACGAGGACGGTGCACACAAGGCGCTGCATTACAGCATCATCGACCACGGCTACGACATTGCGGCTGTCGCCAAGGCGAGCCTGCACGTGATCGCTGCCCATCCTTCGCCGATGTTGTCGGCCGCCAACCCGGTGTTTCAGCAGAAGGAAAGCATCGAGGCGCGTTACCGCGAGCAGTGCCAGGTGTTCCAGACCGAATTTGACGTCACCGACGAGCGCCTGCACATCGCCGAAGGTCCGGCTGATGTACTGATCCCTTTAACTGCCCGGCAATTGGGCGCAGCGGTGACCATCATCGGCACCGTGGCCCGCACCGGCATCCCGGCGGCGCTGATCGGCAACACGGCGGAAGTGGTGCTCGATTCACTGGAGAGTGATGTGCTGGTGCTAAAGACCGAAGAGATCATTGGGCATTTGGAGGGGTTGTTGGAGTAGTGAAGAGGCGCATAACTGTGGGAGCAAGCTTGCTTGCGAAGGCGATATTACAGACGGCAGGAATGCAGCGACTGTACTGAAGTCTTCGCGAGCAAGCTCGCTCCCACAGAAAATCTCATTTCAAATCGCCGTTCAAATTCAAATTCAGGCCTTGCGCTTCCCGTCCAGCCGGCGCAGATGGCAGGTCACTTCTTCGCGGTCGTGATACAGCTGCTTGCAGCCGATTTCGACCCGGATGCCCCGGGCGATGAAACCTTCTTCGATCCGTTGCAGCAAACGACTGACTTCGGCGTAGCGCTGTTTCATCGGCAGTTTGAGATTGACCACTGCTTCGCGGCACAGGCCTTCACCCAGCCAGGTCTCCAGCAACGCAGCATTGCGCGCGGGTTTCTCGACAATGTCGCACACCATCCAGTCCACCGGCTGACGTGGCTTGAAGGTGAAGCCGTCGGCCATCAAGTGCTGAACCAGCCCGGTATCCATCAGGCTTTCGGCCATGGGGCCGTTGTCGATGGCCGTCACCAGCATGCCGCGACGCACCAGTTGGTAGGTCCAGCCACCCGGCGCAGCGCCAAGGTCTACGCCGGTCATGTCACCCGATAAACGCTCGTCCCACTGATCCCGGGGGATGAAGTGGTGCCAGGCCTCTTCCAGCTTGAGGGTCGAGCGGCTCGGCGCTTCTCGGGGGAATTTCAGACGCGGGATGCCCATGGGCCACATCGCGCAGTTATCGGCTTCAGCCACACCCAGAAACACTTCGCGCCCACTTTTGAAGGTCAACAGCAAACGCGGTTTGCGAGGGTCGTCCACCAGCTTGCCAGCCTCCGTCAGCGCCTTGCGCAGCGGGGCTTCGAATTTACGACAGAAGTTGGAGAGCTCCTTGCCGTCGTTGGTGTCCACCACCTCCAGCCACAGGCTGCCGCACGTGGCGAAGTTGGCCATGTGCGAGAGGATGACGCTGATGCGGTCGGTTTCCGGCAAGTCCAGAAACACACCCCGCGCCCACTGCCGAGGGAAAATCAGTTTCGAGAAGCGCTGGCCGTTCATCAGCCGCTCGGCGCCGTCGTCCTCGGTGCAGACGAATTCGGCATAGGCCGCGCTTGGTTTGGCCTTGGCATAGCCAGAGACATTCAGACGCGCCGCGTGCTCGGCGATCTCCGAACAGACTTCGCCTTCGAAGCCCGGACGGCAGTGCATAAACAGAGTATTCATGGGGGGCTCCTGAACAGCGACCAGCAGCGATCACTAACAGGCGGTCTCGGTGACCTATACCTGAGGGTTAATCTCAGCGACGCAAAAGGCGAGCATGATAGCCGAATCAGGAACCACTGGCTTGGCTGGCGGGTCCAGTATTAGAGCAGCCATTAATCGCGAGCATCGTCCTGCCCCGACTGCATCAGAACCGACGCCAACTCGCAGTCACACTCAATCGCCCAGTCCGTACCGTGCGGACGCATCAAAAGGAGTTACTTCATGTCCTCCCTCGATAGCCTGAAAAGCCTTAAAACCCTGGAAATCGACAACAAGACTTTTCACTATTTCAGCCTGCCCGAAGCCGCCAAGACCTTGGGCGACCTGGACAGATTGCCGATGTCCCTGAAGGTCCTGCTGGAAAACCTGTTGCGCTGGGAGGACGACAAGACCGTCACCGGCGCCGACCTCACCGCCCTGGCCGCCTGGTTGAGCGAACGGCGCTCGGACCGTGAAATCCAGTACCGCCCGGCCCGGGTGCTGATGCAAGACTTCACCGGCGTGCCCGCCGTGGTCGACCTGGCCGCCATGCGTGCTGCCGTGGCCAAGGCCGGTGGCGATCCGCAGCGTATCAACCCGCTGTCGCCGGTGGACTTGGTGATCGACCACTCGGTGATGGTCGACAATTTCGGCGATGCCGATGCGTTCGAACAGAACGTCGACATCGAAATGCAGCGCAATGGCGAGCGCTACGCGTTCCTGCGCTGGGGCCAGAGCGCCTTTGATAACTTCAGCGTGGTGCCACCGGGCACTGGCATCTGCCACCAGGTCAACCTTGAATACCTGGGCCGCACGGTCTGGACCAAAGACGAAGACGGCCGCACTTACGCCTTCCCCGATACCCTGGTGGGCACCGATTCGCACACCACCATGATCAACGGCCTCGGCGTACTGGGCTGGGGCGTGGGCGGTATCGAGGCAGAAGCGGCGATGCTGGGCCAGCCGGTGTCGATGCTGATCCCGGAAGTGATCGGCTTCAAACTGACCGGCAAACTCAAGGAAGGCATCACCGCCACCGACCTGGTGTTGACGGTCACGCAGATGCTGCGCAAGAAAGGCGTGGTGGGTAAATTCGTCGAGTTTTATGGCGACGGCCTGGCCGACCTGCCGTTGGCCGACCGCGCCACCATTGCCAACATGGCCCCGGAATACGGCGCGACCTGCGGCTTTTTCCCGGTGGACGAAGTCACGCTGGACTACCTGCGCCTGTCCGGTCGCCCGGATCAGACCGTGAAACTGGTAGAAGCCTATTGCAAGGCCCAGGGCCTGTGGCGCCTGCCGGGCCAGGAACCGGTGTTCACCGACAGCCTTGAGCTGGACATGACCAGCGTCGAAGCCAGCCTCGCCGGCCCGAAACGCCCACAGGATCGAGTAGCACTGCCCAACGTGGCGCAAGCGTTCAGTGATTTTCTGGGCCTGCAGTTGAAACCCACTCAAAAAGACGAGGGCCGCCTGGAAAGCGAAGGCGGTGGCGGCGTGGCAGTGGGCAATGCCGATCAGGTCAGCGGCGAAGCGGAATACGAGTACGGTGGCCAGACGTATCGCCTGAAAAACGGCGCAGTGGTCATCGCGGCAATCACCTCGTGCACCAACACCTCCAACCCCAGCGTGATGATGGCTGCCGGGCTGGTGGCGAAAAAAGCTGTGGAGAAAGGCCTGACCACCAAGCCATGGGTCAAAACCTCCCTGGCACCGGGCTCCAAGGTGGTGACTGATTACTATCAGGCCGCAGGGCTGACCCAATACCTCGATGCGCTGGGGTTTGATCTGGTTGGCTACGGCTGCACCACGTGCATCGGTAACTCCGGGCCGCTGCGTGAGCCTATCGAGAAGGCCATTCAGCAGTCGGACCTGACCGTTGCGTCGGTGTTGTCCGGCAACCGCAACTTCGAAGGCCGGGTGCATCCTTTGGTCAAAACCAACTGGCTGGCGTCCCCGCCCCTGGTGGTGGCGTATGCCCTGGCGGGCAGCGTGCGCGTGGACATCAGCAGTGAACCCCTGGGCCAAGGGTCCGATGGTCAGCCGGTTTACTTGCGCGATATCTGGCCGAGCCAGAAGGAAATCGCCGAGGCGGTCGAGCAGGTCAACACCGGCATGTTCCACAAGGAATACGCCGAGGTGTTTGCCGGTGACGCGCAGTGGCAAGCCATTGAAGTACCTCAGGCCGCAACTTACGTGTGGCAGGACGATTCGACTTACATCCAGCATCCACCGTTCTTCGACGACATCGCCGGGCCTCTGCCAGTGATCGAGGACGTGCGCAGCGCTCGAGTGCTGGCACTGCTCGGAGATTCGGTGACCACCGACCACATCTCCCCTGCGGGCAACATCAAGTCCGACAGCCCGGCCGGGCGCTATCTGCGCGAGCAAGGCGTCGAGCCACGGGACTTCAACTCCTACGGCTCACGGCGCGGCAATCATGAAGTGATGATGCGCGGCACCTTTGCCAATATCCGCATCCGTAACGAAATGCTTGGCGGTGAGGAAGGTGGCTACACGCTGCACGTCCCGACTGACGAGAAACTGCCGATCTACGACGCCGCCATGCGCTATCAGGCCGAAGGCACACCGCTGGTGGTGATTGCCGGTCAAGAGTACGGCACAGGTTCCAGCCGCGACTGGGCTGCCAAGGGCACTAACCTGTTGGGCGTCAAAGCGGTGATCGCCGAGAGTTTCGAGCGCATTCACCGCTCCAACCTGGTCGGGATGGGCGTGCTGCCGCTGCAGTTCAAGAATGGCCAGAGCCGTAAAACCCTGAACCTCAACGGCAAGGAAACCCTGGACATTAGCGGTCTGACCCACGCCGACCTGCAACCCGGCATGAGCCTGCGTCTGACCATCACCCGCGAAGATGCGAGCCAGGAAGTGGTGGATGTGTTGTGCCGGATCGATACCCTGAACGAGGTGGAATACTTCAAGGCCGGAGGCATTCTGCATTATGTGTTGCGACAGTTGATTGCATCATAAGTTGACCCTCGTCCCACAGGCTAAATCCAACCTGTGGGACCGGCTTTAGCCGGGAAGAGGCAGGTACATTCTCTATCTATGTGCTGACTGAAATGCCCCCTTCCCGGCTAAAGCCGGTCCCACGTCATCGCCCCAGCATTATCTACAAGGGCGATAACCGAACAGATTTATCGCCTTGCCTTCATTCAGGCTCTTCCGCAAAATTAACCATCTGGTACATTTTGCTGAAACCGCATCCTTCGATCCTCGGAATGCGGCATCTAATAAGAGCCGATCGCCATGACCACACTCCGCACACCGTCTGTCCTCGCCGGCCTTATCGGCTCGGGCATCCAGGCTTCCCGCACCCCTGCCCTGCATGAACATGAAGGCGATGCCCAAGGCATTCGCTATCTGTATCGTTTGCTCGATCTCGACGCCTTGAAGCTGGACATCAATGCCCTGCCCGATCTGCTGACCAGTGCGCAGCGCATGGGGTACACCGGGCTGAACATTACCTTCCCCTGCAAACAGGCCGTGATCCCTCTGCTTGACGAGCTATCCGCCGAAGCCAAAGGGATTGGCGCGGTCAACACGGTGTTGTTCAAGGATGGCAAGCGGGTCGGCCATAACACCGACTGCCTGGGCTTTGCCGAAGGCTTTCGGCGTGGCTTGAATGATGTGTCGCGTAAACGCGTCGTGCAGATGGGTGCCGGTGGCGCGGGCGCTGCGGTGGCCCACGCGCTGCTGGCCGAAGGCGTTGAACACCTGAGCATCTTTGAAGTGGACCCGGCCCGTGCCCAGGGTCTGGTGGACAACCTCAACGCCCACTTTGGCGCGCAGCGTGCAGAGGTGGGTCGTGACTTGCCCGCCGCCATGGCCGCCGCCGATGGCCTGGTCAACACCACGCCGGTGGGCATGACCAAACTGCCGGGCATGCCATTGCCACCCGAGTTGCTGCATTCGGCATTATGGGTTGCGGAGATTATCTACTTCCCGCTGGAAACCGAACTGCTCAAGCACGCCCGCACCCTGGGTTGCCGCACCCTGGACGGCGGCACCATGGCCGTGTTTCAGGCAGTGAAGGCGTTTGAGCTGTTCAGCGGGCAGACGGCGGATGCCGAACGGATGCAAGCGCATTTTCACAGCATGGATGATTGATGGTTTGCGCCCGGCCTCAGCCGGTGCCTGACTGAATGCTGTTTGGCGGCAAACCGAAGACCTGTGGGAGCGAATTCATTCGCGAAAGCGTAGCGTCAGACACCCACGTTTATCGGGTCTGGCGCCTTCGCGAATGAATTCGCTCCCACATTTAAATGGCATTTCAATTCCAGCCAGCTATTGGCTTCAAGGCCGCAAGTAACGCGTCACTGAATCACACAACATCGCCTTATGCCGTTGCTTGATCTCGTCATTGACCAGTTCAATCTGGAAAATCTCGGAAAAGGTGTGCCGGTTGGAAATGCGATAGAAGCAGAACGAGCTGATCATCAGGTGCAGGTCAATCGCGTTCACGCCTTGGCGAAACACCCCTTCAACCTCGCCACGACGCAGGATCTTGTCGAGGATGCTGACGATGTTCTGGCTCAGTTCGCGAATAGTGGGTGACTGTTTGACGTTCTCGCCGTTGTGGATGTTCTCGATGCAGACAATGCGCACGAAATCGACATTGCGGTCGTGGTGATCGAAGGTGAATTCCACCAGCCGCTCGATCGCCTGCATCGGTTCAAGTGCATCAAGGTTGAGCCCGCTTTCGGTACGGCGAATATCCCCGTAAAGCTTCTCCAGTACTTCGGCGTACAACTGCTCCTTGCTGTTGAAGTAGTAGTAAATCATCCGCTTTGAAGTTTTGGTGCGTTCGGCGATGGCGTCGACCCGCGCGCCGGACAAGCCCTGGGCGACAAACTCGGCGATGGCGGCCTGCAAAATGTCGTCGCGGGTTTTCTCCGGGTTGTTCTTGCGCCCCGTCGGCGATGCCCGCACGGGGGCGATCACAGCACTGTCGTCGATAGTTTTCATTGTCTAGTTGGTAACCACGGTGTGATCGGGGCGGTTATGGTCCGCCCTCGAAGCTCAAAACCACTGCGCTACATGGATCAAAGCCTGGCCTGACGCGCCGCACCGCTGCGTGTCTTGGCCATGGCTGCCAGACGTACAGCCACGTTGGCCGCGCCGTAACCCACATAGCCATTCTTGCGCTGCAGAATTTCGAAGAAGAAACGGTCATCAAACGGCTCGGTGTACACATGAAACAGCTCGCCACCCTGGGCGTCGCGATCATAGAGCACGTTGTAATAGGCCAGTTCGCTGAGGAATTCATCGTCGAAATCAAAGCGCGCGGCCAAATCGTCGTAGTAATTGAGCGGGATGTCCAGCAGCTTGAGCCCTGCCTCTTTGGCCCGGCTGACCTCGGCGAAGATATCCTCGCAGGCAAACGCGATGTGGTGCACGCCTGAGCCTCGGTAACTGGAGAGCGCGTGAGAGATGGCAGTGTTGCGGTTTTCCGAAATATTGAGGGGCAAACGCACGGTGCTGCAGCGGCTGCGCAAGGCCCGGCTTTTCACCAGGCCGTAAGGGTCGGGCAGCACCACTTCATCGTCGGCTTTGAAATCCAGCAGGCTCTTATAGAACAGTACCCAGCTGTCGAGGCTATCGGCTGGCAGCGCCATGGCCATGTGGTCGATGCGCTGCAAGCCACCGCCCGCCTGGGTTGCAGGGTTGATGACAAAGTCGGTGTCGTAGATCGATTGCCCCGGCGCTGCAGGTTCCACCAGGTAAATCAGACTGCCGTCCGGCGCGCGAACCGAGGGAATCTCACGCTCGTTGGGGCCCACCAACCCACGATAAGGCTGGCCTTTGAACGCTTGCGCACGCTCCAGCGCCGACGAGCCGTTTTCCACCCGCAACGCCGTGGCGCACAGCGATGGGCCGTGGGCTTCGAAGAAACTGTGGGCAAAGGAATAGGGTTCAGCGTTCAGCACAATCTTGATATCGCCCTGGCCCATCAGGCTGACGGCCTTGGAGCGATGCTGACCCAGCTTGGTGAAACCCAGATTGCCCAGCCAACCGGCGAGCCGCGCGCCCTGGCTGTCGTCCACGGCAAATTCGAGAAACTCGACGCCGTTGTAGGTGCTCGCAGGCGGCGGGCTGAACAGCAGGTCCTTGGCCACCGGCTGATGTTCCTGCTCCAGCAGCAGGCGGGTCTTTTCTTCCAGATACAACAAAGAGCGCAGGCCATCGGCCGCATTGGCTCGTGGCGGCGCGGCGCGGAAACCATCGTTGAAGATTTCCAGGGACAGCGGGCCGGTGTAACCGCTTTTCAGAATCGGCGCGAGGAAACCCGGCAAGTCAAACTCGCCCTGGCCCGGGAAGCAGCGGAAATGCCGACTCCACTCCATGACGTCCATGGCCAGCAGCGGCGCATCGGCCATTTGCACAAAGAAGATCTTGTCACCGGGAATCTGCGCAATGGCGCTAGGGTCACCCTTGAGGGACAAGGTGTGAAAGCTGTCGAGCAGCACGCCAAGGGCAGGATGATCAATCTGCTTCACCAGATTCCAGACTTGCTGCCAGGTATTGACGTGCCGCCCCCAGGCGAGGGCCTCATAACCGACGCGCAATTGTCGGGCCCCTGCCCGCTCGGCCAGGGCGGACAAGTCATCGAGCAGGATACTTTCTTCGCCCAGGGAATCGGCCGCGCTGTTGCTGCAGACCAGCACCAGGTCAGTGCCCAGCTCCTGCATCAGGTCGAACTTGCGTTCAGCCCGTTCGAGGTTGCGCTGCAATCGATCGCGGCGGCAACCTTCAAAATCGCGAAAGGGCTGGAACAGCGTGATGGCGATCCCGAGATCGGCGCAGATCTGCCGCACATGACGTGGGCTGCCGTCGTAGTACAGCAGGTCGTTCTCGAAAATCTCGACGCCATCAAAGCCGGCAGCGGCGATGGCTTCGAGTTTTTCCGGCAGGGTACCGCTCAAGGAAACGGTGGCAATCGAACGATGCATGTCTGACTCCTGTGAGATCGCGACCTCTGCGGATCGCATGCCTGATGCAGCCAACGACTCGCGTGGCGAGAAACGGATTGGGCTGACGGAATTATTCTCCCGGCTATCGGCTGGCGCAATTAACAATGTACCAACCGGTTAGTTTAATGTTCGATAATCGCCCAAAAGCCGAATTGGACGATTGACGCTGTTGCCCGGCGTGCGCAACATCAGCGTCACATTGTCGGACAAGGCCTGGCGCCTGAAGTTGAACGACCGTCATCAACAGCTTTGAACACCTTGCAAGCACACCACAATAATTTCAAAAACAGGTTCACGCCCATGCCTTCTTATCAAGCTCCACCACCCGGCCATCCCGCGTCGTGCAGGTATCCGCTCAGCGTCTCTTTCTCTATAGAAGCCGGTTCAATCCCGCTTTTGTGCGAAACGCGTATCGGATTGCCCGCAGCCTGATTAAAATCCAGCCCCCCTTAAATCAGCTCCTTGGGTTCACTCCCCGTAGTTGAGCTTGCGGCCCACTGTCGGCTGCGATTAGAGGCGCTTTTTCAGTTCGATCCGGCTTGCACCCGGGTCCTTGAACGGATGGCTTGACCATGATTCATACACACTCGAGTTCCGAAGCGACAAAAGTCGCAGCGCCTCACGCCAGCATGGCCGCCAAGTTTCGCGGCGCAATGGCGGTGGGCAAAACCCGTTGGGGCATGCTGGCACTGGTGTTTTTCGCCACCACGCTGAACTACATTGACCGCGCTGCACTGGGCGTCATGCAGCCGATCCTCGCCAAGGAAATGGGCTGGACGGCGATGGATTACGCCAACATCAACTTCTGGTTCCAGGTCGGTTATGCCGCCGGCTTCCTGCTGCAGGGCCGGTTTATCGACAAGGTCGGTGTCAAACGCGCGTTCTTCCTGGCGGTACTGCTCTGGAGCTTTGCGACCGGGGCCCATGGTCTGGCGACGTCTGCCACGGGCTTCATGATCTGCCGGTTCATTCTCGGCCTGACTGAGGCGGCCAATTACCCGGCCTGCGTGAAAACCACGCGGCTGTGGTTCCCGGCCGGCGAGCGGGCGATTGCCACCGGGATCTTCAACGCAGGGACCAACGTCGGCGCGATGCTGACCCCTGCCCTGCTGCCGTTCATTCTGACCGTGTGGGGCTGGCAGGCGGCGTTCGTCAGCATGGGCCTGTTGGGGCTGGTCTGGGTCGTGACCTGGCGCCTGAAGTACTACAACCCGGAAGAACACCCGAGCGTGAGCCAGAAAGAACTGGACTACATCAACGACAACGCCGAACCCGAGCCTGTCAAAGTCCCGTTCTCACACATCCTTAAAATGCGCGGCACCTGGGCGTTCGCCATTGCCTATTCGCTGACCGCGCCGGTGTTCTGGTTCTACCTGTATTGGCTGCCGCCGTTCCTCAATCAGCAATACAACCTGGGTATCAGCGTGACGCAGATGGGCATCCCGCTGATTCTGATCTGGCTGACCGCCGACTTCGGCAGCATCGGCGGCGGCATTCTGTCGTCCTGGCTGATCGGCCGAGGCATGCGCGCCACCACGGCACGGTTGTTATCCATGCTGGTTTTCGCCGTGACGATTTGCAGCGTGATCTTCGCCGCCAACGCCAGCGGCCTGTGGGTGGCGGTGCTGGCCATTGCCTTGGCAGTCGGCGCGCATCAGGCCTGGACGGCCAATATCTGGAGCCTGGTGATGGACTACACGCCCAAGCACCTGATGAGCACGGTGTTCGGTTTCGGCGGAATGTGCGCAGCCATCGGCGGGATGTTCATGACCCAGATTGTCGGGGCCGTGCTGACCGCCACAAACAACAATTACAGCGTGCTGTTCACCATGATCCCGGCGATGTACTTCCTCGCATTGACCTGGATGTACTTCATGGCACCGCGCCGGGTAGAACCCCTCAAGGACTGAGCCGCGCGACAACACCAATGAGCCGATAAAAAACCAGCCGCTGCCCGTCAGCGGCTTTTTTATGCCTGCGGAAACATCCCACAAACTATTCTTACAGGCCAATCCGACAAAACACTGGAATTGCCCCCGCTCAATCAGGGAAGCTTGCGGCCCACCGCTGATGCGCCTGACAGCGGCGAAACACCGCACACGTAAATGGATTCCAGGAAATACTCATGCCGGCAACACGCTGGACCAGCCTGACTTTATTGACCCTGGGTTATTGCCTGGCCCTGAGCCATGGCGTACTCAGCCTCCCCGCGACCATCACCTTCGGCTTGCTGATCATGGCGGGTGTGTGCGTCACCCAATTCAAACAACGCCCGGTAATGTGGTTCGGCCACGGACTGTTCATCGCGCTGACGCTGGCACTGGCCAGCCATTGGTTGCCGGGGTTTTACAGCGAGCGAGTGATCGCCGCACAGCGCTTTTCGGAGCACGCGGCGCCCTTCTCGATGTACCTGAACCTCGACAAACCCTTGGCCGGCTTCTGGATTCTATTGGCCTGCCCCTGGGCTTTGACGGCGGTGCGCGCGAGACGAGCCGCCAACACTTCTGCCCTGATGCTGCTCCTCACCAGCAGCATCTGCCTTGGCACGGCGCTGCTGCTCGGGGTTGTCGGCTGGGCACCGAAATGGCCGGAGCAAAGCCTGATCTGGCTGCTGAACAACCTGCTGCTGGTGACGCTCACGGAAGAACTGTTGTTCCGCGCTTATCTGCAAGGTGGCTTGCAGCATCTATCGAGGCGTGTGCCTTATGGCCCTGCGCTGGCCCTTGGCCTTGCGGCCATGCTGTTCGGGCTTGCGCATCTGGGCGGCGGCTGGCAATGGGCATTACTCGCCGGAATCGCCGGTCTGGGCTACGGCCTGGCCTTTCGTTACGGTGGTTTACCGGCCGCAGTGGTGACGCATTTTGGCGTGAATGTGCTGCATTTCAGCCTTTTCACCTACCCCATGTTCGACCGCTGAAGCCTTGTCTGGCGTCAGCGACTTGTCAGTCATTTGCGATTGGCACTCAACAATGGGGTTATTTTGTCGATAACGTCACAAAGCCCCAGCGGATCGGACAGCTCATGCGCAATAACCAGCCCATTACTCAACGCGAACGGACATTTCCTGCACAACAGCGATTGATCTCCACCACTGATGCCAAAGGCGTGATCACCTACTGCAACGATGCCTTTGTGGAAATCAGCGGCTTCTCCCGAGAAGAACTGCTCAAGGCACCGCACAACCTGGTGCGCCATCCGGATGTTCCGCCGGCGGTTTTCGAGCACATGTGGACCACGCTCAAGAGCGGCCTGCCGTGGATGGGCATCGTCAAGAATCGCTGCAAGAGCGGCGATCACTACTGGGTCAACGCTTATGTGACGCCGATCTTCGAGAGCCAGAAAGTGGTGGGTTTCGAATCAGTGCGGGTCAAACCCAGCGCCGAACAGATCAAACGCGCTGAAGCCCTGTACGCTCGCCTGAACAATGGCAAATCGGCAATCCCGAGCCGTGACAAATGGCTGCCGGTGTTACAGGACTGGCTGCCGTTCATTCTGGTCAGCCAACTGAGCTTTCTGATTGGCGTGTGGCTCAACACCAGCTGGGGCTTTGCACTGGCGGCCGGTTTGTCGGTGCCGCTGGGCCTGCTGGGTCTGAGTTGGCAGCAGCGCGGTATCAAGCGCTTGTTGCGCTTGGCAGAACAGACCACATCCGACCCGCTGATCGCGCAGATGTACACCGACAGCCGTGGGCCGCAGGCGCGCCTGGAGATGTCGATCCTCAGCCAGGAAGCGCGGATGAAAACCTGCCTGACCCGCCTGCAAGACACCGCCGAGCAGCTCAACGGTCAGGCCCGCCAGTCCAACACCCTGGCCCACGCCAGCTCCACGGGCCTTGAGCGCCAGCGGGTGGAAACCGAGCAGGTCGCGACCGCCATCAACCAGATGGCCGCCACCACTCAGGAAGTCGCCAGCCACGTGCAGCGCACCGCAGATGCCACACAGCAAGCCAACCAGCTGACCCGTCGCGGCCGGGACATTGCCGGAGAGACCCGCGAAGCCATCCAGCGTTTGTCGACGGCCGTCGGCGAAACCGGCCTGACCGTCACCCAACTGGCCCACGACAGTGACGAAATCGGCGGCGTGGTCGACGTGATCAAAGGCATCGCCGACCAGACCAACCTGCTGGCGCTCAACGCCGCCATCGAAGCGGCCCGCGCCGGGGAAATGGGCCGTGGGTTTGCCGTCGTCGCTGACGAAGTTCGTCAACTGGCGCAGCGCACCACCGAATCCACCGGGCAGATCCACGGCCTGATCGCCAAGCTGCAAAGCACCGCCAACGCCGCCGTACAGACCATGAAAACCGGCCATCGCCAGGCAGAAGAAGGCGTGGCCAAGGTGTTGGAAGCCGACCAGGCCTTGATCGGCATCAGCGAGGCCGTGGCCAACATCACCGACATGACCACCCAGATCGCCGCCGCCACCGAAGAGCAAAGCTCGGTGGCCGAAGAGATCAGCCGCAACATCGCCACCATCGCCACCCTGGCCGACCAGACCTCCGACGAAGCCCAACGCTCCGCCGTCCTGAGCGGCGAACTGACCGATACCGCCAATTCGCAGTATTCCTTGGTGGAACGCTTCAACCGCTAGTTGATATGCGCTGCATCCAACCCCGGCAAACCTGGTTTGTCGGGGTTTTTTATTGGGTTTTATTCCTGACCTGTAGGAACCATCAGAATTTACGACGGACGCGATTCGCCAACTGGGTGACCTCCAATAACGCCTACACCATCGCCTTTGAAATTGGAACTACGTCCTACAAACTATTAACAACTCATGGAAGTGCGCTTGTAGGCAACTTCTGAAAGTAGATAACTACAGCAGTTTTCATACTTTTCCACCCGCACATGCGTTGACACACAAATCAAGATCCTATTAGTTGAATTCCAGAAGTAGCTTTACATACAAGGTTATTTAAATTTGTAGGACCCGTCTTACAAACTACTTCTGAACACTTAATTAATTGAGATCGCGCTGGATTGAAGGCGTGATTTGGAGAATGCAATGAATACATCACAAGACTTCGATTTTGCTGCACCGTTTGTTCCATCAGCCGACCCGCATGACGGGCTGCTGCAAGTCCAGGATCTGAGCTCCCCCGTCACGGTTCTGGTGGGGGTCTGGATTGGCATGGCGCCTGGCGACTACGTTCAACTGATGCTGAACGGTGCCCTGTTTGGCCCGGTTCGGACTTTGTCCGAGGATGAGGGTCCAGAAGACGTTATTTCCATGCAGATTGACCCCGAACATCTACTAGCCGAGGGCCGTCATCTCTTGGGATTCCGAGTGACTAATAGCGAGAACTTGACGCAAGTCGATTCTAAAACGGTCCCAATCATCGTTGATCGAACCGCCCCGGGCGCTGCTCTTTTGGCTCCGATTGTACTGCCCGATAACACCAGTGGGGATCCCGTTATTGGCAAAGTCCCAGGCTACGCAGGCATGCAACCTGGCGACATGATCCAGACCCTCTGCAACGGCAGCCTCGGCCCGGTGTACCGGGTCCTGGCTGACAACCTGACCACAACCCCCATCGAAATCCCCTTCACCCGGGCATTTCTTGAAAGCCTGCTCAGCGACAAGGTCAGCATGACCTACCACGTCACCGACCGCGCCGGTAACCGTTCGCTGCTGGCTCACCCGGTTGAGCTGACCGTCGGCCGTTAACCCCACATAAATATTTGAGAAAGACTCATGAACATATCATCGAAATATGATTACTCGGCACCCGTCGTTGCTCTTGCATCGCCTGTCGATGGCCTGTTGCGCACCTGCGACCTGGGTGATTCCGTGGCCGTTGACATCACGCTGTGGAGCGGCATCCGCCCTGGTTATTACCTGCAATTGACCCTGGACGGGAAACTGGTGGGTGACGTCTGGAGCATGTCGGACATATACCAACCGGGGGACGTGATCACCCTCAAGCTTGACTCCCGCTTGCTGGCCGCCGAGGGAGAATATGCACTGGGATTCCGGTCGACCAACGACAAAAGTGAGGTCTCTAACGATTCCCCCACTACACCACTGATGATTGACCGCTCACCACCGGGCGCCCCGCTGATGGCGCAAATGATCTTTGCCAATGCGAGCTTCGGCGATTTTCTCAAGGGTCGAGTCCCGGGCTATGCCGGGCTGGCAGCTGGCGATGTGATCCAGACCGTATGTAACGGTAACCCTGGTCCTGTCTTCCGCGTCCGCGCGGAAAACCTGACCACCACCCCTATCGAAATCGGTTTCACCAAAGAGCTGCTCGAAGGTCTGTACAGCGACAAAGTGAACATCACCTACCACGTAACAGATCGTGCGGGAAACCGCTCTCTCCTGGCGCAATCGGTTGAGCTGACCATCCAGCGCTAACCCCCCCTCCATTTGAATGTTTGAAATTAAGTCCTGCACGCAATTGCGTGCAGGACTTTTTTCGCTGTTATGAATGAAAATTCGACACTACCAGTATTACATTCCCTCAAAATTCTGATATTCGGTCACTTACAACAAAGGCTGTAGTACTTGCCCTACAAACTGCAACGCAATGCACACTAACTCAACGCCAGCCAAGCCTTTAATTCCGGGCCGTTGCAAGCAGCCCTGAATAAATCAGGCGCAAGCCGAGCTTATCAATACCCACTATCCCCTGGACAATTACAGCGGCCATATTCGGACTTGTCTGACTTGACCTGTTCGCCACAGATCAATTTAATACGCCCACCCACGCCAGGGATCGGCACTGTTTAACTTCCTATCAGCTGAGTCAATCAATTATTCAGGACGATGAGATGGACGATAAGTTCTCCGACGACAAGCCACTCAACAGACCCAAGCCCAAGGGCGAACTCAGCGAGCATTGTTCAGAAGCAAGGCCGCACTACGCACCCTCGGCCGAAAGTGCCGATAACTCCGAGACTGCAGTGCCGGAACTCCAAAGCACCATGGTGCCAGACGACGAGACGAGCGATCCGCCAGTGTGGCACCCCGAGGTCAATATCTCGCGTAGCCTCAAGGCCCCGAAGCTGGCCCATGTGCGGCCCAATTCCATTACATACGAACAGGCACTGAACGGTATCAATGTGCAGATTCCCGGCACACCCGCGATGAAATTCGGGGACAACCTGGTGTTCTACTGGGGCCTGAACAAGTCCTCGACCAAACTGCTGCTGCCCTCGATCAACAAACAAACCACGGTGCGGGTGCTGTGTATCAGCTACAGCCTGATGAACCACCAGCACTTTGGCCAGGTTGAGCTCTATTACGAGGTCCATCGCGGCCCCTATCTGGTGGGTGTTTCGCCGAAAACCCGGGTGACGGTCGGCGATGGTCCGACGCCCCCGAAAGCGCCCCGGCAAAAAGACCACCGGAAAGCGTCCTGATCCCGGCTCCCAGAATCATTCAACCCCAGTAAAAGCCGAGCCCAATAAAAACCCCCGATGAATACTCATCAGGGGTTAGTGCTTTTGCGGCTACTGGTGGGGTTGATAGCGACTTAAAACGCCAGCTTCAACCCCACATTAGCGCCCCATGGCTGCTCGACGCCTTTGCCTTTCATGTAGTCGAAGTCAGCGTGCAATTGCAGACGCTCGGACAACGACACCGAAACCCCTGCCCCCACTTCTGCCCGGGAGCCCGACAGTTGGTTATCGAATCGGGCTTCATTGACCTGGACCTCGTTCTTGCGGGAGAACTCGTGAGCAGCCGCCACTCGCAGGTAAGGTTGCAGCACGCTGCCATCCTTCAGCGCAATGCTGCGCCCCGCCGACGTCCCGACTTTGCCCAGCACCGACTGGGTACGGTCATTGTCGGCGCGCATGCCGTTGTCCAGGGCGTAGCTATCGCCCTGCACCCACACGCTGGACAGCTGCGCGAACGGCTCCAGGAAATAGTCATCGGCAAACTTGATGTGTCGACCGAACTCCAGCGAACCGCCGATACCGGTGCTTTCGTAATTGCCCTTCGCCTTGCCCCCATCGCTCATGGCCACTTTTGACTCGTTGCGAAAGCGGTTGAGCTTGAGAACACCATCCAGGTAGTAGCCATCCTCCAGCAACCATGTGCCGTAAGCGCCGACGTAGTAACTACCGACTTTGCCGCTGGTGCCGCGACCAATATCCAGATTGTTTTTGCTGTAACCGGTCATCAAACCCACCGACAACTGACCGACGCTCACCGGCAACGGCGCATCAGCACCCAGTGACAGCCCGCTCTGGTTGTTGCGGTAATCCACACCATCGCTGGTGCTGGCATTGAAGCGGCTGCCATAGGCACGAATCCAGCCGCCCGCCTGCTCCTTGCCACGCACTTCGCCCATGCGGCTGCGCAGCGTGCTCAGCTCGCTGCTCCAGATAGTGGGCGCCGCGTTGAACAAGGCCAGCACGCTTTGGGTGGAAGGGCTGATGGTTTTGCCCGAGCCGACGAGGTACCAGTCATCACCCAACTGCTCCAGCTCGTAGGAAAACACCCCTAGATCAGCCCGCGCACCCGCCAGGGAAAACCGGGCATCGCCGCCGTTGGTGTCCACTAGCAGATACGGCTGCATATCCGGCTCAACCACTTCGACACCGGTATTTTTGACCCGCAACTGGTAATCACCGCTGGCCGTGCCATTCACCTTCAGCAAATCCCCCTCGCGTTCATCCAGGTTGACTCGCATGTCGAACGTCCCGCCGCCCGACAGCTCGTTCAGGCTCAAGGTTTTGAACGCTCCGTCCCCAACACCCCCAAAACTCACCCGCCCACCATCCAGGCTAAGCGAATTGACCTGAGCATTTTCCACCAACGCCCAACGCGCCCCGGAGTTGATCGCCAGCTGTTTGCCGTTGACGATATTGCCGGTCAGTTGCGCGTTGTTTTGCAGGGTGACGTTAAGGTTGGCCGTGTCGTCGGCAACAAGGTTGCCGGTGAGTTTGCTGTTATCCACGGCAAAATTTGTCAGACCCGAACCGTGCACTTCCAGCAGGGTGTTGTTACTTGATACCAAGTCAGCACCATTGCGGATGCTGATATCAGTGTCGACTCTGGCGGTCTCGACGAAAATCGCCGAGCCGTTTAATCCTTTGACTGAAGAATTATCGATAACAAGCTTATTAGTCTGGTAGAAGACCGAAGGTCTCTCCTCTATTATCCGGACACCCTGGGTGGCACCCTCAATAAAACTGCCTTGCGTAGCCGTCAGCTCACCGCTCGCGATCCTGACGCCTTCACCGAATTCTCTGCCGCCGATTCCGCCAGTTCCCTTCACCGTGCTGTTTGATAGCGTCACCATGCTTGAAGGGCCTGCCAACACGCCAGCATGCGCGCCGGTAATGGAGCTGCCCTCAACCGTCACCACGGATCCATTAGGTTCGCCGCTCCCATTGTCAACGCTCGCCGACAAACCAACATGGACACTGTTTGGCCCTCCATTAATAATGGAGTCTTTGATATTGGCGAAAGAGTTTTGAATCATCATACCACTGGTTACTGTCGTAGCATTCAGATTAGCCACCCCGCGGGTTTGAAGGTTTACGAAATCCACGGTCGCACCACGAGCATTCAGTACACCGCCATTTCTGACACTGTAACTATCCGAAGCCACTGACGAATCAATATCAAGGACAATACCATCAACACCTACAGTACTTATCTGATTACCATTCACCTCAATATTTACTCGCGGAGGACGCTCATTCTCCCGTGTACTCTCGACTTCCGAAAACATCATTAATGCTTCTTCATCGGCAGCGCTAATCTCCGACACACCGCTTATAAACACGCCTAAAGCGCCCAAGGAAAAGTTGCGAATGAAATTGGTACCCCGTACACACATCCCTGTAGACCTCATACACTATAAATTGAACGCCGATGCTTTCACTTTTAACAAAATATTACCGTTTTAGCGCTTGAGTGGCTTTGTCAGACAAAACATAGACACTTGCAGGAAATGGACTACGTACTACAAGCGTTTGTAGGAAGGTATTTCCAATTGATTCAGAGTCAACCTAGGCTTTGGTTCTGCCCTCTCCGGCTGGAGAGCCCGTATTGCCTGAGGAGAAAACAAATATTCAGCCCATGCTTGACACGCATTTGAAAACCCGATTAGTTAGAAATGGAGACGACGGCAAACGCCCTCTCTTACAACTGAGCAGGTATAACCTGCACAACAGAATCAGTAGATCAGAGATCTACGGACCGTGTCCGCTTTCATTGTGATAGCGCGGACACTGACAATCTTTTTATGAGAGTTGCAAATCATGAACACATCAAAAAAACACCCCTCCATCAACTTCACACGGACTTCCCCTGGCAGTCCAAAACAAATGGACGCGCCCTTTGTACGAGACGCATTCCACGACGAGGATAATGAAGGCTTACTACCGGTCAGCGCCCTGACTCAACCGGTCAAACTTGAGTTCCGCGTTTGGGACTTTGCCAAGCCCGGCCATCTCTACCAGGTATTGTGGAATGGCGAATTAACGGGCGCAGTAAAAACCATTCTGGATGAAAATCAGCCAGGCGATCCTCTATTCCTTCTGATCCCGGTGGCAAATTTGACTGAGGGTGTTCATACCCTTCGCTATCGAGCAATCAACAACGAGAACGGTTCTACCGACGATTCACCTGCCGTTTCAATCGAAGTGGACCTGACCCCCCCAGGTCGGCCACAACTGGGGCCGGTCAAGCTCCCGCCAGAAGTGGATGGCGGGCTGACTTCGGCGGAGTTGACCGCTCTGGGGAACCAACTGGAAGCGGAGATCGGCGGCTACACCGGCATGGCCAAGCATGACGTGATTCGCACATTCTGGGGCAACGTCGAAGGCCCCGACGCAGTGGTCAATGAAGATGACATGGGTCTGCGACGGGTCATTATTACCTACAGCCGAGACTTTCTCGAAAGCCTCGGCGACTTTAATGACGTCGTCAGTTATTCGGTGACTGACCGCGCGGGCAATCCTTCCGCTCGCTCCTTGGGCGTATTGGTTCACTTGCTGCTGGAAGAAGTACCCAATGACTTCCCCGCCCCTATTATCGACCCTGCATTGGGCGAGCTGATTGACCACGCGGAAGCTAGAGCCGGGGTAAATGTCGACATCCCACACTATCCCGGTGCTGCGCCGTTGGACTTGATCACCTTGCATTGGGGGGATGGTAACTCGTCGTTGCCGCTGCCATTACCGGCCGGCAATGAAAATGAAGATATCGTCCTGTCTATTACCGTGCCATACGATACGATTGCGGTCATTCCCCAAGGGCGCCCGAACATTTCCTACAGCGTTAACCGTGCAGGTCAACCCGTGGGCAGCTCGCTAACGAGCAGTATTGATGTCTACCTGACGCTGCCCGTTTCCGAACCGCTGGATGCACCCATTATCCAAGGTACGAGCATCACCAATCCTAATCAGGATGACAACTTCATTGATGAGGACGACTACGAACTTAATAGTCGAGCCATTATCAAGTGGAAGACAGAATTCCAGATCAGCGATGACCTCGACTTGTACTGGGGGCAGGAGCATATCCCACAGTGGTATCAGATAAATAGTACTGACGTGACGGCCCAGCGGGATCTGATTATCCCTATCCCGAATGAAATCATGAAAGAACAGGGCACCGGCCCAGCCATTGCCGTGCGTTATACGGTACTCCGCTTCGGCAACCCCAATCTTGTCCCTTCGCCGACTGAAAGTGTCACCGTCCGTTCGAAGGAAGAAACACCGGGAGGCGTTGACGGTCTGGATGAACCTTCATTCATTCTGCGCAATGGTGATCTTATTGGCCCTATTGAAAACCCTAACGGCGCGCCAGCGACTATTGAACCCTATGTGAATATTCTGAGGAATCAGATTATTCAGTTCTACTTCATCGCCTTTGACCTGGATAACAATCCAATTGAAGCAGCCAACTATTACGATGAACGCGAACTGGATGCCAATGATGTCATCAACGGCTATGTATTTACGGTTCCCGATGCCACGTTGAAACTTATTTGCCAAGGCTTTGCCGAAGCCCACTTCAAAGTGATCCCTCCAGAAGGCAGTAATCAGAGCACGGGCACCTCACGAACCAAACGTGTTCGTGTCGACATGTACAGACCCGCGTATGGCTGCAACTGGGTGAACCCATCTAAATAACTCTACTCCCGCCCTCGTCTGGAGCGAGGGCGGGCTTGACGCCATAGATAGAGAGGATAAAAGAATGCTTAATGACAACACGGCTATAAAATTCGTAAAAAGCCACCTCAATGAACATTTAATTTCGCCAACAGTCGCCATCCGCCTGAATGATGAAGGACTTCTTCCGGTCGATGCATTGACCTCTCCAGTGACTGTTACCTTTCCCGCATGGGACGCCGTGAGGTTGAATACCAGCTATCAACTATTGTGGGACGAAAACCCTATTGGTGCCGTTAAGTTGGTTGAAGAAGGCGACATGCCTGGCGATATTCTGACTCTTGATATTCCAGTCGATGCGCTGACCAGCGGTGACCACCGCTTAGCGTATCGTCTGGTCAATCTTGAAAACGGGATTAGCACTGACTCCCAACCCACCCCCATCCAAATCGACCGCACCGCCCCCGGCGACCCACTCATCGCCCCGATCATCTTCCCCACCGCTATCCAGAATGGCCTGACCTCCGCCGAACTGGATGCCATGGGCAATGTGCTCAAAGGCCTGATCGCCAGTTACAACGACATGAAAGAAGGCGACGTCATTCGCAGTTACTGGGGCACCGTCGAGGGGCCGGTGGCGATTGTTGATAAGGACGACATGGGCTTGCGCCGTGTGGAGCTTGAGTTTTCTCGGGACTTTCTGGAGCACATTGGCGATATCGAGGCTTCGGTGTATTACACGGTGACGGACCTGGCGGGCAATCTGTCGATGGATTCCCAGGCCATTCAGGTCACGCTTCTGCTACACGTGCTACCTGAGTTGCCGCTGCCGGTGGTGAAAGAAGCCGTGGGTGATGTGCTTGACCCGTCTAACGCAGTCAATGGGGCAACGGTTGCGGTGGGTGCGAGTGCTGAGTTGCGCGTCGGTGATCGGGTTGTCGTGCAATGGAATGGACCAAAGGGGAGCGACAGCAAGGAAAAGACCATCGCCCCTGCCGACGCCGGTAAAGAGCTGGCGCTGCTGTTCTCGGCCGTGCTGGTCGAGGCGAACAAAGGCCAGACGGTCAGCATCGACTACAAGGTTATCCGCGCCAACGGGGTCGAGCAGGCTTCTGCGACCCTGGCACTGAAGATTCAGCCGGGGATTGCCCAGCTGCCCGCCCCACACATGGACACCGTCGGCCCCGACGGCATTCTCAATCCGTCCAACATCCCGGAATCCGGCGCCACCGTGCGGGTGCGGTATGACGGCATGAGCACCGGTGACAGTGTGCTGGTGAACTGGCAAGGTGCCAGCGCCTATCAAACGCCTGCTCAGGTGGTCGGCGCAAATGTGGAGCTGCTGTTCAATGTCCCCAAGGCGTTCATCAATCAGAGCATCGGTGGTTCGGCGAGTGTGACTTACACCCTGACCCGCGCCGGCACGGCGTTGGTGTCAGCACCGTTGTACGTGCGGGTGAGCCAGGGCCTGACACTGGACCCGACGCCGGTCACGCTCAGTGGCAAGATTTATCTGCTGCCGGGTACGCCGGATCTGTTGCCCGCCTTTCCAGCCGGGACCACGGTCAAACGCACGGCCAGCGGTGGACAGGCGCCCTACAGTTATCGCTCCAGCGACACCAAGGTCGCGCAGGTGGATGCGGATGGTCTGGCGTCGGTACGAGGCAACGGCACGGCGACCATTTCGGTTACCGATGCCTTGGGCAATACCGCTAGCTATCCGGTCACGGTGACCGGTGTGGTTCATTGCATCGGGCTAGGTAACGCAAAGTACTCCCAGGCCAGTGCGACGGCCGCGAGCCAGGGTCTGCGCATCCCCTCCATGGACGAGCTCAATCAAATCTTCAACACCTATGGCAATCGCTGGCCGATGGGTAACGCGATCTACTGGTCATCCACGGTGCTGGCACAGAACCTCATCGGCACGAAATGGTATTCCACCAAGAACCTGACCACCGGCGCCAATTTCAAGTTGATCGAGCATCACGTTGCACTGGGTGTCGGTATCCGCTGAATTCACGCCACATAACAACAGCTAACTGAAAACCACATTTGCGGGGCGCCGCACACCCGTTGCGACGCCCCTTTCGAACACCCCACCAGGAGCAAGGTTGATGAGCAGGCCCTCTACGTCCCGAAAACCCGTGATGGATACGCAGCCTTGCGCGGGCAGTTTCCAGGCGCAGGTCAGCAAACAACCCTTAGTGGTCACCTCAGTGCTGGCTGAGCTGACGTTACGCCTGGAGCTGGGTGAACTGCCGAGCCACTGGATCTGGAAAATCATCGCCGAGGGCAAGCTGGGGCGCACCCGGACCTGCATCGGCCTGTTTATAGATCAAGGGTTGCCGCCGGGGACTTACGACATCCCCAGCGAGCCGCGCATCAAAGTCGTCTATAACCAGACGCCGCGCTGGAAAAACATTGTTTATCACTCAGCCAATTTTCAATCAGGCCACCTGACGCTGCTGGAAGCCGACGTGCCGACGCGACGGCTCAGGGGGCAGTTCGGGTTCAGCATGTCGGCGATCAACTTCGAGATCAGCGACGGTGCATTCGACCTGCACTGCCAGACGCGTTAGGCCAGCAGACGGGCGATCTGTTGCGCGGTATTGGCCAGGCACTCCTCATAGCTGATGCCTGCCGACTTCAGCGGCTTGAGGTCATGGTTGCCCGCCGGTATCCACAGCATCTCGATCACTGAAGACAGCTGATAAGCCAGCACCGCTTCTTTATTACCCAAGGCATCGCGCTCGCCCTGCACGATCAGCGTCCGGGTTTTCAGATCCGCCAGATGCGCGACACGGGGTTTCTCCGGTTTGCCTGCGGCGTAGAACGGGTAACCCAGGCACACCAGCGCATCCGCCTGCAGCTCATCAGCGATCAGGCTGGCCATGCGCCCGCCCATGGATTTGCCACCGATGGCCAGGCATCCAGTGACAAGAGGTCGCACGCTGGCATACACCTGCCGCCAGCACTCCAGCAATTGCGCCTGAGGATTGGGCGGCCGCCGCCGACCATCGACCCGCCGCTGCGCCATATAAGCGAACTCGAAGCGCAGCACGTTGACACCTTGATCAGCCAGGCGCGCAGCCATGTCGTTCATGAAGTCGCTGTCCATCGGCGCGCCTGCTCCATGGGCCAGGATCAAGGTCGCTGCCTTGCCTTGCCTGGCGCTGAGTGCCTGATTCCATAACCAGCCGTTGTCCTGCGCCAGCTTGCCCAGTTGCGCCCATTGATCCCCGTCAATACCGCTTTGTTGCCCAGTGCTCATGCTTGCCTCGCTTTTGATGAGTCTGCCAATAACCCGGAGCTATAACCGTGACTAATGGCCCCGACCTAGCTGGATGGGAAATACACCTAAATGAACACCACTAACAGCACCGCCTATAACTATCAGGTGGTCCGCCAGTTCGTCATTATGACGGTCATCTGGGGGATTGTCGGAATGGGACTCGGCGTCTTCATCGCCGCCCAACTGGTCTGGCCTGAACTCAACTTCGACTTACCCTGGACGAGCTTTGGCCGCTTGCGTCCGTTGCACACCAACGCGGTGATTTTCGCCTTCGGTGGCTGCGCACTGTTTGCCAGCTCTTATTACTCGGTACAACGCACCTGCCAGACCACGTTGTTCCTGCCGAAACTGGCGGCGTTCACCTTCTGGGGCTGGCAACTGGTGATACTGCTGGCGGCGATCACGCTGCCATTGGGTTACACCAGTTCCAAGGAATACGCCGAGCTGGAATGGCCCATCGACATCCTGATCACCGTGGTCTGGGTGGCATACGCCATCGTATTCTTCGGCACCCTGGCCACGCGCACCACCAAGCATATCTATGTCGGCAACTGGTTCTTCGGCGCGTTCATCCTCACTGTGGCGGTGCTGCACATCGTCAACAACCTGGAACTGCCGGTCAGCCTCACCAAGTCCTACTCGGTCTATTCCGGCGCCACGGATGCCATGGTGCAGTGGTGGTACGGGCACAACGCGGTGGGTTTCTTCCTGACAGCGGGCTTTCTGGGGATGATGTACTACTTCGTGCCGAAACAGGCCGAACGTCCGGTGTATTCCTATCGCCTGTCCATCGTGCACTTCTGGGCGCTGATCACCCTGTACATCTGGGCCGGCCCGCACCACTTGCACTACACCGCGCTGCCGGACTGGGCGCAGTCGCTGGGCATGGTGATGTCGCTGATTCTGCTGGCGCCCAGCTGGGGCGGCATGATCAACGGCATGATGACCCTCTCGGGCGCCTGGCATAAGTTGCGCAGCGACCCAATCCTGCGCTTTCTGGTGGTGTCCCTGGCGTTCTACGGCATGTCGACCTTCGAAGGCCCGATGATGGCGATCAAGACCGTCAACGCCCTCTCCCACTACACCGACTGGACCATCGGCCACGTACACGCCGGCGCCCTGGGCTGGGTGGCAATGATCTCCATCGGCGCGCTGTACCACATGATCCCGAAAGTATTCGGGCGCCCGCAGATGCACAGCATCGGCCTGATCAACGCGCACTTCTGGCTCGCCACTATCGGCACCGTGTTGTACATCGCTTCGATGTGGGTCAACGGCATCACTCAGGGCCTGATGTGGCGCGCAGTCAATGAGGACGGCACCTTGACCTACTCCTTCGTCGAGACCCTGGTGGCCAGCCATCCGGGCTTCATCGTGCGGCTGGCGGGCGGCTCGATCTTCCTCTTCGGCATGTTGCTGATGGCTTACAACACTTGGCGCACCGTGCAGGCATCAAACCCTGTGGACGCTGCCGCCGCCGCGCAGATGGCCTGAGGAGATCGCCATGAGACACGAAGTTATCGAGAAAAACGTTGGCCTGCTGATGATCCTGATGGTGCTGGCCGTCAGCATCGGCGGCCTGACCCAAATCGTCCCGCTGTTCTTTCAGGACGTGACCAACAAGCCGGTGGAAGGCATGAAGCCCTACACCGCGCTGCAACTGGAAGGGCGCGACATTTATATCCGCGAGGGCTGCGTCGGTTGCCACTCGCAGATGATTCGCCCGTTCCGCGCCGAGACCGAACGCTATGGCCACTATTCGGTGGCGGGCGAAAGCGTCTGGGATCACCCGTTCCTGTGGGGTTCCAAGCGTACCGGACCGGACCTGGCCCGAGTCGGCGCGCGCTATTCGGATGACTGGCACCGCGCGCATTTGTACAACCCGCGCAACGTCGTGCCCGAGTCGAAAATGCCGGCCTATCCATGGCTGGTGACCCAGCAAGTCGACAGCAGCCACACCGAAACCAAGATAAAGGCCATGCGCACGCTGGGTGTGCCGTATACCGACGACGATGTCAGCGGCGCGGTGGCTTCCCTCAAAGGCAAGACCGAGATGGACGCGCTGGTGGCCTACCTGCAAGTGCTCGGCACTGCCATCAAGAGCAAGAGGTGAGCCATGGACATTCAGGATCTACGCGGCCTAGGCACGCTGGTGGTGGCCATTGCATTTATCGGTCTGTCGCTGTGGGTATTCAGCAGCAAGCGCAACGCAGAGTTCGCCGAAGCGCGCCTGGCGCCATTCGCCGACGAGCCCTCGCCCGAACCGGCTAAAGAGCAACTTCAACAAGAGCAGCCTGCTGTACGGAGTAACCAGCCATGACCACTTTCTGGAGCACCTATATATGCGTGCTAACCCTCGGCAGCCTGATCGGCCTGACCTGGCTGTTGATCGGCACACGCAAGGGCGAAACCAAAGGCAGCACCGACCAGACCATGGGCCACAGCTTTGATGGCATCGAGGAGTATGACAATCCACTGCCCAAGTGGTGGTTCATGCTCTTCGCCGGGACCCTGGTGTTTGCGGTGGGTTACCTGATCCTCTATCCGGGTCTGGGTAATTGGAAAGGCGTGTTGCCCGGCTACGAAAACGGCTGGACCGGGGTCAACGAATGGCAGAAGGAAATGGACAAGGCGGACGCTCGTTTTGGTCCGATCTTCGCCAAATTTGCCGCGATGCCCCTGGAAGAAGTGGCCCAGGACCCGCAAGCGTTGAAGATGGGGAGTCGCCTGTTCGCGTCCAATTGTTCGGTGTGCCACGGCTCCGATGCCAAAGGTGCTTATGGCTTTCCGAACCTGACCGACAACAACTGGCGCTGGGGCGGTAACGCCGACACTATCAAGGCCACGATCATGGCGGGGCGCATGGCTGCCATGCCAGGCTGGGGCGCGATCATCGGCGAAGAAGGCGTGAAAAACGTCGCGGCGTACGTGCGCCACTCTCTGGCCGGTTTGCCGTTGCCTGCTGACGACAAGGCCGATCTGGTGGCCGGACAGCAAGTGTTCAGCTCCACCTGTGTAGCCTGTCATGGCGCAACGGGTAAAGGCACCGAAGCAATGGGCGCCCCAAACCTCACACAGCCGGGCGGTTTCATTTATGGCGCCAGCCTGGCGCAGTTGCAGCAGACCATTCGTCTTGGTCGCCAAGGTCATATGCCTGCTCAGGCCGAGTTGCTGGGCAATGACAAAGTACAGTTGCTGGCCGCTTATGTTTACAGCTTGTCGAGGGGTCCTGATCAACTCGTCGACAGCGCCAAAGCCGCGCAGTAACAGCCAAGTCGTCTGGAGTACTACCTAGCATCACTGTGGACCCCTTCAACGCCGCGCCCCGCAATGGGGTGCGGTGGTCCCTTTTTTCTGGATCCTCTGAATTGAAATGCATTTTTCCTATGAGAGAGGTGCTGGCCTGAGCCGCATTCGGGCGATGAGGCTGGATGTAATGTTGTGTACATATCCGTTGCTGCGGTAATGGCCACTTATGGTTGCGCTTTTACAGCGCCTCACTTTTGAACAGCGCAAAAGTAAGCAAAACGCTCTTGCCCCACCACTCGGTCCCTCGCCTAGGCTCGGCATGCCCGTAATCCGACATTGATTCGGCGCGCCGCCGCAAAGGGCCATCCATGGCCCAGTGCGGCTAAACCGGCGTCCTGCCGGTTTGCCCGCCGAATCAATGTCGGATTCCGGCCAGCGTGGTTTAACGGGGCGCTTAAGATCAAAAGCCAGATCAACAGCCAGATCAACAGCCAGATCAAAAGCAGAACCGGATCCCTGTAGGAGCCAACTTGTTGGCGAGGCATTGGACCTGCGTTGCCAGGAATATCGCCTCGCGAACAAGTTCGCTCCTACAGAGGGATCACCGGACCCGTGGGAGCGAATTCATTCGCGAAGGCAATGGCACAGACACAGCTCGGTATGCACCAAAAGCAGGTCGGCTCTCAGGCCGCCTCGTCCGCTTTTGATTTTGGGCGCCCCGTTAAACCACGCTGGCCGGAAGCCGATGTTGATTCGGCGGGCAAACCGGCATGGATGCCGGTTTAGCCGCGCTGGGCCATGGATGGCCCTTCGCGGCGGGCCCGCCGAATCAATGTCGGATTACGGGAATGCCGAGCCTAAGCGAGGGACCGAGTGGTGGGGCAAGAGCCTTTTGCTTACTTTTGGGCTGTTCAAAAGTGAGGCGCCGTAAGGGCGCAACCGTAAGCAGCCGTGACCGCAGCAATGGATATGTACACAAAAAGATAATAACGATGCCGCAACAAGACCACCCGACCAAAGCACACCCCCATCCTTTCCTCCCCCCACTTTCACGACTAAGCTTGCCCGTTAGTGGACTGGCGACAGCTGGCCACAGGCCAAGTGAAAGGAATGTGCCCGACATTCGTGCTTCGCGGTCGCTGAACAGCCCGGCAACAGGCGTTCGGCCCCCGCCTGGCATGCAGCCAATGTCCGCCACTCACGTCCCCCGTTTTCACACGTCCTGTATGCTCCGGCAACTTTCTGTCCACCGGGACAGGTTTTTCCTTTACGCTCCGCGTCGGAATAAACCTGAAACAGCCGCGCAAGACACCTGGACGAGCATTTCCCCCCTGCCCGTTTCAGCCTGCGCCTGGCGATCAAACACTAATAAATATTCAAAACCGTGGAACCTGACAATGAGCACAGCAATCGGTCCGACCGCTTATAACTATAAGGTGGTCCGTCAGTTCGCCATCATGACGGTGGTCTGGGGCATTCTGGGGATGGGGCTTGGCGTATTCATCGCCGCGCAACTGGTGTGGCCTGACCTCAACATGGGTCTGGAGTGGACCACCTTTGGCCGATTGCGACCGCTGCACACCAACCTGGTGATTTTCGCCTTTGGTGGCTGCGCCTTGTTCGGGACCTCTTATTACGTGGTGCAGCGCACCTGTCAGGCACGGCTGATTTCCGATGGCATGGCGGCGTTCAGTTTCTGGGGCTGGCAGGCGGTTATTCTCAGCGCGATCATTACCTTGCCGATGGGGTACACCACCACCAAGGAATACGCCGAGCTGGAATGGCCGATCGCGATTCTGCTGGCCATTGTCTGGATCACCTACGGCGCGGTGTTCTTCGGCACCATCGTCAAGCGCAAGACCAAACACATCTATGTCGGCAACTGGTTCTACGGCGCCTTCATCGTTGTCACCGCCATGCTGCACATCGTCAACCACATATCGCTGCCGGTGAGCCTGTTCAAATCCTACTCGGCCTATTCCGGCGCCACTGACGCGATGATCCAGTGGTGGTACGGCCACAACGCGGTGGGCTTTTTCCTGACCACGGGCTTTCTGGGCATGATGTATTACTTCGTGCCCAAACAGGCTGAGCGGCCGATCTACTCGTATCGGTTGTCCATCGTGCATTTCTGGGCTCTGATCACCCTGTACATCTGGGCAGGCCCGCACCACCTGCACTACACCGCCCTGCCCGACTGGGCGCAATCGCTGGGTATGGTGATGTCGATCATCCTGCTGGCGCCCAGCTGGGGCGGGATGATCAACGGCATGATGACGCTGTCCGGCGCCTGGCATAAGTTGCGCACCGACCCGATCCTGCGGTTTCTGGTGGTGTCTCTGGCGTTCTACGGCATGTCGACTTTCGAAGGGCCGATGATGGCCATCAAGACGGTCAACTCCTTGTCGCACTACACCGACTGGACCATCGGCCACGTTCACGCGGGCGCACTGGGCTGGGTGGCGATGATTTCGATTGGCGCGACATATCACATGATTCCCAAAGTCTTTGGTCGTCCGCAGATGCACAGCATTGGCCTGATCAACACACACTTCTGGCTGGCGACCATCGGCACGGTGCTGTACATCGCCTCGATGTGGGTCAATGGCATCACTCAAGGCCTGATGTGGCGCGCCATCAACGACGACGGCACCCTCACGTACTCGTTCGTCGAAGCCCTGCAGGCCAGTCATCCGGGCTACATCGTGCGCATGGTCGGCGGCGCGTTCTTCGCCAGCGGCATGCTGTTCATGGCCTACAACGTGTGGCGCACGGTGCGTGCATCGGATCCGCTCGAGGCTGAAGCTGCCGCACAGATCGCTGTCGTGGGGGCCCACTGATGAAGCATGAAGTCCTCGAGAAGAACATTGGCCTGCTGGCCTTCTTCATGGTCATTGCCGTGAGCATCGGCGGCCTGACGCAAATCGTCCCGCTGTTTTTTCAGGACGTGACCAACAAGCCGGTGGAGGGCATGAAGCCGCGTACCGCTCTGGAAATCGAAGGCCGCGACGTTTACATCGCCAATGGTTGTGTGGGCTGCCATTCGCAAATGATCCGCCCGTTCCGCGCTGAAACCGAACGTTACGGGCATTACTCGGTGGCCGGGGAAAGCGTCTGGGATCACCCGTTCCTGTGGGGCTCCAAGCGCACCGGACCGGACCTGGCGCGGGTCGGCGGCCGTTACTCGGATGACTGGCACCGCGCCCACTTGTACAACCCACGCAACGTGGTGCCCGAGTCGAAGATGCCGGCTTACCCGTTCCTGGTCGAGAAACGCCTGGACGGCAAAGAGACCGCCAAGAAGATGCAGGTTCTGCGCACCCTCGGCACGCCGTACACCGACGAGGACATCGCCGGTGCCCAGGAGGCGGTCAAGGGCAAAACCGAAATGGATGCACTGGTGGCCTACCTGCAAGGCCTTGGCACCCTCATTAAAAGCAAACGGTGATCTTGATGGATATCGGGATGATTCGTGGCCTTGGCACCCTGGTGGTGATGGTGGCCTTTATCGGTCTGGCGCTCTGGGTGTTCAGCCCCCGGCGCAAGTCAGAGTTTGACGACGCGACTTTGTTGCCCTTCGCGGATGATCCCGAAGCCATCAAGAAGGTCGAGCAGGAACAAGCGTCCAGGAGCGGCAAATGAGTATTTTCTGGAGTCTGTACGTCACCGTCCTGACCCTGGGCACTATCTTTGCCCTGACCTGGTTGCTGCTGTCGACCCGCAAAGGCCAACGCGAAGAAGCGACCGAGGAAACCGTCGGCCACTCCTTCGACGGCATCGAGGAATATGACAACCCGTTGCCCAAGTGGTGGTTCATGCTGTTTATCGCCACCATCATTTTCGCCCTCGGTTATCTAGTGCTCTACCCAGGCCTGGGCAACTGGAAAGGCCTGTTGCCGGGCTACAGCTATATGGATAACGACAAGAAAATCGAGTTTTCCAATGGCGAGCAGGGCTGGACCGGCGTGCATGAATGGGAAAAGGAAATGGCCCGCTCCGAAGCGCGATTCGGGCCGATCTTCGCCAAATTCGCATCGATGCCCATCGAAGAGGTCGCCAAAGATCCGCAGGCGCTGAAAATGGGCGGGCGTCTGTTCGCCTCCAACTGTTCGGTGTGCCATGGCTCGGATGCCAAGGGCGCTTATGGCTTCCCCAACCTGACCGACGCCGACTGGCGCTGGGGCGGTGAGCCGGAAACCATCAAGGCCACGATTATGGGCGGTCGCCATGCGGTGATGCCTGCCTGGGCCGAAGTGGTGGGTGAACAAGGCGTACGTGATGTAGCGGCTTACGTGCTGACCCAACTGGATGGCCGCAAGTTGCCGGAAGATGCCAAGGCTGATGTGGCCGCCGGGCAGAAAATCTTTGCCGCCAATTGCGTCGCCTGCCACGGCCCGCAAGGCAAAGGCACTCCGGCCATGGGCGCTCCAGACTTGACCCATCCCGGCGCTTTCATCTACGGCTCCAGCTTCGCGCAATTGCAACAAACCATCCGCTACGGTCGCCAGGGTCAGATGCCTGCGCAGGAAGCCATTCAGGGTAATGACAAGGTGCATATCCTGGCGGCGTATGTTTACAGCTTGTCGCATGGGGAGAAGCAGACTGAGCCTGAGTAGCTGGCAACGCACATCCCTGTGGGAGCGGATTCATCCGCGAAGAGGCCCTTACATTCGACGCAGATGTGTCGCCTGCGCTGCTGCTTTCGCGAATGAATTCGCTCCCACAGGTTGGTGTACGCAATCAGATGCAGGCACAAAAACTGTCCCCCCATCCACACGTCAATTGACCGGGGTCAGCACCCTCTACACATGTTTACATTAAGATTCGCCGTGACCCCGGACGGCATGCACTGACCGAGGCACTTTTCCACTGCCGTGGGACACACCGATGAGCAATAACATTCCTGTCGTCAACGTCACGCCGCCACCCAAAAACGATAACCACACGGTCGACCTCTACGCCTCCCGTGAAAAGATCTACACCCGTGCGTTCACCGGCGTTTTCCGCAATTTGCGCATGCTCGGCGGCGCGCTGCTGTTCCTGATTTACTTCGGCACGGTCTGGTTGAACTGGGGCGGGCATCAGGCGGTGTGGTGGAACCTGCCCGAGCGCAAGTTCTACATTTTTGGCGCGACCTTCTGGCCACAGGATTTCATCCTGCTGTCGGGCATTCTGATCATCAGTGCCTTTGGCCTGTTCTTCATTACCGTATACGCCGGGCGGATCTGGTGCGGCTATACCTGCCCGCAAAGCGTCTGGACCTGGATCTTCATGTGGTGTGAGAAAGTCACCGAAGGCGACCGTAACCAGCGCATCAAGCTCGACAAGGCGCCCATGAGCGCCAACAAGTTCGTGCGCAAACTGGCCAAGCACAGCCTGTGGTTGCTGATCGGGCTGTTGACCGGGCTGACCTTCGTCGGCTACTTCTCGCCGATCCGCGACCTGGTCACCGAGCTGGTCACCGGCCAGGCCGATGGCTGGGCATATTTCTGGGTCGGTTTCTTCACCCTCGCCACCTACGGCAACGCGGGCTGGCTGCGCGAGCAAGTGTGCATTTACATGTGTCCCTATGCGCGCTTCCAGAGTGTGATGTTCGACAAGGACACGTTGATCGTGTCCTACGACCCACGCCGTGGCGAGAAGCGTGGCCCGCGTAAAAAGGATGTGGACTACAAAGCGCAAGGCCTGGGCGATTGCATCGACTGCACCATGTGCGTCCAGGTCTGCCCGACCGGTATCGATATCCGTGACGGCCTGCAAGTGGAGTGCATTGGCTGTGCCGCGTGCATCGACGCCTGCGACACCATCATGGACAAGATGAACTACCCTCGCGGATTGATCAGCTACACCACCGAACACAACCTGTCCGGCCAGGTCACCCATAAACTGCGCCCTCGCCTGATCGGTTACGCGCTGGTGCTGTTGCTAATGATCGGCCTGCTGGTCTCGGCGTTCTTCATGCGCTCGCTGGTGGGCTTCGATGTCAGCAAGGACCGCGTTTTGTATCGGGAAAACGCCGAAGGCCGGATCGAGAACGTCTACAGCCTGAAGGTCATGAACAAGGATCAGGTCGACCACACTTACGTGCTCGACGCCACTGGCCTGCCCGACTTGAAGTTGCAGGGCCGTCGCGAGTTCCGGGTGCCTGCCGGAGAAATCTTCAGCATGCCGGTGGAGCTGTCCATCGCCCCCGAGAAACTGCCTTCGAGTACCAACGAGGTGATCTTTATCCTCAAGGACGCCGATGGCGACAGTCATGCCGAAACCAAGAGCCGGTTCATCGGCCCGCAAGTTCGTTAGAGCCGGTAAAGATAAAGAGAGTGATCATGTCCGTCGCAACTGCGCAAAGCCCCTGGTACAAGCACCTCTGGCCATGGATCATCATCGGCATCCTGACCTGTTCGGTGACCCTGTCGCTGACCATGGTGACCATCGCCGTCAATAACCCGGACAATCTGGTCAACGACAACTATTACGAAGCGGGCAAAGGCATTAACCGCTCCCTGGACCGCGAACTGCTCGCCCAGACCTTGAAGCTCAAGGCCAGCGTGCACCTGGACGAACTCACCGGCGAAGCCGACCTGCGCCTGAGCGGCAACAGCCGCCCCGCGACCCTGGAGCTGAACCTGATTTCGCCCACCCAGCCGCAAAAGGACCGCCGGATCATGCTCACCCAAAGCAGCACCGAGCCGGGTCGTTATATCGGGCAATTGACTGATAAGGTAGAAGGCCGCCGCTTCGTGGAGCTGCTGGGCATCGAGGGCGGGCAGACCTGGCGGCTGTTCGAAGAAGAACAGATCAGCCACGATAAAGACCTGGCCCTGGGTGATGAAGCGATTCAGGGTGCGGAAGATTTGAAGAAATGAAAAAAATACGCCGTAACCCCTGTGGGAGCGAATTCATTCGCGAAGGGGCCGGTACATCCGCTAGAAAAGTGTCGACTGAAATAAAGCATTCGCGAATGAATTCGCTCCCACAAAATACACACCTGCCCCAGCCTATAGACCCCCAATGACCACCCCCATCCCCTGCTACCACTGCGCCCTGCCCGTCCCGGCAGGCAGCCGCTTCACCGCCGTCGTGCTCGGGGAACCCCGTGAGCTGTGCTGCCCGGGCTGTCAGGCAGTGGCGGAGGCGATTGTGGCCGGTGGGTTGGAACGTTATTACAGCCATCGCAGCGAGGCCTCGGCCAATCCGGAAACCCTGCCGGTGCAACGGGTGGACGAGCTGGCCCTGTATGACCGCCCCGATGTGCAGGCACCGTTTGTCCGTCACGAAGGTGAGCTGTCGCAAACCACGTTGTTAATGGAAGGCATCAGTTGCGCGGCTTGCGGCTGGCTTATCGAAAAGCACTTGCGCAGTTTGCCCGCCATTGCTGAAGCCCGGCTGAACCTGTCCAATCATCGTCTGCATGTGAGCTGGAATGGCAGCCTGCTGCCATTGAGCGCTGTCCTGGCGCAGCTGCGCGGCATCGGCTACGTCGCCCACCCTTATCAGGCCGACCGCGCCGCCGAAACCCTCGCCAATGAAAACCGTCTGGCCCTGCGCCAACTGGGCGTGGCGGGCCTGTTGTGGTTCCAGGCGATGATGGCGACCATGGCCACCTGGCCGGAATTCAACATCGACCTCAGCCCGGAAATGCACACCATCCTGCGCTGGGTGGCGCTTTTTCTGACAACCCCTATCGTCTTCTACAGCTGCGCGCCGTTCTTTCGCGGCGCCCTGCGCGACCTGCATACCCGCCACCTGACCATGGATGTTTCCGTCTCGCTGGCCATCGGTGGCGCCTACATCGCCGGGATCTGGACGGCGATCACCGGCAGCGGCGAGTTGTACTTCGATGCCGTGGGCATGTTCGCCCTGTTCCTGCTGGCCGGGCGTTATCTGGAGCGACGGGCGCGAGAACGCACCGCCGCCGCCACCGCGCAACTGGTCAACCTGTTGCCCGCTTCGTGCCTCAGGCTGGAGGACGATGGGCAGAGCACGCGCATCCTTTTGGGCGAGCTGCGCCTGAATGATCAGGTGTTGGTTCAACCGGGCTCAGTCATCCCGGCGGACGGGCGCATCGTTGATGGCCATTCCAGCATCGATGAATCCCTGCTCACCGGCGAGTACCTGCCCCAACGACGCAACCCTGGCGATGCGGTCACAGCAGGCACCTTGAACGTCGAGGGAGTGCTGACGGTTCAGGTATCGGCGCTGGGCCATGACACGCGCCTGTCAGCCATCGTTCGGCTGCTGGAACGGGCACAGGCCGAGAAGCCGCGACTGGCGGAAATCGCCGACCGCGCTGCGCAATGGTTCTTGCTGGTTTCGCTGATCCTGGCAGCAGTCATTGGCATTGTGTGGTGGCAAATCGATGCTTCCCGCGCGTTCTGGATCGTACTGGCCATGCTGGTCGCGACCTGCCCTTGCGCCCTGTCACTGGCGACACCCACCGCACTGACCGCTGCCACCGGAACGCTGCACAAGCTCGGCCTGCTGCTGACCCGTGGCCATGTGCTGGAAGGCCTGAACCAGATCGACACAGTGATCTTCGACAAGACCGGCACCCTGACCGAAGGGCGCCTGGCCCTGCGCAGCGTGAAAACCCTCGGCACACTGAACGCCGACCTTTGCCTGAATCTGGCCGCTGCACTGGAAAACCGCTCGGAACACCCCATTGCCAAGGCGTTCGGCCGCGCACCTGTGGCCGCCGAGGAAGTCATCAGTCAGCCGGGGCTGGGACTTGAAGGTGTTGTGGATGGCCAACGCCTGCGCATCGGGCAGCCTGCGTACGTCTGCGCCCTTAGCGCCAGCGATATTCCCACCGCACCCGAGCAGCCAGGCCAGCATCTGTTGCTAGGCGATGCCCGCGGCCCATTGGCCTGGTTGATCCTTGATGACCGGCTGCGCGCCGACGCTTATGAACTGCTGCAAGCCTGCAAGGCGCGGGGCTGGAGAACCCTGCTGTTGTCCGGTGACAGCTCGCCGATGGTGGCCGAAGTCGCCAGCGAGTTGGGCATCGACGAAGCCCACGGCGGCATGCATCCGGACGATAAACTCGCGGCACTGCAAGCGCTGCATCGTCAGGGCCGCAAGGTGCTGATGCTCGGCGACGGCGTGAACGACGTGCCGGTGCTGGCCACCGCCGACATCAGTATTGCCATGGGCTCGGCCACTGATCTGGCGAAAACCAGTGCTGACGCGGTGTTGTTGTCCAATCGCCTGCAAACCCTGGTCGAAGCCTTTGATCTGGCCCGGCGCACCCGGCGGGTAATCATCGAAAACCTGTTATGGGCAGGGCTGTACAATGGCCTCATGTTGCCGTTCGCGGCGCTGGGCTGGATAACCCCGATCTGGGCGGCGGTGGGCATGTCCATCAGCTCATTGACGGTAGTGCTCAATGCCTTGCGCCTGACACGGGTGCCACCCTCTGCGGCCACCACTCGCCCATCCATTGCGCAGGAGGCTTTATGCCAGCGCTCTACATCATGATCCCCGCCGCGCTGCTGCTGGTGGGTGTGGCGATCTGCATCTTCTTCTGGGCCGTGGACAGCGGCCAGTACGACGACATGGAAGGCCCGGCCCACAGCATCCTGTTCGATGACCAGGATCCGAAGCATCAGGCGGCGGTGGATGAAGTGGCGGGGAAGAAGAAAGATGAACCCAATGCTTGAGCACTCCCCTGTGGGAGCGGTGCTTGGTCTGGGCGGCATTCCGACGATAAAGCTGGACGCGGTCGGCCTGATATCTTCATTGCTCTCATCACGTGCAAGCACCGCTCCCACAGGGAAATTCGCCAAGCCGGTTGTTTATGACTGATCTCGCCCCCTTATTAATCTCCGCCCTGATCCTCGGCCTGCTCGGCGGCGGACATTGCCTGGGCATGTGCGGCGGTTTGATGGGCGCGCTGACCCTGGCGATACCCAAAGAGCAACGCAGCCGACGCCTGCGTTTGTTGCTGGCCTACAACCTGGGGCGCGTCCTGAGTTACGCAACTGCCGGGCTGCTGATCGGGTTGGCGGGCTGGGCGGTGGCCAACAGCCCGGCGGCCATGTTGATGCGGGTGATTGCCGCGCTGTTGCTGATCACCATGGGCCTTTACCTGGCGGGCTGGTGGAGCGGGCTGACGCGTATCGAGGGCCTGGGCCGAGGCTTATGGCGCTACCTTCAACCCGTCGCCAACCGTTTGCTGCCGGTGTCCGGCACGCCGCGCGCCCTGCTGCTTGGCGCGCTTTGGGGCTGGCTACCCTGCGGCCTGGTCTACAGCACCTTGCTTTGGGCCGCCAGCCAGGGCAATGCCTTCGACAGCATGCTGCTGATGCTCGCGTTCGGGATCGGCACCTGGCCGGTACTGCTCGCCACCGGCCTGGCGGCACAACGCATGACCGCGCTGCTGCGCAAGCGCGGCGTACGCATGGCTGGCGGGTTGGCCGTCATCGTGTTTGGCCTCTGGACCCTGCCTGGCCCACATCAACACTGGTTGATGGGCCATTGACCCACATCAACAGATACCCTGCCGCGCTTCCCTAGACTGGCCGGCACTGCCAGCCTATCCGGGGAACGCCAACATGCTCGACGCCATTCGTTGGGATTCTGATCTGATACGCCGCTATGATCTGGCGGGGCCTCGCTACACGTCCTACCCCACTGCGGTGCAGTTTCAGACACAGGTCGGTGCCTTCGACCTGCTCCACGCCCTGCGCGACAGCCGCAAGGCCGTACGCCCGCTCTCGCTCTATGTGCACATCCCGTTCTGCGCAAACATCTGCTACTACTGCGCCTGCAACAAAGTCATCACCAAGGACCGAGGCCGCGCCCAGGCCTACCTGCAACGCCTGGAACACGAAATCCAGATGATTGCCTGCCACCTCGCCCCCAGCCAGGTGGTCGAACAACTGCACTTTGGTGGTGGCACCCCGACGTTCCTCAGTCATGACGAACTGCGCCAGCTCATGGCTCAGTTGCGCAAACACTTCAACCTGCTGGACGACGACTCCGGCGACTACGGCATCGAGATCGACCCCCGCGAGGCAGATTGGTCAACCATGGGCCTGTTGCGCGAGCTGGGCTTCAACCGGGTCAGCCTCGGCGTGCAAGACCTCGACCCGCAGGTGCAGCGCGCGGTGAACCGCCTGCAAAGCCTTGAAGAAACCCAGGCGATCATCGAGGCTGCGCGCACGCTGCAGTTTCGTTCGGTCAACATCGACCTGATCTATGGCCTGCCCAAACAGACTCCGCAAGCCTTCGCCCACACGGTTGATGAAATCATCGGCCTGCAGCCTGACCGCCTGTCGGTGTTCAACTACGCGCACCTGCCGGAACGCTTCATGCCCCAGCGGCGCATCGACGGCGCCGATCTGCCCGCGCCACACGCCAAACTGCAGATGCTCGAACGCACCATCGAACAGCTGACACAGGCGGGTTATCGCTACATCGGCATGGACCACTTCGCACTGCCGGATGACGAACTGGCGGTCGCCCAGGAAGAGTCAACCTTGCAGCGCAACTTTCAGGGTTACACCACGCATGGCCATTGCGATCTGATCGGGCTCGGGGTTTCCGCCATCAGCCAGATCGGCGACCTGTATTGCCAGAACAGCAGCGACTTGAGCGACTATCAAAGCCGGTTGGGCAGCGATCAACTGGCCACCAAGCGCGGACTGGTGTGCAGCCGGGATGACCATGTGCGACGCGCGGTGATCCAGCAATTGATCTGCCATTTCAAGCTGAGCTTTGCCGCTATCGAGAAGGATTTCGGGATTGATTTCCGGGCTTATTTCAACGAGCTGTGGCCGCAACTGGCGGGCATGGCCAGTGACGGGCTGATCGAACTGAACGCCGGTAGCATCAAGGTATTGCCAGCCGGGAGGCTACTGGTGCGCTCCATCTGCATGGTGTTCGACGCGCACCTGACACAACAGAACCGCGAGCGTTTTTCCCGCGTGATCTGAACGCCGAGGTTACATCCTGGCCAGCACCAACAGACTGGCCTTGGCCTTGTCGGCGGACGGCAAGCCGTTCATGACCGAGGCAAGATCGCGACTGGAATCGCTGACCTGGCGTTGATAGATCGCTGACATCGTTTGCAACGCAGCCAGGTTGGCCTGGCGCATTTCGGGGGTCAGGTATTTGTTATGGGTCATGGCTTGCAGCTGAGCGTTCATCTGCTGCAGCCCTTTCTGGGATTGACGCACGGAAGTCAGGACCTTCTGCACCGAATCCGGCAGGCCGCTTTCCTTGATGTCGGTATTGGAAGAGCCTGCCAACGCCGCACGAGCCAGGCCCAATGCTGAAAGGCTGACCAGTGATGCCTGAGCAGCAGGCGTAGTGGGGATACTCTGCGGCGTCGCCTGTTCAGCGGCGCTTTTCTGCGCGGCAGCGTTGGCGGCCAGAAATGCGCGGCCCATTGCCTTGAGATCCGATGACCACATGAGCGATAACCTCGTTAAGGGCGCGGACGATTCGATAGTTGTGTATCGACTGAAAACGGCAAAGCTTGATGGTCAGGATTTGCGGCTGGTATAAAGCGCCGCCGGTGAGTTACCCTTACGACTTATGTGTGTTTACCCACAAGGAATCCAGTGATGTCCGAGCCAGTCAAGCTACGCGCTCACACCCAAGCCCACTGCAAGGATTGCAGCCTGGCGACGCTGTGCTTGCCCCTCTCATTGAACCTTGAAGACATGGACTCTCTGGACCAGATCGTCAAACGTGGTCGGCCGTTGAAGAAAGGCGAATTCCTGTTCCGTCAGGGCGACACCTTTGCCTCGGTGTATGCCGTGCGCTCCGGCGCGTTGAAGACGTTCAGCATCAGTGACGGTGGCGAAGAGCAACTCACGGGCTTTCACCTGCCCAGCGAGCTGGTCGGCATGTCGGGCATGGACGCCGAGGCGTACCCCGTCTCGGCCCAGGCGCTGGAAACCACCTCAGTGTGCGAAATCCCGTTCGAGCGGCTGGACGAACTGTCGGTGCAGTTGCCGCAATTGCGTCGTCAGCTGATGCGCGTCATGAGCCGGGAGATCCGCGATGACCAGCAAATGATGCTGCTGCTGTCGAAGAAAACCGCCGACGAGCGCATCGCGACCTTTCTGGTCAACCTGTCGGCCCGCTTCCGCGCCCGGGGGTTTTCGGCCAACCAGTTCCGCCTGAGCATGTCGCGCAACGAAATCGGCAATCACCTGGGCCTGGCCGTGGAAACCGTCTCCCGGGTGTTCACCCGCTTCCAGCAAAACCAGCTGATTTCGGCCGAGGGTAAGGAAATTCACATCATCGACCCGATCCAGCTGTGTGCCCTGGCCGGTGGTGCTATCGAAAGCTAAGAGTGCCAACCAGAGCCGAGACCTTTAGACTGGCGTTCAAATGCCTTCTGCTCTGGATCCACGCTCATGATTGCTGATGAAACCACCCTCAAAGCCCTGATTCGCCCGGTCGTGGATTTCCCCAAGCCGGGTGTCATTTTTCGTGACATAACGCCGCTGTTTCAATCGCCCAAGGCGACCCGTCTGGTGATGGACAGCTTTGTGCAGCGTTACATCGAGGCTGACTTCAGCCACATCGGCGTGATGGATGCACGGGGGTTCCTGATCGGATCGGTCGTGGCCTATGAGCTGAACAAGCCGCTGATTCTGTTTCGTAAACAAGGCAAGCTTCCCGCTGACGTGCTGTCAGAGGCGTACTCCACCGAATATGGTCAGGCGTTCCTGGAAGTTCACGCAGACAGCCTGTGCGATGGCGATTCAGTGGTGATGTTCGATGACCTGATTGCCACCGGTGGCACCCTGATCGCTGCGGCCAATCTGATCCGGCGCATGGGCGCGAAGATCCACGAGGCGGCTGCCATCATCGACCTGCCGGAACTGGGCGGCTCGAAGCGCCTGCAAGATATGCAGATCCCGACGTTCTGTCTGACCCGTTTTGGTTTGACGGAGTAAGAACCCGACTCGGTATTGCTTCTCTGTGGGAGCGAATTCATTCGCGAAAGCGGTGGCGAATGTGCCGACGCCTTCGCGAATGAATTCGCTCCCACAGGTGCCTGATGAAGCTGAGCCTACAGGGCGATCGGCTTACGCCCCGCAAACGAATGCGCCAGGGTGCCGCCGTCCACCAGTTCCAGTTCGCCACCCAGCGGCACGCCGTGAGCGATGCGTGAAGTGATCAGGCCTTTGTTGGTCAGCAACTGCGCGATGTAGTGAGCCGTGGCTTCGCCTTCAACCGTAGGGTTGGTGGCGAGAATGACTTCGGTGAAGGTGCCCTGGCCATTGATGCGTTCCAGCAACTGTGGAATGCCAATGGCTTCCGGGCCGAGCCCATCCAGTGGCGACAGGTGCCCCTTGAGCACGAAGTATCGACCGCGATAACCGGTCTGCTCTACGGCATAGACATCCATCGGCCCCTCTACCACGCACAGCAAGGTGTCGTCACGGCGCACGTCGGAACACTGCGGGCAGAGATCGTCCTCAGTGAGCGTGCGACACAACCGGCAGTGCCCCACGCCTTCCATTGCCTGGCTCAGCGCAAGGGCCAGCCTCGAACCGCCACTGCGATCACGTTCCAGCAATTGCAGCGCCATGCGTTGCGCGGTTTTCTGACCCACGCCTGGCAAGGTGCGCAGGGCATCAATCAATTGGCGAATCAGGGGGCTGAAGCTCATGGGGGAAGGTCCGACAAAAACACAAGACGCGGTTTATACCCGCGCCCCGCGTGCAGCGTCAATTCAAGGTGTGCCTGTGCCGCGCTTTATTGCGAGACGCGCACCACCAGCTTGCCGAAGTTGCGGCCTTCGAGCATGCCGATAAAGGCCTCGGGCGCGTTTTCCAGCCCTTCAACCATGTCCTCGCGGAATGTGATCTTGCCCTCGGTCACCAGCGGCGTCATCTCGGTCATGAATTCTTCACGACGATGGCCGTAGGCCTCAAACACAATGAAACCCTGCATGCTCATGCGCTTGGTCAGCATCGTGCGCATCAGCAGCGGCAGGTGGTTCGGGCCTTCTGGCTCACCCTGAGCGTTGTATTGCGCGATCAGGCCGCAGACCGGAATCCGCGCGCCGGCGTTGAGCAGTGGCAACACCGCATCGAACACCTTGCCGCCCACCAGTTCGAAGTAGATATCGATGCCATTGCCGCACGCCGCAGCGAGCTCTTCGGCAAACTTATCGCTTTTATGGTCGATACACTCATCGAAGCCCAGCTCGTCGACCACATAACGGCACTTGTCAGGTCCGCCAGCGATGCCCACGACACGCAGGCCGTTCAACTTCGCCACCTGGCCGACCACAGAGCCCACAGCGCCCGAAGCGGCGGCAACCACAAGGGTTTCCCCTGTTGTCGGCTTACCGATGTCCATCAGGCCCATATAGGCGGTCATACCCGGCATACCCAGTACGCCGACTGCCATGGATTCACTGGGCAGGTCTTTGGGCACCGACTGCAGTGCAGAACCGTCGTTGACGCTGTGGGTCTGCCAGCCGGTCTGGCCAACGACCAGGTCACCGACGTTGAAACGCGAATTGCGCGACTGCTCGACGACGCTCACTGCGCCCCCTTCCATCACGTCATCAATCTGCACCGGGTCGGCGTACGACGGCGCATCACTCATCCGACCACGCATGTAGGGGTCCAGCGAGAGGTACAGGGTGCGTAGCTGGACCTGCCCTTCCTGTAAATCCGGCAATGCCTCGCGCTCAAGACGGAAATTTTCCGGAGTCGGCGCCCCGGCAGGACGGGAAGCCAGAACGATGCGTTGGTTGAGAATCAATTCTTGGGTCATCAAAACGGTTCCTTGGATCTACGAGTATGTAGAGCAGACCGTTGTGAGTCGGGGGCGTTCGGTTGGATATCGACAGCAGCGCGCTCGTCGCTGGAGAACGTTAACGCATTCGTGCTGACACGCCTCACGTCCCTGTGGGAGCGAATTCATTCGCGAAAGCACTATCAAGACCAATAGAAATGCGTCGGATGTGCTGGCCTCTTCGCGAATGAATTCGCTCCCACAGGTTAGTGGCAGGCTGTAGGACCAGGTGCCTGCGCAAACAAAAATGCCAGGCACTGAGGCCTGGCATTCTTGATCAACTGCGCTGCTTAGAACGGCATTTTCATGCCTGGCGGCAGTTGCATGCCAGCGGTCATGCTGGCGGTTTTTTCCTGGCTGGCCTGCTCGATCTTGCGCACGGCGTCATTGACGGCAGCGGCGATCAGGTCTTCCAGCACTTCCTTGTCTTCCTGCATCAGGCTGTCATCCAGATTGATGCGTTTGACGTCGTGACGACCGGTCATTACCACGCTAACCAGGCCTGCGCCCGATTGGCCAGTCACTTCGGCATTGGCCAGCTCTTCCTGCATCTTGGCCATCTTTTCCTGCATTTGCTGAGCCTGTTTCATCAGGCCTGCCATGCCACCTTTCATCATGGGATATCTCCTGGAAAGTTGATTGTTTCGCCTGGCGCGATCCGTCTGGCGTCGCGCCGTCAGTTAATGAGTCTGTGTCACCGGCGCATCCACGGGCTTGATCGTATCCTCTCGGATCACTGCGCCAAACTGTTGCAGCATTTGCTGGATGAACGGATCGGCGTGGATCGACGCCTCAGCCTGCAGTTGACGCTCGGCCCGCAGCCGGGAGGCCGCTTGTGCCGGGGTTTCCTGCTTCGGTTTGATCAGCTCGATACTCAGGTTGATCGTGCGCCCGGTGAATTGGTTCAAGGCATCGTTGATGCGTCGCTGCTGGGTCGAATTGAACAACGCGCTGTGCCCAGGATCAAGGTGCAGCAACCAGCTGTCGCCCTGCATGGAAATCAGGGTGCAGTTGGAGGCAATGCTGCTGGTCATGCCTGAAATCGGCAATTTGTTGAACATCTCCAGCCATTCTGCGGCCAGCCCGGTGGCAGGCCTGGACGCCGGCGCAGGCTCGGCCTCTACCACCTCGGTCACGCTTTCGTGGGCCAGTTCGTCCAGATAGCTGTAAGACGCAGGATCAATGTCGACATCCGGCTCGACGTAATCGTCATCCGGCGGTGGCTCGTCGTCGCGATCCATGGGCGCAGGCACATAGGCCGCATCGGGAACGCGTTCGAGCATGGCGGGCGTGACGGCCTGCTCGGCCACGGCTTCAGGTTCTGAAACGGCAGACTCGACCTCAGGCGCATCCGGCACGGGGCTGGCTGGCGCAGGCGTCGGCATGGGGGTGAGTTCAGGTTGCTCGCCAAGGGTGTCCAGCACCGGTTCAGCGGCAGGCTCGGCGACGGGCTCGGATTCAACCTCAGGCTCAGCCTCGACGACCGTTGGCGCCTGCGCCGGCTCGTTCCATGGCAAATCAACTTCCGCGACAGGCTTGGGCGTCGGCTCAGGCTTGGCAACTGGCGCGGGCGCCGCTTCGACAACCGGGGCAACAGGCGCCACGGGCGCTGGAGCAACTACCGGTGCGACGGCTGCCACACCGGCCACGGGTTGGAGGGAATCAACTGTGGCCGGGTTGATTCCCACTGTCTTTAGCGGCTGCCTCGGGGCGTCGCTGCTGTCGGCGGGCCTGAACGCCAGCATGCGCAGCAGGACCATCTCGAAACCGCCACGGGGGTCCGGCGCCAGCGGCAAGTCGCGACGCCCGATCAGCCCCATCTGGTAATAGAACTGCACGTCTTCGGCGGGCAGCGCCTGGGCCAGCGCCAACACCCGATCCCGGTCGCCGTGGCCGTTATCGACGCCCTCGGGCAGCGCCTGGGCAATGGCAACACGGTGCAATACGTTGAGGATTTCCGACAGCACGCCATTCCAGTCCGGGCCCTGCTCGGCCAGGTGGCGCACGGCTTCCAACAGGCTGCGGGCGTCGCCATCGATCAGCGCGGTAAGTACGTCAAACACCTGACCATGATCCAGCGTGCCGAGCATGGCGCGCACATCGGCGGCCATGACCTTGCCCTCGCCGAAGGCAATCGCCTGATCGGTCAGGCTCATGGCGTCGCGCATCGAACCATCGGCGGCGCGGCCCAGCAGCCACAGCGCGTCGTCTTCGAACGGCACGTTCTCGACGCCCAGCACGTGGGTCAAATGCTCGACCACCCGCTCCGGGGTCATGTTTTTCAGGGAAAACTGCAGGCACCGGGACAGAATGGTCGCCGGCAGCTTCTGCGGATCCGTGGTCGCCAGGATGAACTTGACGTAGGGCGGCGGCTCTTCAAGGGTCTTGAGCAAGGCATTGAACGAGTGGCTGGAGAGCATGTGCACTTCGTCGATCAGGTAGACCTTGAAGCGCCCGCGGCTCGGGGCGTATTGCACGTTATCCAGTAACTCGCGGGTGTCTTCGACCTTGGTGCGGCTCGCGGCGTCGATCTCGATCAGGTCGACAAAGCGGCCTTCGTCGATTTCCCGGCACACCGAGCAGGTGCCGCAGGGCGTCGAGGTAATGCCGGTTTCGCAGTTCAGGCACTTGGCGATGATCCGCGCGATCGTGGTTTTACCCACCCCCCGGGTGCCGGTAAACAGATAGGCATGGTGCAGGCGCTGGCTGTCCAGAGCGTTGATCAAGGCCTTCAATACATGCGTCTGGCCGACCATTTCGCGGAACGAGCGCGGACGCCATTTACGTGCAAGAACCTGATAACTCATCGAAAACCGTCGCAACTGGGAAGCGGAAGACCGCCAATGCTAGCGGAGCAGGGGCAAAATTGCATCTGGTGTACCGGGCTAATGTGTCTAAGCTATGCAAATGAATGTAAGGGCGCGCTGTATTCGGGTCTTTTAGGGCTGATGTGAAGCTCGTATGGAGGACTCTATGCGTCGGGCTCAATGGGTATTGATGGTGCTGTTGTTGATCAGCCAGCCCAGCGGCGCAGACCAGGCGCCGCTGAGATTTTCCGTGGCAGAGAGTTGGTCGATGCCGCTGGTCCAGCTGGAAGATCATCAGCCCACCGCCGGGATCCTGTTCGACATCATGCAGAGCCTTGCCCGCCAGGTCGGTATGAGGCCTGAATATCACGTCCTCCCCCGGCTGCGGGTGCAGGCAGCACTGGACCGGGGCGAAGTGGACATCCGCTGTTACACCGCGATGGCCTGGGTACCGCACCTGTCGGGGGATTACCTGTGGAGCCTGCCGATCCTCTACCAGCGCGACCTGCTGATTGCCTCCGCCGAAACCGCCGCAGGTCCCTACCCCAGCCAATTCGATAACGAAACCGTGGGCACTGTGCTGGGCTACAACTACCCCGACCTGCAACACCTGTTCGACAACCATCAATGGGTGCGCGAAGACGCTCGCAGCCAGGAGCAGGCCCTGCGAAAGCTGATTGCCGGGCGCTACAACTATGCAATCTCCAGCCAGTTGGTGATGGACTGGGTCAACCGTGACCTGCCTGCCAGCCAGCGGGTCAAAGCCATCTCGCTGGTCAGCGATCAAGCCGCCGGCTGCATTCTGCGCAATGACCCCAATCTGCCGACCCAGAAAATCCTCCGCACGCTGGTGCGCATGCGGGTCTCGGGAGAGATTCAGCGCATCATTGATCACTACACCGCGCCGCGTTTTGATTGACGCAAAACCGTCATATCGCTGGATTAGTCTCGCCTGAAATCTTTTGCAACACTTAACAGGCGAGTGATCCCATGAGCGACAAACCGGACAACGCATCGAAGACCGATCCCAGCCGACGGCGTTTTCTGGGCGGCATGGCGGCATTGGGCGCGGGCTTGAGCCTGAGTGGTTATGCCACTGCCGAGAACAAACCCTTGGCCTCGCCGACAGCACACCCCGCATTGACCGGTGCGGCACTGGATAAAGCCCTGCGCGACAACGTTAAAACCGTGGTGGTGATCTACGCCGAGAACCGCAGCTTCAACAATCTGTTTGGCAACTTCCCGGGTGTCGAAAAGCCCTTGGCATCCCTGGAGCCTCACCAGTATCAACAGCGCGACCGGGACGGCAAACTGCTGGACACCCTGCCCCCGGCCTGGGGCGGTGTACTTCAGGTTGGGCCGCAGACCGTTGACGGTGTGACCTACCCTGCCGGTGGCCAATTTCAGGAAAACCTGCCCAACGCGCCTTTCCCCCTCAAAGGCATCGATGGCGAAGACCTGCCGCTGAGCCTGGTGACCCGCGACTTGTGGCACGTCTTCTACCAGAATCAGATGCAGATCAACGGCGGCAAGAATGACCGGTTTGTCGCCTGGGCCGATGCCGGTGGGTTGCCCATGGGCTACTACGCCCAAACCCAGTACTCCCTGCGCTTGTGGGACGTTGCCAAGGAATTCGTGCTGTGTGACAACTTCTTTCAGGGCGCCTTTGGCGGGTCATTTCTCAACCATCACTACCTGATTGCCGCGACCGCACCGCGCTATCCCGATGCTCCGAACTCCCCAGCCAAATCGCAGATCGCGACCCTGGAGAGCGAAAACCCGCGTGACCCGCGCTTGAAGCCGCTGGAAAAATCACCGGCCAGCGCCGTGACCGGCCCTCCGCAATTCGGCCCCAGCGCACTGACCCCGGATGGGTTTGCAGTCAATACGCTGGCCCCGCCCTACTGGCCGACCTGGCTGCGAGACCCGAACAAACCCGACTACTCAAAGCCGGACCTGCCCAACGTGCTGGTGCCGCAGACTCACGAACATATTGGCGACAAGCTGTCGAAAAAGGACATCGACTGGGCCTGGTACGCGGGCGCCTGGCAGGTCACGCTTGAGCAATTCAAGGATTCCACTGGCATCCCGAAAATCCCCAATTTCCAGTACCACCACCAACCGTTCAATTACTTCGTGCAGCAAGGTCCGGATAACCCCAGGGAACGGCAAAAACGCTTGCGCGACGGAGGGCTGGGGGATCAGGCCAGCAGCAACAGATTCTTCGCCGATGCCGAAGCGGGCAAGCTCCCGGCGGTCACCTTTTACAAACCGCAAGGCAACCTCAACATGCACGCCGGTTACGCGGACGTCGCAGCGGGTGACCGACACATAGACCGGGCCATCAAGGTGCTGCGCAACAGCCCGCAATGGGAAAACATGGTGATCGTCATTACGGTCGATGAAAACGGCGGCTGGTGGGACCACGTCGCGCCACCCCAGGGCGACCGTTGGGGCCCTGGCACACGCGTCCCGGCGCTGGTGGTTTCGCCGTTCGCACGCAAAGGCACCGTCGACCACACCGTGTATGACACCGCTTCGATTCTGCGGCTGATCACCCGGGTGCATGACCTGGAAAAACTCGACGGTTTGAAGGAGCGCGATAACGCCATGCTTGCGCGCGGCCAGCAGCCAATGGGCGATCTGACCAATTCGCTGCAATTTCCTACATAGCACGCTGAGAAAACTGTCGGCCGCTGGCGTAAGCGGCCGACTTGAGAGTCACGCGGCATCGGTATTTCTTGGGAGGCTCCAATCGCCTTGCAAGGAATGCAAAAAATGCCTCAGACACCTTCCGCAACAAACCCTCCCAGCCTGAAGGATCGCCAGCGCACTGAGCTGATCGTGATCCATTGCTCGGCCACCCGCGCCACGATGGATGTCGGCGTGCAGGAAATTACCCAATGGCACATCCAGCGTGGCTTCGACACCCTGGGCTACCACTACGTCATCCGCCGTAATGGCGAGCTGCAAAACGGTCGCCGGGAAAGCGCCATCGGCGCCCATGTGCGCGGCCACAATGCCAACTCGATCGGTATCTGCCTGGTGGGCGGCGTCGATGACAACAACCGGCCGCAAAACAACTTCAGCAGCGCACAGTTCGCCACCCTGACGCAGCTTCTGCGTGAACTCAAACAGCGCTACCCGACGGCTCGAATCCTGGGCCATCGAGACCTGTCACCGGATAAAAACGGCGACGGCAAAATCACGTCTAATGAGTTCACCAAAGCCTGCCCATCCTTTGACATCACGGCCTGGCTGGAACAGCAGAACCTGGCACCTCACGTGGCCAGCACCACCTGATTTCGGCCCTGTTGCTTGCCCAGGTACAACGCCTGATCGGCACGCCCCAAGGCACTTTCAAAGCTCTCGCCCTGGCGGATTTCACTCACCGCCAGGGTTGCCGTCACCACGAACGCGTCCCCCTCGACCTTGCCAGCCGCCTCGCGAATGCCCTGCAAAATGCGCTCGGCCACTCCATGGGCAGCCAGCTCCTGGGTGTCCGGCATCAGCACCAGAAACTCCTCGCCACCCCAGCGCGATGCCACATCGCTGACTCGCACGCTGGCGCTGATAACCTTGGCAACCCGTTGCAGAATCACATCACCCCGGTCATGCCCGAGGCGATCATTGATCTGTTTGAAGTGGTCGACGTCCAGCAGGATGATCGCCGATGTGGTCTGCCTTCCCAACTGCCGCACCCCTTCGGTGATTCGGCGGCGGGTATACAGGTTGGTCAGGCTGTCGCGGCTGGCGGTATGGAACAGGCTGACCTGCATCGAGCGCGTGAAACGCACCGACAACGCGGTGCCATGCAACAGCAAGCCGGTGGCGCCAAGCACGTTGACGATGCCGATCAGTTCGAGCAAGCCCGGCGCCACCCCGGAATCGAGCCCCATGCGCCCACGCAGCACGTACCCCCCCACCATTACCGTAAGAATGGTCAGGTTTAGCGCCAGACGCAGCCTGCGGCGATCCTGAAAACTGAACGCGACGATCGGCACCAGGCAATACAGATAAAAGTAGAAGTTGCTGCTCCAGCCAAGGATCCAGCTCGCCAGCACCGCATGCAGAATAATCTCTGCACTCATCAACAGCCCGGCCAAGCCGTAGCGCTTGGCATGGATAGCCTTCAGGCACACCACATACGCCAGAATGCTGGCTGCGTTGGCAATCGCCAGTATCGGTAGTTGCAGTAATAAAAAGAGGATGAACAACACCACGTGAATGCCGAAGGCAATCTGCACGATGGGCACAATGTGCTGCCAGAACTGCGCCGTCGCTTCACGCAACAACTGCGCGCGATCACTGGCGGAAAGAACGTTCATCGACGAGTCTCGTGAGGGCCGTAAAGGGGTTGATGCAACAGGTGTGGGTCAGGCTGATAGCTTGGCTATCGGCCTGAAACTGACGACCATGATGCCGGTGGTCAGGGCAGTTGGACCACGGCAGGTTCAAGAACGATCAATGGCCCGGAGGAAAAATTCTGCGCTGCCATGTGTTGCTTAGACGTTGGGCAACAGCCCCAACAAATCAGTCGGCCCCACATCCACCCCCGCCTGGCTGAGCAGCGTTGTAGCTTGCCCGCGATGGTGGGTCTGGTGGTTGAAGAAGTGGATCAGCAACCCGTAGAAATCCCGGTGAGCCTTGACGCCCATGGTATTGGCGTAGTGCAGCGTCACGTCCAGATCCGCGTCGTGCATCTCGGCGATCCAGGCAATGATTGCCCGATCAATCAGTGTGCGTAGCGCTGCCAGCTCATCAAGATCGCGAAACAGCTGATGATTCAACCCCTGAGGTTCAGCGAGTCGGCGAATGGGCTCAAGGGCTGTAAACCCTGCAGGATGCTTCGCAAAACGCTTGAGCCAGATGATATCGGCCACCACCAGATGATTCAGCGTCCCCAGAATCGACCCGAAGAACGCCTTGCGGTCAGCAGTCAGTTCTTGCGCAGGCAAGTTGGCCGCTGCGGCGCAGAGCTTTTCATTCATCCACTGGTTGTAGCTGGCCATCAGGTTCAGGTGGTCGAGGCGGGTCACGGAATGGAACTCAGCGAGGGGCAGACGAGGAAATTAACGTTCGACGCAGCGTCTGTCCATGACCACAGGCAAGGCAGGGTTGTTGTCTTGGGGCGAACGCGCAGTCGCCCCAGAACAGACGAACAAAAGTGCCAGCGCTCAACCGCGCTCAACTGCTGTCCGGGGACTGGACAATAGCGTGAAAGAGAGCGATTAAGGGATCTCACGAAATTTAAATTTATTGAGTTCCAAATAGTTAATGCGCCCTTTAACAAAGTTTCTATATTCTGCAGCAGGGACGCCTACTGGACTGCGCTGCTGCACCTCTTCGGATGGAAAGTCCAACAAAGTCGGATTGGCGTCAGGTGCCCGCGGGCGCGCCATCTCTACCAATCGAACTGCAAGCACTCTGGTGACCTTCCCTCCATCTTTGAAGGTTACACTTTTCCCATCCCCTGAAACGCTGACGTTGTAGTTTTCGCTTGTACTTCCGCCTCCGCCACCAAAGGAAAAACCAAAGAAAGAACAGCCTCCTCGGGCCGCTATGTTTTGTTTTGACCATGTGTTGGTATCGATTGAAGAGTTGGCGGTTAACGTCAGCTCAAGCCCTCTGGCAATGATCAATGATACGGAAACATATTTCAGACGATCGGCGCCCGGTATCGTGGACAGGATTTTAGCCAGCCGCTCATCTTCAAAAATGGCGGGATTGAACCAATATCCTCTATCTACCAGTACCTCACTGATATTATCGAAGCCGACTCTAACACCCGTCGCTTCATTGATCGTCTGTGCGAAGTTTGACGAACCGCCTCCTCCACCACCCCCTCCAATTCCAATCCCGAAGAAAGAAACTCTTGCTTCTGCATTTCCAGACCAGGTTTTATTATGCCGCTCGGTAACAACACTCGTTTTAGTGATATCAAACGGCTTCCTGTAACCTTCAGCAGTCAAGAAACCTACCAGGTCACCTAACGGAAGAGAGGGTGGGGATACATCACAAGAGCCGCCATTACGTGTTCTCGGATCCGCAAATGTTAGCTCATTGACGCCTTCGGTGGTTCGCTCTAAATTCGGGCGTTTGGGGCGAGCTATTTTACGGGTCTCACTTAACTGTGCAACGGCTTCCAGGACAACAATTTCGTGGGGAGCATAGACAGACCGCCTGACTTGCTCAACCCGTCCGAGCAACGCATCAATACGCCCGGAAATAATATCGATCTGATCGGCGTAACGGGCCTTTTCCAAAAAGTTCAGCTGACGCAGGTCATAATCAGCATCATCGGCGCTCAAACCGCCGGCCTTGGCAATGCCAGCCCACTCGGTTTCAAACTTCACCTGCAACGCAGATAACTCTTCGGTTTTCTTCGATATCGCTTTCGACAACTCATTTAACTTTGGCCCTAGTTCTGGATGCCTTTGATCGATAGAGTCCGCTGCCACTTTTAAAACCGTTTCGTATTGCAGAGAAAATCTGTCAGCTTGATTTGCTGGACCGATAGCATCAGGACTTTGTAAAAAAATCCGATCCACAAACCTCTGAAAAAGCCCCTCATTGTAATAAGGCGTATCCTCAGAAATACTGAAGGTGGTAATCGTGTTACCTAATAGCAGTCTGTCAGAGGATGAAAATCCATTCATCCGAGACAGGTCTATGAGAGAAGCATAATAAATATCCAGCGCATCCGGCAGAGGTGAATCCTTGATAGATACATTCAAGGCACCATTTTCATCTGCTGAAGCTGTATAAGGCAGTGTTGCGGCAGCGGAAACGGCCAGGCTGCCTACCATGAAAGCTCTGCGAGAAATCATGAAACACCTCGACACGACCAAATATACGATTATGGGGTGAAATTCAAAAACTGAAGGTTAATATCCGCAGGTCACGGGCTTAACCTTAGCGACTGTTTTTTCGATATAGAACTTTTAACCGAGTATCTAAAGCATTAACCCCACGACACTTTACGACAACCACCTAATATGAAAATCTCATACAAAACCAACTCTAGCTCGCAAACAAAATAACGTCCACGCGCCCATCAAACAAAATAGCAATAAAAAACTCCTTTCAAATAGCAAGCCACCACGAAAGTACCGCCGGGCTCAGCCACTCATAATGGCTCAGAGGAAAATGGAAAACGCGTTGAGCCGGCTAATAGCTGGAATGCCGTCGATGCCTGAACTCCCGGCTTTTGCTAGCCACTGGGTATCAAGAGCACAGCGGTAATTATCTAACGCAGAAATCAGCGCGCCCGATGTTAGTGTCCCGTTTCTTCAATACAGCTAGGAAATGCGCATGTACACCATCGACTACAACAGTTATCGATCAATCAAAGGCTTCAACCGCCGCCCCAGGTTTCTGGTATTGCACTACACCGCCGTCAACTTCACAGGCTCTATCGCCGCTCTGACCGGCCCGTCAGTGAGTTCACATTATTTAGTTCCAGACCCTACCGACCCCACCTATGCAGCGGCAGGGTTCAGTGATTTGCGAATCTTCAACCTGGTGGATGAAAGTGAGCGCGCCTGGCACGCCGGCATCAGCGCCTGGGCGAAACGCTACAACCTGAATGACACGTCCATCGGCGTTGAAATCGTATATGTTGCAACGGAGGAAAAAGGGGCATTTACGTTCCCGCCCTATAACCCGGCACAGATCCAGGCCGTGAAAGCGCTGGCTGCAAACATCATCCAACGCTATCCCGATATCACCCCCACCCATGTCGTGGGGCACAGCGACATTGCCATCGGCAGAAAAAGTGACCCGGGCGCGGCGTTTCCGTGGAAGGAACTCTACGACGCTGGCATTGGCGCCTGGTACGAGGAAGCAACCAAACGGCGCTACCAGGAACAGTTCAGCGGCAAGCTCCCGAACAAAGCCGACATCGTCACCCGGTTGGGCCTGTACGGCTATGACCCGAAGCCTGCCAACACCGAGACGGGCTATAAAAATCTGCTTCGGGCATTTCAACTGCATTTCCGGCCGCAAAAATACGATGGGGTGCCGGATGCTGAAACGGCTGCCGTTTTGTATGCGCTGGTGGACAGGTATTTTCCGGGCAAGGCTATTTAGCCAAGGCGCGGCTGGCGTGAGCTAATAAAGAAGGGAATTCGGTGTTTCGACTTAAAACCCGAGAAAGCGAGCTTTAGATAGGAGGCAACCCCACCAGCCACACCCCGGCACACAATGTTCCCGCTGTGGCTGCTTCCTTCCGGATCTGACCAGGTTCACGGGTAATCGTTGCGGGGGGACCGATGGGGTCACCATAACGACACTCGCCTGTCGGCAAGCCGCGCCATTGTACCGGTCCTGAGCGAAGATACAACCCGTAACCCGTGATTAAAAATCTGATAGGGCTCAAGCACTTGTGAAACGGTGTGCACAGGTGCCTTCGGCGCTGCGTCCCGTTAAGTAGAGCGTCCTTTCCAAACTCCCGCCATAATGCGCACCGCCTACATTTCCTGTCAGACGGTGCTTTTTTGTGGTGAAGAAAACTCAGGTTGTGAATTACAAAACGCTGACTGACGCACAGCGAGCGCTCCTCGACGGCTTGGAGATACTGGCCGAGCAGGTTCCTTATTCGGGCGATATCTATTGCGCGTTAAACACCCTACTGGTGAGACCGACGGCGGATATCGAAGGCTTCGTCCTGCTGCTGGATGATCAACCCGTGGGGTTTTTCATGCTCAAGCGCGGGGCGTTTCTAGCGCCATGGGCCGCTCAAGGCTCAGCTACCTTGCATGCTCTGCAGATTGATCGACGGGTGCAGGGCCAAGGGCTGGGCAAGGTTTTTTTACAGGGCTTGCCCGATGCTGTTCGGGAAACATGGCCGGATATCAAACAGCTCATGCTGTCAGTGGATGCTGATAATTTGCCAGCGTTTAACCTGTATGTCGGTCAGGGGTGGGTGGATACCGGCGAGGCGTTTAAGGGCAGGATTGGTTATGAGCGGCGGTTATGCTTAACGCTCTAGCTGGATGTGGCCTATCCACTGTGGGAGCGAATTCATTCGCGAATGGGGTTTTACAGACGATATATCTCTATCGACTGTACCCGCCTCTTCGCGAATGAATTCGCTCCCACTGAGATAACTCGCGCCTACGACTTGTGTTTAACCTTGTTTAACGCACACTTCCGTACCCCGTCCACCTGGGCCTTTTCCGTCTTTGGCGGTGCGCATGTATTCAGGGGCGTAATAGGATTTGTGAAGAGTGGTGGTGAATGTGCCGTTGGCGTCCTGGTCATGAGACACCACGGCCATCCCGACCCCGTAATCATTGGGTTCACGCTGATCGTCGTTGGCGAAGTACATCGCCAGCGATTGGCCCTGGGCAGCGGCGAAGCCCGAGTACGTCCCTTTGGCGCCCTGAATATCGACATTCAGCTTGAATTTATAAGCCCCGAAGCTTTGTGGAAAATGGCTGGCGGCATCGTCCATGGTGAAAACCAGATCGCCGACGAAGGCGCCTGCATAGCTGTCGTAGCCGGTGCATTTATAACTACCGACAATATTCAACGGGTCAGAGACCTTGGCAAATACAGGGCTGGCACAGGCGAATGTCATGGCTAACAGTGCAATGGATACTTTGTTCAATTCAATGTCCTTATCAACTATCTGAAATATATGAGCGGGTAAAGCCCGGGCACTTTTCCACGACAGACAGCCGATAACAACACAGGAAACATATGGAAATTTTACAATCCATTTCTTCCGAAACAACAACTTACATCGTTAAACAATTGAATACACTGACAGCCATTAAGTCCTGATAGCGGTGCGATGACTCTTGCCCCGCTACCAGAACGCCACAGCTTATTGAGTCTGTAACACTTGATCCGCCTTGCCGCCCGCATCCTGAATGACCAGATGAATGAAGTGCAACTTGGTAATGACCGCCGGGGACAGTACAAATGGGTAGAAATCCGGCTGGCCCATGCTGCGCGACAGCTCGTTGAGCATACCGGCCAGCTCGATCCAGGCGTTGACGAAAGACAGAAACGCGGGCCCACCGGGGTGCTGCGGATCGTAGAGGGTTTCCAGCGGGAATGGCTGGTAATCCAGGTCCATGTCCCGGGCACTCATGCCGAAACCCAGCGCAGTGTCCACCGCGTCCATCATGTGCAGGTAATGAGCCCAGGTTTCGGCCCAGTCTTCCCAGGCATGCATGGTGGCGTAAGCGCTGACGTAGCTTTCCTGCCAGTTTGCCGGGGCGCCGTTTTGATAGTGGTGGTCTAGCGCATCAGCGTAACTGGCGCGATCATCGCCGAACAGGTTGCGAAAGCCATCCTGCCAGTAGGTATTGGCAATCAACCGATCCCAATAGTAATGGCCGACCTCATGCCGGAAATGGCCCAGCAGCGTGCGATAGGGTTCGTGCATCTGCACACGAATCTTCTCGCGGTGGTCGTCGTCCGCCTCTTTGATATCCAACGTGATCAAGCCATTGGCATGGCCCGTAGTGGGCAATTTGCCTTCTAAGTCGACGCCGACGAAATCAAATGCCAGGCCTTGCTCTTCATCTTGCGTCTTGGGGATAACCTTCAAACCCAGGCCGATCAGCTGCGCCACCAGACGACGCTTGGCAGTTTCGACTTTGCACCAGCGCTCGCCGTTGTCCGGAATCGACAGGTCGGGGATGGTCCGGTTGAGACTGCAGGCTACACAGAACTCACCGCTGTCATGGGCGGGGAACAGCCAGTTGCAGGCGGCCGGAGTATTGAGATTGGCACAACGCCGATACAGGCCCGCGCCGGGTTCGTCGCTCAGGCGCCAGGTTTCCTGGTCCGGCCCTGGCTCAAGCGGCGCCACCCTGCCCTGTTCCGGCAGGTAACCCAACGCGGCCGAGCAGGCCAGGCATTGTGTATTGGGAAAGAAGACCGACTGGCCGCAGAGGCAATGCCAGACCTTGTTATTGCGCCGGGTTTCGCCCACAAAGGGGGCAGCTATCCGCGAGCTGAGCTGTTCGAAAAACCGGTACATGACGATCTCCTGGTGGGCGTGCAAGCACTAGATCATCGGCGGTTGCGGTCGTTCCGTGGATTTGATCTGAAGGCAACCCGATACAGATCACCGTCAGAGATCACTGACACTCAACGGTATCCTGTGGGAGCGAATTCATTCGCGAAGAGGCCAGTACATTCAATGCATCTTCATCGGCTTTTACATCGCCTTCGCGAATAAATTCGCTCCTACAGGAGACCGCGTTCATTCAGCCTGGATGCCGTGTTTTTTCAGAAACCCCACAAACGCCTCTTCATCGAGCACTTTCAGGCCCAGTTCATTGGCCTTGGTCAGTTTCGAACCGGCACCTGGTCCTGCGACCACGGTGTGGGTCTTGGCAGACACGGAGCCGGAGACCTTGGCGCCCAGGCTTTCGAGTTTTTCCTTGGCGACGTCGCGGCTCATCAGCTCCAGCGAGCCGGTCAGCACCCAGGTCTGCCCCGCCAGCGGCAAGCCTTCAACGACTTTTTTCTCACTCTGCCAGTGCATGCCAAAGACCTTGAGCTGTGCTTCGATGGCCAGACCACGAGCAGCGTTATCAGGGTTGTCGAAGAAGTCGCGCACGGCCTTGGCCTGTTTCTCAGGCAGCGCCTGACGCATGTCCAGCCAGTCGGCCTTGATAATGCCTTCGAGTGAGCCGAATTTGTCCGCCAGCTTCTGCGCCGCACCGGGGCCAACCGACGGGATGTTCAGCTTGTCGACCATGCCGCCGAGGGTCGCGCTGGCGGCGAATTCTGCGCCTAGCTCGCCTTGATCCTGCAGCTGCAGGCCACGCTCGCCCAGGAGCGCGTCGATGACGTTACGGTTGTGCGCGTCCTCGAAAAAGCTGTGGATCTCGTGGGCCACTTCCAGGCCGACATCCGGCAGGTACGTCAGGACTTCAGGCAGCGCCTGCTTGACCCGCTCCAGCGACGCCAGCGAGCGCGCCAGCACCTTGGCGGTCTCCTCACCGACGTCCGGGATGCCCAGGGCGTAGATGAAGCGCGCCAGGGTCGGCTGCTTGCTGTCTTCGATGGCCTTGAGCAGCTTGTTGCTGGAGATTTCCGCGAAGCCCTCCAGCTCCACGATTTGTTCGTAGGTCAGGGCGTAGAGATCGGCTGGCGAGCCAATCAGTTTTTCGTCCACCAGCTGCTCGATGGTCTTGTCGCCCAGGCCTTCGATGTCCATCGCCCGACGCGATACGTAATGGATGATCGCCTGTTTGAGCTGCGCGCCACAGGCCAGGCGGCCGACGCAGCGGTACACCGCGCCTTCGCTGATGGTTTCCTTGCCTTTGCTGCGCTTGATCAACTGGGTGCGCTCCACATGGGAGCCGCACACCGGGCACGTCTGCGGGATTTCGACCGCCCGGGCGTTTTCCGGGCGACGCTCAAGGACCACTTGCACCACCTGGGGAATGACGTCGCCCGCACGGCGGATGATCACGGTGTCGCCAATCATCAAGCCCAAGCGCGCGACTTCGTCCATGTTGTGCAGGGTGGCATTGGCAACGGTCACGCCCGCGACCTTGACCGGCTTGAGGCGTGCAACAGGCGTGACAGCGCCCGTGCGCCCTACCTGAAACTCGACGTCGAGCAGTTCAGTGAGTTCTTCCATGGCCGGGAATTTATGGGCGATGGCCCAGCGCGGTTCACGCGCTCGGAAACCCAGTTCGCGCTGGGACGCCAGGCTGTTGACCTTGAATACCACGCCGTCGATTTCATAACTCAGGGCAAGGCGCCGCTCACCGATATCGCGGTAGTAATCCAGGCACTCGTCGATACCGTCTGCCAGTTTCAATTCACGACTGACCGGCATGCCCCAGGCTTTGAGCTGATTCAGGTTGCCGATATGAGTGTCGGATATCTCCGCAGACACCTGCCCCAAACCGTAGGCGCAGAATTCCAGCGGGCGATTGGCGGTGATTTTCGAATCCAGCTGGCGCAGGCTGCCTGCGGCGGCGTTGCGCGGGTTGGCGAAGGTCTTGCCGCCGGCTTCCAGTTGCGTGGCGTTGAGGCGCTCAAAACCCGCCTTGGACATGAACACTTCGCCGCGCACCTCCAGCACCTCAGGCCAGCCAGTGCCGTGCAGCTTGAGCGGGATATTGCGCACCGTGCGCACGTTGATACTGATGTCTTCGCCCGTGGTGCCGTCGCCTCGTGTGGCGCCGCGCACCAATGCACCTTGCTGGTAAAGCAGGCTGACTGCCAGACCATCGAGTTTAGGTTCGCAGCTGTACTGCACTTTCGCGCCGTTGCCGAACAGATCGCCCACCGGCAGGTCCAGACCTTCGGTTACCCGCCGGTCGAATTCGCGCATGTCGGTTTCTTCGAAAGCGTTGCCCAGGCTGAGCATGGGCACTTCGTGACGCACTTGAGTGAAAGCCGACAACGCAGCGCTGCCGACACGCTGAGTCGGCGAATCAGGCGTCACCAGATGTGGGTTTTCCGCTTCCAGGGACTTGAGTTCGTGGAACAGCCGGTCGTATTCGACGTCCGGAATGCTCGGCTCGTCGAGGACGTGGTAGCGGTAGTTGTGCTGATCCAGTTCTGTGCGCAGTTCGAGGATTCGGGTTTCGGCGGCTTTCATGCGGTGTTCTCTTTAAAAGCAAAAGAGCAGCCTAGGCTGCTCTGATTTTCTCAGGCGGTACGTCAACCGTGGGACCGGCTTTAGCCGGGAAGGCGCCCTATATGACACAGACTTGGCATCGAATGTACCGGCCTATTCCCGGCTAAAGCCGGTCCCACAGTTCGCCGCCGCAGCGAGCTCTCTACAGCCCCGATCAACGACGCTGAGTCAATGCGCGGCGTTCGAACTCGACGATGCGCTGACGGTAATGCTCGATGGTCTGCGCGGTCATGACGCTGCGCTGGTCATCTTTCAACTCACCGTTGAGCTCCTGGGCCAGCTTGCGGGAAGCGGCAACCATGAGGTCGAAGGCCTGTTTCGGGTGACGCGGGCCGGGCAAGCCGAGAAAAAAGCTCACGGCGCGGGTGCTGAAATGGTCGATGTCGTCCAGGTCGAAAACCCCCGGCTTTACGGCATTGGCCATGGAGAACAGCACTTCGCCGTTACCCGCCATGCTTTCGTGACGGTGGAAGATGTCCATTTCACCGAAACGCAGACCGCTTTCAAGGATGTTCTGCAGCAACGCAGGGCCTTTGAAGCCACTTTCGTCACGGCAGATCACGCTGATGACCAGCACTTCTTCAACCGGCGGCAAGTCTTTGTCTTCGGTGATGCGCTGTTTGGGCTTGTCGTCCTGGAAGTCATCGTGACCGCCCGTAAACAAACTCGGGCCGTCCAGATCCAGGTTGAGGTCGCCTTGCTGCGGCTCATCCTTGCGCTTGTTGTTGCGCTTGGTCTCGCGAGGCGTCGCACTCATCGACGGCAGGTCTGCCTCGTCGAGCTGCGGCTCCTTGTGGTGGGTGTCCAGCACACGCGGCGGGCCCAGGACCTCGGCGGACGGACCTTCGTCGTCATCCGGCAGGTTGGAGAAGCTGCGATCAAGCCTGAATTTCAGTTTTCCCTTGCCGCCGCGCATACGGCGCCAGCCATCAAAAAGAATACCGGCAATGACAATAATGCCGATGACGATCAGCCACTCGCGCAGACCGATTTCCATGTAATCCAGTGCCTCTAATGAAGAATGCTAAAAATAAGGGCCTAAACCCCTTTAAAACGTGGTGCCAAGTCTATGTTCTGACTGGCAATTTGCCCACGCGAAAAGAAAAAGTGGACATTAAGCTAGCACGACCAAAGGCAACTTTACACCGTCAGTTACATCTGGTTCACGCCTAAAGCGATATCTACTGCACAGTCCTTCGCATTCCGGGCTATCCGCCTGCCGTGGCAAGCCTTCAATCAGGCATCTACCAATGCCATCGCCTCCTCTACGTCCACCGCCACCAAACGTGAGCAACCGGGCTCATGCATGGTTACCCCCATCAGTTGATCGGCCATTTCCATGGCGATCTTGTTGTGGGTGATGTAGATGAACTGCACGGTTTGCGACATCTCTTTGACCAACCTCGCGTACCGCCCGACGTTGGCATCATCCAGTGGCGCATCCACTTCATCGAGCATGCAGAACGGCGCCGGGTTGAGCTTGAAAATGGCAAAAACCAGGGCCAGTGCCGTCAGGGCTTTTTCGCCGCCGGACAGCAAATGGATCGTGCTGTTTTTCTTGCCCGGTGGCCGCGCCATGATTGTTACCCCTGTATCGAGTAAATCTTCGCCCGTCAGTTCCAAATAAGCCGAGCCACCACCGAAAACTTTCGGGAAAAGTGTCTGAATTCCGCTATTTATCTGATCGAAGGTCTCTTTGAAGCGATTGCGCGTCTCTTTGTCGATCTTGCGGATCACGTTTTCCAGGGTATCGAGGGCTTCCACCAGATCAGCGTTCTGCGCATCCAGGTAGCGTTTACGCTCGGACTGCTGCTGGTACTCGTCGATGGCCGCCAGGTTGATCGCGCCCAGACGTTGAATGCGTCCGGCGATGCGCTCCAGTTCTTCTTCGGCGTCTTTTTCGTTGGCTTCGCTGGTCAAGGTGGCCAGCACGCCGTGCAGGTCGTAGCCATCTTCGAGCAGTTGGTCCTGCAAGGTGGTGCGGCGAACGGTGAGGGATTGCCATTCCATGCGCTGCTGTTCCAGCTGGCTGCGCAGCAATTGCGACTGCTGCTCGGCCTGGGTGCGGCGCTTCTCGGCGTCACGCAACTGCAGGTCAGCGTCTTCGAGGGCGTTTTTGGCGGTGCGCATTTCATCGTCCACCGCCATGCGCCGCTCAAGTAATTCTTCAAGTTTCAGGCGCAGCTCTTCCAGAGGCGCTTCGCCCTCCTCCAGATTGAGATTGAGTTGCTCGCGCTTTTCGGTCAGGCGCTCGGACTGCATCTCCAAACGCTCAAGGGCCTGGCGGGTGGAATCATGCTGGGCACGCAACGAGCCCAGACGCACCGCCAGTTGATGAGCGTGGTCCTTATGCTGACGCGCTTCCTGACGAACCCGGTCCAGCTGTTCGCGCAAGCTGTCGCGCTGAGCCTGGAGCAGTTCGCGCTGCTCAGTGTCCAGCGCCATGCTGTCCAGGGCATCCTGCAATTGCAGGCGGGACTCACCCAGGGATTCATGTTCGATAGCGCGCTGCTCGCCCAGCTCCGCCAGCTCTTCATCCAGACGGGTACGGCGCAAAGTCAGCTGTTCGACTTTGACCTTGGCAGCGGACAATTGCGCGCGCAGGTCACTTTGCTGACGAGTTTCGTCCTGCACCCGACGCCGCAGGTCTTCCCGGGATTCTTCCTGCCGGGATTGCTGCTCGCGTAGAGTCAGCAACTGTTCTTCAAGGGTGGCGAGGGTCGCTTCGCGCTCATCCCGCTCCAGCCCCAGCTGCTGCAACTCTTGCCCACGCGCCAGCACGCCGCTTTGCGCTTCGCTGGCACGGCGCACCCGCAGGAAATGCCGACCGACCCAGTAGCCATCGCGGCTGATCAGGCTCTGCCCGGCGTTCAGGCGACTGCGCTGGGCCAGCGCGTCATCGAGTGTTTCAACCGGTAGGACCTGACCGAGCCAGCCAGACAGATCCAGGGCGCTGTCGACTTTATCCAGCAGGCTGCCGGGGATCCGTTCGGCGTCGCGGCCAGCAGTGACCAGGCGCAGATCGCCCTGCTGAAAACCGGCCAGGTCCAGTTCATTGAATTCATCCACCAGCACCGCTTGCAGATCGGCGCCCAGCACGGTTTCCACGGCCAGCTCCCAACCCGCCTCGACGCTCAGGCCTTCAGCCAGGCGCGGACGTTCGTTCAGACCGTGCTCACGCAGCCACTCAGCAGTGCCGGTGTCCGGATCGAGCGCGGCTTGCTGCAAGGCTTCCAGCGAGGCCAATCGACCGTTGAGCCGTTGCAGTTCACCCTGCGCCTGTTGCTGCGCCTGGCTGGCCTGTTGCAGTTCGTTACGCAGTTGCTCAAGACTCTCGACGGCTTGTTCTTCGCCGATGTGCAGCGCTTCGAGGGTCATCTCACGGGTGGCGAGGTCCTCGTCGAGTTGCAGGATGGCGGCGTCTTCCGGATCAGCCTTGAGCAACTCCAGCTCTTCGCCCAGACGTCGCTGGCGTTCGGCCAGCCGCTCAAGGCTGCTTTCCAGCTGCTGAATGCGCGACTGCTGGACTTCGGCCTGACGCCGTGGCTCGGCAGATTGCAGGTTGAAGGTGTCCCATTTCTCTTGCCAGCCATGCATGGCGCTTTCGGCGTCTTCCAGGGAGGCGGCGGATTCCTCGGCGGCGGCGCTGGTGATCTCCTGCTCGGGTTCGAGCATTTCCAGCTCTTCGCCCAGGGTCGCGAGCAAGGTGCGGTCGTGTCCCAGGTGAGATTCGGTTTCCTGGCGGGCGCGCTCGGCTTCGCGCAGGTCGTCCTGCAATTGGCGCAAACGCTGCTGACCGTGCTGGATGCTCTGCTCGACCCGAGCGATGTCGCCACCGACTGAATAGAAGCGGCCTTGCACGACGTTGAAGCGTTCAGACAAATCGTGATGACCATCGCGCAAGCGCTCGATGCTGGCGTCGGCACTGCGCTGGTCGGCTACCAGCGCCTCGAAACCGATTTCCTGATTGCCGATTACCGCTTCGCGCTGGCCGACCTGTTCGTTCAATGCCTGCCAGCGCAGGGCTGACAGCTGGGCCTTGAGCTGACGCTCTTCGGCTTTGTATTCCTGATACTTCTCGGCGGCCTGGGCCTGACGGTGCAGGCGTTCGAGCTGGCGCTCCAGCTCTTCGCGCAGGTCGGTCAGGCGCGCCAGGTTCTCGTGGGTACGCCGGATGCGATTCTCGGTTTCCCGGCGGCGCTCCTTGTACTTGGAGATGCCGGCGGCTTCTTCGATGAAATTGCGCAGGTCCTCGGGCTTGGCCTCGATCAGCTTGGAGATCATGCCTTGCTCGATGATCGAGTAACTGCGCGGACCCAGGCCGGTGCCGAGGAAGATATCGGTGATGTCACGCCGACGGCATTTGGTGCCGTTCAGGTAATAGGTGTTCTGGCTGTCGCGGGTGACTTTGCGGCGGATGGAGATTTCCGCGTAGCTGGCGTATTCGCCCACCAGGGTGCCGTCGGAGTTGTCGAACACCAGCTCGATGCTTGCCTGGCTCACCGGCTTGCGGCTGGTGGAGCCATTGAAGATGACATCCGTCATCGACTCGCCGCGCAGGTTCTTGGCCGAGCTTTCGCCCATGACCCAGCGCACGGCATCGATGATGTTGGATTTGCCGCAGCCGTTGGGGCCGACGACAGCCGCCATGTTACTGGGGAAGTTCACCGTGGTGGGGTCGACGAAGGATTTGAACCCCGCCAGCTTGATGCACTTCAGGCGCATGAGGTCAGCCCGCGTCCAGCGCCGCAAGCACCAATTGACAACTGCGCTGGCCGTAGTCGATCAAGACGCTGCGCACCTGGAGGGTGTCTCGCGCCAGAACGGCGGCAAGTAACTGCTCAAACAGGGTCAGGTAGTCCTGCATCTCGGCCTTGCGCTGATCCAGCGCCAGGTAATAGCAGCGGCTCATGGACGGCTGCAGGTTGTCCACGGTTTCTTGCAGATACGGGTTATTGGCGAAGGCATAGGCGGCGCGCATCACGTTGAAGCTGTCTTCGACGAAGGCTTTGACGTCCTCACGCTCATAGCTGGCGATCAGCCGCTGCTGGATTTGCAGGAAAGTCGCCAGATCACTCTGCTCCTTCCAGTTCTCGGCCACGGCGATCCCCAGCAGGACGTACAACTCGCTCATCAGCGTGCACAGGCTCTGCACGTTATGGGCGTCGAGCACGGTCACCTGCGCACCACGGCGCGGCAGAATCGCCACCAGATGGCGGCGCTCAAGTATCAATAACGCTTCGCGCACCGAACCACGGCTGACATTCAAGGCCTGCGTGACTTTCTGTTCCTGGATGCGCTCTGCGGGCTTGAGATCGCCACGGATGATCCGCTCGGCAATATGGTGAGCGATTTGCTCAGCGAGGCTGTCCGGCGCCTTGAACGTCATGTCTATACCAACCCGGTGTAATAAGCGGCGAAGTGTATCGCAACGCAGGCCAATGGCGCAGGGCCATGGCGGCGGAAACTGGCACGAAATAAGCAAAACACTGCACAGTTCGTTTCAATTCATCTCATTTACGACCCTGGCTGATGATGACAGAGGCTGAAAACGACACTTCCTGACCTAAGAGTCAGAAACGAATTGACCCGATAGTCAGACCTGATAGATTCATTCGCATGCTCTATGACCAGAAACGATGACAAGAAACATTGCGCCGGGGACTTGCCGTGATCCAATTTCTTTTAAACAACGAGTTGCGCTCCGAGCATGCTCTGGACCCCAACCTCACGGTGCTCAACTACCTGCGCGAGCATTTGCACAAGCCCGGCACCAAAGAAGGCTGCGCCAGCGGTGACTGTGGTGCCTGTACGGTCGTGGTCGGCGAACTGGAAACCGACCCCCAGGGCCAGGACAGCCTGCGTTATCGCAGCCTCAACTCCTGCCTGACTTTTGTCGCGTCCCTGCACGGCAAACAGCTGATCACGGTTGAAGACCTCAAACATCAGGGCAAGCTGCACAGCGTTCAACAGGCCATGGTCGATTGCCACGGTTCGCAGTGCGGCTTTTGTACGCCCGGCTTTGTCATGTCGCTGTTTGCCCTGCAAAAGAACAGCCTGGATGCAGACAGCCATCAAGCTCACGAAGCACTGGCGGGCAATCTGTGTCGCTGCACCGGTTACCGACCGATTCTGCACGCCGCGGAGCAATCCTGCAGCCAGCGCCGGCCCGATCAGTTCGACCAGCGTCAGGCGCAGACCATTGCCCGCCTGCGCAGCATCGCGCCCACCACAACCGGCGAGCTGAACACTCCTGAGCTAAACAATGGCCACATGCGTTGCCTGGTGCCGCAGACCGTGGCCGACCTGGCCAATCTCTACGAAGCCAACCCCCAGGCCCGGCTGCTGGCGGGCGGCACGGACCTGGCGCTGGAAGTCACCCAGTTCCATCGCCCGCTGCCGGTGATGATCTATGTAGGCAACGTTGCAGAACTCAAACGCATCGAGCATTTCGACGACCGCCTGGAAATCGGCGCGGCCACGCCACTGACCGATTGTTATGCCGCTTTGAACAAGGAATACCCGGACTTCGGCGCCCTGCTGCAGCGCTTCGCGTCGTTGCAGATTCGCAATCAAGGCACCCTCGGCGGCAACATCGGCAACGCCTCGCCCATCGGCGACTCCCCGCCACTGCTGATCGCCCTGGGCGCGCAAGTTGTGCTGCGCAAGGGCGACACCCGGCGCACATTGGCGCTTGAGGATTACTTCATTGATTACCGGGTGACGGTACGCCAGGAGAGCGAATTCATCGAAACCATCATCGTGCCCAAAACCAGCGCCGAACGTGAGTTCCGCGCCTACAAGGTCTCTAAACGCCTGGACGATGATATTTCAGCGGTCTGCGCAGCCTTTAATCTGCACATTGAAGACGGTGTAATCCGCGATGCCCGGGTCGCGTTTGGCGGCATGGCGGCGATCCCCAAACGCGCCAGCGCCTGCGAAGCGGCATTGAATGGTTCGCCCTGGACCGCCGAAACGGTTGAAGATGCCTGCGCCGCCCTGGCGAAGGATTTCACGCCGCTGTCGGACTTCCGCGCCAGCAAGGAATATCGCCTGCTCAGCGCCCAGAACCTGCTGCGCAAATACTTCATCGAACTGCAAACACCCCACATCCAGACGCGGGTAACGGCTTATGTCTAACCCTACTGCACCCAAATCCCAGGCCGAGATGATCGCCCTGTTTCAACAGGACCTGACCACGGGCGTCGGCCGTAGCGTCAAGCACGACAGCGCCGATAAACACGTGTCCGGTGAAGCGGTGTATATCGATGACCGGCTGGAGTTTCCCAATCAACTGCACGTGTATGCGCGGCTGTCCGACCGCGCCCACGCGCGGATCATCAGCGTCGACACTGCGCCCTGCTACGCCTTTGAAGGGGTGCGCATCGCGATCACCCACCAAGACATTCCCGGCCTTAAAGACATCGGCCCGTTGCTGCCCGGCGATCCGTTGCTGGCCATCGACAAAGTCGAGTTCGTCGGCCAGCCGGTGCTCGCCGTCGCCGCCCGCAGCCTGGAGATTGCCCGGCAGGCGGCCATGGCTGCAGTGATCGAATACGAAGACCTGGAACCGGTGCTGGACGTGGTTCAGGCCTTGCGCGCCAAGCATTTCGTGCTCGACAGCCACACTCATCAACGCGGCGATTCAGCCACTGCGCTGGAAACCGCTGAACATCGCATTCAAGGCAATCTGCACATTGGCGGGCAAGAGCATTTCTACCTGGAAACGCAGATTTCCTCGGTCATGCCCACCGAAGACGGCGGCATGATCGTCTACTGCTCGACCCAGAACCCCACCGAAGTGCAGAAGCTGGTCGCTGAAGTGCTGGACGTGTCCATGGCCAAAATCGTGGTCGACATGCGCCGCATGGGCGGTGGTTTTGGTGGCAAGGAAACCCAGGCGGCCAGCCCTGCCTGCCTGTGCGCAGTGGTGGCGCGCTTGACCGGCCAACCGACCAAGATGCGCCTGCCCCGTGTCGAAGACATGCTGATGACCGGCAAGCGCCACCCGTTCTATATCGAATACGACGTGGGTTTCCACAGCGACGGGCGGCTGCACGGCATCCAGCTGGATCTGGCGGGCAATTGCGGTTATTCGCCGGACTTGTCGGCGTCCATTGTTGACCGGGCGATGTTCCATGCCGACAACTCGTACTACCTGGGCGACGCGACGATCAACGGCCATCGCTGCAAGACCAACACCGCGTCCAACACGGCTTATCGCGGCTTCGGCGGCCCGCAAGGCATGGTCGCCATCGAAGAGGTCATGGATTGCATCGCGCGTTATCTGGGCAAGGATCCGCTGGCCGTGCGCAAGGCCAATTACTACGGCAAGACCGAGCGCAACGTCACCCATTACTACCAGACCGTCGAGCACAACATGCTCGAAGAAATGACGGCCGAACTGGAAGAAACCAGCCAGTACGCCGAGCGTCGTGAAGCGATACGCGCCTTCAACGCCAGCAGCCCGATCCTCAAAAAAGGCCTGGCCCTGACCCCGGTCAAGTTCGGTATTTCCTTCACCGCCAGCTTTCTCAATCAGGCGGGCGCACTGATCCACATTTACACCGACGGCAGCATTCACCTGAACCACGGCGGCACGGAAATGGGCCAGGGCCTGAACGTGAAAGTCGCCCAGGTGGTGGCTGAAGTCTTTCAGGTGGACATTGATCGTATCCAGATCACCGCCACCAATACCGACAAGGTGCCCAATACCTCACCGACAGCAGCGTCCAGCGGCACCGACCTGAACGGCAAGGCGGCGCAGAACGCGGCGGAAATTCTCAAGCAGCGGCTGATTGAATTTGCCGCCAGGCATTTCAAGGTCGAAGAAACCGACGTCGAGTTTCGCAATGGCCACATTCGTGCGGGCGAGCAGATCGTCTCCTTCGAGTCCTTGGCGCAACTGGCCTGGATGGGCCAGGTGTCGCTGTCCAGCACCGGGTATTACAAGACTCCGAAGATTTTCTATGACCGCAGCCAGGCCCGTGGTCGGCCGTTCTATTACTTCGCTTTTGGCGCGGCGTGCAGCGAAGTGATCGTCGACACCCTGACCGGCGAATACAAAATGCTGCGCACCGACATCCTGCATGACGTCGGCGCCTCCCTGAACCCGGCCATCGACATCGGCCAGGTCGAGGGCGGCTACATTCAAGGCATGGGTTGGTTGACCACCGAAGAGCTGGTGTGGAACGACAAAGGCAAACTGATGACCAACGGCCCGGCGGGCTACAAGATCCCGGCGGTGGCCGACATGCCGCTGGATCTGCGGGTCAAGCTGGTGGAAAACCGCAAGAACCCGGAAGACACGGTGTTCCATTCCAAAGCCGTGGGCGAGCCGCCGTTCATGCTCGGCATCTCGGCGTGGTGCGCGATCAAGGACGCGGTGGCGAGCCTGGCTGACTATCGCCTTCAACCGAAGATCGACGCCCCTGCCACGCCAGAGCGGGTGTTGTGGGGGTGTGAGCAGATGAGACTGGCCGTGCGCGAACCTGTGGGACCGGCTTTAGCCGCGAATAGGCCAGTACATTCGCTGGATGTTTAGTGTGAGTAGTGCAGCATTCCCGGCTAAAGCCGGTCCCACGGTTGCTGGCAAACCAATAATCTCCCTCGGGGTTGAGGAGTGATCAACATGAACAACTGGATCAGCGCCCTCGCCGACCTGCAAACCCAGGGTGAACCCTGTGTGTTGGTGACCATCATCGAAGAGCTCGGCTCAACGCCGCGCAACGCAGGGTCCAAGATGGTGGTCAGCACCGAACGGATTTTCGACACCATCGGCGGTGGGCACCTTGAATACAAAGCCATGGAAATCGCCCGGCAAATGCTCGCCAGCCGCAGCCAGGACACGCGCCTGGAACGCTTCAGCCTCGGCGCCAGCCTGGGCCAGTGTTGCGGTGGCGTGAATGTGTTGCTGTTCGAACCCATGGGCCAGCCTCAGGCGCAGATCGCGGTGTTTGGCGCCGGGCATGTGGGCCGCGCTTTGGTGCCGCTGCTCGCCAGCCTGCCCTGCCAGGTCCGCTGGATCGATTCCCGGGAACAGGAGTTTCCGGAGCTGATCCCGTCGGGCGTGCGGCAGATCGTCACTGAGGACCCGCTCGACGAAATCGATACACTGCCCACAGGCAGCTACTGCATCGTCATGACCCACAATCATCAGCTGGACCTGGAACTGAGCGCCGCGATTCTCAAGCGCGGCGATTTCGGCTATTTCGGGCTGATCGGCTCAAAGACCAAGCGGGCCAAATTCGAACACCGGTTGCGTGATCGTGGCTTCGACGGGGCACTGCTGCAACGCATGCGCTGCCCCATGGGCTTGAGTGAAGTCAAAGGCAAGCTGCCCATCGAGATTGCAATCTCCATCGCCGCCGAAGTCATCGCCACCTACAACGTCAACTTCGGCCAGCACAGCGCTGGGGCCGAACCGATTGCCAAGTTGATGCCGGTGTCACGCCGCAGCCAGGCGCAATTCGTGGGACCGGCTTTAGCCGGGAAGGCGGCGGTTCTGGCGACGTAGATGCAGTGACTGTACTTGCATCTTCCCGGCTAAAGCCGGTCCCACGAAGTAAGCATCCCCATTCAGATTTTGCGTTTTGTTTGACAGGACCCCTATGACCCCCAGCAAGAAAGCCTACCGCGCCGCCATCCTGCACAGCATCGCCGACCCGGCCGAGGTCGGTATCGAGGCGTCGTACCAGTATTTCGCCGATGGCCTGATGCTGGTTGAAGACGGCAAGATCGTCGCCATTGGCCACGCCGCCGACCTGCTGACAAACCTCGGCGCCGATGTCGAACTTATCGAGTACGCAGACGCGCTGATCACCCCTGGCTTCATCGACACCCATATCCATTTGCCGCAAACCGGCATGGTCGGCTCCTACGGCGAGCGGCTGCTGGACTGGCTCAACACCTACACCTTCCCGTGTGAAAAGCAGTTCGCCGACCCGGTGCATTCAGCCGAAGTGGCGGACATTTTCCTCAAGGAACTGCTGCGTAATGGCACCACCACCGCGCTGGTATTCGGCAGCGTGCACAAGGAGTCGGTCGAGGCGTTTTTCCAGGCGGCAGAAAAGCTCAACCTGCGCATGATCGCGGGCAAGGTGATGATGGATCGCAACGCGCCAGACTACCTCACCGACACCGCCCAATCCGGTTACGCCGACAGCAAGGCGCTGATCGAGCGCTGGCATGGCAAGGGCCGTTTGCACTACGCGGTCACGCCACGCTTTGCGCCCACCAGCACCCCGGAACAACTGACCCTGGCCGGGCAGTTGCTCAGCGAATATCCAGACCTGTACATGCAGACCCACATCAGCGAAAACGTCGAGGAAGTGCAGTGGGTCAAGGCGCTGTTCCCGGAGCGCAGCGGTTATCTGGATGTGTATGACCACTTCAGCTTGCTGGGCGAACGTTCGGTATTTGCCCATGGCGTGCACCTGTGCGATACCGAATGCGCGCGCCTGGCCGAGACCGGTTCAGCGATCGCATTCTGCCCGACGTCCAACCTGTTTCTCGGGAGTGGCCTGTTCAACCTGCCGATGGCGGAGAAGCACAAGGTCAACGTTGGCGTGGGTACGGACGTGGGCGGCGGCACCAGTTTCTCGATCCTGCAAACCCTGAACGAAGCCTACAAAGTGATGCAAATGCAGGGCGCGAAACTGAGCCCGTTCAAGTCTCTGTACCTGGCCACTTTGGGCGGCGCAAAGGCTCTGCGCCTGGACGACCGGATCGGCAGTTTGCAGGCGGGTAACGAGGCGGATTTCCTGGTGCTGGATTACAACGCCACGCCGCTGCTGTCGTATCGCTTGAAGCAATCGAAAGACATCGCCGAGACGCTGTTTGTGCTGATGACCCTGGGGGATGACCGGGTGGTGCAGCAGACGTATTCGGCGGGAAGTCTGGTGCACAGCAGAGGCTGAAGCCTGCCATCGATCTGTGGGAGCGAGCTTGCTCGCGAAGAGGCCGGTACATCTGGATATATTTCTGGGGGCTGGAACATTGCCTTCGCGAGCCTGAAGTCCTTGGGGAGTGCAGGCAAAAATAAAATGTCCCACGGGTTTTCGATAAACCCCGGCTCTACTTCTTCTTACCCAACATCAAATGCGAAAACACCGCATGCAAATCATCCGAGGCGCCCTCGTCGTCCAGGTTGAGCTTGCTGTCGATGTGATCCATGTGATGCATCATCAGCTCCACCGCGAGCCTGGCATCCCGGGCTTCGATCGCGTCGATCAGGCGGTTATGTTCATCCCAGGAACAGTGCGACCTGTTTCCGCTTTCATACTGGGCAATGATCAATGAGGTTTGCGACACAAGGCTGCGCTGAAAGCTGATCAGCGGCGCGTTGTTGGCCGCCACCGCCAACTGCAGATGAAACTCCCCCGACAGGCGAATACCCGCGCCCCGGTCGCCCCTGGCAAAGCTGTCACGCTCCTCGCTGACCATCTGGCGCAACCCGGCCAGTTGCTCTGCGGTGGCATGCTCGACGGCCAACTCGGTAATCGCCTTCTCCACCAGCCGACGGGCGAAAAAAACCTGACGCGCTTCCTCGACACTCGGGCTTGCCACCACCGCGCCACGATTAGGCCGCAGCAACACCACCCCTTCATGACCGAGGCGCGACAGTGCGCGGCGAATGATGGTGCGACTCACGCCAAAGATTTCACCCAGAGCCTCCTCACTCAACTTGGTACCAGGGGCCAGGCGCTGCTCCAGAATCGCCTCAAAGATATGCGCATAAACAACATCGTCCTGGGTACCGTTGCGCAACGTTTTGGCAATGCGCGGCAGTTTCTTGAGGGTTGGCAACGGTTCGTTCATGAGCGCTCGTGGGCAGTCGGCGATAAAAAGTCTGCGTATTGTACACGGCGAGTTGTGGACCAGGCATTGCGGCACCTGCGCAGGTGCCGCAATGCCTGTTGATCAGCGCGTATTCATTGAAATGTGATCGGGGAGGCGGATGACATATACCTGCGTACCGACGCTGGATTGGCTGACGATATTGGTTCCCCCTAACAGCTTGATTAATTTGCCTTGCTGCCTGGCTGTCTCCAACGCCTGGGCAATCGGTTGACCCGCGTAGTTGCGGATCAGAGGATCGAACATACCGTCGCCCAATGCTGGATCGCGAAATGGGCCGGTTGGCGTCGTCGAAACAGCTGAATCCGCCGAGCGGCGGAGATACAACAGATAGACCTCCTCCTGCCGGGGACGCCGAAAGGCGATGAAATCACGTCCCCCTATCGACAATTGGTTGTGAATCATTTCGTAGCCATTGCGCGTCAGTACATCCGTCATCAAGCCTCTGAGACCTTGAACACCGCCCGGCAGTACGGCCTCGGAGACAGACCTGATCAGCCATTCCACTGTCACGGGATGGTTGGTGGCAAAATCCAGACGTTCAAAGCTGTCCAGCGAGCTTTCATTACCTATGTTCCAGCGCAAGTGGTTATCCGCCTGATTGCCCGGATGCGCCTTGTTGAGCATCAGCAGCGGGTCGTTCAAGTGCGCAAGCTGCGTCGTTTCACCTGCGCGCCAGGCATTGAGGGTGGCTTTGAGGTTGATCATCCGAGTTGCGGTCATGGCCGAGGTCGAGGTGTCGGCCATCTCGAACAGTTTGTGCGCCAGCACGAGGTTGGTGATGTCGGTGAATCCGGGGCGAGCCTCAGCGACATATACCTCGATTTTGCGGTTGAACAACGGCCCTTCTACTGCCCACTGGCCGGTTGCCGGCTGGTATTTGGCCATCAACGGCTGATCGTAAGGATTGCGCCGAATCACTTCGCTGAGTTCGGCAAAGTTACGGGTTTGAGAATGGCTGGCAGGATTGCGAATGAACACGGTATTGGTCCTGCGCTGCCCGCCTGCCGGCAGTATTTCGTAAAACTTCTGGTCGATGCGGATAACGTCGTAATCGTGGGTGAAGTCGAGGCGGTAAATCGGTGGGTTGAAGCTCACCTGATCCATCGTGGTCAGGTCTTCCAACGGTTTATCCCATCGCTGCCATGCGTCGGCGCTGGGCGTCGACCGGGAGGGCCCTGCAACGGGTTGCGGCGGACGAAGATCCGGCTCGACCCGTTCCGAGTCAGGCTCTTTGCGTTTTAATGGCACAGGCGCTGGCTGCGGCGCTGGCGGGCGTCGGTATTGCTCAGCCCAATCCGGCAGCACCTTGGTTTTGCGGTAATGCTCGGCCAGTAGCAGTTCCAGGCGCTGCTGTTGATCCACGGGAAAATCGAACTGATCCAGCAACTCACGGGCCTGCCGGGTTCGAAAAGCACTGCTGCCATGGGCTTCAACCAGCAATATTTCAGCAATCATCGAGCGGCCACCCCCCTTGAGGCCTACGTCGCTGTGGTAAACCCATTCCCCGCCTACCTGACGCACCGGCGGCTCGTAACCATGAGCGGCGGTTTTTTTCAGGCGCAAGGTTTGCTCCCCGGGACGGCGATATACCCGATAAGCCGAGCCCTGGTGATGGATGAACAGCTCACCGTTTTGCAACCAGGTACCTGCGTTTTCTCCACTCTGAGCAACGGCGCCTGACAGCGAGATATCTGCCTCGTAACCGACGAAGCTCCTGATTCTGGAGCGCCCGGACATTGGCGGTAACACACGGCCCAGGCTCGCCAGTTGTCGCAGCCGGGTCGCTCGACGGGCAACCACCGCCAGGGCGCTTGCGGCGCTAACCCCCGGAATCACCGATAGCAACACGTCGACCACAGAGAGCAGCGTGCTACCCGCCATCAACAGGCCCTTATCAAGCTCTCCGCCACGCAAAGCCTTGCTTGAAGCGTGACCGTCATTCCAACCATCCTGCACGCTGAACAGCACGCCCAGACCCGGCACAAATGAAATCACCGCCCGGAAGAACATCAGATACAACAGATTACGACGCTGATTGCTTTGCCCCTTGAGATCGTGATTACTGCGGGCGACCTGTCGGGATTTTTCGTACAGCAAGTCCTCACGCACATGCAGTTGCTGTTCGCTGATCAACAGATCCAGCGCGGGCACAACGCCGATGAAGCCTTCGAAGCCACGTCGGAGTGCTTCGTGAATGTAGCTCACCGCAGCCGCTTGCTCTGTGGAGTTTTCGACACAAGACGCCAGCCAGGCCACCCGCGCCGGGAAGCGCAGCAGGCTGCTGATCAGACGCTCACGCGCGTCCTGCACACTGTCCGCTTCTATCACGCACTCGCCGTCCGGCACCTGCGGCAGATACATCAGCACCCTGCTGCTTGCCTTGTGTTCGATGACGCTGATTCCCTGCAAGGTTCGGCTGCTGCGCTCGCCTGTCAGCGCTTGCCCCGGTTTGAATACCACACGACTGATATGAACTCCGGCACGGCTCAACTCGGCGGTGGATCTTGCTTGTGCTGCCTGAGCCAGCAGCCCATAGCCGGCCTCGCTGATCCACCCACGTTTCCGGGCGCAGAAGCCGTCGAGGATGATGTGCAGCTCGTAGGGCTTGATCATCAGCTCGGCATCTGTGGCCGATACCGGCGAGCGCAGGCGAAACGCCGTACGCAGTTCGCTGCGGTACTGCCCGGCGATATCCAGCTCGGGAAGGGTCTTGAGCAGGTAGCCTGCGGTAACACGCTGCAAACCCGAGAGTTGCGGTGAGGGTGGATAAGAGAGCTTGAGCATGCCAAGCCTGGCGATGGTGTTTTCATCACGGGCGTCGAAGTTCTCCCGGGCCAGCTCGGACAGGCTCGACTGCACCCGCGCCTCGCTGGCTTTCCAGGGTTTGAAATGCAGAGGGCTGCCAAACTGCGGATCGATATCGACGTGACGATGCACGCTCCTGGGCAGATCGATCAGCAGTTCGTCGGCATCGATATCCAGGCCCAGATCCTGTTTGAGCCGAGCGTTCAGGCGTTGTGCCGTGAAGGTTTCAAAGGTCGGAAGCAGAGCCGCCAGATGCGATTCCAGCCGCGCCGCCGCGCTGTGATACTCAACCAGCCGGGTAGTATATTCCTGGCGCGTTTCGAGGGATGCCTTGAGCAACCAGGCAGGTAATTGCGATGCCAGCTCAGCGGTGCGTTGCTGCTCGGCAATCAGCGCGATGGCGCGTTCACGGGTTGGGTCAAGTGCTACGCCGAGTTTATGCATGAGCTCACGGCTGCTGAACGGTAGGAGCGAACTGGTTCGCGAGGAGGCCATTTCGTCCACCCTATCCCCTGCGCATGGAATATCGAGCTCGCGAACCCGTTCGCTCCTGCAGACGGGGGGTTGCCCGTAGAGACTCTCAACTGTTTTCAATTGGCTGTTCACGCCATGCAGAATCGGCTGCACGGTGATCACCCGATTAACCAGCCTGATCGGTGCCGCCATGGCCGATTCACGTTGTGCCGCGCTGACGTGCTGCCACAACGTGGTTTCATTGCCGGTTGCCAATGTGAAAACCAGCTGATCCTTGAGCACTTGCAACGAAGCGAATTTTTGCAGGCCGCCCTCTTCACCCGGCACGTGCAGCAAGGCCGGCTCGCCAAGTGATGGGGTTTTGAGTGCCTGCTCAGTGGTGACAATCATCGCACCGCTCAATACCGTGGGTTCATCCGGATCGCCAACCCCCACATCCAGATGCAGCACGTCATCATCAGGCTCATCTGCAAGCCCCACGGCGTATTGAAGACGCTGCAGGTCCACCGCATCCAGCACCCCTTCAGACAGTTGCAGCTGTGCCTGGGCCAGTAAGGCGACTTGCCGCTGCGCGACCAGCTGGGGCTTGAGTGCCAGTAATGCCTGGCCGTCCAGGGGTTTGGCCAGCAGCGTGCGCAAGGCCTCGCCAGCAGCTAGCAACCGCGCGCGCCAGGCTTGGTAGGCCGACAGCGCTTCGCCCCGCTCACATGCCTCCCCCACATGATTGAGGATGCGCATCTGGTGTTCGGCAATGCGCCTCAGGTTGAGGCTTTCGGGGAAGTGTTCCGGCAGGTTGTCAAAGGCTATCAGGTCACGAGCCAGGCCCACCCAAGGGGTGTCTGCCTGTGGGCTGGCAAGGTGTGTCGAATCATTCACGAAGGTCATGCTCCATTGATCAAAGTCTCTGGAGCTTCCCGAAATCGTGCCCGGCCAAGTGACTACATAACTATCGCCCACAAAAAAGCCCGCTGCACTGCAGCGGGCTTTCAGGGCGGCAAACGAGGTCATCTGGTGGTGAATGACTCGCGGCGCCGCGGATTTTCACTGGCGTTACTGGCGCACGGCGTAAAGCTCCATCTGCGCCTTGTAACGGGTAGGGATCGCAAAACCGACCACGGCAAAACCATTGCTGTTGAGCAGCGCAACGAGACGATCGCGGCTGAAATTATGGTAGTGCTCGATTTCCGCCCAGTAGGGGTTGGCTTTCTCGGCATCCATGATTTTCCAGCTGGAGGACGTCAGGTCCGGCAAGCTGATGACCATCACACCCCCCGGACGCAGGACCTGCGCGGCCTTGCGCAAGGCCAGAATCGGGTAAGGCATGTGCTCCAGAACATCCATCATCGACAGGACGTCGACCGCCACTTCAGGCTCCAGGGTCATGAAGTCCTGTTGCCGGGCATTGAAACCCAGGTTTTGAATCTGACTGACGGTTTCTGCCCGGGCATCCAGGCCCATTGCCGAAAACCCGTAATCTCCAGCAGTCATCAGCAGCGCTCCATCACCGCACCCGACGTCCAGCCAGACCGGCGCGTTGCTCTGACTGACTGCCTGGAATCCGCCCAGCAACTCCACGACCTTATCCACCACCGGCGTCCAGATAGCCCGTTTGCTGTCGTGGTTGCCAGAGGACTGAGCAAGCTGACTGGCGTTGGCATTACGGAAGACTTCGGCCAGGCCTGCATCCGTCCAGAAGTGCCGATTGTGTACGTGGCCGCAGGACGAGCATTTCATCCACTCGATGCTCGGCGGCAGCGGCTCATGCCATAGAGGATGGGCCGTGCAGTTGGCGTAGCCCAGCGTCGTACTGGAAGCCTCGCACAACGGGCAGGCCAGGTAGACCTCTTGCAACGCAGGCGTGGCGCGATACGTATCAACTTCACCGGCGGGCTTGGGCTCCACCGGACCGCAATCCGGCACATCAATGGCATCCGCCTTGATACCAGGCCGGTGCTGCTCAATCATCATTTCAATCGCTGTTTCGAAATTGCGGGTAAAGCGCAGCGTATCGAACAACGGCGTCGTCAGACGATGGGTCGCAACCTTGTCGCGCAGTGCAGCGCGGTAGTCGGCGTCAGTACCGATGCGCGTGCAGATGCGCACCATATCGTCAGGATCGGCGCCCACCAACTCCGGCAGCTCCATGGCGTTGAGCAGGCTTTCGCTGACCCGTGAGCAGAAGTGCTGCCCGCGGGAGGTAACGACCGGAACGCTGGCCCAGAGTGCATCAGAGGTGGTGGTGTGGCCGTTGCACACCAGCGTGTCGAGGACGGCGTCTGCCAGTTGCAACCTCGCGAGGTGGTCGTGAGGCATGGCAAATGGCGCGAAGATCAACCGGGCCGGGTCGATGCCTGCCAGCTCAGCATGGCGGGTCAGGTTCACGATGGCGGCATCGCACTGCCCCAACAGCCAGAGCACGCTGTCTGGTACTTCAGCCAGCACACGCAGCCAGACCGCAAAGCTGGTGCGATCAATCTTGTAGGACTGGTTAAACGCGCCGAATACCACCTTGTCTTCCGGCAAGCCGTTGGCGGCTCGGGTGGTGCCGCCGGTCGTGGCGCTGCGTTTACGGTCATTGCTCTGGTAGGAATGCGGCAGACGGCAGAACGCCTCTGGATAATGCGCCGCACTGCTGTCCGGGGTGACGAACCGGTCGGACACGATGTAATCGATATGGGCGCTTGCCGCGCTGCCTGGAAAGCCCAGGTACGCCACCTGCACGGCGGTGGGTCGGTACGCCAGGATGCCTGGCCGACCGCCGCCGGTGTAAAGCTTCAGATCGAACAGGATGTCCAGCTGATCGGCAGCGATGCGCTCGGCGGCCTGCTGGTCCGTCATGGCATGGATCGGCACCTGATGTTCAACGGCGTGGATGAAGCGTGAACGATACTCGGAAACGTCGGGCGCGCTGTAGTCGTACGCGAACACCTCGAAACGCTCCCGATCATGGGACTCAAACAGACCGGCCATCAAATGCATGGTCGCGTGGTTACGGAAGTCACAGGACACGTAGCCGACACGAATGCGCTGACCTGGGCGAGCAGTGGGCTCCGGCCTGACCAGAGGCGTTACCTTGGGCACCATGCGCTCGACGTAAGCCTGGGTGACCCCCAGGTTGCGCGCTTCATCGACGCACCACGTCAGGTGAGTCAACGGGTACTCCTGGGGCAGCGCGAACGCGCCCTGGTCGTACCAGGTGCCGATTTTCTCCTGAAGGGCTTCGATTTCTTCCCAGTCACAGATAAAGCGCGCCGGTACCAGAGCAGCCCCTATGACGGAGGGTTCGTCAGGGGCCAGCTGGACGATTTTCCTGAAGGCATTGGATGATTCTTCGTAGCAGTCATTGCTTTGCAGCAGCAAGGCTGCATGGATCAACAGGCGCGGATTGACACTGACATTGAGCTGCAGCCGGGCAAACTCCATCCCCTCTTGCTGGCGGTTGGCGTTGAAATAGGTGGTGATCAGCGCATCCAGCACTTCATCGCTGTCAGGTGCTTCCTGATGGGCCTTGAGCATGCACTGCAGGGCCTCATCGGTGGTACGCGAGGCGGCCAGCAAGACCCCGGCGGCAAGCCAGTTGCGTGCCCCGGCGCCTTTTTCGGCAGCGAGTTTGAAGGCTTGCAGCGCCTCGGCGTTACGCCCGCAAAGGCGCAAGGCTTCGGCCCTCAACCCAAGCAGCGCGGCGTGATCCGGTTGCTGATCGAGCAGTTGATCAATTTCGGGCAGGGCCTCGGTAGCGTGGCCGCCATTAATCTGAGCGAGCAGCGCCTCAAGGCGCCCATCCTGAATTGTCATAAGAGTCGATTTCAAAAAAAGATCGCAGGATCGCGACGGAGACATCCAACGATGTCGATGTAGAAAAAAAAGGCCTGCCCATGCGTGCTCTGGCGGCTTGATGCGTTTCATCCTAAAGGAGCGTGTCCACACTCGTCCAGAACCTGGCCGTGAAAGCAAGGATCGGCCAGACACAGGCCCGACCCTTGAATTTCAAAACCGCTCACCGCTCCGTCGATCAACCCTGGCGCTTCTGGATAACCAGTGCATGCCAGGGTCCATTGAGGATGGATGAGTACAGCAGCTCGCGCTCTTAGAAGTTCAGATAAGGAATCTGAGTCGTCGAGAGTTGAGCCAATTGCGCGGATGTCAACGAACCGACCTGGGTGCCGGTCAGAGAGTTGACCTGCGACGTCGACAGAACAGCGATCTGCGACGTGGTCAGCGAGCTGACCTGGTTGGTGGTCAGGGCCGCGATGTCCTTGGTAGTGATCGCTGCAACCTGCGAAGTGCTCAGACCCGCCAGAACGGTAGTCGCGATACCCGAGATCTGCGTCGTTGAAAGCGCGCCGATCTGAACCGTGGACAGGCTGGCACCCAGTGCGCTGACCTGCTGATACTGCAAGGCGCCGATCTGACCGGTGGTCAGGCTGGTGACTTGAGCGCTGGTCATTGCAGACACTTGAGTGGTGCTCAGTGCGGCAACGTCTGCCGTCTCCATCGACTTGACCTGAGTGGTGCTCAGTTTGGCCACTGCGTCGGTCGACAGCCCTGCAACCTGAGCGGTCGACAGTGCAGCCACTTCCTTGGTCGAAAGTGCCTGGAACTGCGAAGTGCTCAAGGCGTTGAGCACTGTCGTGGTCAAACCAGCAGCCTGAGCCGTGGTCAATGCGCCCAACTGGGTGGTGGTGAAGTTCGTGCCCAGTGTACTGACCTGGGTGTACTTCATCGCCGCGACCTGGCCGGTCGTCAGGGTGCCGATCTGAGTGGTGCTCAGTGCCGACAGCTGAGTGGTCACCAGCGAGCTGATGTCCTTGGTCTCAATGGCCTGCAGTTGCGCGGTGGTCAGCGTGGACGTATCAAGCCCGGTCACCTGGACGGTGGACAGTGCCGCAACCTGGCTGGTAGTCAGGCTGGCCTGCACTGCGCCGACCTGAACAGTCGACAGCGCAGCGATCTGCGCAGTCTTCATGCTCGCGAAGGCCGTGGTGGCCACTGCGCTGAGCTGAGCAGTCGACAGTGCCGCAATGTCCTTGGTCGAAATCGCGCCCAACTGAAGGGTAGTCAGCGCGGCCATGGTGGTGGTGGACACGCCAGCGACCTGAGCGGTCGTCAGTGCACCGATCTGAAGGGTGCTCAGCTTCGCGCCCAGGCTACCGACCTGAGTGCTGGTCAAAGCGCCGATCTGGGCAGTCCCCAGGCTGGCAACCTGAGTGGTGGTCAGCGCGCCCAGTTGAGCGGTCGACAGGACGGCAATGTCTTTAGTCTCGATGGCCTTGAGCTGAGCGGTGCTCAGGTTACCCAGCACAACGGTCGACAAACCACCGACCTGCGTCGTGGACAGCGCCACGATGTCGTTGGTGGAAATCGATTGCAACTGAGTGGTGCTGAGTGCGCCGATGACCGTCGTCGTGAGACCTGCGGTCTGGCCGGTGGTGAGCAAGCCAATCTGACCCGTGGACATGTTGGCAGCCAACGCGCCCACTTGGGTGGTGGTCAACGCGGTGATCTGAGCGCTTTTCAGCCCGGCAAAAGCGGTCGTCGACAATGCACCCAGCTGGGCAGTCGACATGGCCACGATGTCTTTGGTCGAAATGGCGCCAGCCTGGGTGGAGGTCAGCGTGCTCAATGCCGTAGTGGTCAGGCCTGCTGCCTGAGCTGTGGACAATGCGCCGATCTGCACGGTGGTCATGTTGTTGACCAGTGCACCAACCTGGCTGACGCTCATGGCGCCGATCTGCACGGTGGACAACGATGTCACTTGAGTGGTCGTCAGAGCGCCCAACTGAGCCGTCGTCAGAACGGCAATGTCTGCGGTCTCAAGGGATTTGAGCTGAGTGGAGCTCAGGTTGGCGATAACTGTTGTCGCCAGGCCACCGACCTGCGTGGTGGACAGGGCAGCGATGTCCTTGGTGGAAATCGACTGCAGCTGAGTGGTGCTCAGTGCGGCAATGACGGTCGTCGTCAGGCCTGCGGTCTGGCCGGTGCTCAACGCGCCGATCTGGACAGTCGACATGGTGGCTGCCAACGCGCCGACCTGAGCGGTCGACATGGCGGCAATCTGCGAAGTCTTCAGCGAGACGAATGCCGTGGTCGCGATAGCGCCCAGTTGATCAGTCGACAGTGCCGCAATGTCCTTGGTCGAAATCGCGCCCAACTGAACGGTAGTCAGGGCGGCCATGGTGGTAGTGGTCACGCCAGCGATCTGAGCAGTCGTCAGTGCGCCGATTTGAACGGTGCTCAGCTTGGCGCCCAGGCTACCCACCTGAGTGCTGCTCAGTGCGCCGATCTGGGCAGTCGCCAGGCTGGCAACCTGAGTGGTGGTCAGCGCGCCCAATTGAGCGGTCGACAGGACGGCAATATCTTTGGTCTCGATGGCCTTGAGCTGAGCGGTGCTCAGATTACCCAGCACAGCGGTCGACAAGCCACCGACCTGCGTGGTGGACAGCGCCACGATGTCGTTGGCCGAAATCGATTGCAGTTGAGTGGTGCTCAGAGCAGCCAGAACGGTAGTGGTCAGGCCAGCCGCTTGACCCGTGGTCAGCGAGCCAATCTGGGTAGTGGACATGCTGGCGGCCAGAGCGCCGACCTGAGCAGTGGTCAAGACCGTGATCTGGGCCGTTTTCAGGGCAGCAAACGCGGTGGTGGTCAACGCGCCCAGCTGGGCAGTCGACATGGCCGCGATGTCCTTGGTCGAAATCGACGAAGTCTGCGCGGCGCTCAAGCTAGCCATGACCGTAGTGGACAGGCTGGAGGCTTGAGTCGTCGTCAGTGCGCCGATCTGGGCCGTGGTCATGTTGCTGGCCAATGAACCGACCTGAGAGGTGGTCATCGCTGCAACCTGAGCGGTCGAGAACGCCGTCACTTGAGACGCTGAAAGTGCTGCCACCTGAGTGGTAGCCAGCGAAGCCACATCATCGGTACCCAGCGCCTTGAGCTGGGACGCACTGAAGGCTGCAAGCGCAGCGGCACTGAGCGAAACAACATCCGAAGTCGACAGAGCGGCAATCTGCGCGGTGGAAAGAACCCCAGCCTGTGCAGTGCTCAGCGCAGCGATATCGGAAGTTGCAAGCGCAGCTATCTGTTTTGTTGACAGTACGGCGATTTGTGCCGTTGACATTGACGTGACAATAGAAGTCATGATTTAGCGCTCTAGGATGGACGGGGCGGACGGCATCCGTGTTTATTTCAATCTTCCTTGTTTACCCTCGTGCAGCCTGTTTACGGGCCTACGAGCGCTATGCCATACCGGATACTGCATCGGCATGGCATTTTGATACTTTAGAGAAATTTAGAAACATTTAGTCGACTGGTTCACGAAAACTGGACGCGTGTTGAACTTTCCTGAAACCCAGCGCAGCCGGGGGCCAAACGCTAGTGCGCCGGCTTAAAAGTCAAGTAGGTCCGGTGACTATTTTCGTCGTAATGTCGCGCCGTCAAATCCAGCCAATCCAGGGGCGAAATTCCCCATGCTTTGAGGGATGTTTTGCAACCGGATCAACTCCCGCGATACGTCGAATAGCTGTATGGCGAAACCAACAGTGGAACGTGGTAGTGCTCTTGAGCCGCATCAATCCCGAAACGCAGCACTACCACGTCTAGAAACGCAGGCTCGGCCAACGATGTCCCTCTCGCCCGGTAGTAGTCACCCACGTGAAAGTGCAACTGGTAGACGCCGGATCGGTAGTCCTCGCCCTGCAACAACGCAGCGTCGCAACGGCCATCGCTGTTGGTGACAGCCTCGGCGAGCAGCATCGATGTTTGCCCCTCCACCCGGTACAACTCGATGCGAATGGCATTGCCGGGGCAGCCATGTGCGGCGTCCAGTACGTGCGTTGTCAATTTACCCATGGCCGATCGGTGCTCCGTTTTGAAAGTGAGGACGCGCCTGCGCACCATAAGAGTGCTGACGGGCGAGTTGGCGATGCAGAATTAAGACAGTTTTCAAAAATGCTGTACACAATAAAAATGCCCGATGGCAGAGAGCGTCCAGCCACCCGATATTTCACGCCACATGGCTGGGACTTACGGAATTAAATAGATTTTCCGGGGATAAGCTGACCAGTCAGGCAAGTTTCTTGCAGCACTTTTCGACAGATGCCTGAGAGCGGTCGGGAAAATCAAATTGGCTACAATCTGTAAATTTCTTTGTATACAATCCGACCTTCGCACGATGGCCCCGAACATAAGGAAACTTCCGTGAGTGCCGACTACCCTCGTGACCTGATCGGTTATGGCAGCAACCCGCCCCACCCTCGTTGGCCTGGCAATGCCCGCATCGCCTTGTCCTTTGTGCTCAATTACGAGGAAGGCGGCGAGCGCAATATCCTGCATGGCGACAAGGAATCCGAAGCGTTTCTGTCAGAGATGGTTTCAGCGCAGCCCTTGCAGGGCGAGCGCAACATGAGCATGGAGTCGCTCTACGAATACGGCAGTCGCGCCGGTGTGTGGCGCATCCTGAAGTTGTTCAAACAGTTTGATATCCCCCTCACCATCTTCGCCGTGGCCATGGCTGCCCAGCGCCACCCGGATGTGATCCGCGCCATGGTCGCCGACGGCCACGAAATCTGCAGCCACGGTTATCGCTGGATCGACTACCAGTACATGGACGAGGCCAAAGAGCGCGAGCACATGCTCAAGGCCATCCGCATCCTCACCGAGATCACCGGCGAACGCCCGCTGGGCTGGTACACCGGCCGCACCGGGCCGAACACTCGACGGCTGGTGATGGAAGAAGGCGGCTTTCTGTATGACTGCGACACCTATGACGACGACCTGCCCTACTGGGAGCCGAACAACCCCACCGGCAAGGCGCACCTGGTGATTCCGTACACCCTGGACACCAATGACATGCGCTTTACCCAGGTTCAGGGTTTCAACAATGGCGAGCAGTTTTTCCAGTACCTCAAGGACGCGTTCGACGTGCTGTACGCCGAAGGCAGCGAAGCGCCGAAGATGCTCTCCATCGGCTTGCATTGCCGCCTGATCGGCCGCCCGGCCCGATTGGCAGCGCTCAAGCGTTTTATCGAATACGCGAAAAGCCACGAGCAGGTCTGGTTCACCCGGCGCGTCGACATCGCCCGCCATTGGCACGCCGAGCATCCTTACCAGCCGGAGCCGTCGCAATGACCCGCTTTGCCACGCTGCAACCTTCAACGTTGAGCCGGGACGCGTTCATCGCGACCTTTGCCGACATCTACGAGCATTCACCCTGGGTCGCTGCCGCCGCTTACGATCAAGGCCAGCTCAGCGAACTGGACGATATCCAGACCCTGCACGCCCGGATGAGTGAGATCCTGCTCAGCGCCGATCATGCCCGGCAATTGGCGCTGATCAATGCCCACCCGGACCTCGCAGGTAAAGCTGCCGTGCAAGGCCAACTGACTGAATCCAGCACTCACGAACAAGCCGGCGCAGGCATCCACGAGTGCACGCCTGAGGAGTTTCAGCGCTTTACCGAACTCAACGATGCCTACAAAACCCGCTTCGCCTTTCCGTTCATCATGGCGGTCAAAGGCAGCAACCGACACCAGATACTCGCCGCCTTCGAAACCCGCATTCATCATCCGGCCGACGCCGAATTTGCCTGCGCCCTGGCCGAGATCAACAAGATTGCCCTGTTTCGCTTGCAAGCCCTTTAATCGCCCTCTTCCCGGCAAAGACACAAGGTAGACAAAAAGAATGAAAGCTTACGCTGCGCCCTTCGAGAAGTTCGTCAACCTGGCCGATGCGCGCCTGGGTACCAAAATCATTTCCGTGACCGACGACTGGTTCGCCGACGCCAACCGCCTGTTCCAGCCGACTCCGGCCGTCTGGAAGGAAGGCGTGTTCGACGACAACGGCAAGTGGATGGACGGCTGGGAGTCGCGCCGCAAACGCTTTGAAGGTTACGACAGCGCCGTGATCCGCCTGGGCGTTCCTGGCTCGATCAAGGGCGTGGATATCGACACCTCATTCTTCACCGGCAACTACCCGCCATCGGCGTCCCTGGAAGCCTGCTTCCTGACCTCTGGCGAACCGGACGAGCACACCCAGTGGACCGAGATCCTCTCGGCGGTGGAGCTCAACGGCGACAGCCATCACTACCATGCGATCACTGACGGTCAGGCATTCAGCCATCTGCGCTTCAACATCTACCCGGATGGCGGCATCGCGCGACTGCGGGTTTACGGCGTACCGTTCCGCGACTGGTCGGCGGTGGGCGAACACGAACAGCTGGACCTGGTATCGGCCCTCAACGGCGGTCGCGCCCTGGCCTGTTCAGATGAGCATTACGGCAGCATGAGCAACATCCTCAACCCTGGCCGCGGCGTGAACATGGGTGACGGCTGGGAAACCGCACGGCGTCGCACCCCCGGCAACGACTGGGTAATCATCGCCCTGGGCCATGCTGGCGAAGTCGAGAAAGTCATCGTCGACACCCTGCACTTCAAGGGTAATTACCCGGATAGCTGCTCGATCCAGGGCGCGTTCGTCAAAGGCGGCACCGACAGCCAGATCGAAACCCAGAGCCTGTTCTGGCGCGAACTGCTGCCCAGCCAGAAACTGAGCATGCACGCCGAACATGAGTTCGCCGAGCAGATCAAGGCACTGGGCCCGATCACTCATATTCGCCTGAATGTGTTTCCAGATGGTGGGGTGAGTCGTCTTCGGGTGTTGGGTAAAGTGACGAAGTAACGCATTACCTGTAGGAGCTGCCGAAGGCTGCGAAAACGATTTAAATGACACACCGCTTTCGCAGCCTTCGGCAGCTCCTACAGGGATCTGATCAATTCAAAAACAGAAGACCCAGCATGCGCACATTGACCATCGAGCCGTTGACCAAGCAAGCCTTCGCCCCTTTCGGTGATGTCATCGAAACCGACGGCAGCGATCACTTCATGATCAACAACGGCTCGACCCAGCGCTTCCATAAGCTGGCCCAGGTGCAGACCGCGACGCCGGACGACCAGGCAATCATCAGTATTTTCCGCGCCGAAGCGTTGGAGATGCCGTTGATCATCAGCATGCTGGAGCGCCATCCGCTGGGCAGTCAGGCCTTCGTGCCGCTGCTCGGCAACCCCTTTCTGATCGTGGTCGCGCCACTTGGCGATGAACCTGAATCAGAGTTGGTCCGCGCCTTCCTTTCCAATGGCAGGCAGGGCGTCAATTACCATCGCGGCGTCTGGCACCACCCGGTGCTGACGATCGAAAAGCGGGATGACTTCCTGGTGGTTGATCGCAGTGGCACAGGCCATAACTGCGATGAGCATTTCTTCGCTGAGAGCCAGAAGCTGGTTCTCGACCCCCACCCGTAAAGCTTGAGCGTTCGTTAAGTGACGCAAAGCGATAGGTAAGTACCGTGGAAGCACATTTGATGGAATGGCTGAATCTCAGCGTGCGCTGGATTCACATGATTGTCGGCATCGCCTGGATCGGCGCCTCGTTCTACTTCGTCTGGCTGGAAAACAACCTCAACCGGGTCAACCCCCGCGACGGGTTGTCCGGGGATCTGTGGGCGATTCATGGTGGCGGCATTTACCACCTGGAGAAGTACAAGCTCGCGCCACCGACCATGCCCGACAACCTGCACTGGTTCAAATGGGAGGCCTATTTCACCTGGCTCTCCGGCGTGGCACTGCTGTGCGTGGTGTTCTACGCCAACCCGACCCTGTATCTGCTGGCGCCAGGCAGCAGCCTGTCCGGCGTTGAAGGCGTAGCCCTGGGGTTTGGCTCGCTGTTCGTCGGCTGGTTTGTCTACAGCTTTCTGTGCGACTCGGCGCTGGGTAAACGCCCAGGCCTGCTGGGTTTGATCCTGTTCGTGCTGGTGATTGCCGCCGCTTACGGCTTCAGCAAGGTGTTCAGCGGGCGCGGCGCGTACCTGCATGTTGGCGCGATCATTGGCACCATCATGGTCGGCAACGTATTCCGGATCATCATGCCCGCCCAGCGCGCCTTGGTGGCGGCCATCGCCGAGAACCGCACGCCCGACCCATCCCTGCCCGCCAAAGGCCTGCTGCGTTCGCGACACAACAACTACTTCACCCTGCCGGTGCTGTTCATCATGATCAGCAATCACTTCCCGAGCACCTACGGCAGCCCTTACAACTGGCTGATCCTGGCCGGGATCGGGGTGTTGGCGGTGTTGGTCCGGCATTATTTCAATACCCGGCACAACAGCCACAAGTTCGCCTGGACCCTGCCAGTCGCCGCGCTGGGCATGATTTGCCTGGCGTACGTCACCGGCCCTGCAGCACCGCCCTCGACAGGCCCGGCAAAAATCGAATACCAACCCCTGCCCGGCACCGCCATCGGCGGTTATCGGCATGACGAAGTCAGACCTGCGCCCGCGCCAGAGCCGGAAGTAGCCAAGGTGAATGCAGTGGATTTCGAAAAAGTCCACGGCGTAATCCAGCAACGCTGCACGGTCTGCCATTCCGCCAAGCCCACCAGCCAGCTGTTCAGCACTGCGCCAGCCGGGGTGATGTTCGACACCGCCGAGCAAATCAGGCAACTGGCCCCGCGCATCCAGGCCCAGGCGGTAACCTCACAGATCATGCCGCTGGGCAACATCACCCAGATGACTCAGCAGGAGCGGGATTTGATCGGCGCCTGGGTGACCTCGGGCGCACAAACCCACTGACGGGTTGCCGCGCAATACCCTGTGGGAGCTGCCGCAGGCTGCGAAAGCGGTGTGTCAGTTGAACCGCTTTCGCAGCCTTCGGCAGCTCCTACAGACGCTTTATCCCCCGCCCCACAATTGCTCGCACTGCCCCGTCCCAGAGCACTTGAGCGAATTAATCCCAGCCAGTATCCTCCGCCGCCGCAGCTAAACCTGTCTGTTTTGAATGCTGACTCAACGGCCAACTTGCTGACCGATCAGTCAACTGCCGAGTTTTGTCCGGAAACGCCTCGAATCGACCGTTAAATAACGGATCGATAGAACTTTCGTGGCTTTTTGCCGAGCTTGGCGCAGCTCTTGCTATAGCTCTGATCAAGCGGCGAAAGCTGACCAAATAGACATGTTTAAACTGCGAAAAAAGTGCCTATCAAGAGCACCTGAAAACCAAAGATATCCATCAAGGGGAGCAATGAATGAACCGTATTATTTCCAGCGCGATAGTTGCAGGCGGCTTGTTGGCATCCGGGCAAAGCATGGCCGACGGCCTGCTGCAATGGCAGAGCAACAGCCTGACTTACTTGAACGGTCGCGACTTTACCGTCAACCCGTCAAACCAGCAGACGTTCACGTTCGAACACGCTGACGGTTGGAAATACGGCGACAACTTCCTGTTCATCGACAAGATCTTCTATAACGGCAAAGGCGATGCCACCAACGGCGATAACACCTATTACGGTGAAATCTCCCCGCGTCTGTCCCTGGGCAAGATCCTGGGCCAGAAAATCGAATTCGGTCCGATCTCCGATGTATTGCTGGCCGCAACCTACGAATTCGGCGAAGGCGACAACGAGTCCTACCTCATTGGTCCGGGCTTTGACCTGAACATCCCGGGTTTTGATTACTTCCAGCTGAACTTCTACAAGCGCTACACCGACGGCCACCGCGCAGGCTACGGCGCCTGGCAGGTCACTCCGGTCTGGTCCTACACCATCCCGGTGGGCAAGTCCGACATCCTGATCGACGGCTTTATCGACTGGGTCGTGGACAACAAATCCGACCGCAACGGTGAATACAAATCCAACGTCCACTTTAACCCGCAGATCAAATACGACCTGGGCAAAGCCATCAACTTGCCGGATCGCCAACTGTATGTCGGTATTGAATACGATTACTGGTCTGACAAGTACGGGATTGAAGACACCCAGTTTTTTGATACCAACCAGAACACCGCGAGTTTGTTGGTGAAAGTGTTTTTCTGATAAACACGGCCTTGTACTTGTAGGAGCTGCCGAAGGCTGCGAAAGCAGTATTCCTGATACACCGCAATTCGCAGCCTGCGGCAGCTCCTACAGGTCCGGTGCTTATTCCCAAGGCAACCGTTTACCCGCCCGCACCTTCGCATTGATCGATCGCAGCAATTGCAGCGGATCACTGTCGGTGAGCGCATGGCTTTGTTCGTCGACCCAGGCCGAGACTTGTTTACGGTCAAGGCTGGGCCGCAGGTGCAGGATTTCTACCAACTGGCGCTCGCACTGTTGGGCGTAAGCCACCACGCTGGAAAACAGCGGACTGTTCATTGAATCGTCTCGTCTCTCAGGCCCGGATACGTTTCCAGAGTTTGCCCGCCATCGTCACCAGCAGCAGGATCAGTGCACCGGCAATGATACCGGCGACGGCATCGAGCAAGGTAGGGACGATCATCGAAAACCCGCCAACGGCCTGGGCCGCTTGCTCAGTCACGCCTTCAATCCAGTGATGAACCGCCGGCACGCCGTGGGTGAGGATCCCGCCGCCGACCATGAACATTGCCGCAGTGCCCACGATGGAGAGGATTTTCATCAGCACCGGGGCCAGCCACAACAGGCCTGAGCCGATGCCCTGCACCGCAGACTGGGCGCTCTTTTTCAAGTACAGCCCCAAGTCATCGAGCTTGACGATGCCTGCCACCAGACCATAGACGCCGATGGTGATCAGCACGGCGACGATGACCAGCACGCCCACCTGATCCAGAAACGGCCGGGTCGACACGACGCCCAAGGCCAGCACGATGATCTCGGCCGAGAGAATGAAGTCGGTGCGGATGGCACCTTTGATTCGCTCTTTCTCGAACGCCACCATGTCGACATTCTGGTCGTTGGCGGCGCGCTTGTGCTCCTGGCGTTCCTTTTCGGTCTCAGGATGCAGCCACTTGTGGGCGATTTTTTCGAAGCCTTCAAAACACAGAAATGCACCACCAATCATCAGCAAGGGCAAAATGGCCCACGGCGCAAATGCGCTGATCAGCAACGCCGCAGGGACCAGAATCGCCTTGTTGAGCAGCGACCCCTTGGCCACCGCCCACACCACCGGCAGCTCACGATCAGCGGAAACCCCGGTGACTTGTTGCGCATTGAGCGCCAGGTCATCGCCCAGCACCCCGGCGGTTTTTTTGGCAGCCAGAGAAACATCGTCGAGCAGTGTCGCGATGTCGTCCAACAGGGTCAGCAAGCTTCCAGCAGCCACAATTTATATCCTTGAGCAGTCGTTGAGGGTCAAGCAGAGCACAGTAGATGCCGCGCCGGGCCATTGATTCACACTGAGCAGCGTGTTGAAGGGCAATCTTGAGCGGTTCCGAAGGCCGGTGCTACCATGCGCCACCGCCGCCCGGGCAAGGAAACCTCTGGTTTATGAGCAGTATTCGCGATCGCAACAAAGAGTTGATCCTGCGCGCAGCCAGTGAAGAATTCGCCGACAAGGGCTTCGCCGCGACCAAAACCAGCGACATCGCCGCCAAGGCCGGGTTGCCCAAGCCCAACGTCTACTACTACTTCAAGTCCAAGGAAAACCTTTATCGCGAGGTGCTCGAAAGCATCATCGAGCCCATCCTGCAGGCTTCCACGCCGTTCAATCGCGATGGCGTCCCGGCCCAGGTACTGAGCGCCTACATTCGCTCGAAAATCGTGATTTCCCGCGACCTGCCCTTCGCCTCCAAAGTGTTTGCCAGCGAGATCATGCATGGCGCGCCGCACCTGACCCCGGAGCAGGTCGAGCAGCTCAATGCCCAGGCCAGGCACAACATCGACTGCATTCAGGCATGGATCGACAGCGGCCAGATCGCCCCCATCGACCCGCACCACTTGATGTTCACCATCTGGGCCGCGACGCAGACCTACGCCGACTTCGACTGGCAGATCTCCACCGTCACCGGCAAAGCGAAGCTGGAAGACAGCGACTATGAAGCGGCGACCCAGACGATCATACGGCTGGTGCTTAAAGGGTGTGCGCCGGACAGCGCATGACGCCTGACATTGCTTGACCCCTGTAGGAGCTGCCGAAGGCTGCGAAGGCATTTCTGCTGATACACCGCATTCGCAGCCTTGCGCAGCTCCTGCAAAAAAAGCCGCCTGCCTTTCCCGCACGCAACAAAAAACCCGCCGAAGCGGGTTTTTTGTTGACCATCCAACATCCTGTCAGTAGCCGTCCTGGCATGGTCAATCATCCTTGATTCCGAAGCACTTCCTTTGCTGCGGTGTTGGATCCAATGTACTCGGCAAATGTGACAGAACATAGCGCTTATTTCTCCTGTTCGTGTAAGCCTTTGGCTATACCCCACTTCAATCCAGGAAATTTCCCACCAACCACTCAGGTTTATCCTTTCAGCGCCGACATCCACTTTAGTAGTGAGAGGCTAGACGACAGGCAGCAAAAGGCTATCATCGAGGCGAGACTGAACCCTGCGTGATGGCAGCAGCGCGAAGCGGCTCGAATAGATAACGCTCAAATAAATAAAAAAAACGGAGCTACAGGTCATGACCATGCGCAGTTTATCCATCAGCCGCCGACTCTGGCTGATCCTCATCGTCTCCGTGCTGATGCTGTTTATCCTGGCAGCCGCCATGCTCAAACAAGTGCATTCAGATCTCTATGCCGCCAAGGCGGAGAAAACCATGCATGTGGTTCAGAGCACCAGCGGTGTGCTCGAGTACTACTACGGCTTGCAGACCGCTGGCACCTTGACCCAGGAACAAGCGCAGAAGCAGGCACTGGATGCGATTCGCGGCCTGCGCTACAACCAGAACGACTATTTCTGGATCAACGATTTGCGCCCGGTGATGATCATGCATCCGGTCAACGTCAAGCTGAACGGCCAGGATCTTTCCGCCATCAAGGACCCGGACGGCTTCGCGGTCTTCAACGAAATGGTGGCCGTGGCCAAAGCCAAGGGCGCCGGGATGATCCATTACCGCTGGCCCAAGCCTGGGGCGACCGACCCGGTCCCGAAAATCTCCTACGTGCAACTGTTCGCGCCCTGGGGCTGGATTCTCGGCTCCGGCGTGTATGTCGATGACGTACAGGCCGAGTTCCGCCAGCAAACGCTCAATGCCGGTCTGTTCAGCCTGGCAATCATCGCGTTCATGGCCCTGCTGGTCATCCTCATCGCGCGCAGCATCGTGCAGCCGTTGCGTGAGTCGGTACAGGCCATGGCGGACATCGCCAGCGGCGAGAGCGACCTGACCCGCACCCTGCAAACCCACGGCAATGATGAAGTGACGCAATTGGCCACGCATTTCAACGCCTTCACCACAAAGCTGCGCGGTGTGATTACCCAACTCCAGGCCTCAGCATTGGGTCTGGAAAAGGCGTCTTCGGAGCTTGGCAGCAGCGCAGATCAGGCTCAGGTACGCAGCCAGCAGCAATCGCAACAGATGGAGCTGGTGGCAACCGCCGTCAACGAAGTCACCTACGGCGTGCAGGACGTGGCCAAGAACGCCGAGCATGCCGCCAACGAAATGCGCGACGCCGAATCCCAGGCGCATCAGGGCCAGGTCAACATCGACAGCAGCCTGCGCCAGATCGATCACCTGTCCGGCACCATCGGTCAGGCGGTGGAAGTGATTCGCACCCTGGCAGCGGAGAGCACCCAGATTGGTGGCGTGCTTGAGGTGATCAGCTCGATTGCCGAGCAGACTAACCTGCTGGCGCTCAACGCCGCTATCGAGGCCGCCCGCGCCGGTGAACAAGGTCGCGGCTTTGCCGTGGTGGCCGATGAAGTGCGGCTACTGGCGCAACGGACGCAGAAGTCCACTGCGGAAATCCAGGGCATGATCGAGCGCCTGCAGAAGCATTCCGATGCGGCTGTGAAAGTCATTGCCGACAGCAGCCATTCTTCGCAACTGACCATCGAGCAAGCCAATCAGGCAGGCCAGAGCCTCACGTCCATCAGCCAGGCATTGCGCAACCTCAACAGCCTCAACGCGTCGATTGCCAGCGCCACCCTGCAGCAATCCCACGTGGTCGATGACATCAACCAGAACGTCACACAAGCGGCGCAGCTGTCGCAAAGCACCGCTTTGGCGGCTGTACACTCCAGCGAAGCAAGCCTGCATTTGCGGGGTTTGAGTGAGCAGCTCAATGGGTTGTTGAAGCAGTTCAGGGTTTAGTATCGGACGCCGTCACCTGTGGGAGATTCTATGTCTGCATGCAAGGCTTCTGAAAACTAATAGATGCGTTGGCTGACCTCGGACCTGTGGGAGCGAATTTATTCGCGAAGGCAATATCATGACCTATGAAGATGCGTCGGGTGTATTAGCCTCTTCGCGAATGAATTCGCTCCCACAGAGTTCGGTGATCGCCTGTGTGGAGCGGTGCGACACCGCATCCACCGAGAGAATTTGCGTAGACTGTTCCGATCTCTGATTCGGAAAACACCATGGACAGCAGCATCAGTCGCCGCGAACAGCTACGCATCGTTATCTTCCAGACCGACACACCCAAAGGCCGACGCTTCGACCAGACCTTGCTCGCGGTCATCCTGCTCAGCCTGATTGTGGTGATCCTCGACAGCATCCCCGCCGTTCATACCCATTACGGCGTGCTGCTGGCCTATGCCGAATGGGCGTTCACGGGCATTTTCATTGTCGAATACGCCTTGCGCCTGTACTGCTCCCCTCGCCCGCTGAAATACGCGTTCAGCTTTTATGGTCTGGTGGATCTGCTGGCCATCGTGCCCGGCATTCTGGCGATCTATTACAGCGATGCGCAGTACCTGTTGATCATCAGGGTCATTCGCATGCTGCGGATTTTCCGGGTGCTCAAACTCAGCCCGTATCTCAAGCAGGCCAACTACCTGCTCGCGGCACTGCGTGGCAGCAAACAGAAAATCATCGTGTTCCTGGTCAGCGTGTCGACCCTGGTGGTGGTGTTTGGCACGCTGATGTACGTGATCGAAGGTCCCGAACACGGCTTCACCAGTATTCCCAAGGGCATTTACTGGGCGATCGTGACGCTGACCACCGTGGGCTACGGCGACATCGTGCCCAAAACTGCAGTGGGGCAGATGCTCTCGGCGCTGGTGATGATCACCGGCTATTCGATCATTGCCGTGCCGACAGGGATCTTCACCGCCGAACTGGCCACGGCCATGCGTGGCGAGCAGCTCAAACACGATTGCCCGGTCTGCGCCAAGAACAGCCATGAACACGGCGCGGCGTTTTGTTCGCGCTGCGGCAACGCGCTTTTTCCGAGGGTAGAAAATAAGGCATAAGCAAATGCCTTTTAAGTCTTTAGGCGCCTATACCTGCCCGGCTATAGTCGCGGGCATTAAGCCATCAACATCTGGTTATTCAAAAAAGGAATTGCGCAGTGAACAAACTTTTCGCCGCTTCGTTACTCGCCGCTGGCCTGGCATTCGGCAGCGCGGCACAGGCCGCCCCGACCTTGCTCAACGTGTCGTATGACGTGATGCGGGACTTCTACAAGGACTACAACACTGCGTTCCAGAAACACTGGCAAGCCGAGCACAAAGAAAACATCACCGTGCAAATGTCGTTCGGTGGCTCCAGCAAGCAAGCCCGTTCGGTCATCGACGGCCTGCCGGCGGATGTCATCACCATGAACATGGCCACCGACATCAACGCCCTGGCGGACAACGGCAAGCTGGTCCCGGACAACTGGGTGACACGCCTGCCCAACAACAGCGCGCCATTCACCTCAGCCACGGTGTTCATCGTGCGCAAGGGCAACCCCAAGGCCCTGAAAGACTGGAACGACTTGGTCAAGGACGGCGTGGAAGTCATCGTGCCTAACCCGAAAACCTCGGGTAACGGCCGCTACACCTACCTCTCGGCATGGGGCTATACCCTCAAGAACGGCGGCGATGAAGCCGCTGCCAAGAAGTTTGTGGGTGACCTGTTCAAACACGTACCCGTGCTCGATACCGGTGGCCGTGGCGCCACCACTACCTTCATGACCAACCAGATTGGCGACGTGCTGGTGACCTTTGAAAACGAAGCCGAAATGATCGCCCGCGAGTTCGGCCGTGATCAGTTCGAAGTCGTTTACCCAAGTGTGTCAGCCGAAGCCGAGCCACCGGTGAGCGTTGTCGATAAAGTCGTCGACAAGAAACAAAGCCGCGCCGCCGCCGAGGAATACCTGAACTACCTGTGGTCTCCAGAAGGCCAGGAAATCGCCGCCAAGAACTACCTGCGCCCACGGGATGCAGCTGTATTGGCCAAATACACCGACCGCTTCCCGAAAGTCGACTTCTTCTCGGTAGAGAAGACGTTTGGCGACTGGCGCACCGTGCAGAAGACCCACTTCAATGATGGTGGAGTGTTTGATCAGATTTATCCGGGCAAGTGATTGGGCTGGTTTGAAATAAAAACGGCGACCTTCGGGTCGCCATTTTTTAAAGTGCACTCGAATCCCCACGGGCTGCCGTTTTCATTTTCTCTTCACTAAACACGCCATTAACGCAATAACTTAACGCTCCTCATTCAGGCGCGGAAACGCATGACAATGGCCTTCCCCCAGCAGGTGCCCATAACAACAATTGAACCATTGTCAAGCAGCATGATATCGGCATAATTGACGCCCGGCTGGAACGCATTAGATGTCCAACCTTGACCCGCGAAGGAAAGATCTCTAGTCCCATCAGGGTTGAACCGCGCCACCAGAAACTCAACGTGGGTTGGGGTAACGCCTAAAACTTCAAGATAACCAGCGGCCAGAATTTTCCCGTCGTCCTGTACAGCGACGCTATGGAACCCCTGATCATGTCCCAAGAGGCCGAAGATCACCGGCTCGCCTTCATTAAAAGAAGGGACAATAGTGCCACTGCTGTCAAGATAGCTGACTACTCCATAATAAGTCCCCGTGCTTTCGACCCGAAAGGCTCCAGAAGTCGCAATAAACGCATCCCGTGCTTCAGCTGTTGCAGGATAGCGGTAAAACCCCAACGTGCTATCGGGAAATTCCTTCGGAGGCTTCACCAGAACAAAACCATTATCACCAAACGTGGTATCCGGGAGGCCTTCATCGGTGTATCGGCACACCAATCCCCTGTGCCACATAGAATCAAACATAGCTACAGTACCAGAGGCTAAAATCTGGCCGTCTGCAAGCTCACAGACACTCCAGAGAATTACCGCACGTTCCTCGGAATCTGGCGGCTCGACCCGCACTACACCCCGGTGACCAAAGGTTTGATCCAGGCGGCCATCGGGCATGAACCTCGCGATTATCCCGACACCGGGCCCTCCCAAAAAAGATGTGGTGTTGAAGTAGAGAATTTTCCCGGAAGCGAGCAAAAGCACCTGACCCGCGCCATCGCCCCTTTGAGATCGCCAGGCATCAAGCTCCTCATGTGACGAAGGTGCCGCTGAGTGATTCGTAGACCTGGCAGAAATACGATGCACAATCACGCCATGATCCCCGAATGCCTCATCCAGCATACCGTCGGGTTTAAATCGTGCTAATCCAGCGACTATCTCGAAATCCATATCTCGTACAACGACGACTACCCGCTCATCTTTTTGAAGGAGCATGGACTGCCCCCAAGTACCTTGTCTCAGGAATTGATCACCTTTAAAGATCACCTCAGCAAACCCATTCACTCCGTAAGTTGGATCCGGAAGATGAGTGTCATCCAATCGCACGATGACAACTTTCAACCAAGCTGCTTCACCCTGTGGCATCTCACACAGCATGGCTACATATAGTTTGCCATCTGTGTGACGGCCTGCACCAAAGACACTGATAACACCGAGATCCCAAGGGATTTCAAATTGCTCCTCCAGTTCCCCAGCTCTGCTTGTTTCTTGCATGATAATCTCCGTAACACAGCATGTAATGCTTTGCGCACACACCTACTCTATTTACGGTAGCACTTAACTTTCATAGCATTAACGTCAGGCTATACTTCTTGAGAGTAAAAATTTTCATGTATATTCCAAAGGGCGATCAACATTAGAAGGACCTATCAACACACGCAGAAACTGCAGCCGCACAAGCTATACAAGCACAAGCTTTGAATATCTCGCTATATCTATACAGCGATGTTCATCGCGGCCATTAGGCCACTAACGAAAAGTAGCAATCAGCAATGCTGCGCCGCGAATAAATTCGCCTCCCGCAGAAGTTCGACGCTTTTAGTTCAAGCGCTGCGAACAGCGATTTTTGATGAATTAAACTAAAACGGCGAATTCTAGCTTGCCGTTTTCATCGCGTAATTCCGTATTAAACGTAGAATCGGCAGGAGCTCCCGAGCACCTACCGATTCCGTTTTAGTAAGCAGAAGCGTTCGTTCTGTTACTCAATTCCCGAACTGCGTCCCCAACCCAGCGGGCACACCACTGGCATCAGTCTCCTGCCACGGCCCATTGCGGCCGGTTGACCAGGTCCAGCCGTTGTTCCAGCGGTAGTAGGTTCGCTGGCGGTAGAAGGTGTCGGTCTGGTCATCCAGTACGTGCACGCCCAATTTGGCGTCCCAATGGCTATTGCCACCCGGTGGTGGGGCGAAGTTGCTGGAGGTTTTGGGGCCGGCTGCCGGGGCCTTGGGCGTGACCGGGGCGGAGGGTTTGCCTGGGGTCGTTTTGCCAGGCAGCGTCTGGATCGGCTCCTGGCTGCGCGGCCCGGTGGGCTGGACCGCACACGCACTCAAACCCATAACCAGACCCAACAAGATAATACGTGCGGCTGTGCGGTACATAGATGTGCTCTCTACTGATCAGGGCTGTCGATGGTCAGTGTCTGCAAGGCCGTGGTGTTGCTCTCCAGGGGCTTGCTTCGGCCGATCCACTCGCCGGTGGTCGGCTGACCTGCGCGGGATATCCGTGCCACGAGTTGGACTTCCGGAAAGTTCGACAGTTTCAGTTGCGGCATCATGGCGTCGGCATCACTGAGCTCGACCTGGACAGGCAGGTCTGCGACTGTCAGCCGCTTGACCGCTAGAGGTGCCGGTGGGCCGCCCACTGCACGGGCAAAGATGAAGACGCTGTCGCCGGGCGCCACTTTGGCCTTGAGATCAGCGGCCAGATCGACGCGGACTTTGATCGTCGCGCCCTTGATCACTTGCGCCACAGGTTGCTCAGGGTTGCCACCGAGTTTTTCGCTGGCCCGGGCAATGCCGCCTTCCAGGGCGGAGCGGGATGGATCCTGTGGCGGTAACACAGTCAGCAAGCGCTTCCAGTAATCCATGGCCTGCTGATAACGCTCGCCTTCAAAGGCTGCGATGCCCAGCAGCCCCAGGCTGGTGACTTCATTGGGATCACTCTGCAGGGCTTCAGCGGTCAAGGCCTGAACCTGCGGGGTGAATTTTTTGCCACCGGCAAAATACAGCGCCTGCGCCCATTGGCCGAGCAACTCAGGCTGGCGACCCGCCTGCGCCACAGCACGCTCGAACATCGCCGCCGCATCCCGCGGACGATCCTGAGCCATGTACGTGCGCGCCAGGAAATAAATCCCCTCGGCAGAATCAGGCTGAGCTTTGACGGCGCGCTCCAGACGATCAGTCATCTCGGCGATGGAGCCTGGGGGCTGAGAAAACTCGCGGGTCAGTTCGACTTTGTCGCTGGCCCCGAAATGCAGATACAACCCCAGCCCCAGTACCGGCACCAAAAGCGCCGCCAGCAACGGCAGGGTTTTGCCCAGCTTCGAGGTGCGTAGCGGTTCGGCGCCCTCGGTATCAGCGAGCAGTTCACGGGCAGCTTCAGCACGACCGCTGTCCATTTGCTCGGCGCTCAACACGCCCTCAACCTGCTGAGCCTGGAGCTCGGCGATGCGTTCCTGATACAACGCGACGTTGAGGGCGGTTCGGTCCTCCTCACGTTGTGCACGACGGCCACGCAGCACCGGAATCAGCAGGAAACTCATGGCCACCAGCAACAGCAGGCCGGCAGCTAGCCAGAAATCAATCATTCGCGGTTCTTATCCAGCAGATTTGCGAGGCGCTTACGCTCCTCGTCGGAAAGCGCGTCGTTTTCCTGGCGACCCTGGCCACGACGACGCACGACAATCACACCAATCACCAACAGCCCGCCCGCCAGCAAACCGGCCGGGCCGAACCAGAGCAGCCAGGTCTTGGCGCTCAGGGCTGGCTTGTAGCGCACGAAGTCGCCGTAGCGATCAACCATGAAGTCGATGATCTGCTGATTGCTGCGCCCTTCGCCGAGCATGCGGAAAATCTCTTTGCGCAGGTCTGCGGCAATCGGCGCATTGGAATCGGCAATGTCCTGGTTCTGGCACTTGGGGCAACGCAGCTCTTTGGTCAGCTCGGCGTAGCGGGCTCGTTCGGCGTCGTCGCGAAACTCATAGGCGTCGATGGCCGCGTGGGCGAGCGTGGCCAAGCCGAACGTGAGAGCAGCAGCGGCTAACAAACGCTTCATTGCTTTGCCTCATCCACCAGGCCTTGATATAGACCGGCCAACTGTTCGCGCCAAACCGTCTCATCCACCACCCCGACAAACTTGTGACGAATGATGCCCTTGCTGTCGATCAGGAACGTTTCCGGTGCGCCATAAACGCCCAGGTTCAAGCCCAGGCTGCCTTCGTCGTCGCGGATATTGAGCTGGTAAGGGTTGTGAAAATCCTTGAGCCACTTCAAGGCGTCGGCGTTGACGTCCTTGTAGTTGATGCCGTAGATCACCACGCCCTGCTGAGCCAGTTTGTTCAGCACCGGATGTTCGACCCGGCACGCCACGCACCAGGTGCCCCACACGTTGACCAGCGCCGGTTTGCCCAGCAGATCGGCCCGGGTGATGAGCTTGTCGCTTTGCACATCACGCAGGGAGAACTCCGGGAACGGCTTGTCGATCAGCGCCGAAGGCAATTCGGCCGGATCGAGATAAAGGCCGCGATACAGGAACACCGCAACCCCCAGAAAAATTACCAGCGGCAAGAGCAGAATCCAGCGTTTCATTGTGCAACCTCCGGCATGCCCAGGGCGTCACGCACCTTGCTTTTGACCTTGACCCGATAACGCTTGTCCATCGCCGCCAGCACCCCGCCCAGGGCCGTGATCAAACCACCGAACCATATCCAGCGCACGAACGGTTTGACGTGGACACGTACAGCCCAGGCGCCGTTGCCCAGGGGTTCGCCCAGCGCGACGTAGAGATCACGGGTGAAACCGGCGTCGATGCCCGCCTCGGTCATCATCGATTGCTGCACGGTGTACAGACGTTTTTCGGGGTGCAGGATGGTCACTTGCTTGCCGTCTTCCAGAACACGAACAGTGCCGCGATCAGAGGTGAAGTTGGGCCCCTGATAATGCTGGGCACCTTCGAAGACGAACATATAACCGCCCAGTTCCATGGATTCACCGGGGGCCAGACGCAGGTCACGTTCGGCACTGTTCTGGCTGGACAACACAACGCCCAACGCACAGACCGCAATGCCGATGTGCGCCAGCTGCATGCCCCAGTAACTGCGGGTCATGCTTCTTGAGCCTTTGATCAGGCCTTTATGGCGGGTCTTGTCCAGCAGGTCGCGCACCCCGGCCAGCAACACCCAGGCTGCCAGCATGAAGGTCGCGATCACGGCCCAGTGGAAATCGTCCATGGCCAGCCCCGCGACGACGGCCAGCACGGCGCTGCCGATCAGTACCGGAGCCAGCATGCCCGCCAGCCATTTGACCGGGGTGTCTTTCCAGCGCACCAGCACACCAACGGCCATGACCACCATGAGCAAGCCCATCAAGGGCACGAACATTGCGTTGAAATACGGCGGACCGACGGACATCTTGGCGCCGCTGATGGCGTCCAGTACCAGCGGGTACAAGGTGCCGAGCAGGATCATCGACGCCGCCACCACCAGCACCAGGTTATTACCCAGCAGCAAGGTCTCGCGAGACCACAGGCCAAAGCCTACATGGCTTTTCACCACTGGCGCGCGGAAGGCGAACAGGGTCAGCGAACCACCGACCACGAACAGCAGGAAAATCAGGATGAACACGCCGCGCTCGGGATCGGACGCAAAGGCATGCACCGACGTCAGTACTCCGGAACGCACCAGGAAGGTCCCCAGCAGGCTCAGAGAAAACGCCGCGATGGCCAGCAGCACCGTCCAGCTTTTGAACACGCCGCGTTTTTCGGTGACGGCCAGCGAGTGAATCAGCGCAGTGCCCACCAGCCACGGCATGAACGAGGCGTTTTCCACCGGGTCCCAGAACCACCAGCCGCCCCAGCCCAGTTCGTAATAGGCCCACCAGGAGCCCAAGGTAATGCCGACACCCAGGAAGGCCCAGGCCGCGATGGTCCAAGGTCGCGACCAGCGTGCCCAGGCCGCATCCAGGCGCCCACCGAGCAAGGCGGCGATGGCAAAGGCAAAGGCTACCGAGAAACCGACATAGCCCATGTACAGCATCGGCGGATGGACGATCAGGCCAATGTCCTGCAGCAGTGGGTTGAGGTCGCGGCCGTTAGCCGGTACTTGCGGCAGGATGCGCGAGAACGGGTTGGAAGTGAGGATCAGGAACAGCATGAAGCCGACGCTGATCATGCCCATGACCGCCAGCACCCGAGCCAGCATCACTTGCGGCAATTGCCGGGAGAAAATCGACACGGCGAACGTCCAGGCCCCGAGGATCAAGGCCCAGAGCAGCAACGAACCTTCGTGCGCGCCCCAGACCGCGCTGAACTTGTAGTACCAGGGCAAGGCGCTGTTGGAGTTTTCGGCGACATACGCCACAGAAAAGTCGTCGGTCATGAAGGCGTAAGTCAGGCAACCAAACGCGAAGATCAGGAAGCTGAATTGGCCCCAGGCAGCCGGTTGCGCCAGGCCCATCCACATCCGGTCGCCGCGCCAGGCGCCGACCAGCGGGACGAAGGCCTGCACGATGGCGAAGCACAGGGCCAGAATCATCGCCAGGTGGCCGAGTTCAGGAATCATGGTTCAACCTTGCTTGGAGGGTGTTGAGGAAGGCGCAGGCGCTGCCTGACCGCTTTCCTTGAGCGCCTTGGTGACTTCAGGCGGCATGTATTTTTCATCGTGCTTGGCCAGTACTTCGTCCGCCACCACCACGCCGTCGGCGTTGAGTTTGCCCAGGGCGACGATGCCCTGCCCTTCGCGGAACAGGTCAGGCAGGATGCCGCGATAGGTGATGGTCACGGACTTGTTGAAATCAGTGACGATGAATCTGACGTCCAGCGAGTCGGCCGAGCGTTGCAGCGAACCCTCGGCAACCATGCCACCGGCCCGAATGCGCGTGTCATGGGGCGCTTCTCCGTTGGCGATCTGGGTCGGGGTGTAAAACAGGTTAATGTTCTCTTTCAGGGCGCTCAAGGCCAGAGTCACGGCGATGCTGACACCGGCGAGAATCGCCACGATGATCAACAGACGCTTTTTACGCAGCGGATTCACTTCTGGTTCTCCCAGCGCAGGCGTCGCGCCTCTTGTTGCAGGTAACGCCGACGCGCCAGCAACGGCAGCGCCACATTGATAGCCAGGCCCAGAAAGCAGATGCCATAGGCCGACCAGACGAACAGGCCATGATGCCCCATGGCCAGAAAATCGCTGAATGAAGCAAATTTCATGGTGCGCGCTCCTCTGCGGGGGGCTGACCGAGGCTTTTCAGGACTTCAGCCTTGACCCAGCTGGCTCGTGACTCGCGCTTGAGCACTTCCAGGCGCATGCGCAGCAGCAGCACCGCGCCGAAGAAACAGTAGAAACCCAGTACCGTGAACAACAACGGCAGCCACATTTCAGCGGGCATCGCCGGTTTTTCGGTCAGGCTGAAGGTTGCACCCTGATGCAGGGTGTTCCACCACTCCACCGAGTATTTGATGATCGGGATGTTGATCACCCCCACGATGGCCAGCACCGCACAGGCCTTGGCAGCGCTGTCGCGATTACTGATGGCGTTGCCCAGGGCAATGAGGCCGAAATACAGAAACAGCAGGATCAGCATCGAGGTCAGCCGCGCATCCCAGACCCACCACGAACCCCAGGTCGGTTTGCCCCAGATCGCGCCGCTGATCAAGGCAATCGCGGTCATCCAGGCACCAATGGGGGCGGCGCTTTGCAGGGCGACGTCGGCCAGTTTCATCTTCCACACCAGCCCCACCACGCCGCAGACCGCCAACATGACGTAGCAGGATTGGGCAAGCATCGCGGCAGGCACGTGGATATAAATGATGCGGAAGCTGTTGCCCTGCTGGTAATCGGGCGGCGCGAAGGCCAGGCCCCAGACCACACCGATACCGATCAGCAGGACAGCCGCAATACTCAGCCAGGGCAACAAGCGCCCGCTGAAAGCATAGAACCATTTGGGTGAACCCAGTTTGTGGAACCAGGCCCAACTCACCCCGCGTTTAGCGTTGTCTTTCATCACGCTGCCTTTCATCAAGCTGCCTTCTCACGGTGTAGCTCGGGTTCGCTATCGACTGAAAACCGTCAGTCGGTAGAACCTCAATTATTCGCCCACGCTGATCTTCAAGCCAGCTGCAATGGCAAAGGGTGTCAGGGTGACCGCCAGGGCGGTCAGGCTACCGAGCCAGAGCAGGTAGCCAGTGGCGGGCATGCCTTGCAGTGCTGCCTGCAAGGCGCCGCTGCCGAGGATCAAGACCGGGATGTACAGCGGCAGGATCAACAAGGCCAACAGCAGACCGCCACGCTTCAAACCCACGGTCAATGCCGCGCCCACTGCGCCCAGCAGGCTCAATATCGGCGTGCCCAGCAGCAACGACAGCAACAGCACCGGCAGGCAATGACTCGGCAAACCGAGCATCAGGGCCAGAAGCGGCGCCAACAATACCAGTGCCAGCCCGGAAAAGGCCCAATGCGCCAGGACTTTGGCCAGGACCAGCAACGACAGCGGATGCGCCGACAGCACCCATTGCTCCAGCGAACCGTCTTCGAAATCGCTGCGGAACAGGCCATCCAGGGACAGCAGCACCGACAATAAGGCAGCGACCCAGACCAGACCCGGCGACAAGGTTTGCAATAATTGCGTTTCGGGGCCGACCGCCAGCGGGAACAAGGCGATGACGATCGCGAAGAACACCAGTGGGTTGGCCAGCTCCGCCGGACGCCGGAACAACAGACGCGCTTCGCGGGCGACCAGCAGGGTAAACACATGACTCATACGGCCCATTGCCCCAGATCAATGTCGCGATAACCGGCCGGTGTACGGCTGAGGGTGTGGTGGGTAGTCAAGACGATCATGCCGCCCTTTTCACACTGCTCGGCCAGGTGGGCTTCCAACTGCGCGACGCCTTGTTTGTCCAGCGCAGTGAAAGGTTCGTCGAGAATCCATATCGGCGGGCTGTCCAGATACAGCCGCGCCAGGGCGACCCGTCGCTGCTGCCCGGCCGACAAAGTGTGGCACGGCACGTCTTCGAAACCGCGCAGCCCAACGCTGTGCAACGCCTGCCAGATCGCGGCGGGCTCAGCCGGACGATGCAGGGCGCACAACCAGGACAGGTTTTCCACCGGGGTGAGCAAATCCTTGATACCGGCCGCATGGCCGATCCAGAGCAGATTGCGCGCCAGCTCCACGCGTTGCTCGCTCAACGGCTGGCCATTGATCAGCACTTGGCCCGCAGTGGGCTGCATCAGCCCTGACAGGAGACGCAACAGGCTGGTTTTACCGCTGCCATTTGGGCCGCTGATCTGTAGCATGTCACCGGCGTGCAGCTGCAGATCGAGATGTTCAAAGAGCATCCGCCAATCGCGCTCACACGCCAGGTCGCTGGCTTGCAGAAGAGGTATGGAACGAGTCATTCAGGGTTCCCAGTCGCATCAGAACAGCCCCTGCGGGGCGTGGTCTGAAGAAATGGCTGTTCAAGTCAGCTTCAAAACGGCCGTTATATGGGTGCAACTTCATTGCATCTATGCCCCTATGACGGGGCGGCATTATACATGTCATGTCCCGCTGCAAGAGGGCATTTTCAACAGGTCGCGATTCCATGACAGGTGACATCACCAGCCTTCAACCGGTGGCCACTTCCGCTGCCCTGGCCAAGGTCGGGTTTTCTCCGGCGCAGGTGCTCACCATGCTCCAAGCGGTGGACAACCTCTTGCAGCCCGGAGAAACCGTCGACGCCGAAGTCGTCAGCCTGAAACAGTTGCAGCAGAACTTTCAGTTGCTGGTCAAACTCGCCCTGAGCAACGGCGGCCAGACCAGCATCAACGTGACCAGCCCCCTGCCCCTCACGCCGGGCACCACGGTTCAGGTGTCGCAAGCATCGCCCAATACGCTGACCATGAGCCTGCAGCAGATCAATGCCGCGTTGAATAACGTGCAGACCAGCATCGATACCGAGCAATTGCCGGTGGGCACCCTGTTGCAGGCGCGGGTATTGACCTCTCAAGTGGTGGCCGATGCACTGAGTCAACTGGGGGGTAAAGCTGCGCCGAACACGGCTGCACCCGCTGCCACGCCGGGCACCACAACGGCGCCTGCGCCACAACCGGCGACGTATCGCTCGATCGTGATTCTGCTCAATACGGCCCTGGTCGGGACCAGTCTGACCATCGAAAGCCCCCAGCCTCTGAGCCCCGGAGCTTTGCTCAGTGCCCAGGTGCAAGGCAAGCAGGCCGTCAACTTCGTGCCGCTGCCGAGCAACCTTGATCAGCTGGCAGTGACCCAACAACTGACGACCCAGCAAAACCGCCAAGTCTCGATGGACGTGCTGATCAACGCCTTGCGCAACTTGCCCCAGGCCAGCCCGACGATTCCAGCGCCGCTACAAGCCAGCATCAACCAATTGCTGGCTGAACTGCCCGACCTTGAACAAATGGCTACGCCTCGCGGAGTCGCTCAGGCGGTCAGCAGCAGCGGCCTGTTTCTGGAGACCAGGCTGCTGACTGGCTTCAACCCGGCGACCATGCCGGACCTGAAAGCCAATCTGCTGCAGGTCGTCGCTCAGCTTCTGCCGGGTCTGCCGGACAGCGCCAGCTACAACGCCGCCGCAGCCTCCAACATGCTGACCCGCACCATGCCCGGCGTGCTGCGCAGCGCACTGGGCACGATGGGCCTGGTCGCACCGCCTGCCCTGCCCATCCACTTCCCCCTGCCCTCGCGCTCGGTGAAAGGCGGCGGCAAGGATGACGACCTGGAAACCTTGCTCAAACTGGCCGCTGGCGCTTTATCCCGTCTGCAAAGCCATCAGCTGGGCAGCCTGGAGCAGACCCGCGCCACGGCTGAAGGCAATCAGCTGACGACCTGGCAGCTGGAAATCCCGGTGCGTACCGGCCAGGACATCATGCCTTTGCAGGTCAAGGTACAACGCGAAGACACACCCGAAGAGGGCAAGGCCGACGACAAGGGTGGCAACGAGGTCAAGGAGAGTCGCGAGAAACTCTGGAAGATAGAGTTGGCCTTCGACCTGGAGCCACTGGGTGCGCTGCAGGTTCAGGCGCAGCTGCTTCGCGGCAGCCTGTCGAGTCAGCTCTGGGCCGAGCGCCCGGACAGTGCCGAGTTGATCAGCCAGCAATTGGGTTACTTGCGCGAACGGCTGGTTGCGTCTGGCCTGGAAGTGGGTGAACTGGCCTGCAACCACGGCGCCCCACCCCAAGGCCCGCGTACGACCCTTGAACAACGCTGGATAGACGAGAACGCCTGATGAGCAAAGCCGAGCAACCCCCGCGCCAGGCGATTGCCTTGACCTACGACGGGCAGCACACCCCGACCCTGAGTGCCAAAGGTGACGATCAACTGGCCGAGGCGATCCTGGCGATTGCCCGGGAACATGAAGTGCCGATCTATGAAAACGCCGAGTTGGTTAAGTTGTTGGCGCGGATGGAGCTGGGGGACAGCATTCCTGAGCCGCTGTATCGGACGATTGCGGAGATTATTGCGTTTGCGTGGCATTTGAAGGGCAAGTTTCCGGTGGGGCAGGATCCGGATGCGCCGCCGGTGGAGCGGGATATTACGCCGAAGTGGTGATTGGGGTAATCATGGGCTCTGATTCCGTGTACATATCCGTTGCTGCGGTCACGGCCGCTATCGGTTGCGCCCTTACGGCGCCTCACTTTTGATAGAGCGCAAAAGTAAGCAAAACGCTCTTGCCCCACCACTCGGTCCCTCGCCTAGGCTCGGCATGCCCGTAATCCGACATTGATTCGGCGGGCCGCCGCGAAGGGCCATCCCTGGCCCAGCGCGGCTAAACCGGCATCCCTGCCGGTTTGCCCGCCGCCTCAATGTCGAATTCCGGCCAGCGTGGTTTTACGGGGCGCCAAGATCAAAAGCAGATCAAGATCAAGATCACGGGCGGGATGGTTGGCGCTGCGTATATCTCTGTAGGAGCTGCCGAAGGCTGCGAATCGGTAGCCGCCTTCGCAGCCTTCGGCAGCTCCTACAGAGAAATTGCGCACGCAGTTAATCCCGTGGGAGCGAGCTTGCTCGCGAATGGGCCGGTGCGGCCGCTAAATATCTGATGCTGAACTTACGCATTCGCGAGCAAGCTCGCTCCCACAGGTCCTGTGTTTGCGGCGCGACAGCGCGGCGTCGAAGACGGGGCGGGCCTTCCTACAGAAAATTGCGCACGCCGTTGATTCGTGGGAGCGAATTCATTCGCGAAGGGAACGGCACAGGCAACAAATACGATGAGCCAGGCACTCAGGAAAGCAGGTCGGCTTTCAGGCCGCCTCGCGCGCTTTTGATTTTGATCTGAGGCGCCCCGTCAAACCACGCTGGCCGGAAGCCGACATTGATTCGCAGGGCAAACCGGCATGGATGCCGGTTTAGCCGCGCTGGGCCAGGGATGGCCCTTCGCGGCGGCCCTGCGAATCAATGTCGGATTACGGGTATGCCGAGCACTAGCGAGGGACCGAGTGGTGGGGCATAGACCTTTTGGTTACTTTTGGGGCGTTTGCCAAAAGTGACCCGCCGTAAGGGCGGAACCATAATCCCAGTCCACACCAATAATGGATATGTACTCAGAATGGATATGTACTCAGAACGGCAGACGACCAAAACCGCTCAGATCACCCCTGATTATGACTATGCAGCTTGCTCATCAACTGAGCCTCTGCCTGAGTCAAACCACATGCCTGTGTCAGTTCATCCACGCTGGCGCCCATCCCCACCAGACGCGCCGCCTGGGCAAAGGACAAGTTGGCAGGGTCACGCTGCTCAAGCGCAGTCAGCTTGTCAGGCAACGGCGCAACCGTCGCCCGCAGCTCATGCAACGCCTCCCCCATCTTCACAGTGCCGTTCTGAAAATTGTCCACGCGCTTGAGCAGCTCTCGAATCCGCTGATCACGCTTGGCATCGGCTTCCTCTCGCTCAAGATCCAGCTGGCGCTGGCGCTTGGTGTGCGCCAGGAACAGGGAAAGGGTCACGACCCAGGCAACCCCCAGGAACGCGACCGCTACCTCAAGAATCAATCAGATGTTCTCCAGTTCCGACCACTCTTCTTCGGACATCATCTTGTCCAGCTCGACGAGGATCAACAATTCGCCGTTCTTGTTGCACACGCCTTGAATGAACTTGGCGGATTCGTCGTTACCAACGTTAGGCGCAGTCTCGACTTCCGATTGGCGCAGGTAAACCACTTCAGCCACGCTGTCGACCAGGATCCCGACCACTTGCTTGTCGGCTTCGATGATCACGATACGGGTGTTGTCGCTGACTTCCACCGGGTCCAGGCCGAAGCGCTGGCGGGTGTCGATCACGGTCACGACGTTGCCGCGCAGGTTGATGATCCCCAGCACATAGCTTGGCGCGCCCGGAACCGGAGCGATTTCCGTATAGCGCAATACTTCCTGCACCTGCATCACGTTGATGCCGTAGGACTCGTTATCCAGGCGGAACGTTACCCATTGCAGAATAGGATCTTCGGAACCTTGTGCGGACGACTTCTTCATAACCCCAACCCCTCGCGTGTGTACTGTGCAGGAGACGTTTTCTACGTCCCCTCATGATTATTTGGTTTTCTGCATCTGCTTGACCGCGCCACTGGCAATCAGCTCGGCCAACTCTGAAACGTCCAGCAACGCGCACATGTGTTCAATCACCGTGCCTGCCAACCAGGGGCGTTGGCCCCGCTGGGTACGCCACTTGATCTCATTGGGATCAAGGCGCAGCGAACGGCTGACCTGATGCACCGCCAGCCCCCACTCGTAGCCTTGAACCGAAATCACATACTGCAATCCCTGGCGAAAATCATCGCGATAGCGATCCGGCATGATCCAGCGCGCGGTATCCAGCACTTTCAAGTTGCCGCTCTGGCTCGGCAGGATCCCGAGGAACCAGTCCGGCTGACCGAACAACGGTGTCAAATCATGGCCTGCCAGCGGGTAGATAGAACCCAGGCATACCAGCGGCACGGCCAGGGTCAACCCGGCGACATCAAATAGCAGGCACTCGAACGGCTCTTCCGCCCAGGCCGGTCGACCGTCAGTGGTCGGCGGCGGCGTCGGGTTGCGTTGAGCGGTTTGCAGATGAACATCCGCAACCGGCTCGACCAGCTCCACAACCGGCACCGAAACCTCCGGCACCACCTCGACTTCAACTTCAACTTCAACCCGAGCAACCACCGGCGGCGCCACGACGGGAGCGGCAACGGCAACCGGGACCGCAACCGGCGCTGGTGCAGCGACGGCCACGGCAATCGGCGTCGCTGCTGCCAGCATCCGCGCATCGTGAGCCTGCTCTTCGAGCACTGCGGCTTCAAAATCGTCCAGCACCACCGGCTCAGGCTCGGGAGCCAGAATCGTGGGCAATACGTCGGGTAAATCTTCAGTGGCATCCTGAAGCAGCGCATCCAGATACGACTGCAGCGCCACTTGCGGTCGTGTTGCAATCTCTACAGGCCGGTTCAGGTTCATACAGGTGCCACACAATGAGTAACGCGATTACCGCTTGAATGAGTTATCGGCCGCTGTAAGGCCCGACTTGAATGGTTCTGGCCCAGCTTGAAAAATAAACCCGTGGCGCGCATCTCAGGCCACCTGCGCCATGAGCTGTTCGGACAGTAAATGCTTGAGCAGCGCCCGGTAGGCCAGCACCGCGCGGCTCTTGTTGTCGAACTGCGAGGGGGTCACCCCGGCCCGGCTGGCGTCGCGCAAGCGCGTGTCGACCGGCACATAGGCTTTCCAGACATGCTCGGGAAAACTGTCGCGCAGCAGTTTCAAGGTGCCCATGGACGCCTGGGTACGGCGGTCGAACAGCGTCGGGACGATGGTGTAAGGCAATGGCACCTTTCGCGAGCGGTTGATCATCGCCAGGGTGTTGACCATGCGCTCCAGGCCTTTGACGGCCAGGAACTCGGTCTGCACCGGGATCACCAGTTGCTGGCTGGCCGCCAGCGCATTGACCATCAGTACGCCCAGCAATGGGGGGCTGTCGATCAATGCGTAATCAAAATCCTGCCACAGCTGCGCCAGGCTTTTGGCGATCACCAGACCCAGACCGTTCTGGCCGGGGCTCTGACGCTCAAGCGTCGCCAGCGCGGTGCTCGACGGCAGCAGCGAAATACGCTCGTCGCTGGTGGGCAGCAACAGCTGGCCGGGAAGCCCGTCCGGGATGTTGCCTTTGTGCAGGAACAGGTCGTATACGCTGTGTTCCAGCTGGTCCGGGTCGTGCCCGAAATAACTGGTCATCGAGCCATGGGGGTCCAGATCGACCACGACCACGCGCTTGCCCGCCTCGGCCAACAGCCCGGCTAACGCGATGGTGGAGGTGGTCTTACCGACGCCACCTTTTTGATTGGCTACTGCCCAGACTCTCATTGTGCTTTTTCCTCCCGTCATGGCGGTGGCCATACCGAGAAATGACTAACGTGCGGATGACGAAGAATTGACGCTATTACCCCGTGCAGCCGGGCTGACTGGCGTAGGTGCAGTTTGTGTGCCAGCACGGCGCATGGCCGAGTCCGGTTGTTGCGTATTGGTGGTGCCGGTCGCGGTGAGGCTGCGGCGAACATCCAGGTTGCGCGAGATCACCAGCACCACACGACGATTACGCCCACGGCCATCGGCCGTGGTGTTGGACGCCACGGGCTGGAACTCGCCATAACCGACCGAAGCCATGCGGGCCGGGTTGATGCCCTCCATGGCGAGCATGCGCACGATGCTGGCGGCACGCGCCGAGGACAGCTCCCAGTTGGTGGGGTATTGCGCCGTGCTGATGGGCTGGTCATCGGTGAAGCCTTCAACGTGAATCGGGTTGTCGAAGGGTTTGATGATCTTCGCGACCTTCTCGATGATGGTGAACGCCTTGTCGCTGGGCATGGCGTCGCCGCTGCCGAACAACATGCTGGATTTGAGCTCGATTTCAATCCACAGCTCGTTGCCGCGCACCGTCATCTGGTCGGATTTGATCAAGTCGCCAAAGCCGTCGCGCACTTCATCGGCGATGGTCTTGAGCGGATCGCTGACGTTCTGGGCCAGGCCAGCGTCGGTCTGTTCGCTGTCCTTGACCAGGGGCTGCGCGGGTTTGACCGTAACCGGGCGTTGCTCGCCGATGGGGATCGGCTTCATGCTTCTTTCCGGCTCACTGAACACGCCGACCAGCGCCTCGGAGAGGATTTTGTACTTGCCTTCGTTCACCGACGAAATCGAGTACATGACCACGAAAAAGGCGAACAGCAAGGTGATGAAGTCCGCGTAGGACACCAGCCAGCGTTCGTGATTTTCGTGCTCTTCGGGTCGACGACGTCGAGCCATGGCAGATTACTCCATGAAGCCTTGCAGCTTGAGTTCGATGGAGCGCGGGTTTTCACCCTCGGCGATGGACAGCAGCCCTTCGAGGACCATTTCGCGATAGCGCGACTGCCGCAGGGCAATGCCCTTGAGCTTGTTGGCGACCGGCAGCAGGATCAGGTTGGCCGACGCCACGCCATAGATAGTCGCGACAAACGCCACGGCGATACCGCTGCCCAACTGGCTCGGATCCGCCAGGTTGCCCATGACATGGATCAGGCCCATGACCGCACCGATGATGCCCACGGTCGGTGCGTAACCGCCCATGCTTTCGTAGACTTTGGCGGCCTGGATATCGCGGGTTTCCTGGGTGACGAAATCCACTTCCAGGATGCTGCGAATCGCTTGCGGCTCAGCCCCGTCGACCAACAATTGCAGGCCCTTGCGCGAGTAGCTGTCGGGCTCGGCATCGGCCACGGCCTCAAGCCCCAGCAGACCCTCCTTGCGGGCGATCATGCTCCAGTTGATGACCCGGTCGATGCCGCCTGGCAGATCAATACGCGGCGGGAACAGAATCCAGCCCGCAATCTGCACCGCACGTTTGAAGGCGCTCATGGATGACTGCAGCATCGACGCCGCCAATGTGCCGCCCAATACGATCAACGCCGCTGGACCATTGAGCAGCGCGGCAAGGTGCCCGCCCTCCAGATAGTTACCACCGATGATTGCGACAAACGCGAGGATCAGCCCGATCAGACTCAAAACATCCATCAGACGCACGCCTCGACCAAGTGCCTGCCGATGTCATCGAGGCTGTAGATCGCATCAGCCAGATCAGCTTTGACGATCGCCATGGGCATGCCATAGATCACGCAGCTGGCTTCGTCCTGCGCCCAGACATGACTGCCGCCCTGCTTGAGCAGGCGCGCGCCTTCGCGGCCATCGGCGCCCATGCCGGTCAACACCACGGCGAGCACTTTGTCCCCGTAGGACTTGGCGGCAGAACCGAAGGTGATGTCGACGCACGGCTTGTAGTTGAGGCGTTCGTCGCCGGGCAGAATCTTCACCGCGCCACGACCGTCGACCATCATCTGCTTGCCGCCCGGCGCCAACAGCGCAAGGCCAGGACGCAGGATGTCACCATCCTCGGCTTCCTTGACGCTGATCTGGCACAGCTTGTCCAGGCGTTCGGCGAAGGCCTTGGTGAAGGCGGCGGGCATGTGCTGGATCAAGACAATCGGTGCCGGGAAATTGGCAGGCAATTGCGTCAGAACCCGCTGCAGCGCCACCGGGCCGCCTGTGGACGTACCAATGGCAACCAGTTTGTAGGCTTTGCGCTTGGGCGCAGGCGACGGATGCGCGTGTGACGTGCGCTCGGCCGGGGCTGGCGTGGAGCGCGGCGGCAGGCTGCGGGTGGGTGCCGGCGCAGGTGCCGGGCTGGCCGCGCGAGCCGATGTCGACGTATACGAGGGGCTGGCTGCAGGCGTCGGCGCGGGTGTCGGTGTTGGCGCAGGCGCAGAAGCACTGAAGCTGCCCATGCGTCGATTGCTGCGGGCAATGCTGTGGACTTTCTCGCACAGCAACTGCTTGACCTTGTCAGGGTTGCGCGAGATGTCTTCGAAGTTCTTGGGCAGGAAGTCGACCGCACCGGCGTCCAGCGCATCCAGCGTAACGCGGGCACCTTCGTGAGTCAGTGAGGAGAACATCAGCACCGGAGTCGGGCTGCGCTGCATGATATGACGCACGGCAGTGATGCCGTCCATCATGGGCATTTCGTAGTCCATGGTAATGACGTCTGGCTTGAGGGACAGCGCCAGGTCGATTGCTTCTTTGCCATTGGTTGCGGTGCCCACAACCTTGATGTTTGGATCTGAAGAAAGAATTTCCGTGACGCGGCGGCGGAAGAAACCGGAGTCGTCCACCACCAATACCTTGACTACCATAAACACTCCATTAGAGGCTGCAGGCAAACCACTGAGCCCTGCAATGCACAGGGGCTCATCGCTTTTTCAACGCAGCCTGATCAGGCGCCGCAGACAGTTGACTGGCTGCGGCACCAGGATCAAATACGCCGTGCGGCGTAGCGCTTGAGCATACTTGGCACATCCAGAATCAATGCGATGCGACCGTCACCGGTGATGGTTGCGCCCGACATCCCTGGCGTGCCTTGCAACATCTTGCCCAGAGGCTTGATCACCACTTCTTCCTGGCCAACCAGTTGATCGACTACAAAGCCGATGCGCTGGGTGCCCACGGACAGAATTACCACGTGACCTTCGTGCTGTTCCTCATGCGCCGCCGAACTGACCAGCCAACGCTTGAGGTAAAACAGCGGCAAGGCCTTGTCCCGCACGATGACCACTTCCTGACCGTCGACGACGTTGGTGGTCGACAGGTCCAGGTGGAAAATCTCGTTGACGTTGACCAGTGGGAAGGCGAACGCCTGATTGCCCAGCATGACCATCAGGGTCGGCATGATCGCCAGGGTCAACGGGACCTTGATGACGATCTTCGAGCCCTGACCCTTGGTGGAGTAGATGTTGATGGTGCCATTGAGCTGGGCGATCTTGGTTTTCACCACGTCCATGCCCACGCCACGACCGGACACATCGGAAATCTCGGTTTTGGTCGAGAAGCCCGGTGCAAAGATCAGGTTGTAGCAGTCGCTGTCGCTCAACCGATCTGCGGCGTCCTTGTCCATCACGCCGCGTTTGACGGCGATGGCGCGAAGCACGTTAGGGTCCATGCCCTTGCCGTCATCGGAAATCGACAGCAGGATGTGGTCGCCTTCCTGTTCGGCAGACAGAATCACGCGCCCGCCTCGGGACTTGCCCGATGCTTCGCGTTCTTCCGGCGTTTCGATACCGTGATCGACTGCGTTGCGCACCAAGTGGACCAACGGGTCGGCAAGCGCCTCTACGAGGTTTTTGTCCAGGTCGGTCTCTTCACCCACCAGCTCAAGGTTGATTTCTTTCTTGAGCTGACGCGCCAGGTCGCGAACCAGTCGCGGGAAGCGGCCAAAGACTTTCTTGATCGGCTGCATCCGCGTCTTCATCACGGCGGTCTGCAAGTCGGCCGTGACCACGTCAAGGTTGGACACCGCCTTGGACATGGCTTCGTCGCCGCTGTTGAGACCCAGGCGCACCAGCCGGTTACGCACCAGCACCAGTTCGCCGACCATGTTCATGATCTCGTCCAGGCGCGCGGTATCGACCCGCACAGTGGTTTCCGCTTCTGAAGCAACAGGCTTCTCGCCGGTTGGCGCAGGTGCCTTGGCCGGAGCAGGTGCAGGCGCGGCAGCTTTGGCAGGTGCAGCAGCCGGTTTGGCGGCCGGTGCCGGAGCAGGTGCGGGCTTGGCAGCGGCTGCAGGAGCGGCTTTGGCCACCGCAGCAGGCGCGGCAACAGCAGCCACGTCCGGCTCGAACTTGCCTTTGCCGTGCAACTCATCGAGCAAGGCTTCAAATTCGTTATCGGTGATTTCGTCGCCTTTGCCTGCAGCAGCCGAAGCCGCTACTGGAGCAGGTGCTGGTGCGACAGCCGATGCAGCGGCGCCAGGGTCAAACGAGCCCTTGCCGTGCAACTGGTCGAGCAAGGCTTCGAATTCATCGTCGGTGATATCACCGCTCTCGGCCTTGCCGCCCGCTGCAGCAACAGGCGCTGGTGCGGCCGGTGGCTTGGCATCGGCAGCAAACTGCCCTTTGCCATGCAACTGATCGAGCAGGGATTCGAACTCCGAGTCGGTGATTTCATCGCTGCTCGAAGCAGGACTGGCCGCAGCGGCTACAGGAGCGGTGGCAGGTGCTGCTGCCTGTTCTTTGGCCGCATTGAGGGAGTCGAGCAGAGCTTCGAATTCGGTGTCGGTAATTTCATCGGACGCAGCTTCTGAGACCGCTTCAGCAGGCTCGGGCTCTTGCACGGCAGCTTCGACGACTTCATCAGCCGATGCCGGTTCCGCCAGGCGGGCCAGGGCCGCAAGCAACTCGGGCGTGGCCGGAGTGACTTCGCTGCGCTCGCGCACCTGGCTGAACATGCCGTTTACCGCATCCAGCGCTTCAAGGACCACGTCCATCAATTCCGAGTCAACGCGACGCTCACCCTTGCGCAGGATGTCGAAGACGTTCTCGGCGATGTGGCAGCACTCCACCAGCTCATGGAGCTGGAGGAAGCCGGCGCCCCCTTTTACAGTGTGAAAACCGCGAAAAATTGCATTGAGCAAGTCTGCGTCATCAGGTCGGCTTTCCAGCTCGACCAGCTGTTCAGACAATTGCTCGAGAATTTCTCCGGCCTCTACCAGAAAATCCTGAAGGATTTCTTCATCGGCGCCGAAGCTCATTGGGGTGCTCCCTAAAATTAACCGTCAACAGACCTAGAAGCCCAGGCTCGATAGCAGATCGTCTACATCGTCCTGTCCGGACACAACGTCTTCTCGTTTATCGGCATTAATCTGCGGACCTTCACCCTGTTTGATATGTTTTTCTGGATCTTTTTCTGCGCGGATGGATTCTTCGTCATGGGAGATGCCCGCAAAGCGGTCCACATGACTGGCCATGAGCACCAGCTTGAGCAGATTGCTCTCGACCTCGGTGACCAATTGCGTCACGCGCTTGATCACTTGACCGGTCAGGTCCTGGAAGTCCTGAGCCAGAAGAATGTCGTTCAGATGTGTAGCAACTTCGTGGCTGTCTTTCTCGGTACGAGTCAGAAACCCTTCTACGTTGCGCGCCAATTCACGAAACTCATCAGCACCCACTTCGCGACGCATGAAGCGTCCCCAGTCGGCGCTCAATGCCTTGGCATCGGTACTCAGACTGTTCATCAAGGGAGTGCTTTGTTCAACCAGATCCATAGTGCGGTTAGCCGCATTTTCCGTCAGCCTGACTACATACGACAGGCGTTCGGTGGCATCGGTGATCTGGGACACTTCTTCGGCTTGAGGCATGTTCGGGTCAATCTGGAAATTGACGATCGCGCTGTGCAACTCGCGGGTCAATTTGCCGATTTCCTGATACAGGCCACGATCCCGGGCCTGGTTAAGCTCGTGAATCAATTGCACCGCGTCGCCGAAACGGCCTTTTTCAAGGCTCGCAACCAGCTCGGTGGCGTGTTTTTTCAGGGTCGATTCAAACTCGCCCATTGACGTTTCATCGTTCTCCATAGAGCCCTCACGGCATCATCAGCTATTGACGCGTTCAAAGATCTTTTCGATCTTTTCTTTCAGCGCCTGAGCCGTGAACGGCTTGACTACATAACCATTCACACCGGCTTGAGCAGCCTCGATGATCTGGTCGCGTTTTGCTTCGGCGGTCACCATCAACACCGGCAAGTGCTTGAGGCGCTCGTCGGCACGTACTTTGCGGAGCAGGTCGATACCGGTCATCCCGGGCATGTTCCAGTCCGTTACCAGAAAGTCAAAGGAACCGCTTTCCAGCATCGGCAACGCGGTAAGCCCGTCATCGGCTTCGGACGTGTTGGTGAAGCCCAGATCACGCAGCAGGTTCTTAATGATCCGCCGCATCGTTGAGAAGTCATCAACGATGAGGATTTTCATGTTCTTGTCCAATTCGACCTCCAAGCAGTCTTTGACGCGTTCAGCACCTGAACGCGCTGTTCAATCAATACCGGCACAGCTCACATCGGCTGTACGAAACGACGACGGGCTTGGTAATCAACAGTTATGGAAACCGCACAGTTCATCCACGGACCGACTGAAAGTTGTAGCCTTTCAAAAGTCCGTGGAACGAATGCCTGTGAGGCTCCAGCCTTGTCCACTTTCCCACGTAACGCTTTGCACAGCCGGGCTTATACACGATCGCAACCTGTCAGGGTTGCCAATCGCGTATCAACGCGCTCGCCACTCTCCCAAACGCCCTCGCAAACGAGCTGCGCACTGGCTGTGTAACTGGCTGACCCGCGATTCACTGACCCCCAGGACCTCACCGATTTCCTTGAGGTTCAGCTCTTCGTCGTAGTACAGCGCCAAGACCAGACGCTCACGCTCCGGCAAATTGGCAATTGCATCTGCCAACGCAGCCTGGAAACGCTCGTCTTCCAGGTCACGCGACGGCTCAAGCGAACCGCTTGCGCCATCCTCATGCAGCCCTTCATGTTCGCCGTCCTGCAAAAGGTCGTCGAAACTGAACAGCCGGCTGCCCAAGGTATCGTTCAAAATCCCGTAATAATCATCGAGACTCAATTGGAGTTCGGCCGCAACTTCGTGATCTTTAGCGTCGCGGCCTGTTTTAGCTTCAATTGTTCGAATTGCGTCACTGACCATGCGCGTATTGCGGTGCACCGAGCGTGGTGCCCAGTCGCCCTTGCGCACTTCATCGAGCATTGCGCCACGGATACGAATGCCTGCGTAAGTTTCGAAACTCGCGCCCTTGGTGCAATCGTATTTGGTCGAGACCTCCAGCAGGCCGATCATGCCCGCCTGGATCAGGTCTTCCACCTGAACGCTCGCCGGCAGACGCGCCAGCAGGTGGTAGGCAATGCGCTTGACCAGCGGCGCGTAGCGTTCGATCAACTCGTATTGAGAGTTCTTCGAGGCCTTGCTGTACATCTGATAACCGCTCGCTGTCATTGAACCGGCCCCGCACTGGTCTGGTAAACGAGTCGCTCGACGAAGAACTCCAGATGGCCCCGCGGATTAGCAGGCAATGGCCAGGTGTCGACCTTCTGCGCGATGGCCTTGAACGCCAGCGAGCATTTGGAGCGAGGGAAAGCTTCGTAAACCGCGCGCTGCTTCTGTACAGCCTTGCGCACGCTTTCGTCGTAAGGCACGGCGCCTACGTATTGCAGGGCGACGTCAAGAAAACGATCGGTAACCTTGGTCAGCTTGGCGAACAGGTTGCGCCCTTCCTGCGGACTCTGGGCCATGTTGGCCAGGACGCGGAAGCGGTTCATGCCGTAGTCGCGATTGAGCAGTTTGATCAAGGCGTAGGCGTCGGTGATGGAGGTCGGCTCGTCGCAGACCACCAGCAGCACTTCATGAGCGGCTCGCACGAAGCTGACCACCGACTCGCCGATTCCGGCGGCCGTGTCGATCACCAGCACGTCAAGATTGTCGCCAATGTCGCTGAACGCCTGGATCAGGCCGGCGTGCTGGGCCGGGCTCAGATGCACCATGCTCTGAGTGCCGGAAGCCGCAGGCACGATACGAATACCGCCCGGGCCTTGCAGCAGCACGTCGCGCAGCTCACAGCGGCCTTCGATCACATCGGCCAGGGTGCGTTTGGGTGTCAGCCCCAGTAAGACATCGACGTTAGCCAGACCCAAGTCAGCATCAAGCAGCAGAACCCGACGACCGAGTTCAGCCAGGGCCAGCGACAGATTCACTGACACGTTAGTCTTACCGACGCCACCTTTGCCGCCGGTCACCGCGATCACCTGTACGGGATGCATGCTGCCCATGTTATTTCATTACCTTGTCTTGCGTAGACCGAAGCCACATTGGCGGCTGCACGTTCACTGGGGAACAATGCTTGGCAGACCATCGATGCAGGTACATTCCAAGAGTTTGCTTCACTTAGCCCACCCGTTTGCTGGGGTTGTGGTAAAGATCGGCGAACATGTCTGCCATCGCTTCCTCGCTAGGCTCTTCTTGCATCTGCACATTGACAGCGCGGGTCACCAGTTGGTGCCTGCGTGGCAGGTGAAGGTCGTCAGGAATGCGTGGTCCATCAGTGAGATAGGCCACTGGAAGCTCATGACTGATTGCCAGGCTGAGCACTTCGCCCAGGCTGGCGGTTTCATCCAGCTTGGTCAGAATGCACCCGGCCAGGCCGCAACGTTTGTAACTGTGATACGCCGCCGTAAGCACCTGCTTCTGGCTTGTTGTTGCCAGTACCAGGTAATTGCGCGACTTGATGCCGCGCCCTGCCAGGCTTTCAAGCTGCATGCGCAGTGCCGGGTCGCTGGCCTGCAGGCCGGCGGTATCGATCAGCACCACGCGCTTGCGCAGCAGTGGATCCAGCGCCTGAGCCAGTGACTGGCCAGGGTCGACGTGGGTCACAGGCACATTGAGAATGCGACCCAGCGTCTTGAGTTGTTCCTGAGCACCAATGCGGAAGCTGTCCATGCTCACCAGCGCGATATTCTGCGCGCCGTACTTGAGCACGTAACGAGCGGCCAGCTTGGCCAGCGTCGTGGTTTTGCCCATGCCCGCAGGGCCCACCATGGCAATCACGCCACCCTCTTCGAGAGGCTCGACGTCAGGGACGGAAATCATGCGGGCCAGGTGAGCCAGCAGCATGCGCCAGGCCTGACGGGGTTCTTCGATATCCGGGATCATGTCCAGCAAGTCACGCGACAGCGGGCCAGACAGACCCACGCGCTGCAGACGACGCCAGAGGTTGGCTTGCGCAGGACGGCTGCCCTGCAACTGGCTCCAGGCCAGCGAACCGAGCTGGACTTCCAGCAATTCGCGCAGGCCATTCAATTCAGAGCGCATCGAGTCATAGCCGCGCTGGCTGACCGCAGGGGCCGCTGCCGGGGCATAGGCCTGAGCAAGCGGGCGTGGCGGCTCTTCCAGGGTGGGCTCGATGTGCGTGTCGGTGGCGTCCAGCGGCAACCCGGCGAACAGCTGACGGTTGACCGAGCCATCGCTTTCGCCACGGTTATTGAGTTCAGCCTGGGCCGACACAATACGCGACTGGGTTTTGCGCAGCTCATCTTCAAGCTCGATGTTCGGCACCCGAGGCGCCAACGCCGACAGCTTGTAATCCAGAGCAGCAGTCAGCTCGACGCCGCCAGCAATGCGCCGGTTACCGATGATGGCCGCCTCGGCGCCCAGCTCATCGCGAACCAGCTTCATGGCTTGACGCATATCGGCGGCGAAAAATCGCTTAACTTGCATGACTCACTACCTCAGCCGTTAGGCCCGACAGTCGCTACGATGGTTACTTGCTTGTTATCAGGAATTTCCTGATAGGCCAGAACATGCATATTCGGTACAGCCAGGCGTCCAAACCGCGAAAGCATCGCGCGGATCGGGCCTGCCACCAGCAGAATCACCGGCATGCCCTGCATCTCCTGACGCTGGGCGGCGTCGATCAGCGAACGCTGAAGTTTTTCCGCCATGCTCGGCTCAAGGAGAACGCCTTCTTCCTGACCTTGACCCGCCTTCTGCAGACTATTGAGCAATATCTGTTCCAACCTTGGCTCCAGCGTGATAACTGGCAGCTCCGGCTCAATGCCTACAATGCTTTGCACGATTGCGCGGCTCAAACCAACCCGGACTGCGGCCACCAGAGCGGCGGTATCTTGACTCCGCATCGCGTTGTTGGCGATGGCCTCGGCGATGCTGCGAATGTCCCGTACAGGGACTTGCTCGGCCAACAGCGCCTGCAGCACTTTGAGCAACGCAGACAGCGAAAGAATGCCCGGCACCAGCTCCTCAGCCAGTTTAGGCGAGCTTTTGGCCAGCAGTTGCATCAATTGCTGCACTTCTTCGTGCCCGATCAGCTCATGCGAGTGCTTGTAAAGAATCTGGTTCAAGTGCGTCGCCACCACAGTACTGGCATCCACCACGGTGTAACCCAGGGACTGAGCCTGACTGCGCTGGCTGATTTCGATCCAGACCGCTTCCAGACCAAACGCCGGGTCCTTGGCGGTAATGCCGTTGAGCGTACCGAACACCTGACCCGGGTTGATCGCCAATTCACGATCCGGGTAAATCTCGGCCTCGGCCAGGGTCACGCCCATCAGCGTCAGACGGTAGGCACTGGGGGCCAGGTCCAGGTTGTCACGGATATGGACGGTGGGCATGAGAAAGCCCAACTCCTGAGAGAGCTTCTTGCGCACGCCCTTGATCCGCGCCAGCAGTTGCCCGCCCTGATTGCGGTCCACCAGCGGAATCAGGCGGTAGCCCACTTCCAGACCAATCATGTCGATAGGCGTGACATCGTCCCAGCCCAGCTCTTTGGAGTCCTGAACGCGGGTGGGTGACGGCAGCATCTCTTGCTGACGCTTGACCTCTTCGAGCGCCACGACCTTGATCTGGTTCTCTTTCTTCCACAGGATGTAGGCGATGCCGCCCGCTACCAGGCCCAGGCTGATGAAGGAAAAGTGCGGCATGCCCGGCACCAGACCCATCACGATCATGATCGCGCCCGACACGCCCAGGGCCTTCCAGGACGTGAACATCTGGCGGTTGATCATCTTGCCCATTTCTTCCGAACCGGAAGCACGGGTCACCATGATCGCCGCAGCAGTGGACAGAAGCAGTGATGGCAATTGCGCCACCAAACCGTCACCGATGGTCAGCAGGGTGTAAATCTTGCCCGCATCGGCGAAGGTCATGTTGTGTTGCAGCATACCCACCAGCATGCCGCCGATGAGGTTGATGAACAGAATCAACAGACCGGCGATGGCGTCACCGCGAACGAATTTGCTGGCACCGTCCATGGAGCCGTAGAACTCGGCTTCCTGCGCCACTTCAAGACGACGACGCTTGGCTTCCGGCTGATCGATCAGACCGGCGTTCAGGTCGGCGTCGATGGCCATCTGTTTGCCGGGCATGGCGTCCAGGGTGAAACGCGCGCTCACCTCGGAGATACGCCCGGCACCCTTGGTGATCACCACGAAGTTAATGATCATCAGGATCGCGAACACCACGATACCCACGACGTAGTTACCGCCGATGACCACTTCACCAAAGGCCTGGATCACCTTACCGGCCGCGGCGTGGCCGTCCTGGCCGTGAAGCATGACCACGCGGGTGGACGCGACGTTCAGCGCGAGCCGCAACAGAGTCGCGACCAGCAGGATGGTGGGGAAAACGGAGAAATCCAGCGGCCGCAGGGCGTAGACGCAGACCAGCAGGACCACAATGGACAGGGCAATGTTGAACGTGAAGAACACGTCCAGCAGGAACGGCGGGATGGGCAACATCATCATTGCCATCATGACCAGCAGCAGCAGCGGAACGCCTAGCTGACCTCGACCGAGACCCGCCAGACCGCTGCGTGCGTTGGTGACTAATTGAGAGCGATCCACCGATTATTTACCTGCGCGCTAAATCAAAACTTTGACGCCGAAGGCGACCTGATCAGGGCTATTGCAAGAAGCTTTCCAATTGTGGAAATGGTGGGGAAATAGTGGGGTTTGTTCTGTAGGACGGGATCAGTAGTCGGCGCGCTTGGTGGGTACATATCCATTGTTGCGGTCACGGCTGCTATGGGTTGCGCCCTTACGGCGCCTCACTTTTGAGAAGCCGGAATGCCGGCCCAGTCAAAAGTAAGCAAAACGCTCTTGCCCCACCACTCGGTCCCTCGCCTAGGCTCGGCATGCCCGTAATCCGACATTGATTCGGCGCGCCGCCGCAAAGGGCCATCCCTGGCCCAGTGCGGCTAAACCGGCATCCATGCCGGTTTGCCCGCCGAATCAATATCGGATTACGGCCAGCGTGGTTTAACGGGGCGCCAGGATCAAAATCAAAAGCAGATCAAGATCAAAGGCAGGAATGGCCGGTTTGGCGCGGATTGAAGTGTAGGAGCTGCCGAAGGCTGCGAAGGCGGCTACCGATTCGCAGCCTTCGGCAGCTCCTACAGAGAATTGCGCACACCGTTGATTCCGTGCGAATTCATTCGCGAAGGCAACGGAGCGCAAAGATCAACAGCAGATCAAGATCGACTGCGGCGATGGTTGGTGCTGCGTGAATTGAGGTAGGAGCTGCCGAAGGCTGCGAAGGCGGCTACCGATTCGCAGCCTTCGGCAGCTCCTACAGAGAATTGCGCGCGGCGTTGATTCCGTGGGGCGCCCTGGGTGGTGCTCCCACCGATCTGGATTACGCTGCGGCACCGTGGGAGCAAGCTTGCTTGCGAAGGGGCCGGTACATTCGCTGCATCTTCTTGTGATTTACGCCGCCTTCGCGAGCACGCTCGTTACCACAGGTAATCAAGAGTTTGTGGGAACGGTGCTTGCCCGCGACAGCGGTCGACGCGGTTAGCCAGACATACCGCGTCATCGCTGCGGCCCAAACCAAGCGCTCCTAAGGATTCGTCTGTAGGAGCGAACTTGTTCGCGAGGCGATATTCCTGGCGACGCAGGCGGTATACCGCGCGCAGTACAAAAAAACAGGCCGGCTACCAGGCCGCCTCGCGCGCTTTTGATTTGGCTGTTGATCTTAGGCGCCCCGTTAAACCACGCTGGCCGGAAGCCGATATTGATTCGGCGGGTGAACCGGCATGGATGCCGGTTTAGCCGCGCTGGGCCAGGGATGGCCCTTCGCGGCGGCCCGCCGAATCAATGTCGGATTACGGGTATGCCGAGCCTAAGCGAGGGACCGAGTGGTGGGGCAAGAGCCTTTTGCTTACTTTTGGGCTTTCAAAAGTGAGGCGCCGTAAGGGCGCAACCCATAGCAGCCGTGACAGCGAAAATGGATATGTATTCAAGTAAAGCGATCACCAAAACCAACCCTACTCATCCCTCTGCAAATCCGGCGGAATCGTAATATCCCCCAACGGATCAGGCCGCTTGCCCCCGCCCGCATGGTACTGCCGAATCTGATAGACATACGCCAACACCTGAGCCACCGCCAGGTAAAGCCCCGCCGGGATCTCCTGGTCAATATCGGTGCTGTAGTAAATCGACCGCGCAAGCCCCGGGGACTCAAGAATCAGAATCTGGTGATGAGCGCCAATCTCGCGAATTTTCAGTGCGACAAAATCCACACCTTTAGCCACCAGCATTGGTGCCCCACCCTTCTCCGGGTCGTATTTGAGTGCCACGGCGAAGTGCGTCGGGTTAGTAATGATCACATCGGCATCAGGCACCGACTCCATCATGCGCCGCTGCGTCATCTCATATTGCAACTGACGGATGCGCTGCTTGACCTGAGGGTTGCCATCGTTGCTCTTATGCTCGTCGCGGATTTCCTGCTTGGTCATCAACAGCTTCTTATGCGCTTCGTACAACTGAAACGGCACATCCACCGCGGCGATAAACAGCAAACCACAAGCCATCCACAAGGTACTCCAGCCCACTACCAGCAGGCTGTGGATAATCGCAGCCTCAAGCGGTTCATGAGCAATGGAAACCAGATCATTGCGATCCTTGAGCAGCACCAAAAGCGCAACGACCAGCACAATCAGGAATTTCGCCAGCGACTTGAGCAACTCGATCAAGGCCGTGGCCGAGAACATTCGCTTGAGCCCAGCGGCCGGGTTCATGCGGCTGAACTTGGGAGCCATCGACTTGGCAGCGAACAGCCAGCCACCCAGAGAAATAGGACCGATCAAGGCCGAGACCAGCATCACCAGCAGGAACGGCAGCATTGCGACCATGGCGTATTTGCCGCTCACCAGCAGCATCTTTCCCATGGAGCCCGGCTCCATCAGCACTTCACGGCTGATGGTGAAGTTGGACGTCATCAGATACGACATCATCTGCGCGATGCTGTCGCCTTCCACGATCAGGCCGATAGCGCCAGCGAGCATGACCACCACGGTATTGAGCTCTTTGGAACGCGCAATCTGACCCTCTTCCCGGGCGTCCTTGATCTTTTTTTCCGTGGGTTCTTCTGTTTTGTCCTGACCATTCTCGTTTTCGGCCATTTCAGCGTGCCCTCACCATGTCGCGGAAGGTCTGGAGCGTCTGTATCGCAAAAGGCTGGTACTGATTGAGGATATCGGCCAGCGAGATCCACAGGATCCCCATGCCCATCACCAGGGTGAGCGGGAAACCGATAGAGAAAATATTCAGCTGAGGCGCGGCCCGGGTCATGATGCCGAACGCGATGTTGATAATCAGCAGCGCGGTGATGGCAGGCAGCACCAGCCTGAGCCCTGCGCTCAATACCCAGCCAAGGCCGTTAGCCAGTTCCCAGAAATTGGAAACCAGGAGACCGCTGCCCACCGGCATCGTGGTGAAGCTCTCCACCAGGGTTTCGATGACCACAAGATGGCCGTTCATGCCCAGGAACACGAGGGTGACCAGCATGGTGAAAAACTGCCCGATCACGGCCGAGGACACGCCGTTGGTGGGGTCGACCATGGAGGCAAAGCCCATCCCCATCTGGATCGACAGGATCTGCCCGGCGACCACAAAGGCATGGAAGAACAGCTGCAGAAACAGCCCCAGCCCGGCGCCAATAATGATCTGCTCGCCAATCAGCAGCAGCGCTGACAAATCGAGCGCGTTGACCTGCGGCATAGGGGGCAGCACGGGGGCAACCACGACGGTGATGGCCAGTGCGAAATAGAGCCGGATGCGACGCGGCACCAGCGTGGTGCCGAAAACCGGCATCGTCATCAGCATGGCCGTGATGCGAAACATGGGCAGCATGAAGCTTGCGACCCACGTGCCGATCTGCCCGTCAGTCAGGGCCAGAACCGGTTCCATGGGATCAGCCGATCACGGTTGGGATGCTGCTGTACAGATTCAGGATGTACTCCATGAACACCTTGAGCAGCCAGGGACCGGCAACAATCAGCGTGATGAGCATCACGATCAGACGTGGCAGAAAGCTCAAGGTCTGTTCGTTGATCTGGGTCGCGGCCTGAAACATCGCCACCAGCAGACCGCACAGCAGGCTCGGCACCACGAGGATTGCCACCAGCACCGTGGTCAGCCAGAGCGCTTCACGAAACAGATCGACCGCTACTTCTGGTGTCATTGCACAGACTCCCGATCAAGAGGCGTCATACGCCACCGAAACTGCTGGCCAGGGTGCCGACAATCAGCGCCCAGCCATCCACCAGTACGAACAACATGATTTTGAACGGCAGGGAAATGATCAGCGGCGACAGCATCATCATACCCATCGCCATCAGGACGCTGGCGACCACCAGGTCGATGATCAGGAACGGAATGAAGATCATGAAGCCGATCTGGAAAGCGGTTTTGAGTTCGGAAATCACGAACGCAGGAACCAGAATCGTCAGCGGTGCCGCGTCAGGCGTGGCAATGTCGGTGCGCTTGGAAAGGCGCATGAACAACTCAAGGTCGCTGGTGCGCGTCTGGGCCAGCATGAAGTCCTTGATCGGCACCTGCGCCTTGGCCACTGCATCCTGAGCGGTCAGGGTTTCGGCGAGATAAGGCTGCAAGGCGTCCTGGTTCACCCGGTCGAAGACCGGCGCCATGATGAACATGGTAAGGAACAACGCCATGCCGGTCAGGATCTGGTTCGACGGAGTCTGCTGCAAGCCAAGGGCCTGACGCAAGATGGAGAAAACGATGATGATCCGGGTAAAACTGGTCATCAGCATGACGAACGCTGGAATGAAGCTCAGCGCGGTCATGATCAGCAGGATCTGCAGGCTGACCGAATATTCCTGCTGACCATTGGCCCCGTTGGCCAGGGTGATCGCCGGGATGGACAACGGGTCGGCAGCGAACGCCACAGGCGCAGCCAGCACCAACAACAGCGTCAACAGAATGCGCAGCATTACTTCTTATCCTTCTGAACCTTGTTGCCCATCAAGTCCATCAAACGCTGTGCAAACTCAGAGTTGACCGGCTGCCGTTCCGGCGCATCCACCGGTTCTTTGAGCACGTGCAGGGGCGTGATCCGCCCCGGCGTGACGCCCAGCAGAATCTGCTCGTTACCCACCTGCACCAGCACCAGGCGATCACGCGGCCCGATAGCCCGCGAGCCGACCAGCTCGATGACCTGCGCATTGCCCGACATACCGCCCTGCACGCGACGCATCAGCCAGGCCAGCGCAAAGATCAACCCCACCACCAGCAGCAGGCCGAACAGCAACTGTGTCAGTTGCCCGCCCATGCCGCTGGCCAGCGAAACATTGGCCTGCGGCGCCGCCGCTTGCACGGCGGGCTCAGCAGCCAGTGCGTACACCGGCATGGCGAGCAGAACCGCAACGGATTTGAACCTCTTCACTAGCGCAGCTTCTTGATACGTTCGCTCGGGCTGATCACGTCGGTCAGGCGGATGCCGAACTTTTCGTTGACCACCACTACTTCGCCATGCGCAATCAACGTGCCGTTGACCAGCACGTCCAGCGGCTCACCCGCCAGACGATCCAGTTCGATCACCGACCCCTGGTTGAGCTGCAACAGGTTGCGAATGTTGATGTCGGTGCTGCCTACTTCCATGGAAATCGACACCGGGATGTCAAGAATCACGTCAAGGTTCGGACCGTCCAGGCTCACCGGATTGTTGTTCTTTGGCATGCTGCCAAACTCTTCCATCGCCATGCGGCTGGAAGCTGCCGAGTTACCGGCGTCGGCTGCGAGCAGTGCGTCGATGTCGTCCTGGTTGCCATCACCGGATTCACCCAGTGCAGCAGCCCATTCATCGGCCAGCGCCTGATCATCAGCGGACGTCATATCGTTTTCATCAGCCATCGGTTGTCCTCGGTGCACATTGATTCAGTTACACAACAAAATGTCAGCGTCGATAAAACTCAACGCCGCTCGATCGGTTCGATCACTTGCAAGGCCAGGTGGCCCTGGTGCGAGCCCAGCTTGACCTTGAATGACGGCACGCCGTTGGCGCGCATCACCAGTGTTTCGTCCAGCTCCACCGGAATGATGTCACCGGGCTGCATGTGCAGGATGTCTCGCAACGGCAGTTCGCGTCGGGCAACCACGGTACTGATCGGCACAGACACATCCAGCACGTCTTGTTTGAGGGCGTTGACCCAACGTTCGTCCTGGTCGTCCAGATCGGACTGGAAGCCCGCGTCGAGCATTTCCCGGATCGGTTCGATCATCGAATACGGCATGGTGACGTGCAGATCGCCGCCACCGCCGTCCAGCTCGATATGGAACGTGGAGACCACCACGGCCTCGCTCGGCCCGACGATGTTGGCCATGGCCGGGTTCACTTCCGAGTTGATGTACTCGAAGTTCACTTCCATGATCGCCTGCCAGGCTTCCTTCAGGTCGATGAACGCCTGATCCAGCACAATGCGCACCACCCGCAACTCAGTCGGGGTGAATTCGCGGCCTTCGATCTTGGCGTGACGACCGTCACCACCAAAGAAGTTATCCACCAGCTTGAACACCAGCTTGGCGTCGAGGATGAACAGCGCAGTGCCCCGCAACGGCTTGAGCTTGACCAGGTTGAGGCTGGTGGGCACGTACAGCGAGTGCACGTATTCACCAAACTTCATGACCTGCACGCCGCCGACCGCCACGTCCGCCGAGCGGCGCAGCAGGTTGAACATACTGATACGGGTGTAACGGGCGAAACGCTCGTTGATCATTTCCAGGGTCGGCATGCGGCCCCGGACGATCCGATCCTGACTGGTCAGGTCGTAACTTTTGATGGTGCCAGGCTCAGCCGGACCATCGGTCGGCACCAAGCCATCGTCCACGCCATGCAACAGCGCGTCGATTTCATCCTGGGACAGCAGGTCTTGCACGGCCATGTCGTGGTCCTACTGCAATACGAAGTTAGTAAAAAGCAGCTGCTCGATCACAGTCTTGCCGAGTTCTTTCTGGGCCACTTCCTGAACGCTGGCGGTTGCCTTCTGGCGCAGCATTTCCTGGCCAATCGGGGTCGTCAGTGTCTCGAAAGGGATACCGGCAAACAGCATGACCAGGTTGTTGCGAATGACCGGCATGTGCGCTTTGAGTGCCTCCATGTCAGCCTGGTTGCGCGCCAGCATGGTGATGCTGACCTGCATGTAACGCTGGCGCCCGTTGGAATTGAAGTTGACCACGAACGCAGGCGTCAGAGGCTCGAAAATGGCCGCGTGCTTGACGTTCGGATCCGCCGCAGCGGCGACCGCAGGGTCGACCTTGGGTGTGGCGCTGTGCATGAAGAACCAGGTTGCACCGACGGACAGCCCGACGGCGAGCAGCAAAGCCACGACCACAATGATGATGAGCTTGAGTTTGCCTTTTGAGGCGGGGTCTTTAACTTCGTCGCTCTTCGCCATGCCAATAATCCGTCACTATTCGGGGGGTTCGCTAATACGTGACAGAGGGAGAGCAAGTGTTATGCCAGAGTTGCGGGGGATGTTCTGGAAGGCAGGATTTGTGCGCTTTTGCAGGAGCTGCCGGAGGCTGCGAATAGCGGTGGATCAAAAATCGCTTCGCAGCCTGCGGCAGCGCCTACAGGCAATGGTCAACCCTGATCAAGCGTAGTAATCAATCTCGCTGGTGCCGATCACGCGTGCTGCCGGTTGGCTGACCGCTACTGCTGCGTCGCCGCTGCCACCACCGTCAGTCGAGCCTTCAATACCATTGGAGCCGGAACCGTTGTTGCCGGTGCCGCGCGTATTGCTGGCCTGCTGCTCCTGCTGGTTCTGTTGATTGCGCGACTGGTCAGAGACGTTCACATCCACCTGACCCAAGCCCTGCTGAGTGAAAGAATCACGCAGACGTGACATCTGGCTTTCCAGCGCTTCACGTACGCCAACGTGGGCACTCATGAAGGTCACCTGGGTCTGCTGGTCCGGCGCCATATTGATGCGGATATCCAGACGGCCGAGTTCTGCAGGTTCCAGCTGAATATCAGCAGACTTGAGATTCTGGCTCGACAGGTACATCACCCGATCGACCACCCCTTCACTCCAGCCACTCTGGTGCATGGCCAGCGGCTGATTGAGCAACGGAACGGCAGGCGCGGTGGCCGGACGAGCCTGCTGCGCGGCCTGACTCATCGCCGCCAGGCGATCGGCAAAGTTATCGACCCGCGTATCGCCCACTGCGCCTTTGACATCCTTGAGACCTTCGCCCAGCAAACCTTCGAACGACTTGTCACTGCTTTCAGTGCTGGCCTCGTCAACGATCGGTGCCTGGTCATCCAGAGCCGCCAGGTTATTGGCGATGTTCTGCGTTTGGTCGGTCGTGAGTTCGCCTGCCTTCGCGTTCTTGCCCGCGTGATTCCCACCATTGGCGTTCTGCGCCTGCTGCGCCTTGGCGGCAGCACTCTCCAGCGCGAACTGCAAGGCAGGCATATTTTCCAGCGGATCTGCGTTCGGGTCGAACGGTGCTTCGGCAACCGGTGCCGCAGGTTGCGCGGCTGCGGTGGAAGTCACAGCAGTGGTAAGCGAGACGCTCGGCTCGACAGGCTTGGCGTCGGCAACAGCCTTGTCGATGACCGGCGCGGCAACGGCCTGCCCTGCCATGGCCTGCAAGGTCGGATCCAGTGTCGGGTCAACCGGCAGTTCGGCAGGTGCCGCTGCCAGCAAGGCAGGGTCTATCGCCTCGTCAGTTGCCTGGTCGGCATCTTCGCCTGCAACCGCCGCTGCCGGGTCGACAGGCAAGGGATTGCCGCTTTCGGCAACGGATGCCTTCTCAGCGGCAGTGGCGTCATCTGTGGCTGGCGAGGTGTTTTTATCCGCCACTGACTTGTCTTTGTCAGCAACGCTGCGGGACTTGACCGGCACATCGTCACGGGCTGCAGCCTTGGCGTCAGCCTGCTTGGCGTATACGTCGGAGAAGCTTGAGCGATCACTCGCACTGCTGTCCGCAGCCTTGGTCGAATTGCTGGCAGCGCTAGACTTCGTCGCGGCCGCGGCGTTGGCTTGAAGCAGTGCGTTAGTGGCGAGGGGCATGTCGTTCTCCGCAAAAACAGCTGAATACGAAGAACAGAGCAAGATACGGGCCAGATGACCTGGCCTGGAAAGCGATCAGGGGTGAGCGATCAGGGGTGAGCGAAAAAGCTGGCGTTCGGCGTCGAACAAACGGCGTACTGCCGAGTACTCGTGATCGATGCTGAGCAGCAGATCGCCAAGCCCGGCGACCTCTTGCCGCCGGCTGCGCTCCTCGAGCTGATGGCAAAGGGCGGCCAATTGCAAAGCGCCCATGTTGCTGCTGCTGCCTTTGAAACTGTGGGCCATCATGCACAGCTCCTGCAGATCGAACTCCGGACCGCCGAGGATCTGACGCAGGCGCACGATGCGCGATTCGGAATCGTGAATAAACACGTCGAGCAGGGTCGGGTATTCGTCCTCCATGACGTCCTGCAAGGCACTCAAAACGCTGTAATCCAGATGATTGTCCGACACGTGCTCACTCCTTGATCGCCGGGCGTCATCCCCAGCCAAACTCCACACAGGCGGTGCGTCCATCCGCTGACCACGTTGCCTGTTCACTCAGCTCGCGCACCAGCGCAAGACCGCGACCGTACAGCTCATCGACCACGGGAGGCAATGCGAGAATTGTATCAACACTGAAACCCGGCCCGCTGTCCTCGACCTGTAGCGTCAACCGCCCGCCCTCGCCCATCGGCACCACCTGCACATGCACCCGAATGAATCCATCGCACAGGTTGGCCAAGCGTTCCGCGCGTAGCTGATAGTAGCGGGCGAACCCCACGGCGTCATTTTTCAGACTGGAATCCAGCCCCAGCACGCCGTGCTCCAGCGCATTACTGTACAACTCGGTGAGTACGCTATACAGCGCCCCGCTTTGAGGACGCAGGCCATGCACTTCCAGCAGCAACTGCAGCAGGTACGGCAAAGGGTTGAAACGCCTGATGGTCGAGCCGCGAAATTCGAAGGTGGCCGACCAGTCCAGTGGCGTCGAGGTGCCACTGTCCGAATAGATGACCGCCTGGGTGCCCGGATCTGCCGCCTCGACCGCCAGAATTTCGACCATGCTGACGTCGTCACGCGCCTGCCCGCCAAACTCAGTCAGGGCCTGTTGAATTTCCCCGATCAGCAGATGAGGTTCGCGGTTGGCGGCAAATACCTCATGCAGTCGCTGCACGCCGAACAGCTCTTCCTGACGGTTGCTGGTGTCGACGACCCCATCAGAAAGCAGGAATATCCGGTCATTGCAGGCAAACGGATAGACCTCGGTCTTGTCATCAAAGCTCGACGAGTCCAACACACCCAAGGGTAAATGCCGTGACACCAGAGCAGTGCGCTCGCCAGTGGCTGCACTGAGCAGGTAGCCATCCGGCAGCCCGCCATTCCAGACCTCGACCTGACGCTGTTTGAAGTTGACGCACAACAGGGTTGCGCAGCAAAACATGTCGACCGGCAGGATGCGCTTGAGCTTGGCATTCATCTCGCGCAGGGTTTCGGCCAACCCAAAACCCTTGGCCGTCATGCCGTAGAACACTTCGGCCAGGGGCATGGCCCCCACCGCCGCAGGCAAGCCATGACCGGTGAAATCCCCGAGCAGCATGTGCATGTGCCCGGCCGGCGTGTAGGTGGCCAGCAACAAATCGCCATTGAACAACGCATAAGGCGATTGCAGGTAGCGGATGTTGGACGCGTTCAGGCACCCGGAATGCGCGACTTGATCGAAGACTTCCTTGGCGACGCGTTGTTCGTTGAGCAGGTACTCGTGGTGACGGGAAATCAGATCGCGTTGCTGCAGGACGGTTTCCTGCAACAGTCGCAGGCGGTTCATGGCCTTGATCTTGGCGGTGAGCACGACATGGTTGTAAGGCTTGGCAATGAAGTCATCGCCGCCGGCATCCAGACAACGCGCCAGCGCCTCGCCCTCGGTCAGTGAGGTGAGGAAGATGATCGGCACCAGCGCTTCGCCCGCCAGTTGCTTGATGCGCCGCGCCGCGTCGAAGCCATCCATGACCGGCATCAATGCGTCCATCAGGATCAGATGCGGGCGGTGCCTTTCGAACGCGGCCACCGCCTCGGCCCCATTGGCGGCGCACAGCACCTGATGGCCCTGGCGACTGACAATGGTCGATAGCAAGTAGCGATCACTGGCACTGTCGTCAGCGATCAGAATGCACAGGTGTTCGCTGGATGGCGGCAAGGGGTCAACCTATCTGGAACAGTTTCGAGAAATTGGAAATCGTCAGGATGGTGATGACGTCGGCGGTGCAGTTGACCAACCGGATCCGCGCCCGCTCGCCCCCGGCGTGGTCGCGCAGCAGCAACAGCATGCCCAGCGCGGAGCTGTCCAGGTAATGCGTCCCGCGCAGATCCACGACATAACGCTGCTCACTGCCCAACCCTTCATAGGCAGCTCGAAAGTCCTGATGTGACGCAAAATCAAAACGGCCCGAGACGAAAATGGTCAGCTGTTGACCGTCGGGGGAAAGCTCGGAGGTAACCGACATGGGAAGTTCCTGATTAGGCCTCGGCACGTATTCAAGGTGTAGCACCGCCTGACGATGGCGGCAAATTGATGCATCCCAGATTCCCGCAAGATCCAACAGAATCGGTGTCTGTGGGAGCGAGCTTGCTCGCGAAGGCGGCGATCCTGCCGCAGGAGATGCTGAGGATGTACCGGCCTCTTCGCGAGCAAGGTGGAGCGCCACCCCGGTCGTCCCACAGGTTCAGTGATCGGTCTAGAATTGCGACTGCCTCGGCAAACGCTGGGACAGTTCATCCAGCAATTTCTGTTCGCGCTTGTCTTCCAGCTGGCGGGCTTCGTCGATGTAGCGCTGGACCAGCTTGCGCAACCCTTCGACCCGGGCGTAGGCCTGCTGCCAGGCGCCACGGGCCTTTTCCAGGTTGTCCTGGTGCCAGGCCAGGCTCTTGCGCTGCTGGCCGACCGCGGTTTCCAGTTGATTGAGAAAGCGCTGGTAGTTCATCAGCCACTGGCCCGACACGCCGCTGGCACCTTTGTCGATCCATTGTTGCTGATAGGCCATGCGGAACTGCTCAAGCTCGTCCAGCTTGCCTTCGGCAACTCGCACCTGGCCTTGAAAGTGCCCCAGGCGCTGGGCGGCCGAACGCTCGGCGCTTTCGGCCATGTCCACCACCGGAGCCAGACGAGCCGCACGACTGGTGGCCATGATCTATCAGCCGCCCGCTGCCGGATTGAACACGGCCGCCAGCTGGGCGCTGCTGTTTTCCATGCTCTGGTTCTCGTTGAGCCCCTGGCGCAGGTAACGCACCAGCACTGGCTGCAAGGCAATTGCCAGGTCCGTTTCCCGATCCCCACCGGCGACGTAAGCACCGACGCTGATCAAGTCACGGCTCTGCTGATAACGAGACCACAGCTGCTTGAAATGCTGCGCCTGATTCATGTGCTCAGGCGTGACCACCGACGGCATGACCCGGCTGATGGACGCTTCGATATCAATGGCCGGATAGTGCCCTTCTTCGGCCAGGCGCCGGGACAACACGATGTGACCATCGAGCACGCCTCGGGCCGAGTCGGCAATCGGGTCCTGCTGGTCATCGCCCTCGGACAACACGGTATAAAACGCAGTGATCGAACCACCGCCCGCTTCGGCGTTACCGGCGCGCTCCACCAGCTTGGGCAGCTTGGCGAATACCGAAGGCGGGTAACCTTTGGTGGCGGGCGGCTCGCCAATGGCCAGGGCGATTTCACGCTGGGCCTGGGCGAAACGGGTCAGGGAATCCATCAGCAACAGGACGTTCATGCCCTTGTCGCGAAAGTATTCGGCGATACGCGTGCAGTACATGGCGGCACGCAAACGCATCAAGGGCGCGTCATCGGCTGGCGATGCGACCACGACGGAACGCTTGAGGCCTTCTTCACCGAGGCTGTGCTCGATGAACTCTTTAACTTCCCGGCCCCGCTCGCCGATCAGACCCACCACGATGATGTCGGCCTCGGTGAAGCGCGTCATCATGCCCAGCAGGACGCTCTTGCCGACGCCCGTACCGGCGAATAGACCCAGCCGCTGGCCACGGCCTACCGTCAACAATCCGTTGATGCAGCGGATACCGACGTCCAGCGGCTGGCTGATGGGGTTGCGCTTGAGCGGGTTGATAGTCGGGCCATCCATGGGCACCCAGTCTTCGGCCTTCATGCCGCCCTTGCCGTCCAGTGCACGTCCGGCACCGTCGAGCACGCGACCCAACATGGCCATGCCCATTGGCAGGCGGCCGGTGTCGATCAGCGGCACCACTCGCGCGCCAGGGGCAATCCCCGCCACACTGCCCACCGGCATGAGAAAGACTTTGCTGCCGGAAAAGCCCATGACTTCGGCTTCGACTTCAACCGGATGATGGCTGTCATCGTTGATCACTACACAGCGGCTGCCCATCGCGGCGCGCAAGCCTTCGGCTTCCAGCGTCAGGCCGACCATGCGCAACAGGCGGCCCTCGACCAACGGCTGAGTGGGCAGGTCGATGGTTTCGGCGTACGAACCCAGGCGCTTGCCAAAGCTGGTGCGATCAAGGCGCATCGGGCTTCTCGTCAGCGCCAGACACGCTGGTTTCAGGGATCTTGTCCAGATCAAGGCTGGTGTCTGGCGCCGCCGGATGCAGGGCCTGCTCGTGCATCTGGTCGTACATCTTGGCAACGGCCTGGGTGATCCGGGTCTCGATGCTGGCATCGATGCGGCTGTGCTCGGTCTCGATCCGGCAACCACCAGCCTGCAAGGTATCGTCTTCGACGATGCGCCAGTTTTCCTCATGGCGCTCGCGCAGCGTCTTGATCTGCTCGAAGTCCTGAGGGTTGATGAAAATTCGCACGTTAGTGGCGCCCATGGGCAACAGCTTCAATGCGTCGCGCAAGACATTGCCAATCTGCCGGGAGTCGGTGGTCAGCTCGCGCTGGATGACTTTGCGGGCAATGTGCTCGACCAGCAGGATCATCGATTTCTCGATCTGCGTGTCTTGCTCGGCGATGGGGTTGAGAAACTGCTCCATCAATCGTTCAAGGCTTGCCAGCTTGGCGCCCAGGGCCAGTTCGGCTTCCTGCCGCACTTTGAGCTGGGTGCTGTGGAAGCCTTCTTTTTCGCCCGTGGCGAAGCCTTCGTTGTAGGCCTCCTGGCGGATGCTTTCCAGCTCTTCCAGGGTGATGGGCTGGACTTCTTCCAGCGGCACTTCCTCGATGACCTCGACCGGCTCTTCAACCTCCGGTTCAGGCTCGGGTACGGGCTCTACAAAAGGGTCGAAACTGGGCAGCGACCACACGTCGAAACCGCCGACATCCTTGGCGCGAATCAGGTCGCTGGCCGGTTCTTTGCTGGAGCTGGACATTAGTAGCGCCTTAGATCATTTCCTCGCCACCTTTGCCGCCGAGAACGATCTCCCCGGCCTCGGCCATACGGCGAGCGATAGTGAGGATTTCTTTCTGTGCAGTTTCCACGTCGCTGACACGTACCGGACCCTTGGCTTCCAGGTCGTCACGCAGCAGCTCGGCGGCACGCTTGGACATGTTCTTGAAGATTTTTTCTTTGATCGCCTCGTCCGAACCCTTGAGCGCCAGCACCAATACGTCCGAAGACACTTCGCGCAACAGCGCCTGGATACCGCGATCGTCGACGTCGGCAAGGTTGTTGAAGACAAACATGAGGTCTTCGATCTGGGTCGACAGATCTTCGTCGACCTCGCGGATCGAATCCATGAGCGTGCCTTCGATGGAGCTGTCGAGGAAGTTCATGATATCGGCAGCACGCTTGATACCACCCAGGGTGGTACGCGACGTGTTGGCGTTACCCGAGAACTGCTTCTCGAGAATCTGGTTCAATTCCTTGAGCGCGGCCGGCTGCACGGTGTTCAACGAAGACACGCGCAGGATGATGTCCAGGCGCACCTTGTGGTCGAAATGGCCCAGCACTTCACCGGCCTGATCGGCGTCCAGATAGGCCACCACGATGGCCTGAATCTGCGGGTGCTCAAAACGGATCACGTCGGCAACCGCGCGCGGCTCCATCCATTTCAGGCTGTCCAGACCGCTGGTGTTGCCGCCCAGCAAAATGCGGTCGATGAGGCCGTTGGCCTTGTCTTCACCCAGTGCCTGGGTGAGCATTTTGCGGATGTAGCCGTCGGAGCCGACGCCCAGGCTGGTCTGATCGCCGACGGTCTCGACGAACTCGGTCATGACCTCTTCGACCTGCTCGCGGTGCACGTTGCGCATCTGCGCCATGGCCACACCCACGCGCTGCACTTCCTTGGGACCCATGTGCCGCAGCACCTGGGCCGCGTCGGTTTCGCCCAAGGAAAGCAGCAACACGGCGGCTTTCTCGACTTTGCTCAGCTTGGTTACGACGGCTCGATCATTCATCAGTGTTAATCCACTCTTTCACAACCTGGGCCACACGACCCGGATCTTCAGCCACCAGACTCTTGATCGCGTTCAACTGCGCGTCATAACCCTCGGTCGGGCTAGGCAGCAGAATGCTCTGCGGACCACCCAGGCTGACACGGTCGTTGGACAGTTCGTCGCCACCGCCCATGCCACCAAAGCCACCCGTACCATCGTCGAATCCGGCCAGTTCCTTGCTCTTGCCATTGGTGATGTTGTTCAACACCGGGCGCAGAACACCGAAGACCAGAATCAGGATGAAGATGATGCCCACCGCCTGCTTGACGATGTCCCAGAACCACGGTTGCGAGTAAAACGGAATTTCGGTAAAGACCTCGCCCTTCTCGGCAGAGAACGGCACGTTGACGACGCTGACGCTGTCACCACGGCTGGCGTCGAAGCCGACGGCATTCTGCACCAGGCGAGTGAAGCGGTTCAGATCATCGGCACTCCAAGGCGTGCGGGTCACTTCACCGTTGGCCGCGTTGACCTTGACCTGATCATCGACCACCACCGCGACCGACAGACGGGTCAGACGACCCTGCTGTTGCTTGGTGTGGCTGATGGAGCGATCCAGTTCGAAGTTCTTGGTCGACTGCACGCGCTTGTCGGCTGGATACGGTGCCAACGCTGGCTGGCCCGTCGCCGGATCCATGATTTGCTGACCGTTTGCATCCAGCAACGGCTGACCCGGAGCAATCGCTGCAGCTGCGCCACCGGCGGCGCCTCCTGCGGCCTGCGGCGCGGTGGCCGGACCTGGCGGCTGATTGCTCAGGGCACCCGGTACGCCTTGCGGGCCGGAACTGCTGGAGCGCTGTTCGTTGACCGACTGCTCGCTGCGCAAGGCAGGCTGGTCCGGGTTGAAGCTTTCTGCGGTGGACTCCACCGCACTGAAATCGACGTTGGCCGAAACCTCAGCCTTGTAGCGGTCGCTACCCAGCACCGGCTGGAGAATATTCTGCACACGCTGGGTCAGCATGCTTTCCATGCGGCGCGAATAATCGAACTGTTTACCGGCCATGGTCAGCTCGGAGTTTTCAGCCTGATCCGAGAGCAGGTTGCCTTTTTGGTCGACCACGCTGATTTGTGACTTGGCCAGTTCCGGCACACTGGTCGACACCAGATTGACGATGGCCATGACCTGGCTCGGCTCAAGGGAGCGACCCGCGTACAGCTCGACCAGAATCGATGCGCTTGGCTTGCGGTCATCGCGGACGAAAACCGAGCTTTTCGGGATCGCCAGGTGAACGCGTGCCGCCTTGATGTTATTGAGCGACGAAATCGTACGCGCCAGCTCGCCTTCCAGGCCCCGACGATAGCGGGTGGCTTCCATGAACTGGCTGGTGCCCAGGCCCTGGTCCTTGTCGAGGATTTCAAAGCCGACGTTGCCGTCATGCTGGGTCACGCCTGCCGACGCCAGCTGAATGCGCGCGCGCTGCACATCATCGGCCTTGACCAGCAAGGCGCCGGAGTTTGGCTCGATGGTGTACGGAATATTGGCCGTGGTCAGCGTGTCCATGACCTGCTTGCCGTCCATACCGGCCAGGCTGCCATACAGCGGCCGATAATCAGGCTGTTGCGACCAGAGCACCACGGCAAAGCCGATAGCCACGCTGGCAGCCAGCCCGACCATCAGGCCGACCTGACGCAACATGGTCATCTCGGAAAGGTTTTCCAGGAAAGCCAGGCCCATCAAGGGCTTTTTCCCGGAGGCGCCTGTCTTGGCCGGAACGCTATCGGCGAGTGTTTCTGCCATGACTCAATACGTCCTTTAAACCGGCATCTGCATGATGTCTTGATAAGCCTGAACCAGTTTGTTGCGCACCTGGGTCAAGGCCTGGAAGGACACGGAGGCCTTCTGGGAGGAAATCATCACATCGGTGAGATCCACGCCGGACTTGCCGATCTCGAACGCATTAGCCAGCTGGCTGGACGCCTGCTGGGTTTCGCTGACCTTGTTCACGGCCATACCAAGCATGTCGGCAAAGCTGCTGGCGCCAACTTGCGGCGTGGCGACGGCTTTCGGCGCAGCCATGGCATCCATTTGCATGGAGCGCATATCCAACATCAAGCGATTAAATTCAACACCTTGGCTCATGGACGTATCTCTCGTAAGTGCCGCTCTCGTAAGCGCCGCAGATTTTTGACACTGATTCAGCGGTCATACATGACAAAGCAACAAGGGTGCCAGTTACATGACGGCAATTGGCCATCAAATTGATGGATGTTTCAACCGACTGCCCGCAAACCCGCGTATCAGGGTCGCTGCAGCAAATTTGCCATGGCGTTAACGCTGTAAAAATTTTATCCCTGCGACAAATAACCACAGGGCAGTGCTCATCTCGCTCACCACACAACCTCAAATCACGTGGCGAACAAATAAGCTTCCACATCCATCCCGGCGTCACGCATCTGCGCCAGCTTGTAGCGCAAGGTGCGCGGGCTGATGCCCAGCCGCTCCGCCGCTTCCTTGCGCCGACCGCGTTCGGCCCGCAACGTATCGATGATCATTTGAAACTCCCGACGTCGCAGATCGTCACCCAACGCCCCCGCTGACTCGTTGCCCGTCAGCTCCAGCGTGGCTGTAGAAGCCGCCGCAGGCACAACCGGCGCGGCGACCGAGGCCAGCGATGCTCCGGTCACCGGCCCGGACAGGCAGAAATCTTCAGCCTGGATCACCCCGCCCTGTTGAAGAATCAGCGCACGTTGCACGGCGTTGTCCAGCTCGCGCACGTTACCGGGCCAGGCGTAGTCGATCAGGCACTGCTGCGCCTGGGCGGACAGCCTGACCGGTGCGTGTTTCATTTTATTGACGTGCTTGGCCATTAAACGCTCGGCCAACGGCAGAATATCGGCAGTCCGTTGACGCAACGGTTGCCACGCCAGGGGAAATACCGAAAGCCGGTAGAACAGGTCTTCACGGAAGCGCCCCGCCGCCACTTCACCGGCCAGATCGCGGTTGGTGGTGGCCAGCACACGGATGTCGAGGATGATCGGCTTTTTGCCGCCTACCCGCTCCACTTCCCGCTCCTGCAGCACCCGCAATAGTTTCGCTTGCAGGCCCATGGGCATTTCCGAAATTTCATCGAGCAAGATCGTGCCGCCATCGGCCTGTTCGAACTTGCCTGCTTGTGCGGCAATTGCGCCGGTAAACGATCCCTTCTCGTGGCCGAACAACGTGGCTTCGAGCATGTTGTCCGGAATCGCCGCGCAGTTGATGGCAATAAAGGGTTTGTCCGCGCGAGGAGAATGCTGATGGATGTAGCGGGCGAGCACTTCTTTGCCGGTCCCGGACTCACCGGAAATCAACACGGTGGAATCACTTTTCGCCACGCGGCTGGCCAGGTTCAACAACTGCGCACTGGCCGGCTCTACCGCCACCGGACCATCGTGATCAATCGGCCCCAGACGGCCTAATGCATGGCGCGCTACCAGAGCCAGCAACGCCTTGGGCTCGAAGGGTTTGACCAGATAGTCGGCGGCGCCCTGACGCATGGCATCCACCGCACGGTCGACCGCGCCATGGGCCGTCATTAACAACACAGGCAATTGCGGGTGACGCTCGCGCAACAATGCCAGCAACTGGTGGCCGTCCATACCCGGCATGTTCACGTCGCTGATCACCAGGCTGAACGGCTCGCTCGCGACCGCGACCAAAGCCTCTTCGGCGCAGGTGACGGCGTGAAAATCATGACCGGCCAGCTCAAGGGTATCGCCCAGCGCCTCGCGCAGCGCACGGTCATCCTCGACCAGCAGTACCTTGATCGACATCAGATGAGTTCCTGTTGAGCGGCGTTCGGGATCAACGGCAAGGTGACAATCGCACAGGTTCCGCGTCCGAGCCGGGAGCGATAGTGAACGCTGCCACGGTGTGCGCGCGTCACCGCCGTGACCACTGCAAGGCCCAGCCCGGTGCCGGTGGCCTTGGTGGTGAAAAAGGGTTCGCCGATCCGCGCCAGCGCCGCTGCGCTGATACCACTGCCGTTGTCGCTGATGCACAGGCGCAAGGTGTCGCCACGTGCGTAGGCATGAATTTTCAGACGGGTACGCCCGGCACTGGCCTGGACCGCGTTTTCCACCAGGTTGAGCATGGCCCCGACCAGCGTGTCGCGGTTGCACAGCAGTTGCCCGTCGAGGTCATCGCACTGCCAGCGCACGGCCAGGTCCTGCGTGTGGGTCTGGGCGGCAGCCTGCAGGGCTGCAAACAATTGCTGCGGGGCGATGCGATCCGTCAACGGCAATTCGCCACGGGCGAACACCAGCATGTCGCGCACCTGATGTTCCAGCTCGTGCAGCCGCTCCTTGAGTCGCCCGGCAAAACGCTGCTGGGTTTCTACGGGCAACTGCTGCTCGGTCAAATGGCTGGCGTAGATCAAGGCGGCCGACAGTGGCGTGCGGATCTGATGCGCCAGCGAGGCGACCATGCGGCCCAGGGACGACAAACGCTCATGCCGCGCCAGTTGATCCTGGAGCCGCCGGGTTTCCGTCAGGTCATTAAGGAGCACCAACTGGCCCGGCTCGGCGTCCAGGGAGCGGGTGGAAATCGACAGGCGTCGGCCGTCCTTGAGGGACACTTCATGGCCGTCATCTTCGCGGGGTGCAAAGCAACGGCTGATCACATGCCGCCACAGTTCGCCAATCAAGGGTTGCCCCAGCAAGTCCACTGCCGCCGGGTTGGCCTCGCGAACGATACCCATGGCATCAATGACGATCACGCCACCGGGCAACAGGTCGAGGAGGTTTTGCAGGCGGTTGGCGATGCGTTCGTTTTCGGCCAGCTCTTCCATGCGCTGAGCACTGACTACCGCCAGCTCGCCCTTGAGCTCGGAGACCCGCGCTTCAAGCAAGCCGTAAGAGTCCGTCAACTGTGCCGACATCTGGTTGAACAGCTGAAACGCCTGTTCCAGACCCTGACGGCTTTCCAGCTCCAGGGAGGGCAACACTTGAGGCAACGGACCAGAAGGCATCTGAGCGGCTTGAGGCATAGGTAATCTCTCGCATGGCGAACCGTCATTAAACGGTATGTTGCAAGAGACTTAGCAATCCCCGTGCCGAAAAAAAACCCCTGAAAATTCAGGGGTCTGTCTTTTTGGCAGCTCAACAAGCGTCAATCATCTGCCTGTTCATCGCCCTCACGACGGCTCATGCCGTACTTACGCATTTTTTCCACCAGGGTGGTACGGCGGATTCTCAAGCGTTCGGCGGCGCGGGCCACAATGCCGTTGGCATCATCGAGCGCCTGCTGAATCAAGCCCTGCTCCAGACCTCCGAGGTAGTCTTTGAGGTCCAGCCCCTCAGGCGGCAGCATGGCGCTGGCGGCGAAGTTTGGCGTATGGCCGTTGATGGCCACGCGCTCTTCCAGGTCGATGCGCAGGCTGTCGACCATTTGCTCGTCTTCATCGTCGACGTAGCGGAATTTCTTCGGCAGTTCGGCAACCCCGATCACGCCGTAGGGATGCATGATCGCCATGCGTTCCACCAGGTTGGCCAACTCACGAACGTTGCCCGGCCAGCCATGACGACACAGGGACATGATGGCGGCGGAGTTGAAACGAATCGAACCGCGCTTTTCGTGCTCCATGCGCGAGATCAACTCGTTCATCAGCAACGGGATGTCTTCAACCCGCTCACGCAGCGGTGCCATCTCGATCGGGAACACATTGAGGCGGTAGTAAAGGTCTTCGCGGAAACTGCCGATCTCGATCATCGATTCGAGATTCTTGTGGGTGGCCGCGATGATGCGCACGTCCACGCTCTGGGTCTTGTTGCTGCCAACGCGCTCGAAGGTACGCTCCTGCAAAACGCGCAGCAGCTTGACCTGCATCGGCAACGGCATGTCGCCGATTTCATCCAGGAACAGGGTGCCGCCGTTGGCCAGCTCAAATCGCCCGGCACGGCTGGTGATCGCACCGGTGAAGGCGCCCTTCTCGTGACCGAACAGTTCGCTCTCCAGCAACTCGGCCGGGATCGCCCCGCAGTTGACTGGCACGAACGGCGCGTCGCGGCGCTTGGAGTGATAGTGCAGGTTACGCGCGACCACTTCCTTGCCCGTGCCCGACTCACCGAGGATCAACACGCTGGCGTCGGTGTCGGCCACTTGCTGCATCATCTGGCGCACATGCTGAATCGCGCGACTGGTACCTACCAGGCTGCGAAACAGGTTCGGCTCACGATGACGACCGCGCTCGCGAGCCTGGTCGTACATTTCACGATAGACCTGGGCACGGTGCAGGGAATCCAGCAGCTTGCTGTAGCTGGGCGGCATTTCGAGGGTGGAGAGCACACGACGGCGAAGGTCTTCCGGCAGCTCTGCCGCGGAAGAAATTTCACCAATCATCAAAACAGGAAGGAACTCATCCCATGCAGCGACTGTCTTAAGCAAGCCTTGAAGACTGCCCGGCGCGTTTACGCTGCCGACGAGTACGCAGAGCACTTCACGAGTGGACGTCAAAGAGCCGACAACTTGCTGCCAATCCTGGCTTGAGCAGGACAAATTTTCTTCGCCGAGAAAATTCAGAATCACCGCTAAGTCGCGGCGGCGCTGGCTATCGTCATCGATCAGTAGAATCTTGATTTCACGCCACATGCAATAGCAACTTCCCTAGTCAACTCAGTACCCGACTCAATGTGGGCAGCTTGCCTTCCCGGCCATTACGAATACCGGGAAGCCAGAAAATAGTAAACATCGCTAGTTAAGTCAAAAAACCGTAAACAGTCAAATTTATGGCGTATATATCTTTTTGACCAACCGGTCACGATTCGAACAGATGGTAAACCTTTGCGGCGTTCTTGGCTTGGGTGATTTGCGACATTTCGTCGACAATTGCCTGACGCGCATCTGTAGCGGTATCTATCAATTGACGATAAACCGTCAATAGCTCTTCGAGGTTGCTGCGCACCTCAGGGGCGTTGGGCGTAGCCTCGCTGATGACGTCGTCGACGCAGGCACGGCAGTCCATGTCCAGCTTGCTGATGGCGTCCCAGTCACGCTCGGCCAAAGCGCCAACCAGCGCCTCACGAGTCTCTTCAATACGCTTGAGTGCAGCACTGCTCATTATTGTTCTCCTACCGCGGTGACTATTGAGCGGCGACTATTGAGCGGCAGAAATGCCATCCCAACCGCTTTTGACAGTGATCAACAAGCCAGCCACTTCATCGACGATTGTAGGATCGCTCTGAACGTTAGCGTCAATCAGGCGATTGGTCATGTAAGCGTACAGGCTTTCGAGCTGCTGTACGGAGGCCGGATCGGTACTTTTTTCCGGGTCCAGACCGTCACGCAAGCCGATGATGATATCGATGGCCTTGCCCAGCATCAGACCTTTTTCCGGAATGTCTCCACGAGCCATGGCGCCCTTGGCCTGGGCCATACGATCCAGACCGCCTTCCATCAGCATCTGCACCAGACGATGGGGGGTGGCTTCGGAGATCTGCGCATGTGAATTGACCTTCTGGTATTGGCGAAGGGCTCTCATGGAGTTCATGTTCTTACCTCGTAACAGGGCTGCTTCAAAGGATTCACTGTCCATTATGTCGGTGGTCCGAGGAAAAACTTTAGCATTAAGACGTCGAATATAACTTGAATATAAAAAAACCCAGGCACCACACGGTGGGCCTGGGTTTTTTAAACAGCGCGCTATCAGTCTTCGTTGCTTTTATTCAGCGCGTTGAGGGTGGTCATGATGCTGGTGCTCTGCTGGCGCAACTGTGCCACCAGCGTATCCATGGCGTTGTATTTGGCGGACAGCGTCTGCTGCCGGGTTGCCATTCGTGCGTCCAGCTCAGTCTGTTGTTTAGTCAGATTGGTCAGGGTTTCGCTCAGGGAGGCAGCGCGGGTGGCCAAGGTGCCGGTCTTGGCGGTGGCGTAACCGTCAGTGGCCTTGGTCATGCGCTTGATCAGGCCGTTGTCACCGTTGAAGATGCTGGCGACGTCAGCGGCGTTGGTGGTCATCGCCTTGTCCCACTTCTTGTCATCCAGCACCAACAGACCTGTGGTCTGGTTGCTGGACACGCCGAACTGCGCCAGAGACTTGAGCGCCCCGCTGCCCGTCATGGCGTTGAACTCGTTGCGGATCGACGATACCAACGAGCGCATCGACGCATCGCCGGTCAAAGCCGCCGCCGTTGGCGAACCATCGGCGTTGATGGTCACTTTGGTTTCAGCAGTGATTGCTGTCATCAACGCGTTGTAGCTATCGACGAAACCTTTGACCCCGGACTTCAATGCCGTGTTGCTGATACTGACTGCAATCGTGGTTGCGGTCGGTTCAGTCTTGTCAGTCGGGATCGGAGACTTGGCAATCAGTTTGATGTCGACGCCACTCACTGCGCCGGTCACCGTGTTGCTTTTCGACTCCATGGCGATGCCGTCGATGCTGTACTTGGCGTTCTTCGGCTCTTCGATGACCGTACTACCAACGTCCAAGCCCGAATCACCGGACAATGTCAGATCAGAACCGACCCCCATGGTGGTGGAGGTTAACACCAGACGCGAACCCGAAGCATCGGTCAGAATGTTGGCACTCATCCCCGAGGTGGAATACAGCGTGTTGATGGAGTCCCGCACCTGCTGAAGCGTGGCGCCCGCTGCTACAGGGACGTTGAAGTCCTTGCCAGACTGGGAAATCTTCAACGTGGTGCCCGAGGCGCCTCCGACCACAGCACTTGCACCGCCACTGTAGACCTTGGTCGACAGCTTGGACGCCGACGCCAGGTCGGTCACCACAAGCCGGAAAGTACCGCTCGAGGCGCCGGCACTTGCAGTCATGGTCGCGACTTTTTCATCCGACGACGTACCGGTCAGGCCACCGACCGAATTGCCGGTTTTCATCGATTCCAGGCTGCCGCGGAATGCATCCAGCGCGGCCTGGATTTTGCCGATAGACGACAGCGAGGTCGTCGCTTTCTGCGACTGGGTATTGATCTGTGCTTGTTTTGGCGCTTTTTCAGCGTTGATCAAAGACGTCACAAGTGCCTGCGTATCGATGTTCGAACCGATGCCGCTTACCGTTGAACCTGCCATCATCTACTCCTTGTCTGGTAGTTGCCGCGCTCGTAAATCTTAAACCTGCATGAGCGCAACAACGAATTTATTGCGGTCTCAAGCCTTGTCGTCAAACAGCAAACTGCTGGCGGCGGTGAGGCTTTGAGCGAGTTTCAACGCCGTTTCCGAAGGTATCTGTCGGATCAAATCGCCTGTTTCCGTAGCGATGACCTTGACCACGACCTGACCGGTGGAATCGTCGATGGAAAAATCCAGCTTGCGCTGTGCAGCCTGTACAAATTCGCGAATGTCACTGACCGCTTCTTCCAGGCGCTCGCGCTTGGACTGAGGGTCTGGCTCCGGTGCCGCAATGGGCGCTACCGGCGGTACTGCTTCTGTCTTGGGCGCGGCGGCGTATGCACTGGCGCTTTGCGGCGCCGGGGCAGGATAAGACAGGTTCACTTTAGAGCTTATATCCATGTCCAATCTCCTCATCACGGAAAAGACGAAAGGGCACGTATACGCGCCCTTCCGTCAATCACCAAGCGCTGTTATTACTGAAGCAGTTTCAGTACAGCGGATGGCAGCTGGTTCGCCTGGGACAGGATCGCAGTCGAAGCAGATTGCAGCGTTTGTTGCTTGGTCAGTTCGGCGGTTTCGGAAGCGAAGTCGACGTCCTGAACGGTGGAACGTGCAGCGGTGGAGTTCTTCTGAATGTTCTGCAGGTTGTCAGCAGTAGTAGTCAGACGGTTTTGGGTAGCACCCAGACCCGAACGAACGCCGTCGATAGTGCCGATGGCCTTGTCGATTACAGCCAGAGCGTTTTGTGCTTTGGCAGCGTCGGTAACATCGGTGTCAGCGATAGTGGTCTGCTCGGACGAAACAGTAGCAGCGCCGAACAGTTCGTTAACGCCGTCGCCACTCAACGAGTAACCCTTGGACGAGTCCAGGGAGATCTGGCCAGTTGCAATCAAGTCAGCGCCGTCAGCTGCGGCAGTGAAAACCTGAACCGGAGGAGTTGCGCCATCGTTGTTGTAGACGCCTTCGCCGTTCTTGACGCTCATGCCGATCGCAGCAGAACCAGCAGTACCGGTCAGCTTGATGTTTTCGCCGGTGTCCGACTTGATTTCCAGGGTGCCTTTAGTCGAATCGTAGTTAACGCTGATGCCGAGCTTGGCAGCGTTGGATTTCAGTTGGTCAGCCAGACCGGCATTGTCCATCACACCAATGAGGTTAACCGAAGCATCGCCCACTTGCAGCGTGAAGCTGGCTGGAGCAGCAGGAGTAGCCTTGGTGATAGCGGTGTCGACTTTGAACTGAGCTTCAGTGCTGGCAGTAGCGGTCAGGCCACCGATGGAACCGTTCAGGTTAGCCGCGATGCTCTTGGCAGATGCGCCTGCAAGGTAAGACACTGCAGCAGTCTGACCATTACCAGTAACGTTGATGGTGCCAGCAGTCAGGCCGTCAGCATCTGGAACGATCGCCGAAGTCTTGACCTGCTGCGAACCAATTTTGTTGGCAGCAACGTTTTCCAGGCTCAGATTGATGGTTTCGTTAGCGTTGGCGCCAACCTGGATTGCTTTGGTGCCGTACGAACCGTCAAGCAGCTTCTGGCCACCGAAAGTAGTGGTCTGCGAGATACGAGTCAGTTCCGAAGTCAGAGCCTGGTATTCGTCATTGTTGGATTTACGGTCATCGGGGCTCAGGGAGCCGGTAGCCGAGGACAGAGCCAGAGTACGCATTTTTTGCAGAATGTCGGTCGAAGCCTGCATTGCGCCTTCAGCGGTTTGCGCGATGGAGATACCGTCGTTCACGTTCTTTACAGCTTGGCCCAGGCCGTTGATCTGGCTGGTCAGGCGGTTAGCGATCTGCAGGCCAGCAGCGTCGTCTTTAGCGCTGTTGATACGCAGGCCGGAAGACAGGCGCTGCATGGAAGTTGCCAAGGCGCCGCCGGCTTTGTTCAGGTTGGCCTGGGTAGTGATCGAAGCAATGTTGGTGTTTACTGTTAAAGCCATGACGAAATCCTCGTTGGATGGGTGCTGCGGCTTCCGGCCCTGGCAAGTGCCGGGATTGGCCTAGAGAACCTTCGTAATAGTTATCGTCGTGAATGCAAGTTGCTTGAGGGCTTTTTCTCATTATTTTTACTAGCACCGTGCCACCCCTTTAAATTCAAGGCTTTAGCGGTTCAAAACTTCTTGCAGCGCCAGGCGGCTGGCGCTTGCAAGGCACTCACCCCGGTATAAAACGCAAAACGCCCGCGGTTCAGACGCGGGCGATGGCTTTCTATATAGGGTGATGTGTTGTGCTGAATGGGAAGGCTTTCTGCGCAGACTCTGTGTGGGACCGGCTTTAGCCGGGAAGAGGCCGATACATCCTTTGCAGATGTGGAGGCAGAACTGCCGCCTTCCCGGTTAAAGCCGGTCCCACGATTCTTACCTCACAATCATCGCGGGCCACTGCGCTCCAACAGCTGGAGCGCGTCATCACGCCCGATGAATAATCGCCGAACCCCAGGACAGGCCCACACCGAAACCGCTCAAGGCCACGCGCTTCCATTGCGAATCCAGCACGTGCTTTTCCAGCAGCAGCGGAATGCTCGAGGAAACCGTGTTACCCGTCTCCAGCATGTCCTTGAGAAACTTCTCGGGCTCACCCTCAAAGCGACGCGCCACGGCATCGACGATGGCCGCACTGCCCTGGTGAATGCAGAACGCGTCGATGTCGGTGGATTGCAGACCGGATTCGTCCAGCAGTTCGTGCAAGTGCGCCGGCACTTTGAGCAGCGCGAAATTGAACACCTGACGCCCGTTCATGAAGAACACGCCGTTGCTGACCTTCAAATGAGGTGCGCCGGAGCCGTCGGTGCCGAACTTGGCCTTGCCCAACTGCCAGGGAGCGTCTTCGCCCATCCAGGTGGCGGTGGCCGCATCACCGAACAGCATGGTGGTGTTGCGGTCTTCAGGGTCGACGATTTTCGAGTACGGATCAGCCGTCACCAACAGGCCATTCTTCAGGCCTGCAGCTTCCATGAAGCCCTTGAGTGCATAGATGCCGTATACATAGCCGGAGCAGCCCAGGGAGATGTCGAACGCCGCTACGTGGGTCGGCAGGCCAAGCTTGTCCTGAACGATGGCAGCGGTGTGCGGCAGCCCTTCTTCATCGCCGTTCTGAGTGACAACGATCAGCGCATCGATGGATTCGCGCTTGAGATCCGGGTTGTTGGCGAACAAAGCGTTGACCGCCTCGACACACAGATCGGAGGTTTCCTGAGCGTCTTCTTTGCGCGGCAGGAAAGCGGAGCCGATCTTGCCAAGGATGAATTCGTCATCCTTGCCGAATTTGGCGCCCTGGGCGTAGTTATCCACGCCTGCAACAGGCACGTAACTCGCTATGCTTTTTATGCCAATCATCATGGCTTCCCAAATAAATAGCTGAATATCACCGCAGGCACGAAGGCGCGGCATTGAAATCAGAAGGCTGTGGGCCTGGAAAAACAGGCCGGCGGGCAATGGCAAATGACCACGGAACGTCGTGAAGTCAGCGTGGAGCCAGCTAAAAACAGGCATCGCCCGCGAACGCGATACTGTGAAGATGCGCATTATGACTCATAGGTCACTAAGTTCTATGCGCTTTTTTGCTCCAGGTCCGCCTGCCGTTCACACAATAAAAAACTGCCCGGGCAATTACGCGCGAGCAGTGTGAGGCGCAGAACGCCTGAAAAGGGTAAACAATGCCCGCAGGCTTGCCGGCTACAGCTTGTTGAACAGGCTCAATTGGGAGATTTTCACAAAGGCCAACTGCGACGCCTGCAACATGGTTTGCTGCAGGGTCAGCTGAACCGAAGCCTCGGCAATATCGGTGTCACCGATGGCCGATTGCGTGGTTTTGTTGTTCAACGAAATGGTGCCGTTCTCTGCGGCCTGGATATCAATGGAGTTCGCGCGCGCGCCGATAGAGCCGCGCACCAGATCATTGTTATTCATCGACAGCGTCAGGTTGCTCAGGGACGCGGCGATTTCTTCATCCAGCTTGTTCTGGTTGGCCACCGAACCACCCACCGGGGCACTCAGTGCCTTGCGCAGATCACTCAGGGTGTTGAGCGCGCTTTTGTTCTGATGGGTGTCCACTTTCACTGCAAACTGATCGCCCGCTGCGGGCTCGGTCAGCCCCGCCGCGAAGTTGAAGGTCACGCCAGCCTGGGTGATCGAGGTGTCCCCCGCGGCCTTGGTGCCTGTGGCAATCGCGGTGTCACCCTGCTTGAACGGTTGGGCAAACACCTGGTAGGCACCGCCCGCACCGAAGGTGATCAGCGCCCCGCCGCGTGGGAAGGTGGTGGCGTACGCAGCAGGATCGGATACCGTCGAGTTGGTGATTTGCGCCGTCGAGCTGTTACCGCCCATGCGCGCGACCGTGATCGCGTCAGGCTTGGAGGCCAACGTGAAGCCTTGACCCTGCATGGCGGCATCGAAGTCAGCAGGCAGTTCGCCCTCTTTCTTGGTGACGTTGATTTCAAAATCAACGCCGCGCAACTTGAAGCTGCTGCCCCCGGCCACGTTCGGATCGAAGGTGCCCGCCCCAGCAACTTCAGCCGTGATGTCAGTGGCGCCGGAAAACACCTTGAATTGCGTCGAACTGGTGAACGTCACCTGGTAAGGCTGACCTGCGGTGAACTCATTGGTGTAGGCAGTGTTGGAACTGATCAGACCGGACGACAACGAGACGCGCCCGTTGACAGTGGCCGGAGCCTCCGGCGAGCTGCTGACCACTGTGCGGCTCGCATTGGGGGTCTGCTCGGTCAGGCTGTAACCCGTGTCATTGGACGCAATCGACAAGGTGTCGGAAATCTGCAGACTCAGCTGGGTTTCATCACCCTGGTAGGTGTAAGTCCCGTCAGCGTTCTGCAAGTAAGGCGGGGTCGCCGACTTGGAACCGGAGAACAGATACTCACCGGCGGCGTCCTTGGTGTTGAGCAAGCCCAGCACTTGTTTTTCAATCTCGCCAATCTGGTTGGCAATGGATTTTCGATCTTCATCCGACGCAGTGCCGCCGCCCGCCTGAATCGCCAGCACGCGAGCGGTCTGCAGGGCGGTGTTGATCCCGTCCAGCACACTTTCCTCAGTGGTCAGCGAGGTTTTCAGCGACGTCATGTTGCCGTTGTACTGCTCCAGCAAGGCTTTCTGCTGCTGCAGCTGGATCAGTTGCGAGGCGCCGATCGGATCATCGGAGGCCACCTGGATCCGCTTACCGGAGCTGATCTGTGCATCAGTCTTGATGGTGTCGGAATAATTGCTCTGGTACTTGGAGGCACTGGTCTCGAAGTACTGCGCTGTAGATATTCGCATAATCAATTATTCCTTAGAGACTGTTGATCAAGGTGCTGAACATATCTTGCGCGGTCTTGATGATCTGCGAAGAGGCGGTGTAGTACTGCTGGAACTTGACCAGGTTGGCCGCCTCTTCATCCAGATTGACCCCGGACACCGAATCGCGATTGGCCTTGGCTTCCTTGAGGATCGCCGTGGTCGCGGTGGAGTCCACGGCGGCCTGGGAGGTCTTGGCGCCGACTTGCTCGACCAGCTTGCCGTAGGCATTGGTGAAGCTGATGCCGTTTGCGCCATCGGTCTTGCCCACGGTTGCGCGGGTCTGCAGTTCCAGCAGGCTCAGGGCATTGCGGTTATCGGTTTTGCCGTCGTCATTGAAGGAGACGGTGTAGCTGTCACCTGTAGCGGGCGAGCCGGTGATGGCCGTAGAAAATTTGAAACTGTCAGTGCCAGCACCGTACGGAATGGTGATCTCCAGCGCATTGCTCTGCCCCGGCGTGATGCTGCCGGCCGCGGCGGTGATCTCGGTACCATTGGCGCCATAGACTTTGTATTGCTGGGCGCCATTGGCCGCCGCAGAGAACACCAGCTTGACCGGCATCGTGCTGTTCAAGGCGCCTTTCAGGGCTTGCTGTTCGGCGGGCTCGCCATAAATATCAAACTTGGTGACCATCGTAGGCTGGGTGATCACGCCGGTCCCGCCGTTGCCGGTGGCACTGGTGATAGCCAGTGGCGCTGCAAAGGCCAGTTTGGTGGCGTCGGTCAGCTCGGTCTTGATGTTGCTTGAACCGGCACGGGTGGGGCTGATCAGGAAGCTGTCGCCCTGAGCAGGTGCACCGGTCGGAACGATGGCGATACCATCACCGACAAAGTTATTGGCCGTGGTAGCCGGGGCAACGACGTTGGTGTTCCACGGTCCGCCGGGCATGGTGGTGCCGTCGGAACGCGTGACGCTGTACTGACCAGGCGTAGCCGAATCGAAGCTGACCTTGTAGTCGTAAATGGTCAGCGCGCTGGAATCCTTGATGACCACATTAAAGTTGCCGCCCGCCGCGCTGTTGCCGGTGGTGGCCTGGCTGCGCTGTGCGATAGCGGTCGCGCTATTGATGCTCGAAAACACCGAAGCACCAAACGCCCCGCTGGAATCCAGGCCCTGCCCCAATTGGCTGTTGATGGTGTCAGACACCACCAGCGCCATCCGGCCCAGCTCGTTGGTGGCAGGCACCAGAACATCCTGGCGATAGCGCAACATGCCGCCAATCGCACCACCCGTCACCACCGACGTCACATCCACCGAACTTTGTGGGTAGTTCAGCTTGATGGTCATCTGGGTCTTGTCGGTGCTGCTCATACCCACCGACAAACTGTTGGAGGTGTTCCCGGTGACCAGCGGCTGACCGCTGCCCAGAGAAACGTCATACACGCCGTTGTGGTCGGAAACCTTGACGCCCACCAGCTCATTGAGCGAGCGGACTGCCTCGTTACGGGCATCCAGCAGGCTGTTCGGCGTGGCGCCAGTAGCGCTGGAAAGCTGGACAATCTGCTGGTTCAGGGCAGCGATGGACGAAGTGATCTTGTTGACCTGCCCGGTCAGGGTGGTCAGCTCCGAGTTGATCTTGTCGTTTTGCTGGCTCAGCTGGGACGAGACGGAGTTGAAACGGCTGCTCAACGTCTGCGCCTGGGTGAGCAATAACTGACGAGTCGACGGATCGTTGGGCGTCGCTGCTGCCTTCTGCACCGAAGAGAAGAAGCTGGTCAGTACCGAACTGATACCGGTAGTGCTGTCCGACAGCAGCTTGTCAGCAGAGCTGATCTGATCAAGGTACGCCTTGGAATCACTGGTCAGCGCGGTGGTGGTCTGCAACTGGGCATCGAAGAAGCTGTTATAGATGCGTCGCACATCAGACAAGGTGGTGCCGGTGCCGATATAACCCACACCGATATTCTGCAAGCCGCTGGTGACGGTCGAGACCGACTGACGGGAGTAACCCGAGGTCGCGGCGTTGCTGATGTTATTACTCGTAGTGGCCAATGCCGCTTGGCTGGCATTCAGGCCCGACATACCAATATTGATCAAATTCGACATTGTTCAAGCCTTATAAAGTCGTGGAAGAGCCCGATGCGGCTGCGTAGTTCTGGTAACTCTTCATCTGCTTCGCAATCTGCGAAATCTTGCTGGCATAGTCCGGGTCAGTGGCGTATCCGGCCTTCTGCAATTCTTTTACAAACTGTTCCGGGTTATCGGCCGAATTGACCACTTCTTTATAGCGATTGTTGTTCTGCAACAGGCTCACCAGGTCATGGAAGCTGTCGGCGTACGAGTCGTAGGAACGGAAGTCCGCCGTCTCCTTGACCATCTTGCCTTCACGAAACTCGCTGGTGATTGCCCGCGCCTGACCGCCATTCCAGTTGCCGGTGGCCTTGATACCAAACAGGTTGTGGCTGCTGCTGCCATCCTGCTGGCGCATGATCGATTTGCCCCAACCGGTTTCCAGCGCGGCCTGAGCCACCAGCACCGAAGGATCGACGCCGATACGTGCGGCAGCGTCCTTGGCCAGCGGCAACATGGTCGCCATGAATTCGTCGGAGTTGCTGAACGCTTTCTTGCCCGGCGCCAGTGGCGGTTGAGCCATGGTGCGCACGTATTGCGGCGTGGCAGGGGCCAGATTCGGGTCCATCGTCCAGTCGCCGTTGCTGCCTGTGGCGCCTGTCGACGCCGTCGCCGGAGTACGCGCGGTGGGTGCCAAGGCGTTGGCGCCCGACGGCACGATGCCTGCCAGCAAGCGGTCGGTGAGTTTGCTCGGCAAGGCCAGACGCCGCGCGTTGAGCTGGGCCATGTCGTTGCGCCCTTCCTCGCCCGCATTGGCGGCAGCGGCTGCATCGCCAGCAGCCGAACGGGTCGCCCACAGCGGACGCTGATACACGCCCGTGGCGGTCGCCATCGGATTGGCTTTTGTATCGGCTTTCGCATCGGCAGCGGGCATTTCGCCCACCGGTGCGGCTTGCATGTTCTTGGTCTTGGACAACTGACGCATCAGCACGTCTTGCAGGCCGATACCGTTGCCCTTGGTGGACATGGTGACGGCCAGCTGCTGGTCGGACATTTCCTGATACTGACGGGTCGCGGCCGTGTTCATCGGGTTGTCCTTGGCCAACACTTCATTGGCCTGGCGCATGCCCTTGAGCATCTGGCTGAGGAACAGCGACTCGAATTCCTGCGCGACCTTTTTCAGGTTGGCATCGCTGTTCTTGTCGCCATGCTTCAAGGCATTCAAACGATTGAGGTCGGTGTACGCACCTGAATCAATACCTGAAGAAATCGCGCTCTTGGGCATATCCATGGACAACTTCCTCAGATCACGATCAGGTCGGCTTGCAACGCGCCAGCCTGTTTCAGTGCTTCAAGAATCGCCATCAAGTCGCCAGGGGCAGCGCCCACCTGGTTAACCGCGCGGACGATTTCATCCAGCGTGGTGCCCGGGCCGAACTTGAACATCGGGTGCAGTTCCTGCGCAGCATTGACTCGCGAGCGCGGCACGACAGCCGTCTGGCCCCCGGACAAGGCGCCCGGCTGGCTGACAATCGGGTCTTCGGTGATGGTCACGGTCAGGCTGCCGTGCGTCACGGCGGCGGGCGATACCTTGACGTTCTGGCCGATCACGATAGTGCCGGTGCGCGAATTGATGATGACTTTCGCAGCAGTCTGGCCCGGGTCGATTTCGAGGTTTTCCAGCACCGACAGATAGTCGACGCGCTGGCCCGGATCCAGCGGCGCCGTGACGCGAACCGAACCACCGTCCAGCGCCTGGGCAACGCCAGGGCCGAGCAGATCATTGATCTTGTCCACCACGCGCTTGGCGGTGGTGAAGTCCGAACGGTTGAGGTTCAGGGTCAGGGTGTTGCCCTGGTTGAAACCACTTGGCACTGCGCGCTCAACCGAAGCACCGCCCGGGATGCGACCCGAAGACGGAACGTTGACGGTGATTTTCGAACCGTCACGGCCCTCGGCATCAAAGCCGCCAACGACCAGGTTGCCCTGGGCGATGGCGTAAACATTGCCGTCGACGCCTTTCATCGGCGTCATCAGCAACGCGCCGCCACGCAGGCTTTTCGAGTTACCGATAGAGGACACCGTGATGTCGACGGTCTGGCCTGGCTTGGCGAACGCAGGCAGGTCGGCATACACCGCCACCGCCGCGACGTTTTTCAACTGCACAGTGCCTGAACCGGCCGGCACCTTGATGCCGAACTGAGCCAGCATGTTGTTGAAGGTCTGCAGGGTGAACGGGGTCTGGGTGGTCTGGTCGCCCGTACCGTTGAGCCCCACCACCAGACCGTAGCCGATCAATTGGTTAGCCCGCACGCCGGAAATACTGGCGATGTCCTTCAAACGTTCGGCCTGTACGCCGAACGCGGTGGACAACAGCAGTGCCGCCGCTATCAGTTGTTTGAGCTTGATCATGTCTATCCCGCTATCAGAAAGGGAACAACGGGCTGAGGAAGAACCGGTCAAACCAGCCTGGCTGGCTTGAATCGGCAAATGCACCAGTACCTGAATACGTAATGCGCGCATCGGCCACACGGGTAGACGAAACGGTGTTATCGGTGGCGATGTCATCGGCACGCACCAGGCCTGCGATGCGCACCAGCTCGTCACCGGTGTTGAGGGTCATCCACTTCTCGCCACGCACCGCGAGGATGCCGTTGGGCATCACGTCAGCCACCGTCACGGTGACCGAACCGGTCAGGCTGTTGCTCTGCGCGGCCTTGCCGTCACCGGAACTGTTGCGCGCGCCGTCGTAGCCAGCGCTCAGGCTCAGGTCATTGCCACCAATCGGGTTGTTGGTGGTCAAGCCCGAACCGAACAGCGAGGTCAGGCCAATGTTCGCGGAGCTGTTCTTCTTGATCGCCGAGGTGGCCGCCTTGCTGGCTGCCATACGCTCGGAAAGCGTGATGGTGATGATGTCGCCGACCCGGAATGCCTTGCGATCGCCATACAGGTTCTGTTCGAAACCTGCCTGGTAGATCGAGCCGTTGTTGGCCGCTGCTGGCAGCGGCGTACGCGGCATCACCGGCGCGTAATAAGGGTCATTTGGCTTGGCGGAAGGCGCGACACAGCCAGTCAGTAACGCAGCCCCACAGAGGGCCGTGACCAACACAGAAAACCGCAGAACAGGAAGCCGTTTCATGACACTTAAAACCTCGCGGTGTAGCTGGCGCCGAACAGGCGCCACATCGGATTGAGCGGGTACAGCAACAGGTCGATCAAGGTGTTACAGGTTCTGCGTCAAGTTCTGCAGCATCTGGTCAGCGGTGGAGATCACTTTGGAGTTCATCTCGTAGGCGCGCTGAGTGGTGATCATGTTGACCAGCTCCTCAACCGTGCTCACGTTGGACGCTTCCAGGGTGTTCTGCAGCGTGGTGCCCAGACCGTTCAAACCCGGAGTGCCGACCTGTGGCGCGCCGCTCGAAGCGGTCTCCACGAACAGGTTGCCACCCATGGCTTGCAGGCCGGCCGGGTTAATGAAGTCGGACGTCTGAATGTTGCCGATGATTTGCGGCGTCGCCGTCTGACCTGCCAGGGTGATGGAAACGGTGCCGTCCTGACCGACCGTGAAAGTCTGGGCGTTCTGTGGCACGACAATCGCAGGCTCAAGGGCGTAACCATTGGCGGTCACGATCTGGCCGTTGGCGTCCAGGTGGAACGTACCGTCGCGGGTGTAAGCGACAGTGCCGTCCGGCTGCATGATCTGGAAGAAACCGCGACCATTGACCGCCAGGTCAAGCGGGTTCGAGGTGGTTTCCAGGCTACCGGCGGTGAAGTTTTTCTGCGTGCCGACGATGCGCACACCGGTACCCAGTTGCAGACCGGACGGCAGTTCGCTGTCCTGGGTCGACTGAGCACCTGGCTGACGCTTGATCTGGTAGAGCAAGTCCTGGAATTCGGCGCGATCACTTTTAAAGCCAGTGGTCGACACGTTGGCCAGGTTGTTGGAGATCGTCGTCAGGTTCATGTCCTGAGCGGCGAGACCGGTTTTGGCTACATAGAGTGCAGGAATCATTGGTTTTCTCCTCGTGCGTCGAGTTACCGACGCAAGCTGTCAATAGTTAGCTCATCTGCAAGATGCGCGCCGCGGACTCATCATTGGTCTCGGCGGTTTTCATCATCTTGACGTGCAATTCGAATTGGCGAGACAACGTCAGTACCGACGTCATTTCTTCAACGGCGCTGACGTTGCTGGCCTGCAGGAAACCTGACTCGACCCGAACGTTGGCGTCGGCCGGTGCCGCTGCGCCGCTCTTGGTGTGGATCATGCCGTCCGGGCCTTTTTCCATGGACTTGATGTCCGGGTTGACCAGTTTGATGCGGTCTACCTGAGCCATGACCTGCGGCGTCTCACCCAGCGAGCGAACGCTGATGGTGCCGTCGGCACCGATTTCAATCTGCTGCTGAGGCGGCACGGCAATCGGCCCGCCGTTGCCCATGACCGGCAAACCATTGCCAGCACGCAACACGCCGAGGGCGTCGATATTCATGCCAGCGCTACGGGTATAAGCCTCGCCACCGTCGGCGGTCTGGACCGCAATCCAGCCATCACCCTTGACGGCGATATCCAGTTCGCGACCGGTATCGATCATTGCGCCGCCACTGAAGTCAGTACCGGGACGTTCGCTCATGGCATAGGCGCGCGAAGGCTGCACCTCGCCAAACACCGGCATCGAGCGCGCTTGCTCCAGGTCACGCATAAACCCATTGGTCGACACGTTCGCCAGGTTGTTGGCGTGAGCCTTTTGCGCAACGGCGTTTTCAGACGCTCCGCTCATCGCGACGTAAAGCAACTTATCCACAGTCATCCTCCTCTGACAGACGCTTGCCGTCTGTAGCTGTTCTGGAGGTGACAAAGCAATTATCGGTCCAACTTGTCAGCCTTGATACAAAGCACTGATTTGGCAGTGAAAACGGGCATCGGAGGTTTGCCGATCCCGGCGCTTGAAGAGAATGCGGCGGCGGACTGCCACATTTGGCCAATGTCGCCCGCCCCGCCGCCAAAAAAACTTCATCGGGCTCGATAAAAACGGCCAGCTGGCTGAAATAGCAGTGGGCAAAAGCGCGCCGGTGTTAGGCTTGCGAGTAACGCGAACCGCTAAGGAACACCCCCACAGATGAAAGCCCCCGCCAAGCGCTTGCTGATCGTGACAGCAACGTTGATTCTGGTTTCAACCACGATTCAGGCCAAACCCGCACGCTATTACAAATGGCAAGGCGCAGATCGCATCGTCTGCGCACAGACCAGCCCTGGCGAAGGCTGGAAACGTTTGAAGGGTTTCTTCGTTAAAGCCGATTGCTCGATCTGAAAGGTGGAAGATTCGTGGGACCGGCTTTAGCCGGGAAGGGGCAGTTCTACCCACACCAGCACCCTGGATGTATGGGTCTCTTCCCGGCTAAAGCCGGTCCCACGAGACAGTATTGCAATCAAAATGCGGCGACCAGACGCCTACCCGTCAGACGGACTGGATCAACGTCTGCATCACCGTCACCTCGGTTGAAATCGCCTTCGAATTAGCCTGATAGGCCGTCTGCGCCTGGATCAACTCGATCAACTGCTCCGTCAGATCGACATTGGAGCCTTCCAGCGAGCCGCCAATAACGCTGCCCAGCATTCCAGCTCCCGGCACCCCATAGGTGGCGACGCCGGACTCTCCCGTTTCAGTCCAGCGTGTGTCGCTCTGCGGCTTGAGTCCTTGCTCATTGGCGAACGTCGCCAATATGACCTGACCGATATTGCGATGCAGACCGTTACTGAACCCCGCCTGCAACATGCCATCACGTCCGATGCTCAGGCTGCTCATCTCCCCGGCCGCATGACCGTCCACGTATTGAGAGGATCGAGAGGTGGAGGCGTTGAACTGGTTGATGTTGCTGAAATCAATGGCAATACCGTCCTGACTGGCCGCTGCACCGTTGGCGACCCAGGCTTCATTACCACGCCCACGGTTCTGGGCCATGGCCGGGATCCAGCCTTGCAGCTGCATCGAGTTGCCGTTATTAATCGTCAGCCCCGGCGCACCGGTCAGCGACTGCAGCGAACCGTCAGCACTGAAGCGCAGGTTGGCAGTCAGCGGCGTCGTCGATTCGGGCATCAGAGGATTGCGGTCATTGACCAGCAAGTGCATCTGCCAACTGTTGCCGCCATCCTTGACGAAATAACGCTTCATCTCATGACGATTGCCCTGGCTGTCGAAAATCGAATTGGCAAACAACGCACTGTAGGTTTTAGGGTCAGTGGAATCTAGCACTGGAACCGGCCGCACCATGACCGGGTCACCGGCCTCAAGCGCACTGTCGGCGCCGTCGGCCAGTGACAGCGAGACCGCCCCGGCATTGGCAGCGCCATTGGCGATCCATTTGTCATTGACCTGACTCGCCGGCACCCAACCCTTCAATTCAAACTCGGTATCAGACACCTTGTTTATATGCTGGGTATTGGCGGTGTGCCTTATCGAGCCGTCCGCAGCCTTGTCCAGACGCACATGCAGCGGGCTATTGCTGCCGGGATCCGCCGGGTTTCTGCCATCGATCAACACATACATTGACCACTGATTGTCTTCGGTCTTGACGAAGTATTGCTTGAGCTGGTGGTCACTCGGCGGGGCTGGGTCTATGCCCTTGTCTTGAATGGTTTGGGTGGTCACCCGCGTATAGGTGGACGGATCATCGGGATCGAATCCAGGCAACTGGGCCAGCGACGGCAATCCGGCGTCCAGGTTGAGGGTTTCGGAAAGGGCGGTGGTGGACTTGGGCGCGACATTCGACATGTCGATTTTCAGATCGGTGCGAACCCCGGGTATGACCTGCCCTTTGTCATTGACCGCATAGCCTTGCAAGCGCCCGCCTCCACTGTCGACGACAAAATCCTCGGCATCTTTCGTGAAAGCGCCAGCCCGGGTGTAGGCCAGCGAACCGCGATCACTGACGACAAAAAATCCACCGCCCTGGATGCGCATGTCCAACGGCCTGCCATGGGTGGCGACGCTGTCACCCTCGGTAAAATCCTGCGAGACATTGGCGATTCGTACGCCATCACCAATCGCATGACGCCCGCTGCCCAGATGAGCAGATGAATACAACGCTGAAAATTCGGCACGCGAGGTCTTGAACCCGAAGGTACCGACGTTGGCGATATTATTGCCTGCAACTTCGAGTCTTTTATTGGCAGCGTTGATTCCACTGATCGACACATTGAACGACATAAAAACTCCCATGCCGAAACGGCACTTTATTGAGGAGTTTTTATTCTCACACTAGCCTGCGTAGGAAGTTTCCAAGCTGACTGTGTGACTGTTCCTGTTATTTAAAACCTGCGCGATACAGCACTGTACTCATGAAAAAACCTGAAGTTCAGGCCATAAAAAAGCCCCTCGAAAGGGGCTTTTTAAAGCAGCATTCCAATAACCAGAATCAGGTCATCTGGATAGTGGTCTGCATGATGGTTGCCTGGGTCGAAATGGTCTTCGCGTTCGCCTGATAGTTGCTCTGCGCCTTGATCAGGTTAACCAGCTCGGCCGTCAGGTCGACGTTGGAGTCTTCCAGCGCCTGGCCTTGGACCAGACCCAAAGTCCCGGTTTGTGGTGCGCCACTGACCGGCACGCCAGAAGCGAAGGTTTCACGCCAGGCGGTACCACCGGCGGGCGCCAGGCCCTGGACGTTGGCGAAGTTGGTCAACGACACCTGACCGATCACCTTGGATTGGCCGTTGGTGTAGCTGGCAAACAGGTTGCCGGTCTGATCCACGCTCATGGAGCTGATCTGGCCGGTAGCGAAACCGTCCTGAGTCTTGGTGATAGCGCCAGACACCGATGCAGTCTGGGACGTGGACAGCATATCGAGCTGAATCGTACCGCCGACCAACGCGCCGTTCTCAACCCAGACCGGTGCCGCAGCAGTACCGGTATTGATCTTTGGCACCCAGCCATTGATCTGGAAGGTACCGTCTTCGTTTACGGCCAGCCCCGGGCTAGTGGTGGTAGGCGTCGTATCAAGGATGAGCTTGCCGCTTGCGTCGAAGCTCAACTTGTTCGAAGAGGCAGTCACCGGGCCCGCAGTAGCAGGTGGGACCGCAGCGTCTTCGGGGCCAATGTTACGACCATCAATGACCGAATACATGGTCCATTCGTTGTTGGTGCCTTTGACGAAATATTGATCCAGAGAGTGCTGGTTACCCTGGGTGTCGTAGATCGCGGTGCTGTAAGTGCTGTTGTAACTTTCGACGTTGGTCGGATCAAACACCGCAACTTTCGGCGGTACCGCTCGGGAGTCGAGGTTCGAGCCCACGGTAATACGGCCCGTTGGATTAGGCGCCAGGTTCGACGAGTCGACTCTCAGGTTACCCAGAACACCGGTCACAACGTTGCCATTGGCGTCGACGTTGTAACCTTGCAGTTTCTGACCGGAAACGTTGACGACGTTGCCGTCTTTATCAGTGTGGAATGCACCGGCACGGGTATACAACTTCTCGCCGTTATTGTTGAGCATGAAGAAGCCGTTGCCATTGATTGCCAGGTCCAGGCTGTTCGCCGTACCGGTGGTCAACGTGCCTTGCGTGAACTGTTGCGACACAGCCGCCGTGGTAACGCCGCTACCGACGTTAACGTTGCCCGACGTACCGCGAATCGATTGCGCGTACTGGTCGGCAAATTCTGTGCGAGATGATTTGAAGCCAGTGGTCGCGACGTTGGCAATGTTGTTGCCGGTAACGTCGAGGCTTTTGTTTGCAGCATAGAGCCCACTAAGACCGATATTGAATGACATGTAACACTCCTTCGCCGTCGAGTCGGCTCTTAAATTCCGATTGTTTGCACTTTGGACAAGGCGATACTTTGACCGCCCGCCAGATTAAGCATCATCTCTGCCCCGTTGACGCCAGTCGTCACACTACTGACCGTAGCGGGCAGGCTGGTCGCCAGCGCTGTTGCCGTGCCATCCAGAGAACCGGTGGCCACAAAGCTATAAGCACCTGCAGCTGCCACTTCCCCGGCTTCATTTTTGCCGTCCCAGGTAAAGCTGGGTTGACCGGCAGGCTGGGTGCCCAGATCAATTGTTCTCACGACATTGCCCTGAGCGTCGGAGATCTTGATGGACGTGGTGGAGCTGGAAGACGGAACAACAACGGTGCCCGTCATGCCTTTGGCGGTGTCGACCACAGTCGAACTCGCGCTGACGATCACTGAACGACCCACCAGAGACGACGCCTGCAAGGCTTGCGACGACTGATAGTTGGCAGCGATGGTGTCAACCGTGGACGTCAGGTTCTGCATGCTTTCCAGGCTGCTGAACTGCGCCAACTGAGCCACGAATTCTGAGTTGTCCTGCGGCTCCAGAGGATTCTGGTTTTTCATCTGGGTAACCAGAAGCTGCAGGAAAGCATCTTTGCCCAAGGCGTCATTTTTCGACGACGCGGAAGGTGTCGGGTTCTGCAGTGAATTGAGTAGCGTTGTTTTTACGTCGGTATCAATAGCCATCTTGTTCGCGCCTCATCACTGACCCAGGGTCAATACTTTCTGCATCATGGTTTTGGCGGTGTTCATGATTTCCGCGTTGGTCTGGAAAGACCGACTGGCAGAAATCATGTCAGCCATTTCTTCGACGACATTGACGTTGGGGTAGTAAACGTACCCGTTGCCGTCGGCAGAAGGATGGTTTGGCTCGTAGCGCGCCTCGAGGTTAGAGGTGTCTTCGATGATGCCGTTGACCTGAACGCCCTGCCCGGCTTCGCCCTGCTCCTGGAACAACGAGCCGCCGCCGGTCTGGCTTTGCTGAAACACGGTGGCAAACACCGGGTGACGTGCGCGGTAGGTCTGATCCATGCTCGAAGACACAGTCTCGGCGTTGGCGATGTTACTGGCGGTGGTGTTCAAGCGAGTGGTCTGAGCACTCATGCCGCTGCCGGCAATATTGAAAACGTTGGCTAGAGACATGAATTACTCTCCACGAAGGGCTGCAATCAGCCCTTTGAATTTGCTGTTGAGCAGAGTGAAGCTGGCCTGAAAGCCCACCGCGTTTTCCGCGTAGTTGGCGCTTTCGACTTGAGCATCAACGGTGTTCTGGTCCAGCGAAGGCGCCGACGGCGTGCGATACAGCAGGCTGCCATCGGTGTTGCCCACGCCGTCCGCTTCGATGTGGCGGCTGTTGGTCTTGTTCAGCGAGAAGCTGCCGTTCTGGACCTTGTCGCTTTGCGCGGCCAGCACGGTGGAAAACTCCAGATCACGAGCCTTGTAGTTCGGCGTGTCCGCGTTGGTGATGTTGTTAGCCAACACCTCCGCACGCTGGGCGCGAAAGCTCAGGGCTTTTTCATGGATGCCTAAGGCTTTGTCGAAGTTGATGCTCATGTCGGGAAACCTTCGCCGGTTGACCTGATTGTCATAACTGGTTTTGCTTAGCAGAGACATAGCAAACCGCGTGCCACATCTTGAAACGCCATGTTTCAGGGGCTCGCAGGCCAGGGTGGCAACAGTGATGCCAGAAAAGCGGCAATGGATTTCCGCTGTGAGGGAGGCAAGCGGCAAGCGAGGTGCCGTAAAGTTGCCAGTGTTGCCAGGTGGTTCTGTAAATCCGCAGCGCCTTTATCGCTTGCGGACGAGCGCCCTGCTTTTGATCTGGCTTTTGATCTGGCTTTGGATTTTGATCTTAAGCGCCCCGTTAAACCACGCTGGCCGTAATCCGATTTTGATTCGGCGGGCAAACCGGCAGGGATGCCGGTTTAGCCGCACTGGGCCAGGGATGGCCCTTTGCGGCGGCTCGCCGAATCAATGTCGGATTACGGGCATGCCGAGCCTAGGCGAGGGACCGAGTGGTGGGGCAAGAGCCTTTTGCTTACTTTTGGGCTCAAAAGTGAGGCGCCGTAAGGGCGCAACCCTAAGTGGCCGTTACCGCAGCAACGGATATGTACTCAAAAAAAGATGTGTCAACCCCCGTGATTGCCCGCGCTAAGGCCACTGAAAACTAACTATTTAAAATCAAAAAAAAGAGACCCGAAGGTCTCTTTCTCTCAACAGCACAGCTTTATTTAGCCTGGTAAATAATCCCAGGGCTGCACTGCACCATCTGGTAATGATCCGGCAAACCATTGAGCGCTTCGGAAGCGCCCAGGAACAGATAGCCGCCCGGCTTCAGCGTGCCGTGGATGCGCAGCAGGATGTCCTTCTTCACTTCAGCTGAGAAGTAGATCAACACGTTGCGGCAAAACACGATGTCGAACTTGCCAAGGCTCGCGTAGCTGTCGAGCAGGTTAAAGGCACGAAACTCCACACGACTCTTGATCGGCGCCTTGACCGCCCAACGCCCTGGCGTCTTCACGTCAAAATAACGCTGCAAGCGATCCGGCGACAAACCGCGGCCGATGGCCAGGCTGTCGTACTCACCCGATTTGCAGTTGGTCAGCATCAAACCCGACAGATCAGTTGCCACGATCTGCACGCCGCTCTTGAGCAGGCTCGGGTTGCTGCGTTCGAACTCATCAATGGTCATCGACAGCGAATAAGGTTCCTGACCCGACGAGCACGCAGCCGACCAGATGCGCAGGCGTTGATTCGGGGCGGCCTTGATTGCTTCCGGCAGCACCTTGTTCTTCATGACCTCGAACGGATACGTATCGCGAAACCACAAGGTTTCGTTGGTCGTCATGGCATCCACCACCTGCTCGCGCAAACCACTGCGCGGCTGGGTCTGAATGCGCTGGATGAGCTCGCCCAGGGTTTTGATGCCCTGCTGCTCCATCAGCTTGTTAAGACGACTGGATACCAGGTATTGCTTGTTTTCACCCAAGAGGATGCCACAGGCTTTTTCCAGAAAGACCCGGAACTGCTCGAAATCCAAATTACCCGTAGCCAAAGTGCCGCCTCTCAAATCATATGAAACCGCCAGGAGCGACGCCCCTAGCTGTTGTCTGCTGCCTTGATTCTATCCACAACCCGTGCCGCGAGGTCATCAGGCCTGAACTTGGCAAGGAAATCATCCGCGCCGACTTTCTTCACCATAGCCTGATTAAATACGCCAGACAGGGAAGTGTGCAAAACGATGTGCAGCTTTTGCATGCGCGGATCGTTGCGAATCTCGGAAGTCAGCGTATAGCCATCCATTTCCGGCATCTCGATGTCGGAAATCATCATCAGAAATTCTTCTTCAGGTTTCTTGCCTTCAGCCACCAGTTGCTTGAGGTACTCCAGCGCCTGACGCCCATCATTGAGTGCAACAACCTCCACACCCACCGTCTGCAGGCAACGACTGACCTGCTTGCGCGCCACCGACGAGTCGTCAACGGTCAGCACACGAAGGGAAACCGCCTTGTGATGAGTCGCTTCATCAATGACGCCCACCGACACCGCTTCGGACATCGGCGCGACTTCGGAAAGGATCTTCTCGACGTCGATGATTTCCACCAACTGGTTATCGACCCGCGTCACTGCCGTGAGGTAGTGGTCGCGACCCGTGCCCTTGGGTGGCGGATGGATCTCCTCCCAGTTCATGTTCACGATGCGCTCGACCGAATGCACCAGAAACCCCTGAACCTTGGTGTTGTATTCAGTAATGATCACAAAGGCATGGTCCAGCGAGGTCTGCCCCGGCAAACCGGTGGCCATCGCCAGATCGAGGATCGGAATCGTGCCGCCGCGAATATTCGCCACACCGCGCACAATCCGGTTGGATTTGGGCATCACGGTGAGTTTGGGGCATTGCAGCACCTCTTTCACCTTGAAAACGTTGATGCCATACAGTTGCTTGCCGTCGAGACGGAACAACAACAGCTCAAGGCGATTCTGCCCAACCAGCTGCGTGCGCTGGTTCACCGAATCCATTACACCGGCCATGCTCCGACTCCCCATTCCAAAGCAACCGATCACCGTCACACCAGAAACAGGTATGCGGCACGGGCCTTGCTATTTATACGTTATGAACGCAAAAACGACATTTTCCCGACACATGATACTCAGCAAGCTCAGCCTGTTCTGCGCGCTGGCGTTGCTGTGTCTTTCAAGCGTGCCGAGTGACAGCCGCGCCGACAGTTTCACATTGCCTGAACAACTTATCGGCGTCACGCAGGGGTTTCTTGAATTCACAGTTGAAGACTATTTGGCGAAGGGGCAAATCGAAGGCCGCTACGAGATCGAAGTCCGGCAACTGGACCCCCGCATGCGCATGGCGTACTGCGACAAGGAATTGACAGCCAGCCTGGAAAGTCCGCGCCCTGTGGGCCGCATTACTACCCGGGTTCGCTGTGAAGGTTCGTCCCCGTGGACGGTGTTCGTACCCGCTCAAGTGCGCCTGTTTCGCGAAGTGGTCACGGCGGTTCGGCCGCTCAAGCGTGATGACATTGTCAGCGAAGACGATGTCGCGCTGCGCGAGCGGGACGTAGGCCAATTGGGACAAGGCTTTCTTTCGTCGGTCGATCAGGCGGTCGGTCAGAAAATCCTCCGACCAACGGTCATCGATCAGATCATCGCGCCGAGCTTCCTTGAACAGCCACAGATGGTCCGCAAAGGCGACCAGGTGGTGATCACTGCACGCAGCGGCAGCATTTCTGTGAGGATGCCGGGCGAAGCATTGTCCGGCGGCGCTTTCAACGAGCAAATACGGGTGCGTAACCTGAATTCCAAACGCGTAATCAAGGCCAATATCATCGGCTCCGGCCAAGTGGAGGCACCGATGTAAACCGACAATCCGCTGGCATCAAACGCTTGTTTTTCCTAGACTGCGAAACAAGTTCCTGAACACGGGGTCCATGTGCTGTGGTCATCACGTGGTTTTCATATTAATCAGGGGCTAAAGTTTTCCCGGATCTGGTCGAAACCATGGCAAGCGTCCAAATACCCAGAGGATTTTTATCATGGTCATTGATTTCAACAGGCTTAACAGCTCCACACCGGTAAGCGGAACAACCCGCACCGGCGGCGTTAAAGAAGCAGGCAAGACCGAGTCCTCCGCAGCGACGGGCTCATTGGAAAAAACTGGAAGCGCAGGCGAATCCGTGAAACTGAGCGGCGAAGCTCAACAGCTGAAAGCGATCACCGACAGACTGGGTGACTTGCCTACTGTAAACAGCGCTCGTGTCGCTGAATTGAAAATGGCAATTGCCGATGGCAGCTATCAGGTCGACAGCAACCGTGTGGCCAGCAAGCTGCTTAATTTCGAAGCCCAACGCTAGCCCACTGCTCGCGCTGGAACTTCTGGACGCTTAAAAACCAGAGCATGCGATGCAAGACACTAATTTGCTGCAACTGATCACCGACGACATGGCCCCGGCCCAGCAACTGCTGGAGCTTCTGCATGCCGAATCCATCGCCCTGCACGGTCGCAACATGGCTGAACTGGAGCGTATTCTGGCGCAGAAGCAGGCGCTGGTTATCCTGCTCGAGCAGCATGGCCGTAAACGCAGCCAGATACTCAGTGGCCTTGGCTTGAGTCCCGACCGCAAAGGTCTGGTGGAACTCGCCAACAGTTCGTCTCTGGGCGAAACACTGATCAAGTCAGGTGATGACTTGAGCGCATTGATCGTTGAATGCCAGAAGCTGAATGAGCACAATGGCACCTCGATCAAAATGCAGCAGATGGCGACAGCGCATCAGTTGCAGATCCTGGTTGGCGACAGCCCCACGCTTTATGACAGCCGGGGTTCAACATCGGGCCGAGCCAGACCTCGCCCGTTAAGCCAAGCGTAACTTTCTGTATCAAGGCGCATTGCATGCTGGCAAAATGCCTGCCATAGCGTTGCTGTCGTATTTTGCCTGGAGATGGAAAAAGTGAATGGCTCAAGCGCGGAAGATGCTCCGCAGCCCCCAAAGGTACTCAACACCCCTTTGGAAATTGCCGCCAATTTGCGGCTGCTTATGGAAAGTCATGATCCGCTGATCATCACTTTTCACGAGCGCACCCAACGTTTTCAGAGCTATCTGATCGAAGTCGACCGTGAAAGCAATGTCATTGCCCTAGACGAAATGATCCCGCGCGATGGCGAAAAATTCCTCGCCAACGGTGAGTCGTACCGCGTCGAAGGCTTCCATGACGGCGTTCGTATTGCTTGGGAAAGCAGTGCGGAAATGTCCATTGTCGAAGTCGACGGGCAGCGTCTGTATCGCGGCGCGATGCCCACCGAAGTCATCTATCACCAGCGACGCAACGCCTTTCGCGCAGCCCTCAAGCTTGCCCAACTGGTGAGTGTCGAGATGGGCGGCGACAAGATCAAATTCCCCCTGGCTGGCAAACTGCTGGATATCTCGGCCACCGGCTGCAAACTGCGCTTTGAAGGCGATGTGTCCGAGCGCATGCAACTGGGCCAGGTGTACGAGCGCTTCGTTGCCCAATTGCCCTTCGGCACCATGACAGCCCCGGTTGAGCTGCGGTACCTGCACTTCGAAGAAAGGGTCAACACCACCTTCGCTGGCATCCGCTTTCACAACATGAGCGGGCTGGTGCAGCGTCAGGTAGAGCGCTTCGTCTACCAACTGCAGCGCGAAGCCCGTCGTTTCGACAAAGACGACGACTTCTGACAGCTGGGTGATGTAAAAAAGGCGATCACGCAGGAATGCGTGATCGCCTTTTTTTGTTGGAGCCAGCCCTCTGTGGGAGCGAGCTTGCTCGCGAAGAGGTCTGAACTGCCAGGCATCTATTTAATCCTGAACATCGCTTTCGCGAGCAAGCTCGCTCCCACATAAATTACGTAAATCAGATGATTTAGGTTTTGTTTGATGAGAGCAGGCCAGGCTGCGAACCGGTTTCCATGACACACCGCTGTTCGCAGCCTTCGGCAGCTCCTACAGGTCTAGGGGCGGTTGATCTCTTCGTTCTCTGTCGCTGGCTTGACGACCTCTTCAGGCGTCGGCTCTGGCTCGACCACAGGCTCGACCACGGTCTGCATCTGGTCCTGAACCACCTGCTCGTCCACACGCGGGTCAAGAGCTACCACCAACGGCGAGCTGGACATGCTGTCCGGCATGGCAATGTGATGCAGCGGCGCGTCGTCGACCTGGTGAAGGTGCGTGACGGCTTTCGGACGAATCAGCAGCACCAGAATAAATGCCGTGAAACTGACGAACACGTACAACATGTTGCTGCCCAGCATTTGCATCAGCGCACCCGCTGCCAGCGGACCGATGCTGGCGCCAATACCGAAGGTCATCAGCAGCATCGCAGTCAATGAAACACGGCGCTCGGCCTCGACGTGGTCATTGGCGAATGCCACGGCCAGTGGATACAGGCTGAACTGCAACATCGACGCCAGAAAGCCCACGACGAACAGCGCCTCCAGCGGCATGTTCGGCAGAATGGCGAGGGGCAGCGCCGCCACCGCCAACATCCCGGCGAAAGCGCGCATCAGCTTGGCGCGGTCATATCGGTCGGACAGCAAACCCAGCGGCCACTGCACCAACAGCCCGGCCAGGATGCAGCAGCCCATGAACATACCAACATGCTCTGTGGACAAGCCCTGCTGCGCTGCATAGAGCGGCGCAAGACCATAGAACGAGCCAACCATCAGCCCTGCACCGAGGATCGTGGTCAACGACTGTGGCACCCGGCTGATGAAGAACCGTGGCTCCAGCGGCGCCGGGTGCAAAGGCGCGGGGTGAATGCTGCGGGTCATGGCCACCGGCACCAGACACAGGGCGAAGCACAGCGCGACCAGCATCAACAGCTCCGGCCCCAGCCCTGGGTGAATCACCAGAATCAGCTGGCCCAGCACCAGGCCCAGATAGGAAGCGATCATGTAGCCGCTGAACACCATGCCGCGCTGCTTGGCTGCTGCCTGCTCGTTGAGCCAACTTTCGATAACCATGTACTGGCACATCATCCCGAGGCCGACAATCATCCGCAGAATCAGCCAGGCCGGGAGCCAATCGATCAATCCCAGGCCCAGCACCGCCGCGCCTACCACACCGGCACAGGTCGCATAGGCACGAATATGCCCGACCCGGCCGATCAGCCGGTGGCCCACTTTGCCGCCCAGCACCAGGCCGAAATAGTTGGCAGCCATCAAACCACCAATCCACAGGCCATCGACCTGATCAGCAGACAAGCGCAACGCGAGGTAGGTGGTCAAAAGACCCGAGCCGATCAACATCATCAGCGAGGCAAAATAAAGCCCCTGAAAAGACTTCCAGATTTGGCGCATCGACTTTCCAAAAATAGGAAGTCACCGCAATCGATGACTTCCAGACAGCGTTTCTAAGCCTGGGCAGCGAGAATACGCCGCTCCCAGGGGGTGATTTCATCGAGAAAGCTGGTCAATTCCATACTCTTCGATGCGATGTAGCCTTCGATGAACTCATTGCCAAACAGTTCCTTGGCCACCGAACTGCGTTTCAGACGCTCCAGAGCGTCATGCAAGGTACATGGCAGTGACAAATGGTCAGGCACTTGAATCTCGCCCTGGAGCGGATCGGTGGGTTCCAGCTCGCGATCCATGCCATAAAGGCCCGCTGCGAGGCTGGCAGCGATGGCCAGGTAAGGATTGGCATCGGCACCCGGCAGCCGATTTTCCACACGCCGTGCGGCCGGGGCGCTTGAAGGGATACGCAAGCCTGCTGCTCGATTGTCATGGGACCAGCAGGCATTGTTCGGCGAAGCAAACGGATGACACAGCCGCTGATAGGAATTCACGTTCGGTGCAAACAGCGCCGTGAAGTCGGCCATGCACGCCTGCTGCCCGGCAATGAAGTGCCTGAACGCAGCCGTCGCCTGCCCTGCTTCGTCGTTGAACACGTTAATACCCGTCGCGGCATCAACCACGCTCTGGTGAATGTGCATCGAACTGCCTGCCGTGTGCGCCAGAGGCTTGGCCATGCACACCACAATCAGGCCATGCTTGAGCGCCACTTCCTTGAGCAGGTGCTTGAACAGAAAGGTCTGGTCGGCCAGTAGCAAAGGGTCGCCGTGCCACAGATTGATTTCAAACTGGCTGACGCCCATTTCGTGCATGAAGGTATCGCGCGGCAAACCGAGCGCTGCCATGCAGGCGTAAACCTCGCTGAAAAACGGACGCAAACCGTTGTTGGAACTGATGCTGAAGGCCGAGTGCCCCTCCTCTCGCCGACCATCCAGGCCCTTGGGCGGCTGAAATGCTTGAGCCGGGTCAGGGTTGGGCGCAAAAACGAAAAACTCAAGCTCGGTGGCAACCACAGGCGCCAGGCCACGTTCGGCATAGTGAGCGATCACTCGCTTGAGCTGGCTGCGGGTAGACAGATTGCAAGCTCCCCCGCCCAACTCGTCGACATCGCATATCGCCAGCGCCCTCGGCTCGTGGCTCCAGGGAAGGCGATGAATCTGCTGCGGATCTGCGACCATGGCCACATCGCCATCATCACTGCCATAAAAGCGCGAAGGGGGGTAACCGCCCATGATGCATTGCAGCAATACGCCCCTGGCCATTTGCAAGCGCCGCCCTTCGAGGAAACCCTGAGCGGTCATTACTTTGCCCCGGGGTACCCCGTTCAAGTCAGGGGTGACACATTCCACTTCATCAATACCCATCAACTGCTGCGCGAGCGGATGGGGGTTATAGCCAGTCATCAGTCAATCCTTGGTCATCATCCATGCCGCCCTGCGGCTTTGTTGCCAAAATACGCCGAATCAAGCTACCGCATAAGACTCAGGGCAAGTAAAGACTGAAAAGCCCGCCGCCCAACCGCCCGCCATTGGCAAGTTCGATTCGCCCGCACACTCCGTTGCGCTGGTGCCGCCCGGCAATCTGCGCGGCAAAGTACAGGCCCAGGCCGGTGCTGCCGCTGGCCTGGTTGAGGCCCTGAACGTAGTCGGACTGAAACTCGATCATGTCTGCCGGATAACCAGGCCCATCATCGTTGATCTCTATCACCACCTGCCCGTCTTCTTCACGCACGGTGATCAGGATCGACTGCTTCGCGAAGCGGATGGCATTGATGATGACGTTGGCGACCACCGAGCCGATCAGCTCGCGGTCAAAGAAGCCCAGCGGGCATAGGTCGTCAACCTCGAAGGTGGCCACCAGCGCACGGCTGTTGAGGACTTCTTCATGCCAGGCCAGTTGCGCCTCGATGAAGTCGTCCATTTCATGGTATTCGGGTCGCAGGGGCAGTTGATTGACTTCAAGCTTATACAGCCCGAGCAGCTGGACCATCATGCCGTTGAGATGAGCAAACTCGTAGTCGATCACGCCCCGCTCGGGGGTGTCTTTCTGCTCGTCACTCAAGCGTCCTTGCCACTGACCGTGTGCCTGCATCAGTGACGCCAATGAGTTCTTCATGTCATGCACGGTAGAGGCAATGACCATGGAGAAGTCCAGACCTGCATCCTTTTTGCTCATGCACCAAACGCCTTGCTCTGTAATTTCTGGAATCGCTCGAATCGGGGGTCGTCACTGGGCATCTTGCCGACCATTTTCAGGCACGTGCGGCACTCTTCGAGCTTCACCGCATCGGGGGCTGTTGCCAGCGAATGCAGCAATGCCTGCGCCAGGTTCAACGCGATGCTGATGTTCTTGGCTTGCAACGCCAGCGCACGGCGGAAGAAGTCCTGGGCTTCCACCAAATTGCCGCCCTTGTAGCTGCGCACGCCCTGAATATTGAGATCGATGGCGGCCTTGTTGGCGCCCAGAATTGCCGGATCATCGGTCTGCTTCGCAATACCCTGCATGACCGCCGGATCGTCGCCGTAAATCTCGGCGCAGGTTTTCAACACCCCCGCCCCGGCGTCCGCATGCCCCAGGCTTTTCAGTTGAGTCGCCACTGCCAGTGCCGCGTTGGCACTGAGGAACTGGTCCATGTTCTCCAGGCGACCCATGGCTTCTGCAGTCAGCTTGGCGGCCATTTCGGGATCGGAATGTTGCACGCTGGAGGCCTTCATCAACCGCGCGCGAACCTGCACGCCCTGGTCATCGCCGTTTTCTTTGGCCACGTCACCAAGCGTCTGGTTGATCTCCACTCGCGTCCTGGCATCCAGGCCCTGATCGCCGCCTCGGGAAATCAGCGCCTGAGCAAAGCCCAGGTTGGTTTCAGGATTCTTGAAACGGGAAAACTGCCCTTGAGACACCGCCTGCCGATAGGCACGGGAGGCGCCGTCAAAGTCCTGGTTATCCAGTGCCAGCTTGCCCAGCAGTGTCTGCCGACGCACAGCCAGTGGCGAAATACGCACAGCGTCTTCAAGGACTTTCTGCGCCCGCACCACATCGCCCCGGGCGACCAGCGCCTCGGCGAGCCCGTCGTAAAGAATCGGCATCCCGGAAAACGCTTTTACCGCCGCTTCGAAAACCGCCTGCGCTTCGGCGGCCTTGTTGCGCTTGAGCAGCAAATTGCCCAGCGCTGCGTAGGCCCAGGGGGCCGGACGATCAGCGAGGATGGATTTGAGGAACGCTTCCAGTGGCTCATATTGTTTCAACTCACGCAGGGCATCGGCCTTATAGCGCAGGCATAGCGGCGCATAGCGAGGGTCCTTCGTGGTCAGCGCGACACAGGCGGCGAGCACCTCCGACGGCTTGCCGCGATCGAGCGCCTGCAGGATCGGCTTGAGCATGGTCTTGCGCTGAACGAGTTTTTCCAACCGCTGGGCCAGGCCCGCACGGTTGAAAGGCTTGGTCAGGTAAGCATCGGGCTCCCACTCCAGCGCGCTCATGACCATCGCCTGGCTGTTTTCAGCCGTGACCATGATGAACACCGCTTCGTGGCTCAGCAGCCGGTCGACCATCAGGTCTTCAAGCACGTGCTGGCCGTTCTTCTTTCCATCCCCAAGGTTGAAGTCATGCAGAACAAAATCGTAGCGCTTCTGCGAGCACATCTTCAGTGCCTGCTCGCCCGTATCAGCGGTATCGACTTCCTTGACACCCAATTCACGCAGCATGGAACGCACCGAGCTACGGAAATCGGAGAAGTCATCGACGATAAGAAACTTTTTTTGGTTGTACGCCAGCATCAGGGGTCCCGTGACGGAAAAAGATAGCAAGCCCGAAGGCCGGTACCGGAAAGAACGGATTAAAGCGTCATGGGAGGAGCAAGTTTCACACCACATCCTGACTTTTTGAATCGGGGCACTGCCGGGTTCTGCACTGCACTGACACTCACTAAAGCTCAAAAAAACAGATCCCACTGTATTTATCGGCACGCAGGCGGATTTCTACAGCGCACAGGCTGATACCGAGTAGACGGGGTGAGGCTTGCCAGACATCTGGAGGGGAATTCGATGGTGTCCCAGGGCCGGTTCGAACGGCCAACCTTCCCCTTAGGAGGGGGATGCTCTATCCAATTGAGCTACTGGGACACAAGTGCCGACACCAGAGTGGGTGCCAGCGAGACGGCGTGCATGTTAACGGCACCGGTCACTTTTGTCATGTCGTCTTTGGCTTACACGCCTGTGGGCCTAATCCCTATAAACAGTCAGTTTCAGGACTGATCATGCATTTTGCATTGCCGCAAAAAGCCATCATTGCAAAACGCATGCTGAGAAGCGTTTATACCCCTATCAAGCCATTGATTTATATAGGTTTTTATACGAATGAAAGTTGGCATGCAGACTGCAATATCTATCGCATACGACCCTTCCTAAAGAAAGTTCCATTGGAGGTACCTGAAAATGAACATCGCCCTATCAGTGTTGAATGCTGCAGCCCTGGTCGCATTGGTGGCGTTCCATTTTCAGGATGACGGCAAGACCGAACAGGTTGCCGCCCAGGCTCAACCGCATCATTTGCTGCGTCAGGCGCCTCAGCTGGCGGTCATGACTGAGCGCAGTGGTCAGGCTGCCGTTCTGGCCAATAACAACAGTGCAACCGCCCCGGTGAAGAACGACGAACCTCGCTGGGTATTCTGAGATTCCTTCACGTAAACACTTTTGCAACGACCGTGACCGATTAGAGAGAGCAGCCATGTCCAAATCAGCGTTGTCATTCATCATTCTGGCCATCATGGCTGTGGCGGTTGATCTGCTACTGCCTGCCTCTGCGCAAGGTGGCAGCAGCATCCTGAGCAGCGCCATGAAGATCTCGGCTGGACTGTTTTCGGTACTTTTCGTCGTAGCGTTGATTTTGGGCCGCCGCTTCAAGTTCGATCCCGTATTGCGCTGATCCCCCCACTCCCCGAGCCGCTCTACCCTCCCAGCACTGCGCGGCGCTGACGTCACCCCACGCCAATACAATCGCAATCCCAAACGCTTAAACATGACGCCCGTCGGTAAACGCTCGTATTCCGCCCATAACCTTCTAAGCTGACACATAGCCATCATGGCAATTTGCAGTCAGAGGCAGCGTTCGTGCACAGGACGCAGTAGCGGTAGCCGTGCTTTGCTAAGCCGCTCGCAATTCTGATAATTGGTGCTGGCCAAACGCCTGTATCTGAGTCAATATTTGTCACAGAATTGACGCCAAGGATCCGGCACATTGAGGCATGATGCTGGCCTCTTTGATAACCCGGTTGAACATTTCGCTAAAAAGACGGTCAGAGAATGACATCTTGCGGCGACTTGCTAGAACCGCCTTTCCTCTGAACTAACCGGTTAAATATATGAGCCCTATGAAACAGGCTACTTATTCCAGCCGTACGGCTGACAAGTTCGTTGTACGTCTACCTGATGGCATGCGTAACCGCGTGCAAGAGGTAGCTAAAAACCACCACCGCAGCATGAACTCCGAGATTATTGCCCGTCTCGAACAAAGCCTGATTCAGGAAGGCGCACTGGGCGACGAGCCTAGCCTACGCCTTGATAGCCCTGAGCTGTCCCTGCATGAACGTGAATTGCTGCAACGGTTTCGCCAGCTGTCCCACCGCCAGCAAAATGCGCTTGTTTCCCTCATCGCTCACGACACCGAACTGGCAGCAGATAACGAAGACTGACAGTTATAGCTAAATTCTTAAGCCAGCGTAGTTGCTGGCTTTTTATTGCAGTCCCGCTGCCTTATTTGCTGTAGGACACTTCCGCAATAATAAAAAAACCGCCCAATTGGGCGGTTTTTTTGTATTGCTGACTTAGAGCAGAAAGATCGTGGCAAGGCCCAGAAAGATGAAGAAGCCACCACTGTCCGTTACTGCAGTAATCATGACACTGGCGCCCATGGCCGGATCCCGCCCGAGCTTGGACAGGGTCATGGGGATCGTCACCCCCATCAGCGCCGCCAGCAGCAGGTTCAGCGTCATGGCCGCGGTCATCACAACCCCCAGTGACCAGCTGCCATAGAGCAGGTAGGCCACCACACCAATCACCCCGCCCCACACCACGCCGTTGATCAACCCCACAGCCAGCTCTTTGCGCAGCAGGCGCTGGGTGTTGCCGGTATTGACCTGATCCAGCGCCATGGCCCGCACGATCATGGTGATCGTCTGGTTGCCGGAGTTACCCCCGATGCCTGCCACGATAGGCATCAAGGCCGCCAGCGCCACCAGCTTCTCGATAGAGCCCTCAAACAGACCGATCACCCGAGAGGCCACAAACGCGGTGATGAGATTGACCGCCAGCCAGGACCAACGGTTACGCAGTGAGCGCCAGACAGAGGCGAAGATATCTTCCTCTTCCCGCAAACCTGCCATGTTGAGCACTTCGGTTTCGCTCTCTTCACGAATCAGGTCGACCATTTCATCGATGGTCAGACGGCCGATGAGCTTGCCGTTCTTGTCCACGACGGGCGAGGAAATAAGGTCATAACGCTCGAACGCCTGCGCAGCCTCGTAGGCATCGCCATCCGGGTGGAAACTCACCGGGTCATTGGCCATGACCTCCGACACCTGCTTGTCAGGGTCATTGACCAACAGACGCTTGATCGGCAGCACGCCCTTGAGCACGCCGTCGTAGTCGACCACAAACAGTTTGTCAGTGTGGCCTGGCAGTTCTTTAAGGCGACGCAGATAGCGCAGTACGACTTCAAGGCTGACATCCTCACGGATAGTCACCATCTCGAAGTCCATCAGGGCGCCGACCTGCTCTTCGTCGTAGGACAAGGCCGAACGCACGCGCTCTCGCTGCTGGGTATCCAGCGCTTCCATCAGCTCGTGGACGACGTCCCGAGGCAACTCAGGGGCAAGGTCAGCCAGTTCGTCGGCGTCCATCTCCTTGGCAGCCGCGAGCAGCTCGTGATCGTCCATGTCGGCGATCAGAGTTTCCCGTACGGAATCGGATACTTCAAGAAGGATGTCGCCATCGCGCTCAGCCTTGACCAACTGCCAGACCGTCAGGCGGTCTTCCAGGGGCAACGCTTCGAGGATATAGGCGACGTCGGCGGAGTGAAGATCATCGAGCTTGCGTTGCAGCTCGACCAGGTTCTGCCGATGAACCAGGTTTTCTACGCGGTTCTGATTCTGACCCTCTTGGCGATGGGTCAAATCTTCCACAATACGCTGGCGCTGCAGAAGCTCGATTACTTGAGCAAGACGATCCTGAAGGCTTTCCTGCGTTTTTTTAACTTCTCTTTCGGTCATAGGCGAACTCCACTCCCAGCAGCGGAGCACGCCGGGGAGATCAATCAGTTAATGCATGATTGGTAAAACAAGCTGTTGAGTTGCTACTGGGTAAGTCCATGGAGGTTTTCCACAAGCCCCGGCGGGGCTGACGGGCGCAATCATACACCGGGTTGGCGCATCGCACGCTACAAAATTCTGGCTAGAACAAGTGCTTGCAGCACAAAGTTAATCACTAAGGTCTGGGACGTCACATTCAGCGAAGAAAACACCTTCGCCACCGAAAAAGACCTTGGCTAGGCTTGCGCAGTACTCGTCACGGAAGACATCCCATGCACCTCAAAGCCAGCCTGCTTCTCGGAGTCATCCTGCTCGGCTCCACCCACTTGGGCCACTTTGCCCAGGCCTCAAGCGTTCAACGCTGCGAGGATGCCATGGGCAACGTTACATTTACCTCATTGGGTTGCCCGCACGGGCAGGACATGCGCTGGCAGGATGCCTATAACGCTCCGCCAGGCAGCACCGCTCACCTGCTGCCTCCCGCCGAACCCTCAGGCCGAGCCACTCCTCACGCAAACCGCGACAAAGACATCGTGGTGGCAGGCGAGCGAGACGACGGCTGCGGCAATCGGCTGAGTGCAGAGCAACGCCGACGGGCAATCATCAATCAGCAAACCCCACCCGGCATGACCAGGAGAGACGTCGAGAGCCTGTTAGGCCGACCTGACAAAGTGAGCAGCAGGAATGGAGAGACACGCTACGTGTATCACGAGAAGAAGGGGCGCAGCAGCCAGGTGACGTTTGACGAGAATGGATGCGTAAAAGGCAAACGCTAGAAAGCAAAAAGCCCGTATCAGACGATACGGGCTTTTTGGTGTTTGGTGCACTCGACAGGATTCGAACCTGTGACCGCTCGGTTCGTAGCCGAGTACTCTATCCAGCTGAGCTACGAGTGCATTAGCGCTTGATAAACCAGATCACCGCTGGTTGAAACAGAGTTACTTGCATCACTGCAACTAACTCTTAAATGGTGCACTCGACAGGATTCGAACCTGTGACCGCTCGGTTCGTAGCCGAGTACTCTATCCAGCTGAGCTACGAGTGCATTTGTTGCCGCGCATTATAGGCCGTCGATTCTTTTGGTCAAGCACTTTCTCTAGTAAATTCAACAACTTACTGTTAAAGCCAGAAACAACGTACTAAGCAAATAATGGCGGAGAACGGGGGATTCGAACCCCCGACACCCTTGTGAGGTGTACTCCCTTAGCAGGGGAGCGCCTTCGGCCACTCGGCCAGCTCTCCGCAACACGGGGCGTATAATAACCACCCTTTTCCCCGTTTGCAAACCAAAAATTCAATAAAAATTAATGGCTTGGTTCTTCGTCCTTCTCTTTCTTGATACGCAGGTAAATCTCTTCACGGTGAACAGCCACTTCCTTGGGTGCATTGACACCAATGCGCACTTGATTGCCTTTGACGCCCAGCACGGTCACGGTGATTTCTCCATCACCAATGATCAGGCTTTCTGCGCAGCGACGAGTCAGAATCAGCATACCTTTCTCCTCACGGATTACATTCAGGGACTACAGCTGCAGGGCCGGAAGGCGACGCCCGCGAATTCCTCACGGCTGTAACCAGCGTATCGACAGGCAAAAACAAAAGCACAGGTTTGCCCATCAAAAACACAGAGGGCGCAGTCAATCCGCGCCCTCGGTCGATACATCACTCACCCTGTCGGGGAGCATCCAGCTCAAAAGCCGTATGCAGCGCACGCACTGCCAGCTCCAGGTACTTCTCTTCGATCACCACCGACACCTTGATCTCCGACGTCGAGATCATCTGGATGTTGATGGTTTCCTTGGCCAGGGATTCGAACATGCGGCTGGCCACGCCTGCGTGGGAGCGCATGCCGACACCCACGATGGAGACCTTGGCAATCTTGGTGTCGCCAATGACTTCACGAGCGTTGATTTCGCGAGCCGTGGCTTCAAGCACCTGCAAGGCCGCCTGATAGTCATTGCGATGCACCGTGAAGGTGAAGTCGGTGGTGTTATCGTGCGCAACGTTCTGCACGATCATGTCGACTTCGATGTTCGCGCCACTGATAGGCCCGAGAATTTTGAACGCCACGCCCGGGGTGTCTGGCACGCCACGGATAGTCAGCTTGGCTTCATCGCGGTTGAAAGCGATGCCGGAAATGATCGGCTGTTCCATGGATTCCTCTTCGTCAATGGTAATGAGGGTGCCTGGACCCTCCTTGAAGCTGTGCAATACGCGCAGCGGGACGTTGTACTTGCCGGCAAACTCGACCGCACGGATCTGCAATACCTTGGAACCGAGGCTGGCCATTTCCAGCATCTCTTCGAACGTGATCTTGTCCAGGCGCTGAGCCTGGGAGACCACGCGCGGATCGGTGGTGTAGACGCCGTCGACATCGGTGTAGATCTGGCACTCGTCAGCCTTGAGCGCTGCAGCCAGTGCCACACCGGTGGTGTCTGAGCCGCCACGACCCAGGGTCGTGATATTGCCGTTCTCGTCCACACCCTGGAAGCCCGCGACGACGACAACACGACCGGCCTTCAGATCCGAGCGAATCTTCTGGTCGTCAATCTGCAGGATCCGCGCCTTGTTATGCGCACTGTCGGTCAGGATACGCACCTGGTTGCCGGTGTAGGACACCGCAGGCACGCCGCGCTTCATCAACGCCATGGCCAGCAACGCGATAGTCACTTGCTCGCCTGTGGACACGATCACATCCAGTTCGCGAGGAACCGGCTGATCACTGATCTGTTTGGCCAGATCGATCAAGCGATTGGTTTCACCGCTCATGGCAGACAGCACGACCACCAGGTCATCGCCCGCTTCGCGGAATTTCTTGATTTTGTCGGCCACCTGTTCGATACGCTCTACAGAGCCCACCGAGGTGCCGCCAAACTTCTGTACGATCAAAGCCATCTCAAAGCCGCCTCTGCCCGATTAAGGGCGCCCATTAAACGTTTGAATCCAAGCGTCAGACCCGCTGCTCGCAACGGGCCTGACAGGTCGACTTAAATACCCTGCTCAACGAAAGGCACGGTCAACGCCAGCGCTGCATCCAGTGCGCCTGCGTCAACACCGCCGCCTTGCGCCATGTCAGGACGACCGCCGCCTTTACCGCCTACGGCAGCAGCAGCCTGCTTCATCAAATCACCGGCTTTGAGTTGGCCAGTCAGGTCCTTGGTTACGCCTGCAACCAGTACGACCTTATCTTCATGCACACCGCCGAGCAGGATCACTGCGCGGCCGAGCTTGTTCTTCAGTTGATCGACCAGCGCCAACAGCGCTTTGCCATCCTGACCGTCCAGGCGCACGGCCAGCACTTTCACACCTTTGACATCCAACGCAGCCGACGACAAGTCGTCGCCTGCAGCACTGGCGGCCTTGGCCTGCAATTGTTCCAGTTGTTTTTCCAGCAAGCGGTTGCGCTCAAGCACAGCCGACAGCTTGTCCAGCAGGTTGTCGCGATTGCCCTTGATCAGGGTCGCAGCTTCCTTGAGTTGATCTTCTGCGGCATTGAGGTAACCCAGCGCTGCTGCGCCGGTGACTGCTTCAATGCGTCGAACGCCAGCAGCAACGCCGCCTTCGCTGATGATCTTGAACACGGCGATATCGCCGGTACGGTTGGCGTGGATACCACCACACAACTCGACAGAGAAATCGCCGCCCATGCTCAGGACGCGCACGCTGTCGCCGTACTTCTCGCCGAACAGTGCCATGGCGCCACGCGCCTTCGCGGTCTCGATATCGGTTTCTACGGTTTCCACCGCTGTGTTCTTGCGCACTTCGGCGTTGACGATGTCTTCCAGTGCTTTCAACTGCTCAGGCTTGATGGCTTCGAAGTGGCTGAAGTCAAAGCGCAGACGCTGACTGTCAACCAGAGAGCCTTTCTGCTGAACGTGCTCGCCCAGTACCTGGCGCAATGCAGCGTGCAGCAAGTGGGTTGCAGAGTGGTTCAGGGCCGTAGCGTTACGGACTTCGGCATTCACCTCGGTGCTCACCGAAGCGCCCACCATCAAGGTGCCTGACGCCACGACGCCGTGATGCAGGAAAGCACCGCCGGTCTTGGTGGTGTCACGTACGTCAAAGCGCACTTCGCCAGCGCTGATGTAGCCGCCGTCACCAATCTGGCCACCGGACTCAGCATAGAAAGGTGTGGTGTCGAGAATCACCACGCCCTCTTCGCCTTCGCCCAGTTGCTCGACCTTCTGGCCTTCTTTATAGAGAGCAACGATTTTCGCGTCGCCACGGGTAGCCTTGTAACCGGTGAACTCGGTGGCCACGTCAACCTTCACCAGGCTGTTGTAATCCATGCCGAACGAACTGGCCGAACGAGCACGTACACGCTGCGCATCCATCTCGCGCTCGAACCCAGCCTCGTCGAGGGTCAGGTTGCGTTCGCGGGCGATGTCACCGGTCAGGTCCATCGGAAAACCGTAGGTGTCGTAGAGTTTGAACACCACGTCGCCCGGCACCACGGTGCCTTTAAGATCAGCCAGATCCTGCTCGAGGATTTTCAGGCCCTGCTCCAGGGTCTTGGCGAATTGCTCTTCTTCGGCCTTGAGCACGCGCTCGATGTGAGCTTGCTGCTGGGTCAGTTCCGGGAACGCAGTGCCCATTTCAGCAACCAGTGCGGCAACGATCTGGTAGAAGAAGCTGCCCTTGGCGCCCAGCTTGTTGCCGTGACGGCAGGCGCGGCGAATGATACGGCGCAGCACGTAGCCGCGGCCTTCATTGGAAGGCAGCACGCCATCAGCAATCAGGAAACCGCACGAGCGGATGTGGTCAGCCACGACTTTCAGGGAAGCCTGATTATCGTTGGTGCAGCCGATCGCTTTTGCAGCCGCAGCCAGCAGGCTCTGGAACAGGTCGATCTCGTAGTTCGAGTTGACGTGTTGCAGAACGGCGCTGACACGCTCCAGGCCCATGCCGGTGTCCACCGACGGCGCTGGCAACGGGTGCAACACGCCATCAGCGGTGCGGTTGAACTGCATGAAAACGTTGTTCCAGATCTCGATGTAACGGTCGCCGTCTTCTTCCGGCGAACCCGGTGGGCCGCCCCAGATTTCAGGGCCGTGATCGAAGAAGATCTCGGTGCAAGGGCCGCATGGGCCGGTATCGCCCATGGTCCAGAAGTTGTCCGACGCGTAAGGCGCGCCTTTGTTATCGCCGATGCGAACCATGCGCTCGGCAGGTACACCGATCTCTTTGGTCCAGATGTCATAGGCTTCATCGTCGGTGGCATAGACCGTGACCCAGAGTTTTTCCTTGGGCAGGTTCAGCCACTTGTCCGACGTCAGGAAGGTCCAGGCGTAGGTAATCGCGTCACGCTTGAAGTAGTCACCGAAGCTGAAGTTGCCCAGCATTTCAAAGAAGGTGTGGTGACGCGCGGTATAGCCGACGTTTTCCAGGTCGTTGTGCTTGCCACCGGCACGCACGCACTTCTGGCTGCTGACTGCACGGGTGTAGGCCCGCTTTTCCTGGCCCAGGAAGCAATCCTTGAACTGGTTCATGCCTGCGTTGGTAAACAGCAGGGTCGGGTCGTTGCCCGGAATCAAGGAGCTGGAGGCGACACGGGTGTGACCCTGCTCTTCGAAGAAGCCAAGGAAGGCTTCACGGATTTCTGCGCTTTTCATAGGTTCTTCCACGGAGACTGCGGCCAGAGGCAAGTGCAAAACGTCATGTGACGTAGCGACGGCAAAGGGCCGCATTATATAGGCGTTGCGTCGCCGGTACAGTCTGTTTGTACGATAGAGACAAGCTACTGGACTATCGGCACCTCAGGTACGGGAAAAATCGGCGAACGCAGCGATGACTTGTTCGATCTGCTCGCGGGACACATCCAGGTGCGTGACCATGCGCAAGCGTGGCGCAGCGCTGAGGCTGATCCCGCGCTTGGCACAAAAGGCCTTCAGGGCCTGAGCGCGGTCGCCCATCTGCACGTACACCATGTTGGTCTGCACCGGTTCAACTTCATAACCCAAGGCAGTCAGCCCTTCGGCCAACAGTGCTGCATTGGCGTGATCGTCCGCCAGGCGCTCAACGTTATGATCCAGCGCGTACAACCCCGCCGCTGCCAGCAATCCAGCCTGGCGCATGCCGCCGCCCACCATCTTGCGCAGCCGACGAGCCTTGCCAATCAACGCTTCCGAGCCGCAGAGCACCGAGCCAATCGGAGCGCCAAGGCCTTTGGACAGGCAGATCGACACCGAATCGAAGTGCTGCGCGATCTCACGGGCATCAACCCCCAGCTTGACCGCGGCGTTGTACAGTCGCGCGCCGTCCAGATGCAGGGCCAGGCCGTGATCCCGGGTGAATTTGCGCGCCGCCAGCACATAGCTCATCGGCAACACCTTGCCTTGCATGGTGTTTTCCAGGGCCAACAGTTTGCTGCGGGCAAAATGGAAATCGTCCGGCTTGAGGGTCGCCAGCACCTGATCCAGATCCAGTGAGCCATCGGCCTGATTTTCCAGGGGCTGCGGCTGGATCGAACCTAATACGGCTGCACCACCCGCTTCGTATTTATAGGTGTGCGCCTGCTGGCCGACGATGTATTCATCGCCACGCTCGCAATGGGCCATCAAGCCCAGCAGATTGCTCATCGTACCGCTGGGGACGAACAGCGCCGCCTTGAAACCCAGGCGCTGGGCCAGGGTCGCCTCCAGCTGATTGACCGTCGGGTCTTCGCCATACACATCGTCGCCCAGAGGCGCCAGCGCCATGGCCGCACGCATGCCGGCACTGGGTTGGGTCACTGTGTCGCTGCGCAAATCGATAACCGTCACGATAAAGCTCCCTGAAGAAGGCGAACCTCAGTTCTGAGGCCTGGGCTTGGGATAATCAAGGTATTGATCGGTAATTCCAAGGATTCGTTATAAGAAAAAGTACGCATCACCGAAGGAAAGCGTCCATGCACATTGCGCAGATCTGTGATAAAAACTGCACGCCGACGACGATTATCGTCGGCAACGTTCTCAGGGCGGGGTGCGATTCCCCACCGGCGGTAATGACGCGCAATGCGTTTAGCCCGCGAGCGCTCATCGGGTTCACCTGATGAGGTCAGCAGACCCGGTTGGATTCCGGGGCCGACGGTCATAGTCCGGATGAAGAGAGAACGGGACTGGCACCACCGGATCGTTTCGCGAGCATTGCCACGTCTTACGTGGGGCTGGCGGTCGTACCCTGGCATCCCTTTCGATCCAAAGCGCCCTGTTTTTTCATAGACAGGAGACAGAACTGATGCAACCCACCGCAATTGACAGCAAAGCCAAACACCACGCCAACGAGCGCATCGCTTTTATTCAGGCTTGTTGGCACAAAGATATTGTCGATCAGAGCAAAATCGGCTTCGTCGCTGAAATGGCCAACCAGGGCTACACCGAAGCGGACATCGATTTCTTCGAAGTCGGCGGCGCATTCGAAATCCCGCTGCACGCCAAACTGCTCGCCAATAGCGGCCGCTATGCAGGAATCGTCGGCGCGGCGTTGGTGGTCGACGGTGGTATTTACCGCCACGAGTTCGTCGCTCAATCGGTGGTCAGCGCGCTGATGCAAGTGCAGCTGGAAACCGAAGTGCCGGTGTTCTCGGTGGTATTGACCCCGCACCACTTCCACGCAGGTGAAGAGCACCAGAAGTTCTTCTTCGAACATTTCCTGCACAAAGGTCAGGAAGCCGCCAAGACCTGCGCCGACACCGTCGCCAAAGTGCGCGCGCTGCGCCGCAGTGAGGGGCAGAAGAAGGTCGGGTAACTGACGTTTGCTCTGAATGGACGCAATAACTGTGGGAGCGAATTCATTCGCGAAGAGGCCGGTACATCCGATAGATTTCTACCGTTTGTAATGCCGCTTTCGCGAATGAATTCGCTCCCACAGGTCCATCGGCAGTATGAAGACTCAGACCAACCCATCCGCCGACGCAGGCACAATCAAAATCCCCGCCCGCAAGCCGACCTGCACTTTGGGATTGGGGAAGATAATCCTCGCGCCCTCCTCCTCCACGACCCAACGCGAATCACGCACGTCATCGGCCAGCAGATAACCCATGGCCAGCGGCGAAAAGTTCTCCACGTCCAGCGGCAGGTGCATCCTGAAACCATCGCTGTGTTTGATGATTTCCCGCGCCACACTGAACAGCTGCAACCCCTCAAGGTCTTGATCCAGCTCGGGCTCGTTGCCTTCGATCATCTGCTCCAGGCGCGTGCGCAGCAGCGTCAGGTTGACCCCGGCGTTTTGCCCGAACGGCCGCGCCTTGCCCAGTTCAAGGGTGAAGGCCTCGGCCCCCAGCTTGTCGTAGGTGTAGGCGCTGAACACGATAGACGACTTGTTCTGCAACAGCACCGCCCGCATGCCCGCCGCGCGCAGCCGCGCGAGTTCCTGGCGGGAATGCGAGCGGCCTTCCTTGAAGGGGTACAGGGCAAATTGCTCGATCTTCGAGCCACGAATGGCAGTGTGCAAGTCGTAATGCAGGCGGTAGCGGTCAGGCACGCTGAAAAACGTCGCCGCCAGCCGCTCCAGCTCGCAGGCGCGCAACGCCTCCGGGCCACCGCTGAGTTCGTGCCGGCCATTGAACAGCCGGTTGACATCCTGCTCGACGTAGCGCTCGCCCCGACGCATGGCATCGGGGTTGCCGAACAGAAAAAGAATACGCGCCCGCGGCTTCAACTCGCTGCGGGCAATGCTGCGGATCAGGTCGTCCAGCAGCTCGATGGGCGCCGTCTCATTGCCGTGAATGCCTGCCGACAATAGCAAATCCGTGCCGTTGTCCTGGCCTTCAGGCGGCCGCACTTCCAGCGCGCCCTCGCTCAGCCAGCGCAAGCGCACGCCGCCGACGGTCGTTTGAGTCTTTTCCGCTGGTTCACGTCCAGCCAGGGTCAGGTCAAGCAGTTTGCCGAGGGCGAGCATGGGCAGTGTTCCTTCAACGACTCAATAAGGAGGCCTGATCAGTCGTGCTGGCAGTCCGGGCCGTGCACGTGTTCTTCGTCGTCACCCACGTCGGCAGGCTCCATCTCCAGCTGCAGGCTGACCAAGTTGGTCGCCAATGGGCGCAGCAGCAGGTTGGCGTATTCGGCATCGCCCTCTTCGACATCAACGCCGATCAGCAACTGGCCGCGGCCGTCGTGCTGGATCCACAGTTCCTTGCCCTGCCACATGACGGCGACGCGGGTGCAGGAGGTTTCCAGCTGGGTGCCATCGGTGTCTTCAAGGATAAGTTGCAGGGTGTCGCTCATGATCGGGATTCTCTATGTTCAGACAAGTTGGAAAGGATAGACCGCGCCCAGTTTAAGGATTTGCGTCAGTTCATCCAGTGCCGTGCGGCATTCAAGCAGCAATTGCGGGTCGGTCAGGTCGTCCTCGCTCATGCGATCACGATAGTGTTTGTCGACCCACTGAGTCAGCGTGGCGTACAACGGCGCGGTCATGATAACCCCTGGGTTGACGGCCGACAGCTCGGTTTCATTGAGCGCGACCCGAAGACGCAGGCAAGCCGGGCCACCGCCGTTCTGCATGCTTTGCTTGAGGTCGAACACTTTCACCTCGCGGATCGGCCCGGAGCCCGCCAGCAAGCTCTGCAGATATCGCCAGACTCGCTCATTGCTGCGGCACTCTTCGGGCACGATCAGCAACATCGAGCCGTCAGCCCGGGACAGCAGCTGACTGTTGAACAAGTAGGAACGCACGGCATCTTCCACCGAGACTTCAGCCCGGGGCACGCAGATGGCCTTGAGCTGCCCGCCACATCGGCTCAGCTTGTCCTGAAGTTCGCCCAGCAGCCGTTCGGTATGGAGGAAAGCGTCTTCGTGATAGAACAGCACTTCGCCGTTACCTACCGCGATCACATCGTTGTGAAACACACCCTGATCGATCACGCCCGGATTCTGCTGACCGTAGACCACGCCGTTTTCACTCAGGCCGTGCAGACGCGCAACCGCCTGCGACGCTTCAAGGGTCTGGCGCGCCGGATACTTCTGCGGCGCCGGGTAGCGGCCATCAAAGGCGCTGCGACCAAACACGAAAAACTCCACACCTGCCTCGCCGTAGTCGCGGCACAAGCGGGTATGGTTGGCGGCGCCTTCATCACCAAACTGGGTCACGGACGGCAATGCACTGTGATGGGCGAAGTGTTGCTGATCAGCAAACATCGCCCCCAGCACGCGGCTGGTGGTGGGGTGCTCGATGCTGCGGTGATACTTGCAGGCCAGGTTGGCAGCGGTGAAGTGCACGCGGCCATCGGCGGTGTCGGCGCTGGGGCTGACGGTCGCGGCGTTGGCGACCCACATGCTCGATGCCGAGCAACTGGCGGCCAGCAAAGGCATGGCCTGCTTCGCAGCTTGCTCAATGACCTGCGCGTCGGTGCCGGCAAAACCCAGCTTGCGCAGCCCGGCTACGTCCGGGCGTTCCTGAGGGGCCAGTACACCCTGAGTGAAGCCCATCTCCATCAACGCCTTCATCTTTGCCAGACCCTGCAACGCCGCTTCGCGAGGGTTGGAAGCCTGCTGGCAATTGCTTTGAGACGCGACGTTACCGTAGGACAACCCGCCGTAGTTATGAGTCGGCCCGACCAGGCCGTCAAAATTGACTTCGTATGATTTCATCGGCTCGGCTCCGTGGATCTTTTCTTGTCTGTTCTTATAGCTGCGCATATTCATGACCGCTTCGCAGCCTTCGGCAGCTCCTACAATCACCCGTAGGAGCTGCCGAAGGCTGCGAAAGCTTCACGACAAGCGCACCCCAGGCGTCAGGGTCGCGGGCAACGTCAAACTGCTGCTCTCCAGCGACGCCACCGGGTAAGCGCAATAATCAGCCGCGTAATACGCACTGGCGCGATGGTTACCCGATGCGCCCACACCACCAAACGGCGCGCTGCTGGCAGCGCCGGTCAGTTGTTTGTTCCAGTTGACGATGCCCGCCCGGCTCTCCAGCCAGAACTGCTGATAACGCGCCTCGGAATCGGACAGCAAACCTGCCGCCAACCCGTATTGCGTGTCGTTAGCCAGGGCAATCGCACTGTCGAAATCAACGTAGCGGATCACCTGCAGCAACGGCCCGAACAGCTCCTCGTCCAGAGAATCACTGACCTCAGTGACGTCGATAATGCCCGGCGTCAGCAAGGCAGCCGTGGTCTGCGGCTGGGTCATTTCCAACAGCGCCAAAGCGCCATTGGCCAGCAATTGTTCTTGCGCGGCCAGCAACGCATCGGCGGCGTGCAGGGAAATCACCGAGCCCATGAACGGCGGAGGCTGCTGATCGAAAGCACCCACTTCGATGGTCCGCGTGACCTGCACCAGACGCTCCAGAAAAGCATCGCCCCACGCCCCTTCGGGCACCAACAGTCGACGGGCGCACGTGCAGCGTTGTCCGGCAGAAATGAATGCCGACTGGATCACCGTATAAACCGCGGCCTCGACATCGGCGACCTGATCTACCACCAGCGGGTTATTGCCACCCATTTCCAGGGCGAGAATCTTGTCCGGGCGACCGGCGAACTGCTGATGCAACGCATTGCCGGTGCGGCTCGATCCGGTGAAGAACAAACCGTCGATACCCTGATTGGCCGCCAGGGCAATGCCGGTTTCCCGACCGCCTTGCAGCAGGTTAAGTACGCCCGCAGGCAACCCGGCTTCGATCCAGCATTTAACCGTCAGCTCGGCCACCTTCGGGGTCAGCTCACTGGGTTTGAACAGCACGGCGTTGCCTGCCAGCAGAGCCGGGACGATATGGCCGTTAGGCAAATGGCCGGGGAAGTTATACGGGCCAAACACCGCCACCACGCCATGGGGCTTGTGGCGCAACACGGCGGTGGCGTCGCCCAGAGGGCTGCTCTTCTCGCCCGTACGCTCACGGTAGCTTTGAATCGAGATCGCCACCTTGTTGACCATGCTGGTGACTTCGGTCGCCGATTCCCACAGCGGCTTGCCGGTTTCCTCACCGATGCAATGGGCGAGTTCATCAGCGTGGCTTTTCAGGCTGGCGGCAAAGGCTTCCAGCACGCCGATGCGCTCCTCCAGCGTGCGTTTGGCCCAGGCCGGGAACGCCTGTCGCGCGGCTCGCACTGCCGAGTCAACCTGCTCGGCACTCGCACCTTGCCCGGTCCACAACACCTGTTGGGTCACCGGATTGAGGGACTCAAACGCCTCGCCCTGCCCGGCTTGCCAGGCACCCGCGGTATAAAGCGTGCTCATCAGATAACCTCCCTTGCTGGTGACAACGGCACCGCGCGGACGCTATCACCGGCGCTCAAGCGCAGGCGCTTGGCCGTGGCGGGGTCGACCACCAAGGTGCCCGCAGCAAAGCGCGCGGCCGCCACGGTAATCCGGCAGTCTTCGCGTCGGCGGTTATGGATCAGAAATGGCGTTGCGTCATCACCCGGCGTACCAATGGCCAAGACCAGCGGTTGACTGTCGCGCACCGCACGGATCTTGGCGGTTTCGCACTCCACGGCAGGGCCTGCATCAAAAATATCGACGTAACCCTGATAGCTGAAACCTTCGGCCTTGAGCATCGTCAGGGCTGGCTCGGTGTCGGCGTGGACCTGGCCGATCACGCTGCGGGCGTCCTCGGAAAGGAAGCACGAATACAGCGGAAACTTGGGCATCAACTCGGCAATGAACGCCTTGTTGCCGACCCCGGTCAGGTAATCGGCCTGACTGAATTCCATCTTGAAGAAGTGCCGACCGAGGCTCTCCCAGAAAGGCGAGCGGCCATTTTCATCGGACATGCCACGCATCTCAGCAATGATCTTCTTGCCGAACAGCTGCGGGAACTCGGCAATGAACAGCATCCGCGCCTTGGCCAGCAGGCGGCCGTTCAGGCCATTGCGGAAGTCGCTGTGCAGGAACAGCGAGCACAGTTCGGAATTGCCCGTCAGGTCATTGGCCAGAAACAGCGTCGGGATTTCCCGATAAATGTTCAGTTCCTGAGAGGCGCTGACCGTCAGGCCAACCCGGTAGTTGTACCAGGGCTCGCGCAGGCCAACCGCACCGGCGATGGCCGAGATACCCACCACGCGGCCGTCGTCGTCTTCGAGCACAAACAGGTAATCGGCGTCACCACGCCCGGCCTCGCCGCGAAAGGTCTTCTCGGCCCAGCCAACGCGATGGGCCAGCCGCTCTTCATTGGCGGGCAACGTCGTCAGGCCGGCGCCTGTGCTGCGCGCCAACTCGATCAGCGCGGGCAGATCACTGCTGCTTACGGGACGAACGATCATGCTTTCTCCTCAATGCCGTTTCCCTCAGGAACCGGCGAAACTCGCTAAACCTGCAGTTCACACACAAATCGCGTATCAGACCGCAACCACCCGCACGCTGGCACCTTCACCCACACCCAGCGCCTCGGCCGCCGCCAGACTCAGCGACACCGGCTTGCCGGGAGCCCAATCCAGCTCCAGCAGAATCGCCCGGTAATCCTGGAGCAGACCGTTGGCAACCAGATACAGGCGGCCACCGGAACCGGTATCGGTGGTGTTTTCAGGGTCGATCTTGACGGGCACCAGACGGCTTTGAGCGATGGAGCGAATCCCGGAGACCCGTGCATGCAATGTCGGCCCGCCGTCGAAGATGTCGATGTAATGGTCGGTCTCGAAACCTTCGCGCATAAGGATGTCGAAGGTGATCTGGGCCCGAGGGTGCACCTGACCCATGGCTTCCTGGGCGGCGTCAGGCAGCAATGGCACGTAGATCGGGTAATGCGGCATCAGCTCAGCCAGGAAGGTTCGGCTCTTCAGCCCACACAAACGCTCCGCAGCGGCGTAATTGAGGTCGAAGAAGTTGCGGCCAATGGCGTCCCAGAACGGCGAATCGCCGTTTTCATCGCTGTAACCGACGATCTCGGTTACCACCGAATCGGCGAAGCGTTCCGGGTGGCTGGCGACAAACAGCAGCCGCCCACGGGAATTGAGTTCCGACCAGGCGCTGCCCACCAGTTCCGGCACCACGTAGAAACTGGTGAGCAAACTGTTACCCGTCAGGTCGTGGCATTGGGAGAGCACGTGAATCTTGTTGTGGATCTTCAGTTCACGGGAGGCGTGAACGAACGTCTCGTTACGAAAGCTGTAGAACGGTTCTGAATAGCCCGCCGAAGCGACAATCCCAGAACAGCCCACCAGACGCCCGCTGTCGCTGTCTTCGAGGACGAAAAAGTACGTCTCTTCGCCATTGAAGCTGACTTCGGCGGCGAACGACGCCTCCGAGGCAGCGATCTTGTCGCTCAGGCGGCCAGCGTCGTCAGGCAAGGACGTGACACCGATCGGGCTGTCGGCAGCGAGGCGTTGAACCTCCGCCAGATCAGCCATTTGCGCAGGGCGCATCACGAGCATGGTGCCACTCCTTACCAGAAACAGACCGGTTGAACCGGCACAAAAAATGCCCTAAGGGCAGTAGGGTCAGCTGCAAGCTTCAGGCTTCAAGCCAGAAGCCAGAAGCTCAAAACTCAGGCTTGGGTAAGCTTGGCCACAGCACGTTCGAAACGGTCCAGGCCTTCGTCGATGTCCGCGTCTTCGATCACCAGGCTTGGCGCGAAGCGCACCACGTCAGGACCGGCCTGCAGGATCATCACGCCTTCATGCTCGGCGGCATTGAAGAAGTCCTTGGCCTTGCCTTTCCAGGCGTCGCTCAGCACGCAGCCTATCAGCAGGCCCAAGCCGCGAACCTGAGTGAACACGCCGTATTGCTCGCCGATTTTTTCAAGGCGGGCCCGGAACTTGGCATGTTTGGCGTTCACGCCATCGCGCACTTCCTGAGTGTGAACCACGTCCATCACCGCGTTGCCCACTGCACACGCCAGCGCATTGCCGCCATAAGTGGTGCCGTGAACGCCGACAGCGAAGTGCTTGGCGAGTTTTTCGGTGGTCAGCATGGCCGCCATCGGGAAACCGCCGCCGATGCTCTTGGCGCTGGACAGGATGTCTGGCGTAACGCCGTAATTCATGTAGGCAAACAGCTGGCCGCTACGGCCCATACCGCTCTGCACTTCGTCAAAGATCAGCAGCGCCTTGTGCTCGTCACACAGCGCGCGGGCGCCTTGCAGGTATTCAAGCTCGGCAGGCAGAACACCGCCCTCACCCTGAATCGGCTCCAGCACCACAGCGCAGGTCTTGTCCGACACTGCGGCTTTCAGCGCGGCCAGATCGTTGAACGGGACGTGAGTAATACCGGTGATCTTCGGGCCGAAACCGTCGGAGTACTTCGACTGACCACCGACCGTCACGGTGAACAGGGTACGACCGTGGAAGCTGTTGAGTGCAGCGATGATTTCGTATTTTTCCGGACCATACAGATCATGGGAAACACGACGGGCCAGCTTGAACGCGGCCTCGTTGGCTTCGGCGCCGGAGTTACAGAAGAACACGCGCTCGGCAAACGTAGCGTCCACCAGCTTTTTAGCCAGACGCAGAGCGGGCTCGTTGGTGAACACGTTGGACACGTGCCACAGGTTATTGGCCTGTTCAGTCAAGGCACCGACCAGCGCCGGGTGGCAGTGACCCAAGACGTTGACGGCGATCCCGCCGGAGAGGTCCACCAGTTCACGGCCCGACTGATCCCAGACCCGGGAACCCGCACCGCGGACGGGAATGAACCCGGCTGGAGCGTAATTAGGGACCATTACCTGGTCGAAATCGGCACGTTGCACCGCAGCTTGCTCAACGGACATCGGAGTCTCCTGAAGAGGAACGCCCGCCTGAATCTGGCGAGCGATGGGAAGATTGTAGGGACTGATCACGCCCGGACCTTGCCGCCAAGCGACAACTTATTACAGCGTAAAACCGGGTTTTTCGCGGACTGTCGACAATGCGACATATAGCGTTGCAAAGGCGCAGTTTAAACGTTGCGGGGCCAGAGTTGCAGATACAGATGTATTTGATTTGGCTGGATACAACTTGGGGGAGCGTGGCTTGGTCTGGGCGGCATTCCGACGATAAAGCTGGACGCGGTTCACTTTAGATCGCGTTCGGCCTTATTGCGGCAAGGGTATCTGTACATTTTTCCTGAGGTTTTTTGTGTACATATCCGTTGCTGCGGTAACGGCTGCTTATGGTTCCGCTCTTACAGCGGGTCACTTTTGGCAAACGCCCGGAATGCCGGCCCAGCCAAAAGTAACCAAAAAGGCTGTGCCCCACCACTCGGCACCTCGCCCAGGCTCGGTGTACCCGACCGCAGACCTTGAACCGTGGGCCGCCGCGAAGGGCCATCCCTGGCCCAGCGCGGCTAACCCGGCGTCCTGCCGGGTTGCCCACGGTTCAAGGCCTGCGGTCGGCCAGCGTGGTTTGACGGGGCGCCAAAGATCAAAAGCCAGATCAAAAGCGTGCGAGGCGGCCTGAAAGCCGACCTGTTTCTCGCGTGGTCCTGCCGCGCTATCTTCATCGTCTGCGCCATTGCCTTCGCGAATGAATTCGCTCCCACGGAATCGGTGATCGTCGGTGCGGCCAGCGTGGCGCTCCACCTTGCTCGTGAATCAGGCACCTCGGTGGATCAGATACACCGCGTCATCGTTCTTCGCGGGCAAATCGGAATGCAGCCCACTCGCTCCAATAGCGTTTGCATTTCAACTGTAGGAGCGAACTTGTTCGCGAGGCGATATTCCAGGCAACACAGGTCCAATGCCTCGCCAACAAGTTGGCTCCTACAGGGATCCGGTTCTGCTGTTGATCTGCTGTTGATTTTGATCTTAGGCGCCCCGTCAAACCACGCTGGCCGGAAGCCGATATTGATTCGGCGGGCAAACCGGCAAGGATGCCGGTTTAGCCGCGCTGGGCCAGGGATGGCCCTTCGCGGCGGCCCGCCGAATCAATGTCGGGTTACGGGCATGCCGAGCCTAGGCGAGGGACCGAGTGGTGGGGCACAGCGTTTTTGGTTACTTTTTTCTGGGCCGGCATTCCGGGCGTTTGTAAAAAGTGACCCGCTGTAAGAGCGGAACCATAAGCGGCCGTTACCGCTGGAATGGATATGTACGCGAAAAAGATGTACAGGCAAGCCTCGCTCCGACAGGATCGCAGGATCACCCCCGCTCAGCCGGCACCGACGACAATTCAAACGGGCTGCTGCTGCGGCGCTGGTTGCGGTCTTCGCGGGGGGTGGCGCCAAAGAAATTGCGATAGGCGCTGGAGAAGTGCGGCCCTGATGAGAACCCGCAAGACAAGCCAATCTGAATGATCGATTTGCTGGTCTGCATCAGCATCTGCCGGGCCTTGTTGAGGCGCAGCTCCAGGTAATACTGGCTCGGGACGCGATTGAGGTACTGCTTGAAAATCCGCTCCAGCTGACGTCGCGACACGCAGACATGCTGGGCGATTTCGTCGGTGGTCAGCGGCTCTTCGATGTTGGCTTCCATCAACAATACTGCCTGGGTCAGCTTCGGATGGCTGGACCCCAGACGATTCTGCAACGGAATGCGCTGGCGCTCGCCCCCTTCGCGAATGCGCTCGACCACCAGCTCTTCCGAGACCGCGCCCGCCAGCTCCGCACCATGATCCCGAGCCAGCACTGCCAGCAGCAGGTCCAGCACCGACATGCCACCGCAGGCCGTCAGGCGGTCCCGATCCCAGTCAAACAGATGGCTGGTGGCGATTACCTTGGGGAAGCGCTCGCTGAAGTCATCCTGCCAACGCCAGTGCACCGCCGCACGATAACCATCGAGCAAACCCAACTGCGCCAGTGGATAAACCCCGGCAGACAAACCGCCAATCACACAACCGGCACGCACCAGCTGCTTGAGGGCGCCCGCCAGTGCGGGGCTCATGGCGGCGGGCGGCTCATCGGCCAGCAGGAATAATTTCTGGCAGCCTTCCAGGCGTCCGGCCCAAGGCTCGCCGGGTAATTGCCATGCGCCCTCGGCAGGCGCTTCGGCTTGCAGAAAGGACAATTCGTAGATCACTTCCGGATGGACGCGCTGAGCAACGCGCAAGGCTTCCTCGGCCAGCGCCAGGGTCAGGGCTTTGGTGCTGGGCCAAATGAGAAAACCAATTCGATGGGCGGTCATGGCGTGCAATCCGGAACGTATCGCTGTTGTTGAAACTGTCTGCACAGCTTATTGGGGTAGATCTGTTGTCATCAGGTCAGCTCGCTTGCCGCGCAGCATGACCTGTTCCCTCTTGAAAGGCATCGTTTTAACGACACTTTTAGTTACTTCAAGCTACCGGACAAGAACTGCTGCAAACGCTCCGACTGCGGATTGACCAACACCTCACGCGGATCGCCGCGCTCTTCGACCACACCTTTGTGCAGGAAGATCAGTTGATTGGAAACCTCACGGGCGAAGCCCATTTCGTGAGTCACCACGACCATGGTCCGGCCTTCCTGAGCCAAGGCCTGCATGACCTTTAGCACGTCGCCTACCAGCTCCGGGTCAAGCGCCGAGGTCGGCTCATCGAACAGCATGACTTCCGGCTCCATCGCCAGAGCCCGGGCAATCGCCACACGCTGCTGCTCACCCCCGGACATATGGCCCGGATAGGCATCTTTGCGATGGGCCACGCCGACCTTGTTCAGGTAATGCTCGGCCTTTTCCAACGCTTCTTTCTTGGAAATACCCAGCACATGGACCGGTGCTTCGATGATGTTTTCCAACGCGGTCATGTGCGACCACAGGTTGAAATGCTGGAACACCATGGACAACCGCGAACGCATGCGTTGCAGCTGTTTAGGGTCGGCTGCACGCATGCTGCCGTCTTTGTTGGCCACCAGCTTCAGCTCTTCATTGTTGAGCAGAATCTTGCCCGCATGAGGCTGTTCCAGCAGGTTGATGCAACGCAGAAAGGTACTTTTACCCGAGCCACTGGAGCCAATGATGCTGATCACATCGCCCGCCCTGGCCGTCAGCGACACGCCCTTGAGCACTTCGTGGCTGCCATAGCGCTTGTGCAGGTCCTGGACTTCCAGTTTGTTCATGCTTTCGGTTCTCACAATTGGGTCAGTCATTGAGCAGGCGACCCTGGCGTCGTGCGGTGCGGCCCGCCACTTTGGCCAGCCAGAAACCCGGTTGGGCATAACGCAGTCGTTCGATGGCGAACAACACACCGGCGGTATTGGAGCAGACGGTGCTGACCCGATCAGACAACGGGTCGATGACTTCGAACAAAGGCTCGCCCACTTCAACCAAAGCGCCAGCCTCGCGCAGGAACGTCACCACACCGGGATGCGGGGCGAACAGCAATTCGGTGCCTTCGAACGGCATGCCTTCGCAAGATTCGTAGGCAGACGGCGGGAAGTCGCCACTGATAAAGCCCTGCTCGGCGAGGAACGCCAGAATTCCTTCGGCATGGGCCTCGGCCTGCGGCTTGCCGGTATCGGCCTGCCCGCCCAGTTCGATGGTGGTCGCCAGACAGGCCAGCGGGATCTGCGCGTCAGGGAAGATCCGCGACAGGCGCAGCCAGGGCAGTGAACAGGCTTCATCGAACGAGCTGCCACCGGAATCCTCCGCCAGCAACGCGACTTGTACATTCAGGTGCGCGGTCAGGGAGCGCCACTGCGGCCAGTGCTGCGGCAAGGCGTACATGTGCAGCGCAGCGTCAGCATCGCAATGCAGGTCCAGTACCACATCGGCAGTGCAGGCATGGCTGAGCAGAATCCGCTGCATGCCGCGCAGCTCGCTTTCAGGCGCAGGAAGGTTTTCCAGCGCGGTGGTCATGGCCTGACGAATCAGCTGCACGTTGCTGTGGGGGTCATCGCCCAGCTGGCCTTCAAGCAACTCGGCCACTGGCTCGCTCAACTCGGAAAAATCCCGATTGAAGTTCTTGCCGCTGCCAAATTCGAAGCGACCTTGGTGAGCACCTTGCAGCAACTGCCCCAGGCCGATCGGGTTGGCCACCGGGACCAGCTCGATCACGCCCTTCAAGGCGCCCTGCTCTTCCAGCTCGGCCAAGCGCTTTTTCAGCTCCCAGGCGGTGCGCATGCCGGGCAGTTCGTCGGCGTGCAGGCTGGCTTGAATGTAGGCTTTACGCTCGCCACTGCCGAAGCGAAACACGCTCAGTTGACGCTCGGTGCCGAGGGTGCTCCACGGCAATACATGATCGGTTCTTTGCATGTCAGGCCTTCCGGGGCGCGAGATAGCCCAGCCAGCGGCGTTCCGCCAGCTTGAACAGTCGCACCAGAATGAATGTCAGGCACAGGTAGAACACGCCTGCGGTAATAAATGCCTCGAAGGGCAGGAAGCTTTCCGAGTTGACAGCACGCGCCGCACCCGTGATATCCACCAACGTGACGCTGGACGCCAGGCTGGTGGTCTGCAGCATCATGATCACTTCGTTGCTGTACTGCGGCAGCGCGCGACGCAAGGCCGAGGGCAGCAGGATGCGTCGGTACATTTTGCCTTTGGACATGCCCATGGCGCGCGCTGCTTCGATCTCACCGGCCGGAGTGGCTTTCAGGCTGCCTGCGATGATTTCGGCGGTGTAGGCGCTGGTGTTGACGGCAAAAGCGAGGCACGCGCAAAACGTTGCGCTGGACAACCAAGGCCACATGAAGCTTTCCCGGACGGCGGCAAATTGCGCGAGGCCGTAATAGATCAGGTAAAGCTGAACCAGCATCGGCGTGCCGCGAATCACATAGGTGTACAACCAGGCAGGCAGGTTGATCCACGGATTTTTCGAGACCCGCATCAGGCCCAGGGGCAATGCCGCCAGCAGGCCGAACGCCAGGGCAATACCAAGCAATTGAAGGGTGGTCAGCAGCCCGGCGAAATACAGCGGCAGGCTGTCCCAGATGACGTTGTAGTCAAAAATCACAGGTCAGCCGCCCTAACTCCAACGGAGTAACGTTTTTCAAGAAGACGCAGGGCCAACAGCGACACGCTGGTGATCAGCAGATAAATCGCGGCCACGGCGAGGAAGAACGTAAACGGCTGACTGGTGGCATCCCCCGCCTGCTTGGCGAGAAACATCATGTCCTGCAGGCCGACCAGCGAAATCAACGCTGTCGCCTTGGTCAGTACCAGCCAGTTATTGGTGAAGCCCGGTATCGCCAGACGGATCATCTGCGGTACCAGAATTCTGAAAAATACTTTGGAATGGCTCATCCCGTACGCCAGGCCCGCTTCGGCCTGCCCCTTGGGAATGGCCATGAACGCACCCCGAAACGTCTCCGACAGGTAAGCACCGAAGATGAACCCCAGGGTGCCGATACCCGCGGCCAGAGGGTTCAGGTCGATGTAATCTTCATGGCCCAGCATCGGCGCAATGGTGTTGAGCGCGCCTTGCCCGCCGTAGAAAATCAGCAGGATAAGGACCAGGTCCGGGATCCCGCGAATCACGGTGGAATACAGATCACCCAGCATCGCCAGCCAACGCACTGGCGACAAACGCAGTGACACGCCGATCAGACCCAGGACGATTGCCAGCGCCATCGACGAAAGGGCCAACTGCAACGTCAGCCCTGCGCCCTCGAGGATGACAGCCCCGTAGCCATTCAACATGTTGTGCGGTCCTCATGGGAGTAAAAAATGGCGCTAGCCACTGAACCTGCGAAGGCCCCTGGCTGCGCCATCCTGGACGGCGTGTTTACTTGCCGTAAACGTCGAAGTCGAAGTACTTGTCCTGAATCTTCTTGTATTCGCCATTGGCGCGGATGGCCGTGATGGCAGCGTTGAGACGCTCCAGATTGGCCGTATCGCCTTTGCGCACGGCAATGCCGATGCCATCGCCAAAGTAGGCAGGATCAGTAAACGCCGGGCCTACAAACGCGTAGCCTTTGCCCGAATCGGTTTTCAGGAAACCGTCCTGCAACAGGGTGGCGTCTGCCACGGTGCCGTCCAGACGACCCGCTTTGACGTCCAGGTAGATTTCGTTCTGCGAGCTGTAGGACTTGATCTCGGCACCTTTAGGCTCAAGTACTTTCTTGGCGAAGGTGTCGTGGATCGTCCCGCGTTGCACGCCGATCTTCTTGCCTTTGAGTTCGGCAAGGCTGTCGCTGACGGTAGTGCCTTCCTTCATGACCAGGCGCGCCTGAGTGCTGTAATAGCGGTCAGTGAAATCAACGGATTTCTTGCGGTCGTCAGTGATGGACATGGACGACAGAATCGCGTCGATCTTGCGCACTTTCAACGCCGGGATCAGGCCGTCGAACTCTTGCTCGACCCAGGTACACTTGATCTTCATTTCGGCACAGAGGGCGTTGCCGATGTCGTAGTCGAAACCGACGATGCTGCCGTCCGGTGCTTTGGACGCAAACGGAGGGTACGCGGCTTCGATGCCGATTTTCAGCGGTTTTTCATCAGCGAATACTGGCTGCGCCAGCACGGTCAGGGCCAAAGCGCCTAGAAGCATGAGCTTTTTCATTGTTAGGACTCCGTCGGTAAAACACGACAAATGGCAGAGTGAGCAAGAGCCCAATATGCGAAGAGGACGATTGGAGGTAGACGCCTGGCGGCTGGAGCCTGGTTGCGGATCAGCACGCCCTGGGCGAGTGACCGGCATTTTAACCACAGGCTCGAAGTCGATATTTCTTCAATGCGACAACTAGTTACAGATGCATCAAGAAGTGACACCCAGCGCATTGACAGCAAGCGCAGGTTATGCAAATGGAGCGAAAGCGTAACCCGTGATTGCAGCAAGATACGCGCCCATTATTGGCAAAGCCTTGTAATACGGCAAGCGCAGCATTGACGCATGGCTAAATGCTGTGGGGTTTTGCAGTAACTTCCTACAGCGTTGGGGGAGATCGCCCCACAAATGGGCGGTGCGTTACCGGGTTTGGGGATGGGTAACAGATGGATATATATCTTGGTTGAACTGAAGATCGGCGGCGCCCTTATCGCCCGGATGCCGCCCAGACCAAGCCTCACTCCCACAGGTAAGCGCAGTCTGTGGGAGCGAATTCATTCGCGAAAGCTTTATTACAGCCACTAAAAATCCGCCGGGTATACCGGCCCTTTCGCGAATGAATTCGCTCCCACACATTTTCGGCCACGCAACCGATCATCTGTAGGAGCGAACTTGTTCGCGAGGCGTTCGAACAGACAGCGCAACTTCAACAGGATCACCGCCTCGCCAACACGTTGGCTCCTACAACCGGAATTCGGTTGCCTCTGGGGGAGCGTTGCTTGCACGCGATGAACGATCACGCGGTCAGGCTGACACGCCCATAAAAAAACCCCACCCGGCTCTCACCGAATGGGGCTTCTAAAGCAGCGGTCTATCAGGCCACGCTCATGGTCTTGTGGGTGTCGATCAAATGTTGCACCACGCTCGGGTCGGCCAGGGTCGAGATGTCGCCCAGGGAATCGTACTCACCGGTGGCGATCTTGCGCAGGATGCGGCGCATGATTTTCCCGGAGCGGGTTTTCGGCAAGCCCGGCGCCCACTGGATCACGTCGGGTGATGCAATCGGACCGATCTCTTTACGCACCCAGTTACGCAGTTCGATACGCAGCGCCTCATCCGGCACTTCGCCGCCGTTCAGGGTCACGTAGACATAAATACCCTGCCCTTTCAGATCATGCGGCACACCCACTACAGCGGCTTCGGCGACTTTCGGATGGGCAACCATGGCGCTTTCAATTTCGGCAGTGCCCATTCGGTGGCCGGAGACGTTGAGCACGTCGTCCACACGACCGGTGATCCAGTAGTAACCGTCTTCGTCACGGCGCGCGCCGTCACCAGTGAAGTACATGCCACGGAAGGTCTTGAAGTAAGTGTCGACGAAACGGTCGTGGTCGCCATACAGCGAGCGCGACTGGCCTGGCCAGGAATCGAGAATCACCAGATTGCCTTCCGCTGCGCCTTCGATCAGGTTGCCCAGGTTGTCCACCAGCGCAGGGATCACACCAAAGAACGGGCGGGTCGCCGAGCCAGGCTTCAAGGCGGTTGCCCCTGGCAGTGGGCTGATCAGGATGCCGCCGGTTTCGGTCTGCCACCAAGTATCGACAATCGGGCAGTTCTTCTTGCCGACGGTGTTGTAGTACCAGTTCCAGGCTTCCGGGTTGATCGGCTCGCCCACCGAACCCAGCAAACGCAGGCTGGAGCCATCGGCACCTTCAACAGCCTTGGTGCCTTCAGCCATCATGGCGCGGATCGCGGTTGGAGCGGTGTAGAGGATATTGACCTTGTGCTTGTCGACGATTTTCGACACGCGGGTGATGTCCGGGTAGTTCGGCACGCCTTCGAACAGCAAGGTGGTCGCGCCATTGGCCAGCGGCCCGTAAACGATATAGCTGTGGCCCGTGACCCAGCCCACGTCAGCGGTGCACCAGTAAACCTCGCCCGGTTTGTAATCGAACACTCGCTCATGGGTCAGCGCGGCGTACAGCAGATAACCGCCCGTGGTGTGCAACACGCCCTTGGGTTTGCCGGTGGAGCCGGAGGTGTAAAGGATGAACAGCGACTCTTCGGCGCCCATCTCTTTCGGTGCGCAGGTCTCGGAAGCCACTTCCAGCAACGAGTGGTACCAGATGTCGCGATGGCGGTTCCATTCGATCTCGCCGCCGGTGCGCTTGCAGACGATAACCTTCTGCACGCTGGCGGTTTCCGGGTTGGTCAGGGCGCGGTCGACGTTGGCTTTCATCGCGGTTTTCTTGCCGCCACGCAGACCTTCATCAGCGGTGATCACCACTTTGGATTTGCAGTCGATGATGCGTCCGGCCAGTGCCTCAGGTGAGAACCCACCAAACACCACCGAGTGAATCGCACCGATCCGCGCACAGGCCAGCATGGCGACCACGGCTTCCGGGATCATCGGCATATAAATAGTGACGACATCGCCGCGATGCACATCCTGGCCACGCAGGGCATTGGCGAACTTGCAGACTTCAGCGTGCAGTTCGCGGTAGGTGATGTTGCGGCTTTCGGAAGGATCATCGCCCTCCCAGATGATGGCGATACTGTCGCCACGTTCTTCCAGGTGGCGATCCAGGCAGTTATAGGCGACGTTCAGGGTGCCATCGGCAAACCACTTGATGTCGACCCGATGGTCGTCGAAAGAAGTCTGCTTGACCGAGGTAAAAGGCTTGATCCAGTCGAGGCGCTGCGCCTGCTCACGCCAGAAACCGTCAGGGTTGACCACTGACTGCTGGTACATGGCCTTGTAGGTCGCCTCATCGGTCAGCGTGTTCGCTGCGACTTCTGGGCGCACGGGGTACAGGGAAGCTGCACTCATCTTGGTTACCTCGGTGGATAGTTGTTGTTTTATGTGTCTGTTGTAGCCGCCTGTCGCCCCGGAGGCCATTCGACGATGGTCTTACCGGCAACGCTGACCGGCAGGCAAGGCCCACAGGATTGGCTGCTGGACTGAACAGTTGCAAACAACAGGACTGACACGCTTTGGGGCGAGGCTTTCGGGGATTGTTACCGATTTGACTAATAATCTTTGTCAAAGTGTTCCTGTATGGGCAGTAACCGGAGGCATAGAATCAACGCCGCTCACAAGGCAAATGATTAACAACTTAATGCCCCCCACGGCAAGTTGAAGTGACTCATTAATATCCGCTGCACACATCGCCATTAAACGGTGATGTGTCCCCTGTCGAACTCAAGAAGGTAAAAAGAAATGAAAGTTTCACTGTTGGTTCTGGCGCTCTGTGGTTTCAGCACATTGGCAATGGCTGAAGAATCCGGAGCGAAAGTTGCAGCCCAACAAGCCCGCGTCGAGCAATACCAATACGGTAGCCATCCCGATATCGCCAAGGTTATCTCGGTCACCAACATTCCCAATGTCTGTGAAGTGGTACCGATGCGCATGACCTACGAAGACCATCAGGGCCAGCGCCACGTGATGGGTTATCAAGTGATGGGTAATGGCTGCAGTAACGGCTGATGCCCCGACTGGACTGAACAAACCCTGTGGGGGGCGAATTTATTCGCGGAGGCGGTATATCTGGCACTGCTACTTTTGAAGTGTCGGCCCCTTTCGCGAATGAATTCGCTCCCACGTATTCATGTCGACTGATCACGCTCCTTATTACCTGCACCCAATCCGTAAGCTTTTAACTTATTGGCAATAGTGGTGTGCGATACACCTAAACGTTTGCCAAGTTGCCGACTGCTGGGATGTTCGGAATAAAGCCGTTGTAATAACGACTTTTCAAACCGCCCGATAATAGCTTCCAGCCCCCCTTCCAGAGAGACATCTGCCAGCGCCTCGCGCGCGCCGTAGTCGGGCAGGCGGATGTGCTCGGCGTTTACGGTCCCGCCTTCACACAGCGATACCGCCTGAAACAGCACGTTCTCCAGTTGCCTGACATTGCCCGGCCAATGGTAATGCGTCAGGCGCTGCATAGCCGACGGTGCAAGCCTGGGCAGCGAACTGCCGATTTGCCGACTGGCCTGATCTAAAAAGTGCTCGACCAATGGCCCCAGCCCGTCCAGGCATTCGCGCAGCGGCGGGATATGCAGGGTCAGGACATTGAGGCGGTGGTAGAGATCCTGACGGAAATCCCCCTTGGCACAGAGCTCGGACAAATCAATCTGGGTGGAGCAGATGATGCGCACATCGAGAAAGACGTCCTCGTCGCTGCCAACCCGCCTGAAGCAACCGTCCTGCAAAAAGCGCAACAGCCTGGCCTGCATCCGCGCGCTCAACTCGCCCACGCCATCGAGAAACAGTGTGCCGCCTGCAGTCAGCTCAAGCAGGCCCAACTTGCCTTCTGCCCGGGCGCCTTCAAAAGCCCCAGGTCCGTAGCCGAACAGCTCGATTTCCGCCATGGAGTCGGACAACCCCGAGCAGTTCATCGCCATCAAGGGTGCCTGACCCCGCGGGCTAGCCAAGTGGCAGGCTCGGGCGAGTAATTCCTTCCCGGTGCCAGTTTCACCTTCGATCAAGAGCGGTGCGTCCAGCGCGGCCATGCGCCGCGCCTCACGGACCACCGCAGCCATGACCCTGGAGCTCTGGAAAATACTGTCGAAACCGCGCAGCTCCTGTTTGCGCACCTGATAAATGCGCTCGCCGACCCGATCCGCCCGGTGCAGGGTCAGCACCGCCCCGGCCAGGGCCTCACTGTCATCATGCAGAGGCTGCAAAGGTGTGATATCGGCCAGAAACACATCGCCACGAATCTGCACCCGCAGCCCGTTGATCCGCGACTGGCTGCCGCGCACCAGCGCTGGCACATCCAGCTCCTGGGCGTAGCGCATCAGCGGCAGACCGGGCACTTCATCCACCCGAACGCCCAACAGTTGGGCCGCAGCGCGATTGGCCGCCACGATCGCCCCTGCCATGTCGATGGACAGTACGGGGAACTCAAGCGCACCGAGCAAGGCGTCCAGCTCCATGTGGCGTCGCTCGCTGGGCATCAGGCTCACGCGCTTGACGCTGAACACCCCGGCGATCTGTTCAAAACGCGGCCGCAAAGCCTGGAACTGCACGTTGATCAGGTTCGGGCAGTCCAGATAGATCGCATCACCCCGCTCGCCGCCCACTTCACCGCGCGCCACATTGACGCCGTAGGAGACCAGCAGCTCGAGAATGTCGCGGGTGATGCCAAGACGGTTCTGGCAGTGGACTTTAATGCGCATGGCAAATCGATCCTGTGCATGATTGTTTTTGTGAGCGGTCGAAGATAAGCGTCAGGAATTCGTGACAGCTGCCCAAGGTTTAAATCTCCGCAGACACAAGATAGCCGCGATGAACAGCCGTGCGTAAAGTTTTCTTTACGGAAAACAGGCGTATGGCAACCCCTTGAGCCCCCGCACGAGGATGTTCAGCGCGGGCGATTGGGGTATTGATGAAGCTGCTTAATGACCACTCTTATAAAAAGAATCCAGAGGGACAGCAGCATGAGCCTTACCCAATACGTGGCGCGCGAGCCCGATGCACAGGGGTTCATTGATTACCCGGACGCCGATCACCAGGTGTGGAATACCCTGATCACCCGGCAGATGAAGGTAGTGGAAGGTCGCGCCTGTCAGGAATATCTGGACGGCATCGAGCAGCTTGCCCTGCCACATGAGCGCATCCCGCAACTGTCCGAAATCAACAAGGTGCTGTCTGTGACCACGGGTTGGCAGGTTGCGCGGGTACCGGCGCTGATCCCCTTTCAGAAGTTTTTCGAACTGCTGGCCAACCGGCAGTTTCCCGTGGCGACGTTCATCCGCACCGCGCAAGAGCTGGACTACCTGCAAGAGCCGGACATTTTTCATGAAATCTTCGGCCACTGCCCTTTGCTGACCAACCCCTGGTTCGCGGAATTCACCCACACCTATGGCAAGCTGGGCTTGAGTGCCAGCAAAGAACAGCGGGTGTACCTGGCGCGGCTGTACTGGATGACCATCGAGTTCGGCCTGGTGGATACTGCGCAAGGTCGGCGAATCTATGGCGGGGGCATTCTTTCCTCACCCAGGGAAGCGGTGTACAGCCTGTCCAGCGAGCCGGAACATCAGGCCTTCGACCCTATCGAGGCCATGCGCACGCCTTACCGTATCGATATCCTGCAACCGCTGTATTTTGTCTTGCCCGACTTGAAGCAGCTGTTTGATCTGGCCCAGCAAGACATCATGGGCATGGTCGAGCAGGCCACGCAGCTGGGTCTGCATCCAGCGAAATTCCCTCCTAAAAAACCTTCCAGCCACCAGGCGGCCTGAACAGGAACCTCTTAGCCATGACCACTCTCAACCAAGCCCACTGTGAAGCCTGCAGCGCCAACGCCCCACAAGTCAGCGAGGCGGAACTGCCGGAGCTGATCAAACAGATTCCGGACTGGAACATCGAGGTCCGCGACAGCGTGATGCAGCTGGAGAAGGTGTTCCTGTTCAAGAATTTCAAATTCGCCCTGGCGTTCACCAACGCCGTGGGTCAAATCGCTGAAGCCGAAGGCCACCACCCTGGCCTGTTGACCGAATGGGGCAAAGTGACCGTGACCTGGTGGAGTCACTCGATCAAGGGCCTGCATCGCAACGACTTCATCATGGCGGCCAGGACCGATGAGGTGGCCAAAGGCGCAGAAGGCCTGAAGTAGTACACCTTTTGTGTAGGAGCTGCCGAAGGCTGCGAACGGCGTTGTGTCAGGACCCTATTGCTCTCGGCCTGCGGTAGTTTCTTGGATGTCATGCCTGCTGCCTCAACAAATCAAAGCATTGCGCCTGCAATCGAGTAGCAACAACAGCATCCGGGTGCTGCTGAGTCAGGTTCCGTCCTGACGGCCGGGTCACTTTTGGTGCCAAAAGTAACCAAAACCTCTGCGCTGGCGTACGGCCCCCGCTTCGCGGCGGTTCCTTCGCTCCGGCACCGTGGGGCGGGCACGCGCCGACGGGCCATCCATGGCCCAACGGCGCTCGCTCGGCATCCATGCCGAGCGACCCACCCCACGGCACCTCCACTCAGCCTCCCGACGCGCATTTTGCGTCGCCTGTGAAATCGCGGCAAAAAAACAAAGCATATCTGCTTTGCAGATTTCTCCCTGACTCACACCCTGCTTTTAATTCTGGTGACCTGCGCAAAACGTATGGGCGACACAAATTGCGACTTGTGGCCGGCCGAGCGCAGGTATTGCGCAGTGGGTCTCTTTGTTTAAAAGAAGCGGCATGGATGCCGGTTTAGCCGCACTGGGCCAGGGATGGCCCATTGCGGCGGCCCACGGAGCAATGCCGGAGCGAGGGAAGTCTGAGCCTTGGCGAAGCCCCGGACAAAGGAGCGGGAGCGCTTTGGTTACTTTCGCGCCTCGAAAGTGACGCGCCGTAAGGGCGCAAAGGTGAATCAGCGTCGCCGCCGCTGCTGGATATGCATGGTATTAGGGATCCCCAACAGAGTATCTACAGGGAGGCCAGTTTTGCCGTACTGACCCCGGACAGTAAAATCGGCTTCTTGTTTCCACACATGACCAACGGTCGAGATAAAAGTCTGATTGTCATTTTCTCTGCTGTATCCTGCCCAAGCTTTTTAGAAGCACGGTTCTGCCCACGCAACTAAAAATCTTGCAAGGAGCGATTTCAAATGCATGAAATTCCAAACTTCCCCCATGGCCAGGAGCCAGTGCAATCGACACTGGCGCAACTGGAACTCGGTCAACCGGTAGAAATGAATACCGCGGAACAGGCCGACCCCGGCCAGCAAGCCTCCAGCGAAGACTGAGGGCAATTTTTCAGGCGTATCGGAAAACAGCCATGCTGTGTTTTCATACGCCTGAAATGCCCACGACCACAGGCTGCACATGACCGATTTCAACGAAGCACACGCCACCAAGCTGATCGGCACCGCCGAACGGATGATCCAGATCTGGGCCCAGTTGAGCCCCGAAAAGAAGCAGTTGCTGCTTGCCCGCTTCGGCAATCAGGAAAACGCCCTCGCTGCACTGGTGACCAGCCAGATGGTTGCCCCCACCCTCTGACGCCTGATCCCGAACGCACCTCCCCCGCTAAAACTTTTTTCAACGGCCCTGCCCGCCGGGCTCGATGCGCCGCTATCATTGAGCACTTGATTAGCTTGCTAAGCTTTCACCCTGTCTTGACTCACTCTGCCGTTTTACGTGGACCGCCTGCTCATGCCCGAAACACCCCCTAATCCGCCACAACGCCCGATGGCCATCACCCTACAAGTGGTTTCCATCGTGATGTTTACCTTCATCGGCTACCTGAACGTCGGTATTCCGCTGGCCGTGCTGCCGGGTTACGTCCACACCGACCTGGGTTTCGGTGCCGTGACAGCGGGGCTGGTGATCAGCGTGGCTTATCTCGCGACCCTGCTCAGCCGTCCCTATGCCGGGCGCATCATCGACAATCTGGGTCCCAAGAAGGCTGTGCTGATCGGGTTGGCCGGTTGTGGCTTGAGCGGCGTGTTCATGCTGATTTCCAGCTGGCTCCAGGCCTGGCCCATGGCGAGCCTGATCTGCCTGCTGATCGGGCGTCTGGTGCTGGGCAGCGCTGAAAGCCTGGTGGGTTCCGGCTCGATTGGCTGGGGCATCGGCCGTGTAGGCTCGGCGAACACTGCGAAAGTCATTTCCTGGAACGGCATCGCCAGCTATGGCGCGCTGGCGATTGGTGCGCCGATGGGCGTGCTGCTGGTCAACACGCTGGGACTGTGGAGCATGGGGGTCAGCATTATCCTGCTCGCGCTACTGGGTTTGCGACTGGGCTGGAAGAAACAGGCAGCCCCTATCGTCCACGGCGAGCGGTTACCGTTCATGCATGTGCTGGGCAAGGTCCTGCCCCACGGCATGGGCCTGGCGCTGGGTTCCATTGGCTTCGGCACCATTGCCACCTTCATCACGCTGTATTACGCCAGCCACAGTTGGCCGAACGCCGTGCTGTGCTTGAGCCTGTTCGGCGCTTCATTCATTGGCGCACGCCTGCTGTTCGGCAACATGATCAACCGCATCGGCGGGTTCAAGGTGGCGATCGCCTGCCTGAGCGTCGAAACACTCGGCCTGTTGCTGTTATGGTTGGCACCCTCGCCAGAGCTGGCGTTGGCGGGTGCAGCGCTGACCGGTTTCGGCTTCTCGCTGGTGTTCCCGGCCTTGGGCGTGGAAGCCGTCAACCTGGTGCCAGCCTCCAGCCGTGGCGCAGCGGTGGGCGCTTATTCGCTGTTCATCGACTTGTCGCTGGGGATCACCGGCCCGTTGGCGGGTGCAGTAGCTGCAGGCTTTGGCTTCGCATCTATTTTCCTGTTCGCCGCCTTTGCGTCATTGGGTGGCCTGATCCTCAGCATCTGGCTCTACCGGCACGCCAAGGCGATGCGCCAGAGCAACTCCAGTCAGAGCAACGCCTGATCAGAAATCCACCTTGCCGCGCCCGGCCTTGATCGAGCCACGCTTGGTCTTGGATTCCAGGCGTCGGGTCTTGGAGCCCAGCGTTGGCTTGGTGGGTCGACGCTTCTTTTCGACCTTGGCGGCATTCACGATCAGCTCGGTCAGACGCTCCAAAGCATCCGCACGATTCTGCTCCTGCGTGCGATATTGCTGCGCCTTGAGCACGATCACGCCATCGCCGGTTATCCGGCTGTCACGCAGCGCCAGCAGCCGCTCTTTATAGAAAGGCGGCAGCGACGAGGCGTTGATGTCGAAGCGCAGGTGCACGGCGCTGGACACCTTATTGACGTTCTGCCCACCCGCGCCCTGGGCACGGATGGCGGTCAATTCGATTTCAGCGTCGGGTAGATGGACGTTGTTGGAGATTATGAGCATGGGTTTTTCAATTTCTTGAGATGACTGCTTACCTGTGGGAGCGAGGCTTGCCTTGGGCTGCGTTTTTATGTGGGACCGGCTTCAGCCGGGAAGAGGCCAGTACACCTGCACGAAATTGATCGCCTGAAACGCCGTCTTCCCGGCTAAAGCCGGTCCCACAAAAAAGTGCATTGCAGGCGATATAGAAACCCCTACAGAAGGATGCACGCAGCCTGAAATCTACTGCCGCATCCCGCGCCCGCTCACCAGCAACCGCGCGCAGCCTAGGTACAGGACGATGGTCGCGACGACCATGAACGCCATGGCGATGCTGATGCGGATGTCGGAGACGCCCAGAATGCCGAAACGGAATGCGTTGACCATGTGCAGCACCGGGTTGGCCATCGACACGGTCTGCCAGAACGGCGGCAGCAGGTTGATCGAATAGAACACCCCACCCAGATAGGTCAGCGGCGTCAGCACGAAGGTCGGGATGATCGAGATATCGTCGAAGTTGCGCGCAAATACGGCGTTGATGAAGCCCAGCAGCGAGAAGATCGTCGCCGTCAGCACCACCACTATCACCGTGACACCCAGATGGTGAACTTGCAGATCAGTGAAGAACATCGACAGCAGGGTCACGATCACGCCAACCATCAGCCCGCGCAATACACCGCCCGCCACGTAGCCAATCAGGATGGTGTGCGGCGAAACCGGGGAAACCATCAGCTCTTCTACCGAACGCTGGAACTTGGCCCCGAAAAAGCTCGACACCACGTTGCCGTACGAGTTGGTGATCACCGACATCATGATCAGGCCCGGCACGATGTATTGCATGTACGTGAAGCCGCCCATGTCGCCGATCTGACGGCCGATGAGGTTACCGAAGATCACGAAATACAGAACCATGGTGATTGCAGGCGGCAGCAACGTCTGTGGCCAGATGCGCATGAAGCGGCGCACTTCGCGGTAGACGATGGTGTTCAGGGCAATCAGATTGGGGCGCAGCTCGGAGTTGGCCGGGATACTCATACCGCCACCTTCGACAGATTTTTTTCCACCAGGGACACGAACAACTCCTCAAGACGGTTGGTTTTATTACGCAGGCTCAGCACTTCGATGTTCTGCATCGCCAACTGGCCAAACAACGCGGTAATGCCCACTGTCTTGTCGACCTGGACTTCCAGGGTGTGGCTGTCGATCAGCCTGCTGGGGTAACCCATCAACTGCGGTGCGACCTGGTATTCGTGCTTGAGGTCGAGCAGGAAGGTCTCGACTGTCATCTTGTTGAGCAACTGCTTCATGCCCATGTTCTCGACAATCACACCGTGGTCGATGATGCCGATGTTGCGACACAGCTGCTCGGCCTCTTCCAGGTAGTGAGTGGTGAGAATGATGGTGGTGCCCTGCTCGTTCAGCTCGGTGAGGAAACTCCACATTGAGCGCCGCAGTTCAATGTCCACACCGGCCGTTGGTTCATCGAGAATCAACAGGCGCGGCTGATGGATCAGCGCGCGGGCGATCATCAGGCGGCGCTTCATGCCACCGGAAAGTGAACGCGAAGGCACGTCACGCTTGTCCCACAGGCCCAACTGAGTCAGGTACTGCTCGGCGCGCTCTTTGGCGATCTTCAACGGTATGCCGTAGTAACCGGCCTGGGTCACGACGATGTCGAAGGCTTTTTCGAACTGGTTGAAGTTGAATTCCTGAGGCACCACGCCAATGCAGCGCTTGAGGGCCGCGGGCTCGCGGTCCAGGTCGTGACCAAAGATATTCACTGTGCCACTGGTCTTGTTGACCAGGGTCGAGATGATGCCGATGGTGGTGGATTTGCCGGCGCCGTTGGGGCCGAGCAAGGCGAAGAAGTCACCTTCGGCGACATCCAGATCGATACCACTCAATGCCTGGAAACCGTTGCCGTAGGTTTTGGTTAGCTGCCGGATGGACAGAGCAGAACTCATATCGGGAAAAATACCAGTGAAGAAATAGAGGGGGTAGATGAGGGCTGACACACCTGATTACAACTGCGGCCAGCACCGTCATGGTGATTGGCCGGGTCATTCAAGTACAGCGCGATCTATCGATAGTACTTATTAACAGCACGCATCAGGTCAGTGCAGTCATGACTGCGGCCTGATAGGCGGGCCGTGCCTTGAGGCGCTCGTACCAGCTTTCGAGGTGTGGCATGGACGGTCGTTCAATCGGCATTTCAAACCAGGCATAAATAAAGCTGCCCAGCGGGATGTCGCCCATGCCGAATTCGGCGCCGGACAGATACGGCTGCTGCGCCAACGCTTCGTCGACCATCACCAACAGGCTTTGCAGGGTTTTGACTGCGCCATTGATCTTCACCCAGTCCTGCTGCTCGGCCGGGGTGCGCAATACGCCCCAGAACACATCGCGAAACGGCCCGGCAAACGTCGAGGTGGTCCAGTCCATCCATTTGTCCGCCACGGCGCGTTGCTGGGCATCCGCCGGGTACAAGGCGGAGTCCGGCGCATGGCGTGCCGCCAGGTAACGCACGATGGCGTTGGACTCCCAGAGCACGAAATCGCCGTCTTCGATCATCGGCACCCGTCCGTTGGGATTTTTGGCTCGATACTCCGGACCATCGACCAGCCCAAACGCCCCGCCTGCATCGAGCGCCTCGTAAGGCAACCCCAATTCCTCGGCGATCCACAGTGCTTTGCGCACATTGGAAGAATTTTTCCGACCCCAGATTTTCAGCATTGGTGTCTCCTTGAAGAGTGAGCGACAGGATAGGCCATTTGCAGTGGAATGCGGGACATCCTGTAGGAGCTGCCGCAGGCTGCGAAGCATTATTGCTGATACACCGCTGTTCGCAGCCTTCGGCAGCTCCTACAGGTCCACTTCTCCTACAGGTCCGCACCGAACTCCCCCACCCCGCCAGGGTCACTATCCATGCACCCGCCCGGGCTCCTTCTTGACGGAACACGCCCTGGCTCTTGATAGTGGCTGCTCGCTGCTGTCATCACGGAGGATTACCTATGCTGTTGTTGTGGATTGTAGTGCTGGTTATTGGCGTGGCCTGGCTGGCGCATCGCCGCGTGTCGCCGCTGCCTGCGCTGGGCGTGGTGGCGGTTTATCTGCTGGCGATGGGCGTATTCAGCCACGCGCCGGGCTGGCTCATGACGATCTTCTGGATTGCACTGCTGGCCGTGGCCTTGCCCCTGGCATTGCCGGACCTGCGGCGCAAACATTTCACCGCGCCGATGTTCAGCTGGTTCAAAAAAGTATTGCCGCCTATGTCCGAAACCGAGCGCGATGCTATCGACGCCGGCACGGTCTGGTGGGACGGCGAACTGTTCAGCGGCCGTCCGGATTGGGACATGCTGCTCAGCTACCCGAAAGTCCAGCTGACCGAAGAAGAACAAGCCTTCATCGACGGCCCCACCGAAGAGCTGTGCGCGATGGTCACCGACTGGGAAATCGGTCAGGCCATGGACCTGCCGCCCCGGGCCTGGGAACACATCAAACAACACGGCTTCTTTGCCCTGATCATCCCCAAGGAATTTGGCGGTAAAGGCTTCTCGGCCTATGCCCACTCCCAAGTGGCCATGAAGCTGGCGACCCGCAGCGGCGACCTGGCGTCCACCGTGATGGTCCCCAACTCCCTGGGCCCTGCCGAACTGCTGCTGCACTACGGCACCGACGAGCAACGCAACCACTACCTGCCGCGTCTGGCCCGAGGCGACGACATCCCGTGTTTTGCCCTGACCGGCCCACTGGCAGGCTCCGACGCGGGCGCCATGCCCGACACCGGGATCATCTGCAAAGGCCAATGGCAGGGCGAAGAAGTCATCGGCCTGCGCCTGAATTGGGAAAAACGCTACATTACCCTCGGCCCCGTCGCGACCCTGCTGGGCCTGGCGTTCAAAGCCTATGACCCGGAGCATTTGCTGGGCGAGGAAGAGGACCTGGGCATCAGCCTGGCGCTGATCCCGACCGAAACACCAGGCGTGGAAATCGGTCGCCGTCATCTGCCGCTGGGCGCCGCGTTCATGAACGGCCCCAACTCCGGCAAAGACGTGTTCATCCCCCTGGAGTACCTGATCGGTGGTCAGGACATGCTCGGCAAGGGCTGGATGATGCTGATGAATTGCCTGTCGGTAGGCCGCTCCATCTCGCTGCCAGCCGTGGGTACGGGCGCTGCCAAGTTCACCAGCCTGGTCACCGGCCAGTACGCACAGGTGCGGGAACAGTTCAACGTGCCGCTGTCAGCGTTTGAAGGGATTCAGGAATCCCTGGCGCGCATTGGCGGCAACGCCTGGCTGATGGACAGCGCGCGCATGCTGACCGCCAACGCCGTGGACCTGGGCGAAAAACCTTCGGTGTTGTCGGCGATCCTCAAGTATCACCTGACCGAACGTGGCCGCGAGTGCATCACCCACGCCATGGATGTGCATGGCGGCAAGGGCATCATCATGGGCCCCAACAACTACCTGGGCCGCAACTGGCAAGGTGCGCCGATTTTCATCACGGTGGAAGGCGCGAACATCCTGTCACGCAACCTGATGATCTTTGGTCAGGGTGCAATTCGCTGCCACCCGTTCGTGCTCAAGGAAATGGCGCTGGTGGGTCGCGAAGATCAGCATCAGGCACTGGCTGAATTCGACACCCTGCTGCTCAACCACATTGGCTTTGCCGTGAGCAACGCCGCCAGCACCTTCATCCTCAACCTGGGTTTCGGTCGCTTCGAAAAAGCACCGGGTGATGACTTGAGCCAAGGCTACTACCGCGCCCTGAACCGCCAGGCCGCAGCCTTTGCCATGCTGGCCGACCTGAGCATGATGTTGTTGGGCGGCGAACTGAAACGTCGCGAACGCTTGTCGGCCCGCCTGGGCGATGTGCTGAGCCACTTGTATCTGGCCTCCGCAGCCCTCAAGCGCTATCACGATCTGGATTACCCGGAGCATCTGCAACCGCTGTTCCGCTGGGCCATGGAAGAAGCGCTGGGTGAGTCGGAGCGGGCACTGGACGAATTGCTGACCAACTTTCCGAACCGGATTCTGGGTGGTTTGCTGCGGGTCATCGTCTTCCCGTTCGGCCGTCGCCACAAAGGCCCGTCCGATGCACTGGATGCGCAAGTGGCCGCCGTACTGGGCCGCGCCAAAGGCGACCCGACGCTGGAAGAGCTGCTCGCCGGTTGCTACCGCCCGCAAAACCCGGACGATGCCGTGGGCGCATTGCAACACGCCAGCGACCTGCTCGTCAGCGCACGCTCACTGCACAAGAAGCTGAGCGTGGCTTACAAGGCTGGCCAGTTCCAACCGGCGGCGGGCGAACACCTGATTGACGCCGCACTGAACGCTGGAGTCCTGCAATCAACCGAAGCCGAAACATTGCGCGCAGCAGAAGCGGCACGCCGCAAGGTGATCGACGTGGATGATTTCGATAAAGAGGAGCTGACGCTGGGCGAAGGCAAGATTCGCTGATCGACTAATTGTTCAAGGGCTCGTCAGCCCAACCACACAGCAGGCGCGCAGAGCTTTATACTCTCGCGCCTGTTTTTTTGTTTTTGAGGATCCCACCATGGCAGACGCCACTCTCGACCACCAACTGAACCTGCTGGCGCACCTGCGCAGTATCCTGGTCGCACTGGGCGAGGCCGAGCAGGTCCCTGAAGAAAGCCATGCGCTGTTCATGGAACGCTTTGACGAACTGCTGACGTTGCTGCCGCAGGACCCGATCGAAAGCCAGTACCTGGGCCAGGACATTCTCTGCCAGGTCATCCAGCGCTACCCGCAAATCGCGCACCTGGTACCCCGCGACCTGCTGTGGTTCTTTGCCGGTGATTGCCTGCACTTCATGCCGGACGAGGAGATTGCGCTGTATCAGTCCCTCGAGGAGCGCCGTTACGAAGCCGAGCAGAACGACGAGCCGTTTGACTGGAACATGGAAAAGCAGTTGCTGGCCATGCCCGCGCAAAGCCCCAAGCACTGATTTGCCACGGTGGCCCGGATGTAAAGAACGCCCCTGATATCGGGGGCGTTTTGCATCAAGCAGCGTTTTTGATCTGCTTCAGCGAGCGCGCCACCAGATCGCCGAAGGAGCTGACCGGACCTTGCAGATTGCCGAGAAAACGCGGGTAGATCAGCCACAGATCCATGACCGGTTTGAAATCCTTGACCGGCAGCACCGCCAGTTGCTCGCGATGAGCGCTGCGTTCCAGCAAAGGTCGAGGCACCAGACCCAGGCCCATCCCGTCGGCGACTAGCCCTAGCTGCAATTCGGTGCCGAAGGTTTCCAGATTGACCCTCAGGTTCAGGCCCTGATCCGACAAGGTGCGTTGCAGACCGGCGCGGAAACCACAGCCATCCGGATTGAGCACCCAGCCCTGCTGATAACAGTCCGCCAGTTTCACCGACCCCTTGGGCAGCGCCGAACGCGCACAGACCACCACCAGCTCCATCTTGCCGATGGACTCGCCAATGATGTTCTCGGGGAAAATCTTGCCCGCCGGAAACAGCGCAGCAGCAGCGTCCAGTTCGCCGTTCTCGATCTTGCTCACCAGATGGCTGCCCCAGCCGGTGGACACCTGGGCGCGCAGGTCGGGGAATTCGCCTCGCAGCTGTTTAAGGGCATCAAGCAGCACCACGTCGCCGATGGTTTGCGGCACACCCAGGCGCAGCAAACCACTGGGCGGCGTGTCGCTGGCGACCAGCTCACGCAAGGCATCCATCTCGCGCAAGATCGACAGGCACCGCTGATACACCTGGTTGCCCATCTGCGTCGGCTTGAGCGGCTTGGTGTTGCGGTCGAACAACTCAACACCCAACGCCTGCTCGAAATTCTGCACCCGGCGGGTAATCGCCGGTTGGGTCAGGTCCAGAGATTGCGCTGCATGGCTGATCGACTGGCAACGAATCACCGCCACGAAGGCATCGATATCATCAATTTTCATTCAGACCGCACATAAAGAGACAGGGAAGAGATAGGCGAAAAGCATAGTTGGATTTGCGGTGTGTGGATAGCTGCCGTAATGCGACGGTCAGAGATACCGCTGGAGAGACGCAAGACTTGTGGGAGCAATCGGAGGTTACGACGGTCGCGAATGCGGTGCATGAGACAAACCGCATTAGTCGCCGTCGTCACCTCCGGCAACGCATACAGGAAAGGTCGTATTCAGCACCTTTAGTTATAACCTAATCATAAAATAGTCGCATATTAGTCTAAGACATTATGTTTATATTAAGCCACGCATCAATTTAGCGCTGGTATAGACATGACGCAGACCCGACACCCGGAACGACTCAGGCAATTCATTGGCGATCTGGCCGAACTGATCGACAGCAACCCTCGCGAGGGCGATCTGCTGGACCGGGGCGCTCAACTGCTCGGCCAATTGGTCAGTCATGACGACTGGCTCCCCGATGAATACGCCATCCCCAGCCCCGAGCGCTATCAGCAATTTCTGCTGCACGCCGATTCTCGCCAGCGCTTTTCGGTCGTCAGCTTCGTGTGGGGCCCCGGCCAGACCACGCCGATTCATGACCACCGCGTCTGGGGTCTGATCGGCATGCTGAGGGGTGCGGAGTATTCTCAGGGCTTCACTCGCAGCGAAGACGGCGCGCTTGTCCAACAAGGCGCGGCCGTTCGACTGGAACCCGGTCACGTTGAAGCCCTGTCACCGGACAGCAACGACGTGCATCAGGTCAGTAATGCCTTCTGCGACAAGGTGTCGATCAGCATCCATGTCTACGGCGCCAATATCGGTGCAGTCCGGCGCGCGGTGTATCAGCCCGACGGCACTGAAAAACTGTTTATCTCCGGCTATTCCAACGCCTTTTTACCCAACATTTGGGACCTGTCCAAAGAGAGCCAAGCACAATGACTCAGCCCACTACCCGCTCCTTCGCCGATATCCGCAACGCACTGCTGGCCCATGAAGAACTGGCCTTGGTCGACGTTCGCGAAGAAGCGCCCTTTGCCCAGGCGCATCCGCTGTTTGCCGCCAACATCCCGCTGTCCAAGCTGGAGCTTGAGGTGTTTTCCCGGATCCCCCGTCGCGACACCGCCGTGACCCTGTATGACGACGGCGAAGGCCTGGCGCAGCGCGCGTTGGAGCGTTTGCAGGCGCTGGGTTACAGCGACGTAAAACTGCTCGAAGGCGGCCTCCAGGGCTGGCGCGATGCGGGCGGCGAGTTGTTTATCGACGTCAACGTACCCAGCAAAGCCTTTGGTGAACTGGTGGAGCATCATCGCCACACGCCTTCGCTCGCGGCCGAAGAGGTGCTGCAATTAATCGAATCCAACGCCGATGTGGTGATACTCGACGCACGTCGCTTTGACGAATATCAGACCATGAGCATCCCCGGCGGGATCAGCGTGCCCGGCGCGGAACTGGTACTGCGCGCCCGGGAACTGGCGCCGGACCCAGGCACGCGAATCATCGTCAACTGCGCAGGCCGCACGCGCAGCATCATTGGCACTCAGTCACTGGTCAACGCCGGCATCCCCAATCAAGTGAACGCCCTGCGCAACGGCACCATTGGCTGGCTGCTGGCCGGGCAGACGCTGGATCACGGCAAGGCTCGACGCTTTGCCGCCATCAGCGACGAGACTCGTGCAACCGCCAGCGCCGATGCGCGCCGGGTCGCGGATAAAGCGGGCGTCAAACGCACCACACGAATCGAGCTGAGTAGCTGGCAAGCAGACACCACGCGCACCACTTACTTGCTGGATGTTCGCACCCCGGAAGAATTTGCCGCGGGTCACCTGCCCCATGCGCGCTCTACGCCGGGCGGGCAATTGGTGCAGGAAACCGATCACTACGCCAGCGTGCGCGGTGCCCGACTGGTGCTGGTGGACGACGACGGCGTGCGCGCCAACATGTCCGCCTCCTGGCTGGCACAACTGGGCTGGGACGTGTCGGTTGTCGATGATTTTCAGGCTGAGGATTTCAGCGAAAAAGGCGACTGGAATGCGCCAATTCCAACCCCTGCCCAAGTGGAGGAAATCAGCCCGCAGACCCTCGCCGACTGGCAGCAACATGGCAACGTCGCTGTGCTGGATTTCACCGCCAGCGCCAACTACGTCAAGCAGCACATCCCCGGTGCCTGGTGGACCCTGCGCGCGCAACTGAAGGATGCGCTGCACGCCATCCCCAAAGCCGAACGTTACGTGCTGACTTGCGGCAGCAGCAAGCTGGCGCGCCTGGCAGTGCCCGAAGTCGAAGCCCTGACCGGCAAGCAGGTGTTCCTGCTCAAGGACGGCACCGCCAGCTGGATCAAGGCTGGCTTGCCGCTGGAAACCGGAGAAAGCCATCTGGCCTCACCGCGCATCGACCGCTATCGCCGCCCCTATGAAGGCACCGATGCGCCGCGCGAAGCCATGCAAGCGTATCTGGACTGGGAGTTCGGTCTGGTGGAACAGCTTGCCCGGGACGGGACTCATGGCTTTCACGTGATCTGACGCCAAACCCTTATAGAAGCAGGACAGACCCCTCCAGGCGGATGTCCTGCCAGCGCCCCTCTTTAGCCTGGAGATTCACCCATGCCGCTTTTTTCTTTGCAACGCCGCTCCCTTAAAACCCTGCTGTTGGGTGCGCTGCTGAGCGCGACCCTCGGCCAGCACGCCATGGCTGCGGATCTGGAACCACTGTTGGTCGCCAATCAGAAATCAACCATCAAGGCGCTGCTGCAAGTCTCCGGTGAATTGAAGAATGTGCCCTACGAGATCCGCTTTTCCGAATTCCCCTCAGCCGCGCCACTGGGCGAAGCCCTGAACGCAGGCGCTGTAGACATTGGTGCGCTGGGCGACGCGCCGTATGTGTTTGCACTCGGGGCCGGTGCGCCGTTGAAAGTGGTCAGCATCACTCACGCCGAAGGTCGTTTCACCACCGCATTACTGGTGCCCAAGGATTCGCCGATCAAGACCGTCGCCGACCTCAAGGGCAAGCGCATCGTCACCGGTCGCGGTTCCATCGGCCACTACCTGGCGATCAAGGCACTGCGTCAGGCGGGCCTGCAAACCAGTGACGTCACCTTCATCAATCTGTTGCCAGGCGAGTCGCGCATCCTGCTGTCCAGCGGCGGCGCTGATGCCTGGGCCACCTGGGACCCGTACACCACCGTCGCCACCACCCAGAGCCAGGACCGTGTCCTGATCAGCGGCAGCGAGCTGCTGAGCAATCATTTGTATCTGGCCGCCACCAGCAAAGCCATCGCTGACAAACGCGAGCAGCTTGATGATTTCGTGGCCCGGGTCGAGCGTGCCTACTTGTGGAGCAACACCCACCCCAACGAATACGCCAAGGCGCAAGCGGCGATCACTGGCCTGCCCATCGAAGTGCATCAGGAAATCGCCAAGGCCACCAAGATGAACCGCGTTGATATCGACGACAACGTGATCAATGGCTTGCAAGCCACCGCTGACATCTACCAACAGGAAGGCATCCTGACCAAATCGATCGACGTCTCGAAAGGCTTCGACAAAAGCTTCAACGCTTCGCGTGCTCAGGTTGTGCAGACAGCCGCTCATTAACCCGCAGACAACCTCTCTTCCAGATTCAGGAGCACGCTCATGAGCAAGCCAAGACAGTTAAAGCTAGGCGCAATGGTCCACGGTGTCGGTCACGGCTGGGGCGAATGGCGCCACCCGGATGCACTGGCCGATGCCAGCGTCAATTTCGGCTATTACAAGCAGCAGGCCAAACTGGCGGAAGCGGCCAAGTTTGATTTCGTGTTCATCGCTGACAGCCTGCACATCCACGAGAAATCCAGCCCGCATTACCTCAACCGTTTCGAGCCGCTGACCATCCTTTCGGCCCTGGCAGCCACCACCGAAAACATCGGCCTGGTGGCAACCGTGACGGTCAGCTACACAGAGCCGTTCCAGGTGGCGCGGCAGATTTCGTCGCTGGATCACATCAGCGGCGGGCGCGCAGGCTGGAACGTGGTGACGTCGTGGCTCAGCGGCACCGCTGATAACTTCAGCAAGGGCGAACATCCACCCCATGCCGTGCGCTATCGCATTGCCAAAGAGCATGTGTCGGTGGTCAAAGGCCTGTGGGATTCCTGGGAAGACGATGCCTTTGCCCGCAACAAACAGACCGGCGAGTTTTTCACCCCCGGCAAATTGCACGCGCTGGATCACAAGGGTGAGTTTTTCTCGGTCAAGGGCCCTTTGAACATTGCGCGCTCCAGACAGGGTCATCCGCTGATTTTCCAGGCCGGCACTTCCCACGACGGGCGCAACTTTGCCGCTGAATATTCCGACGCGATCTTCGTCCACGCCGAGTCCCTGGAGGAAGCTCAGGACTATTACCAAGACTTGAAAAAACGGGCCTCGGGTTTCGGCCGTAACCCGTTGGACCTGTCGATCCTGCCCGGCATCCGCCCCATAGTGGGCCGTGACGCCGCCGAGGTGGAGCGTCGCTATCAGCAGGCCGTTGAGCTGGTGAGCATCGAAGACGCCATTGTCGCCCTGGGCCGCCCGTTCAATGACCACGACTTCAGCCAGTACCCGCTGGACGCGCCGTTTCCGGAGCTGGGCGATCTGGGTTCGAACAGCCAGAAAGGTGGTTCTGACCGGATCAAGCAACTGGCCCGGGAGGAAGGCCTGAGCTTGCGTGAAGTCGCGCTGCATGTCTCACGCCCACGTCGGGACTTCGTCGGCACTGCAGAACAAGTGGCCGACGCCATCCAGACCTGGTTCGAACAGGGCGCAGCGGATGGTTTCATCATCAATTCGCTACTGCCAGACGGTTTGCAGTACTTCACCGAGCAGGTGGTACCGGTCTTGCAGGCACGTGGCTTGTTGCGCAGCGAGTACAACGGCTCGACCTTGCGCGAGCACTTCAATCTGCCCGTGCCTGAAAACCGCTATGCGCGGCAGGAAGAGGCTGAGTTGGCGTAGCCCCTGAAGCTGCCTGCAGGGTTTCTAAAAAACACCTGAAAGCCATGGTTGACCTCGGACCTGTGGGAGCGAATTCATTCGCGAAGGCAATATCAAGGCCCATAAAGATGCACCGGATGTACCGGCCTCTTCGCGAATGAATTCGCTCCCACAGGGCCGATGATCTTCTGTGGGGTTCGAGGTTGGCCTATGCCCGCTCAAATGCTCATACATTCAAGATTGTAAAAAGGACACCGCAATGAGCGCACTCCCCCTTCGCCCCGCGACGACCGCCACCGAATCCCCCGAGGCCTTCAGCGCCCGGCTGGCTTCGGTCACTGCGCAACTGGCCGCCACCGCCGAGCGTTATGACGCCAGCGGTGAGTTTCCCCATGAGAATTTTCGTCTGCTGCACGAACACGGCCTGCTGGGTCTGACGGTCCCGAACGATCTGGGCGGCGGCGGTGCCGATCTGCCCAGGGCACTGCAAACCATCAGCGCGGTCGCCCAGGGTGAACCCTCGACGGCGCTGATTCTGGTCATGCAATACATCCAGCATGCCCGCCTTCAGCAGAGCAAGGGCTGGCCTGAGCACCTGCGCCTGCAGGTCGCCAAAGAAGCAGTACGCGATGGCGCGCTGATCAACTCATTACGCGTCGAGCCGGACCTGGGCACACCCGCTCGCGGCGGCCTGCCTGCCACCACGGCTCGGCGCACCGCAGAGGGCTGGCGGATCAGCGGCAGCAAGATCTATTCAACCGGCAGCCATGGGCTGACCTGGTTCAACGTCTGGGCACGCAGCGACGATGCCGATCCGCTGGTGGGTGCCTGGCTGGTGCACAAGGATACGCCGGGGATTCGCATCGTCGAAGACTGGGACCACCTGGGCATGCGCGCCACGTGCAGCCATGAAGTGATTTTCGAAGACGTTCTGGTGCCGCTGGAACATGCCGTGAGCGTCAGCCCATGGAGCGCGCCCGTGGCAGAACTGGACCCGACAGGCATGGTGTGGATGTCGGTATTGCTGTCGTCGGTTTATGACGGCGTCGCTCGCTCGGCGCGGGAGTGGTTCGTGCAATGGCTGGAACAACGCAAGCCCTCCAACCTGGGTGCAGCGCTCTCGACGTTGCCGCGCTTTCAGGAGGTGGTCGGGCAGATCGACACGCTCCTGTTCGCCAATCACACCCTGTTGCAATCCGCCGCCAACGGCCACACCCCGCCCGCCCACGCGGCGCAGATCAAATACCTGGTCACCACCCAGGCCATCCGCGCCGTGGAACTGGCCATCGAAGCCTCCGGCAACCCCGGCCTGTCCCGCAGCAACGCCCTGCAACGCCACCTGCGTAACGTGCTCTGCGCACGGATCCACACCCCGCAGAATGACGTGACGCTGGTAGGCATAGGCAAGGCGGCATTTGCGCAACGGAAAAAAACAGCTCAGGAAACAAAGAAATCGTCTCCGTCTTAATGGAAAACCTGAACGGGTATTATTTAAACGGATTTAGGGGGAAGCCTGCTCCCCCTTGCCCCGCAGACAATCCGTTTTAACTTAAAGCCCACCTGTAAACAAGACAGACCCTAGGCATGGCCAGACCTGGGTAAATCTCAAAAGTTTCCTGATAACCATTTTTTATATTCTTCCTATAAATATTCTCTATGACCCTAATAAACTTACGCCTCGACAAGCGTTCAGTTCCTGATGCCCAATCAGCCCCGGCGAGCCTCATCCGCGTAAACTTTGCTTGCAGCACTAAGGCCGTAAAGCCCGCCCCGCAAGCCCCGTACACCAATCGCAGCATGATAAGTATTTTTTAAAAACCCATGAACCTCTGATTGTTTCGTTGTAACACTGACGGCAAATTTCTCATCCAAATGCTGACTATAAAAAACCAATAAAAACCCCATTAAAGTTTTCAAAGCAGACACCGATAATCCTCCTACTGGACAATTGGCACGGAGTAGCCTCATAAGATTTTCTGAATAGTCGGAGTTTCATTCATGTTTAACCCCCTGCATCGCGCACTATCAAATATAGCCGTGCATACCAAGCTGGCCCTGGGCTTTGGTATGGTCATGCTGCTCACTGTCGTCATTGCATTCGTGGGCTGGTCAGGCATCAAGGAAATGGGCGAGCGCAGCCAGAGGATCGACGACATTGGCAAGCTCGGTACATTGACCCGGGATATACGCATCGAGAGACTTGCCTACATCATCACTCCTGATGCCGAGCGAGCCGCCAGCTGGTTAAAAGCCGTCGATGCTCTGGATCGACATCTCGACTACGCCCGTCCGATGTTCAGCTCAGCTCTCAATGTTCCCCATCTCGACTCCGCCACTAATGCGCTGAACGACTACAAGATCCAATACGCGGCCGTGGTCAAAGCCACGGAGGCACGAGAAGCAACACGGGGGGTTTTTGGCAACCATGCTGATGAGGCCGCTAAAAACCTTGAGCGTCTAAACGCCTTCTCCAACGCGGAAACGGGCGATACCGCCATGCGTGACAGTGTGGCTCGCGCACTGGTCCTGTTCCAGCGCATGCGCTTTGATGTCAGGGGCTATACGTATACGTTGAATGCAGACGCTGAGCGGCAGGCCAAAGAATCAATGGCTGAGGTCATACGCTTCATCGAAAACCTGAAAGGGTCAGCGCTTCCGGCCGATGTTGTTCAAAAAATAGACACATCCCTTCTGGCCTATCAAAGCACCGTGCAGCAGTTTTCTGATGCTCAGGTCAAGATCACCGACGCTCAGGCCAATATTTCCAAAGACATCAAAATTCTTTTTGCGGCAGCCGATGAACTGACTAAAAACCAGACAACTTTACGCCTGGAGGACCTTGCTCAATCCCGAGACTTGCTCATCATCGGTCTGGTCATCGCGTTGATTGTCAGTACCCTTGCAGCCTGGATAATCACCCGTCTGATAGTCACTCCTCTTTTGAAGACCCTGGGTGTCGCTGAACGTGTGGCCAATGGTGATCTCACTCACGATCAGATTTCCGATCGTCAAGACGAACTAGGTCGGCTTGAAAACAGCATGCAGAAAATGACGGTCAAACTCAGAGGTTTGATCGGTGGCCTCAAGGACGGAGTCGTTCAGATCGCAAGTGCTGCCGAACAGCTGTCTGCAGTGACCGAACAAACCAGCACCGGTGTCCAGAGTCAAAAAGTCGAGACGGACCAGGTCGCTACGGCGATGCATGAGATGGGCGCAACTGTTCAAGAGGTCGCCCGTAACGCAGAGCTTGCCTCCAGCGCAGCGGTCAGCGCATCCAAAGAGGCTCGGGAGGGTGACACTATTGTTTCCAAGGCGGTGAGTCAGATTGAAAGCCTGGCGATTGAAGTCGGCCATTCAAAAACGGCCATGGATGACCTCAAACGCGAAAGCGACAAGATCGGCGGCGTTCTGGATGTGATCAAGGCAGTGGCGGAGCAAACCAACCTCCTGGCGCTCAACGCCGCAATCGAAGCAGCCCGGGCGGGCGAAGCCGGTCGTGGGTTTGCGGTCGTTGCGGATGAGGTGAGGAGTCTTGCTCAACGCACCCAGACTTCCACCGAGGAAATTGCCAACTTGATTCACGGACTTCATACCGGAACCGATAGAGTTGCAACAATTCTGGATAACAGCCGCAGCCTCACAGAAAGCTCTGTTGAGCTGACTCGCAAGGCCGGCGTATCGCTCAATAGCATTAGTCGCTCGGTGTCCGAAATCGAATCTATGAATCAACAGATCGCAGCGGCTGCGGAACAGCAGAGCGCAGTGACCGAAGAGATTAACCGCAGCGTACTCAACGTGCGCGATATCTCAGAACAGACGGCCGCTGCCAGCGAGGAAACCGCTTCATCCAGCGTGGAACTGGCCCGCCTGAGCGTCCAGCTGCAAACGATGGTCAGCCAGTTTAAAGTCTGATCCCTTGGACCATGGATGGACCTGGTGGGGCCGAGCTTGGTCTGGGCGGCCCCCACACAGGAAGGCATTGCAATTCAAAACTGATGCTACTCCAGCCCCGCGAAGTATGACGACTTTAGATACCTCCCCCCGCTAAAAAGAACCACCTCCTTTCCGTAAAACCTCTCGAAACCCCCTTAAAACCTCAAATACCCGTTGACACAACAAACCTATCGGGAAAATAATCGCCCTATCGCTGTATGACGACATACAGCAAAGCCACCTAATAATCACAATATTCAAGGCAAGCTCTCCATGAAAATCACCCGTATCAGCGTCGAGGTCTTTTCCCATCCGTCGCGCCGCGCCGTCGACAGCGCAGGCCATGCTCATCCAGGCGAAGAAAAACCGGTCAACCTGGCCATGCTGCGCATCGGCTGTGACGACGGCAGCGAAGGTTATGCCTTTGGCGCGCCGGAGCTGATTCGTCCGCACATCATCGAATCCTTCGTGAAGAAAGTGCTGCTCGGGCAGAACCCGATGAACCGGGAAAAAATCTGGCAGGAGCTGGCCCACTGGCAACGCGGCAGCGCCAGCCAACTGACTGACCGCGCCCTGGCATTGGTCGAACAGGCGCTCTGGGATCTGGCCGGTCGCGTACTGAAACAACCGGTCTACAAATTGCTGGGCGGCTATCGCGACAAGGTGCTGGCTTACGGCTCGACCATGTGCGGCGATGACCTCCCGGGCGGGCTGTCCACCCCGGATGAATATGGTCAGTTCGCAGAGAAGCTGGTCGCCCGCGGCTACAAGGCCATCAAGCTGCACACCTGGATGCCACCGATTTCCTTCGCTCCGAACCCGCGCATGGACGTGCGCGCCTGCGCCGCCGTGCGTGAAGCCGTCGGCCCGGACATCGCGCTGATGCTCGATGGTTATCACTGGTACAGCCGCGTCGATGCGCTGTACATCGGCCGTGAATTGCAGAAACTCGACTTTGCCTGGTTCGAAGAGCCGATGATCGAAGACTCCGCCGAGTCCTATGCCTGGCTGGCCGCCAACCTCGACATCCCGGTGCTCGGCCCGGAAAGCATCGACGGCAAATACCACAGCCGCGCCAGCTGGGTGACTTCAAAATCCTGCGATATCCTGCGCGCGGGTGTTGCCGGTGTCGGCGGGATCAGCCCGTGCCTGAAAGTCGCGCACATGGCCGAGGCCTTCGGCATGGATTGCGAGGTCCACGGCAATGGCGCGGCGAACCTGCAAGTAATCGGCGCGATCAGCAACTGCCGCTGGTACGAGCGCGGCCTGCTGCACCCGTTCCTGGATTACGAGCAGGTTCCAGCCTATCTCAATACACTGGTCGACCCCATGGATGATGAAGGCTACGTGCATTTGTCGGACCGCCCTGGCCTGGGTGAAGACATCAACTTTCACTACATCGAGGCCAACACGCACCAACGTTACTGATCGGCGGCACCGCACAGAGGCGACATGAGCGCCTCTGGCACAAGAGTCTTAATAAATATAAGAAAGGACTGCCCTATGAAACTCTGGCCTTCGCGCCTGCGCCAGCTATTGTGCGCGGCGCTGACTGCGACGCTTCTGCACACTTCGCCCAGCATGGCGCGGGGTGAAACGCCGGTTGATCAACTGGTGGTGGGCATGAGCATGATCAACCTGCTATCGCTGGACCCGGCTGCCGCCACCGGCCTGGAAGTGGCCGAGGTCAATGCCAACGTCTACGACATGCTGCTTGAACAGGATGCCAGCGCGCCCGACACGCTGATCCCTGCTTTGGCTGAGCGCTGGGAAGTCAGCGCCGACCGCATGCGCATCACCTTCCATCTGCGCCCCGGCGTCACCTTCCACTCCGGTCAACCGCTGACCGCGCAAGATGTCGCCTGGTCACTGCAACGGGTTGTGACCCTCAATCGCGCGCTTGCTTCGACCTGGAAAGCCTACGGTTACACCGCCCAGAACGTGGCGCAAACCATGCGCGCCGAGGGCCCTCTGACCTTCGTCCTCGACCTGCCGCGCCCTACCGATCCACTGCTGGTGCTCAATACTCTGGCCACCTCGCCGAGCGCCTTCATCATTGATCGCCACACGGCCTTGCAACATGCACAGGGCGAAGATCAGGGCGCTGCGTGGCTGACTACTCATACCGCAGGTTCCGGCGCATTCAAGCTGGACATCTGGCGCGCCAATGACGTGATCCTGATGACCCGCTTCGATAACTACTGGCGCGGTCCGGCCAAGATGCGCCGGGTCATCATGCGCAACATGACCGAATCCCAGGCACTGCGCCTGATGGTCGAGCGCGGTGATCTGGATGTGGCCAGAGGCATGGCCGCCACCGATATCAAAGCTCTGACCCGCTCGCCAGAAGTGAACGTCCAGACGATTGCACGCGGCACGATCTACTACGTCGCACTGAGCATGGAGCAGCCGCTGTTTCAGGACATTCGTGTACGCCAGGCGATGCGCATGCTGATTGATTATCAAGGCATCAATGATGTCGTCATGCCCCACTATGGCGTCGCCAATCAGCGTCCGCTGCAACTGGGCCTGAGCGCCCGCCTGGATGACCCCGGCTATCGCCTGAATGTGCAGGAAGCCAAACGCCTGCTGGCCGAAGCCGGACACGAAAAAGGCTTCACGATTACCCTGCGCTCGCTGACCGATTCACCCTTCATCAATATCGCCACCAGCCTGCAATCGACCCTGGCCCAGGCCGGTATCCGCGCCACGATCATCACCGGCACCGGCAACCAGATCTACGGGGCGATGCGTGACCGCAAGTTCGACATCCTGGTCGGGCGTGGCGGCGGTGGTGCCGAGCGTCATCCGCACTCCAGCCTGCGCGCCCTGGTGTACAACCCTGACAACCGCGAGGCCGCCAAGCTGAGCAACTTTCAGGGCTGGCGCACTTCGTTCTACAGCGCCGAACTCAATCAGTTGATCGAGCAGGCCGAACAGGAACGTGATGCATCCCGCCAACTGGCGCTCTATCAACGCATCCAGACCCTGTACGACCAGCAGGTCGGCGCGATCATGCCGATTTCGCAGATGACCGACGAGGTGGTGGTGCATGCCGATGTGCGTGACTACATCGGCCACAGCGCCGCCACGACACGCCTGCACGACGTCTACAAACAACGTTGATCCGGACTCGATCGCTTTCGCAAGGCAGGAATTCTTATGACGGGTGCATCTGTTTCATTGTGGGGTAGCCGCATGGCGGGCACGACCCGGCGCAGCGGTTCGGTGCTGGCGACGCTGTTCGGCCTCTTGCTGCTCACGTTTTTCATCGGCCGGGTCATGCCTCTGGACCCGGTACTGGCCATCGTCGGCCCTGACGCAGACGCGTCGACCTACGCCCAGGCCTACAAAGAGCTGGGGCTCGATAAACCGTTGTGGACCCAGTTTGGCGGTTACCTCAACGATTTGCTGCATGGCAATTTCGGCAACGCACTGCTCACCGGCCACCCGGTGATCGAAGACATCGCTCGCGTCTTCCCGGCCACCCTTGAGCTGGCGACCTTGGCGATTGTCTTCGGCGTGCTGGCCGGGCTACCGCTGGGGGTCTATGCCGCCACCCATCAAGGCCGCGCCGGAGACCATATCGCTCGGCTGTTCACCCTGTTTGGTTACTCAACGCCGATCTTCTGGCTCGGCATGATGGCCTTTCTGGTGTTCTACGCCTGGCTGGGTTGGGCGGGCGGCGTGGGCCGGATTGGTCTGGCGTATGACGGTTTTATCCCGACGCGCACTGGTTTGCTGCTGATCGACACCGCATTGTCCGGCGACTGGGAGGCGTTTCGCAGTGCCCTGCGCCACATCCTGTTGCCCGCGATCATCCTCAGCTTCAACTCGGTGGCGTACATCAGCCGCATGACCCGCAGCTTCATGCTGGAGCAGCTGTCTCAGGAATACATCATCACGGCGCGGGTCAAGGGCTTGTCCCAGCGGCGGATTGTCTGGGGCCACGCGTTCCGCAATATCCGCGTGCAACTGCTGACCATTGTCGCCCTCGCCTACGGTGGGCTGCTCGAAGGCGCCGTGTTGATCGAGACGGTCTTTGCCTGGCCTGGCTTCGGCCAATACCTGACCAGCAGCCTGCTGCTGGGGGACATGAATGCGGTGATGGCGTGCGTGTTGTTGATCGGGCTGATCTTTGTTGCCCTGAACCAGATCAGCGACGCCCTTTATAAAGTCTTCGACCCGAGAACCCGCTGATGACTACTTTTCAAGCGACTCCAGCCGCGCCAGCAGTGCCCGCCTCAAGCCTGGCGGCACTGACCGGCAGCGCGGCCCGCATGATGCGTTTTCTGCTGCGCAACCCCATGACCCTGGCCGGTCTGACGGTGATTGGCGTGCTGATGATCGTGGCGCTGTTTGCGCCCTGGATCGCCAGCCATGATCCGTTGCAGCAAGACCTGACCCGCGCCTTGCAAGCGCCTGGGGCAGCCCACTGGTTCGGCACCGATGAGTACGGCCGCGACGTGTTCAGCCGACTGGTTTATGGCTCGCGCATCACCCTGTACATCGTGTTGTTGGTGACAGTAATCGTCGGCCCTATCGGCCTGCTGATCGGTACAGTCTCAGGCTACTTCGGTGGCTGGGTGGACAGCCTGTTCATGCGCATCACCGATATTTTCATCTCGTTCCCGAGCCTGGTACTGGCCCTGGCTTTCATCGCGGCTCTCGGTCCTGGTCTGGAGCATGCAGTGATTGCCATCGCCCTCACCGCCTGGCCACCCATTGCCCGCCTGGCCCGCGCCGAAACCCTGTCGCTGCGTAACGCTGACTTCGTGGTCGCCGTGAAACTGCAGGGCGGTTCACCGTTGCGGATCATCGGCCGACACATCATCCCCATGTGTCTGTCGTCGGTGATCATCCGCCTGACCATGAACATGGCCAGCATCATTCTCACCGCCGCTGCCCTGGGCTTTCTCGGCCTTGGCGCACAGGCACCACTGCCGGAATGGGGCGCGATGATCTCCAGCGGCCGACGCTACATGCTGGAAAGCTGGTGGCTGGTCGCAGCACCCGGCGCCACCATCATGCTAGTCAGCCTGGCGTTCAACCTGCTCGGTGACGGCCTGCGCGATGTACTTGATCCGCGCAATGAATGACGGGGGTGTGCCCCCCCACGCTTAAACACCGCATTCGTAGGACCGGCTTTGGCCGGGAGGACATTGTTTCTGGCGAAGGATACATAGCGCATGTACCGGCCCCCTCCCGGCTAAAGCCAGTCCTACGGGATTGGGGACAACCCGGAAGGCTGGATATGCAGGTCCCACCCATTAAATAAGAGGTAACAGCCATGTCTCAGTTATCCGCATCACAAACCAAACTCGCCGTTGAAGATCTACGCGTCGAGTTCACCAGCGCGGGCAGGACCAACCTGGCGGTGCAAGGCGTGTCATTCCATCTGGGCCGGGAAAAGCTGGCGATTGTCGGCGAGTCAGGTTCGGGCAAATCCACCGTGGGGCGCAGCCTGTTGCGTTTACATCCGGCCACGGCGCGGGTTACCGCCAAAACCCTGCGCTTTGACGATATCGACCTGCTCAGCGCCAGCGAAAAACAGATGCAGGGCATCCGCGGTCGGCGCATGTCGATGATCATGCAAGACCCCAAGTACTCGCTGAACCCGGTGGTCAAAGTCGGCGAGCAGATTGCCGAGGCTTATCTGGCCCATCACAAGGTCTCTCATCAGGAAGCGAAGGAGCGCGCCTTGGACATGCTCGCCAAGGTGCACATCCGTGATCCGCAGCGGGTCTATCAGCTTTACCCCCATGAAGTCTCCGGCGGCATGGGCCAGCGGATCATGATCGCGATGATGGTCATCACCGATCCGCAGGTAATCATTGCTGACGAACCTACCTCAGCACTGGATGTGTCGGTACGCCGTCAGGTGCTGAACATTCTCGAAGAGCTGGTCAGCGAACGGGACCTGGGCCTGCTATTCATCAGCCACGACCTGAATCTGGTGCAGCACTTCTGCGACCGGGTGCTGGTGATGTACGCCGGCCGGGTTATGGAGTGCCTGCCTGCTGCCGATCTGGCCAGGGCTGAACACCCCTATACGCGCGGCCTACTGTCCGCGTTGCCGAGCCTGGATTTTCCGCGCAGTCGCCTGCCGGTGCTCCAGCGCGATCCCCTTTGGCTGACTCATTGAGAACCCTCCCATGGCGATGATCGAAGTCCAATCACTCAACCTCAGTTTTGGTACCGGCCCGGCACTCAATCAGGTGCTGCATGACGTCAATCTCCAGGTCGAGCAAGGCCAGGCTTTTGGCCTGGTGGGCGAGTCCGGCTCAGGCAAGACCACCGTGCTGCGCTGCCTCGCCGGGCAATACCAGCATTGGAACGGTGCGCTGCAGGTCAACGGCCAACAGGTGCAGCGCAAGCTGGATGCCGCGCATTATCGAACCGTGCAGATGGTCTTCCAGGACCCCTACGCCTCATTGCACCCGCGTCACACCATTGACTCTGCACTCAAGGAGCCGCTAGCCATCCACCGCATTGGCGACCGGGATGACCGGGTCTGCGAGATCCTGCGCAAAGTGGGTCTCAACGACAGTTTTCGCTTCCGCTACCCGCACCAACTCTCGGGCGGTCAACGCCAACGGGTGGCGATTGCCAGAGCGCTGATTCTTGAGCCTCGGGTGCTCCTGCTCGATGAGCCCACGTCGGCGCTGGATGTGTCGGTGCAGGCGGAAATCCTTAACCTGCTGGCCGATCTACGCCGGGAGCAAGGCCTCACCTACCTGATGGTGACCCACGACCTGGCGGTGGTTGCCCACTTGTGCGAACGAGTCGCGGTGATGCAAGGCGGCAAGATCGTGGAGATTCTCGACACCGGCGAACTGGCCCGCCACGAGGCACAACATGCTTACACCCGCCTGCTGGTTCAGGCGAGCCGCGACATGAACACCCATAACATCGAACAACCGAGCGCTTGCCTGGCGCTGTAATACCACCGGAGTTTTAACCCGCCGCGCTGTTTGGCAGTTTCTGCCAAGGAACCCGGCTGCCTGAAAAACCTGCTGTGAACACACTTCCTATTTCATTTAACAAGAATAAAAAATATGAAAACCACCAAAGCCATTCTTTCGTTTGCTGCACTCCTGACTTCCACCGTCGCCATAGCTGACAGCGGTTATATCAACTACCGACATCAATACGCGGAAAGTACGCGCATGCATTCGGACCGGGTCAAGTTCGGCACCCGCCTGGACAACGGTCTGGGCTTCGAAGGCGAACTCAAATACAAGACAGCGGGCGACCGAAAGGACGTGGCCTTCGACAACACCGTGGGCAGCGGTCACGAACTGGGCATGACCTATCAATACAAACTCAATGCCGACTGGATGCTGACGCCCTCCATCGCCCTGGAAAGCATCGAAAAATCGACAGCCTACAAGCTTGGCTTGAAAGCCACCTACCGTATCAGTGACACCCTCAGCGCCTCAGGGCGTTACCGCTATGACTCCATCAAGCTGGACCGGGACAAAGTCAACCGCGACATGCCCGACAACGCGATGGACAACCAGAGCATCAACCGCTACGACGTATGGCTCAACTATGCACCGCAAAGCAGTAAATGGGCTTATGAATACCAATTCACTTACTTCGATGCCGACTACATTCGCTATGACAACGGCATGAAAGACTATGAGCAAAACGCTGTATTCAAATACAAGATCGACAAACGCTGGGTGCCGTTCTTTGAAGTGGGTGATATCAAAGTCAATAGCACTGACGATGAACGCCAGTTGCGTTTACGGGTAGGCGTGCAATACAACTTCCTGTAATCCGTCTTAGTTACTGTACAACTCCTGGTTTGCCTGGGTTTGATGTAAACGGATGCGGCTGCTGTTCAGGTGCAGGTACATCGCCGAGCGCGCCGCATCCACGTTCCCCGCCGCAATGGCCAGGTAAATCTGCCGATGCTCGGCATTGATGCCCGCCAGATACGCCGTGCGGTCGCTTTGCCCGGTGTAGGCCGAGTTCATGCGGGTCCGGGGGATCAGCTTGGTGCCCAGGTGCTTCATGATGTCGATCAGGTAGGTATTGCCTGAGGCCTTGGCGATTTTCAGGTGGAACTGGAAGTCGGCATTGATCGTGGTACCTGATTTTTGCGGCCCTTCAAGCAACGCATCCAGCGCCTGCTTGATTTCCAGCAGGGCTTCGGGGGTGCGTCGTTGCGCCGCCATGCCCGCTGCCTCCACCTCCAGACTCAAACGAAACTCCAGCAGATTGAGCACGTCCGGTAAGGTCGCGATGGTCGCAGGGCCAATTACAAAACCTGCGGGCGCTGGCATGTCCAGCACGAAGGTGCCCACGCCGTGCCGGGTTTCCACCAGACCCGCAGCCTGCATACGTGACAGCGCGTCACGAACCACCGTGCGGCTGACGCCTTCGGTTTCCATGATGTGCAATTCGGGCGGCAGCTTCTCACCGCGAACCAGTACCCCATCGCGCATGCGCTGGGCAAAACGGTCAACCAGCGTCTCGGCGAGGCGTCTGTGTTTTTTCTGGGACGAAAGGTCTGGGTCCGACATGGGCTGACTCGTTTTTGAAGAGCCGACATTATAGTGTCAGCGGGCGCCAGCGTGGCAGCTCGCTGAGGTTATACTCTGCGCCCTCGACGGAGCTTTTGAATGAGCGACATGGACACCCCTTCAGCCCCCCCTGATCGACGCACCAGCCTGGCCCAGCAATTGGTCAACGACCTCTCGCGCAGGATCCGCGACGGCGAGATCAAGGCCGGTGAAAAGCTGCCGACCGAGCAGGTCATCATTCAGGAGAAAGGAGTCAGCCGCACCGTGGTCCGCGAGGCCATGTCCCGGCTGCAAGCCGAGGGGCTGGTGGAAACCCGGCACGGCATCGGCACTTTCGTGGTGGATGCCAGCCAGTCCAACGATTTCCAGGTTGACGAACGCATCAGCGGCACCTTGCGCGATGCCATCGCGATCATCGAGCTGCGCCAGAGCATTGAAGTGGAATCCGCCGCGCTGGCTGCCGAACGCCGCACCCCTGAGCAATTACAGGCGATCCGCCAAGCCCTCGACACCCTCAATGCCTGTCCGCCCGGTAGCGACACTGCGCTGGCGGATTTCGAGTTTCATCACCAGATTTCCCTGTGCACCGCCAACAGCTTCTTTACCGACGTGATGGAGCAACTGGGCAGCAGCATCATCCCCCGCTCGCGGGTGCAGATCGCCGCCGCCCACTCGGCGGACTACCTGGACACCCTGCGCCGCGAACACGAGCAGATTTTCGCCGCCATCGCTTATCAGGATCGCGACGCGGCCCGGGCAGCCATGCGCTTGCACCTGAGCAATAGTCTGGAACGGTTGCGCCAGAGTCAGTATCAGAACACCTGACGACAGACTCTGCGCACCCGTGCCCCTCAGCCCTGCTGGATCTTGAAGCGCGCAACGGTCTGATGCAGCGTCCCGGCCATTTGCGCCAGTTCATGCCCAGCCGTATTGGTGTGCTGCGCCCCCTGCAACACCTGCTCAGACAGGTTGCGAATACCCACCAGATTGCGATCCACCTCCCGCGCCACCAGCGCCTGCTCTTCGGTGGCGCTGGCAATCATCATGTTGCGCTCGTTGATCTGCGAAATGGATCGGGTAATTTCCTCCAGCGCATCGCCTGAACGTCGGGCGATCAGCAGTGTGGCCTGCACCAGCTCACTGCTGCTGTGCATGGCGGATACGGCTTGACCCGTGTCGAGGCGGACGTTGCCGATCATCTGCTCGATTTCCTGGGTCGACACCTGGGTGCGATGGGCCAGCGCCCGGACTTCATCGGCCACGACCGCAAAACCTCGCCCGGCATCACCGGCGCGAGCGGCTTCAATGGCGGCGTTAAGGGCCAGCAGGTTGGTTTGCTCGGCGATGCTGCGAATCACGTCCAGCACGCTGCTGATGTCCTGCACCCGCCCGGCCAGCTGTTGAATGCTACCGGAGGTGGAGGTCACACCATCGGCCAAGGCGCTGATGGAGGCTACGGTTTCCTGCACCTGCTGACGACCGCGTTGAGCGGCCTGCTTGGATTCGCGGGAGGCTTCGCTGGTGCTGACTGCGTTACGTGCCACTTCATCCACCGCTGCCGTCATTTCATTGACCGCCGCCGCTGCCTGTTCGATTTCAAGCCCCTGAGCCTGCAGGCTAGTGGTGGTCTGGCTGCTAACCGCGCTCAGCTGTTCGGAAGAACTGGCCACCCGGTCCACTGAACTGGCGATACCGCGGACCATTTCATTAAGGTTTTGCTGCATGTCGCGCATGTTCATCATCAGGCTGCCGCGGTCCCCGGCACGCAAAGGCACGGCAATCGTCAGGTCACCCTGAGCGATGCGGCTCAGGATCCGCGCAGCATCGTCAGGCTCGCCACCCAGCGGACGTATGACACTGCGCGTGACAATCACCGCCGCCGCTACGACCAAGGTGATACACCCCAGCAGCAGCGCCAGCAGGTTACGCTGGGCCTCGCTGTACAGGCTCTGCGCCGCTTGCTCACGCTCGGCGAAAATCCGTCCTTGCAGCGCCATCAGTTCATCGAGGCTTTTGTAGACTTCCTGCTCGGCAGGTATGACTTTCTGTTGCAACTGGACCATGGCGGCGTTGGCGTCGCCTTGCTTGATCAGCGCCTGGACCTGAACAAACGCGGCCACGTAGGCTTCGCGGTTTTTCTTCAGTGCCTGATAACCGCTTTTGCCTTCAGGGGTGTAGAGCAACGGCTCCAGGGTTTCAAACGCCTGGCTGATGCGCTTTTTGGTGGCATCAATGGCGTCCTGGGTCTGCTGATTATCTTTATTGAGGAGCAAGTCCCGGGTGTTTCTGCCGTTGTCGCGAACCCCGGTCGCGATCACCATCATGGGCGCGATTTTCGGCCAGTCTTCCTTGACGATCACCACCGCCTGGTCCTTGAGTGTTGCCATGTCCTGCAAGGCGTAGAGCACCATCCCGGCCAAGGCCAGGGGAGCGATCGCAAAGCCGATGACAATCCGTTTAGCGGTACTCAGTCGGGCCATTTCCAGCTCCAGTTCATCAATAGTGCTCCCCAAAAAAAACGCCTGAAACCTTGCGGTTCCAGGCGCCGTTGCCTGTTCGTAGGGTAGTTGACCTCCCCCTGCCCGCACCGCTTTGAGCAGCTCGATCATCGTTGACCGGTGGGCGGCCCACTCCGCGATATTCGCGTTGGACCTGATCAGGGCAATGCAGCGTTTGTGCCAGCCTCTCTGTAAAAGACAATGTCAGACGACCTCCTCTACAGGGTGGCCCGGGCCGAACCATTGATTCGGTTATCCATACGACAACCTCCACCGTTCGCGATGAACGGCGCGTCAACATGGTGCGCAACTGAGCTGGCGGTTTGATATCAGTGCGTTATTCGCCTGAACGCTTCGGGCATGGACGCAGATCAATAAATGTTTCTGGAAGGTCGACTACCCTCGCCGATTTCGCGACCGACGCCCATCATGCCGACCCTTGCCGCTACACCTCTTGATACCGGGCTTTCTGCCCCCGAACTACTGGCCCCGGCCGGCACCCTGAAAACCATGCGTTATGCCTTCGCCTACGGAGCAGACGCCGTCTACGCAGGCCAGCCGCGCTACAGCCTGCGGGTGCGCAACAACGAATTCGACCATGCCAACCTCGCCCTGGGCATCAAAGAGGCTCAGGCGCTGGGCAAACGCTTTTATGTGGTAATCAACATCGCGCCCCACAATGCCAAGCTCAAGACCTTCCTCAAGGACCTGGAGCCCGTGATTGCCATGGCGCCCGATGCGCTGATCATGTCCGATCCAGGCCTGATCATGCTGGTGCGCCGCCACTGTCCGCAGATGCCGATCCATCTGTCGGTCCAGGCCAATACCGTAAATTGGGCCAGTGTCGAATTCTGGCAGTCCCAGGGCGTTAGCCGGATCATTCTGTCCCGTGAGCTATCGCTGGAAGAAATCGCAGAAATACGCCAGCAGGTACCCGCCATGGAGCTGGAGGTGTTTGTCCACGGCGCCTTGTGCATGGCTTATTCCGGCCGCTGCCTGCTGTCGGGCTACATGAACCGGCGGGACGCCAATCAGGGCAGCTGCACCAACGCCTGTCGCTGGCAATATTCGGCGCAGCAAGCCCGCCAGAATCAACTCGGCGATATCGTGCAAAGCTACCCGCCTGAACCCACCCTGGGTGAAGGCCCCCCAACCGATCAGGTGTTCTTGCTTCACGAGGCCAACCGACCGGCCGAACTGATGCCTGCTTTCGAGGACGAACACGGCACATACATCATGAATTCCAAGGACCTGCGCGCCGTCCAGCATGTGCAGCGCCTTACCGAGATGGGTGTGCACTCGCTGAAAATCGAAGGACGAACCAAATCTCACTTTTATTGCGCCCGCACGACTCAGGTGTACCGACGCGCCATCGACGACGCCGTGGCAGGCCGCGAATTCGACCGCAGCCTGATGGGTGACCTGGAGTCACTGGCCCAGCGGGGCTACACCGAAGGGTTCCTGCGCAGGCACGTACACGACGAATATCAGAACTACCAGCGCGGCAGCTCGGTTTCCGAGAAACAGCAGTTCGTCGGCGAACTGACCGGTGAGCGACGCAACGGCTTGGCAGAGGTACGGGTAAAAAACCGCTTCTATGTGGACGACAACCTGGAGCTGATGACCCCCGCCGGTAACCTGCATTTCGATCTTCCCTGCTTGCAGAACGAACAGGGCGAAGCCATCGGGGTAGCGCCGGGTGACGGGCACACGGTGTATATCCGCATACCCGAGGCCGTAGATTTGCGCTTTGGGCTGTTGATGCGGGATGTAAGCGGAGTTTAAATCTTAGAAATGAAACCTATGTGGCTCACTGCATCCAGAAAGAGCCATATATGACTCTACATATAAAAATGAAATCTATATGACTCACAACGGTTGACTAGAGCCATATAGATTACATAATGGCCGCTCACTGCGAGAATGCGCCATGAAAACAACGTTGCTTGATCAGATACGCCAACGCCGACTGGAACTGGGATTGAAAATCCTGGAAATGCCGCTGCGCGCTGGCCTGACGCGGCAGCAGTACGGCAAGATCGAAGCGGGCGGTAACCCACGCCTCAATACACTCGATCAAATAGCCGAAGGGCTTGATGCCGCTCTGGTGCTCGTCCCAAAGTCGAAACTGGCAGCGGTGCAACGGATCCTTGCCGGTGAGGCATTGGTTGAGCCCGGTCAGCGTTATGCTCCCCTCACCGATTCCGTGCTCAACGTCAGTGAAGAGATTGAAAACCCTTGGGGAGACCTCTGATGGTCAGAGAAACGGTCGCAGCCTTGAAGCTGACCCTGCAGGGTGAAACCGTCGGATATGTGGCGGGCTATTCCAACGGCAAGACCGTTTTTACCCTGGCCCCGGAGTATCTGGACAATCCGGCCAGGCAGCCGCTGACCTTGTCTCATACCAACCCAGCGTCCCTGGCCAGGCAACTGGCCCGCAGCCATCCCTATATCAGCAGCCATCAGTTGCACCCGGTATTGAGCAACCTGCTGCCCGAAGGCGCGCTGCGCGACTTTCTGTCCCAGGCCATGAAGGTCCATCGAGACAATGAATTCCCGCTACTGAGCTGGCTCGGACGTGACTTGCCGGGCGCCTTGATCGCCGATCCTGTAGAGGCCTCCCAAATACCTGGCTTGGCCCTGCAACACTCCGGAAAGATCGAACCCGCTGTTATCGACATTCCTGACAGCCAGGCTCACTTTTCACTGGCGGGCATTCAGATGAAGTTTTCCATGCGCGACCAGGAGGGCCGCTACATCACCGGCGACCGCAAAGCGCCCGGCGACTGGATTATCAAAACCCCCTCGACCGTCCACCCCTTCGTCCCGCTTAACGAATACACGGCAATGTCGCTCGCCGCACTTGCCGGGGTAGACATACCCGAAATAAAACTGATCCCGATGTCCAACATTCAGACCCTGCCCAACATAAACCTGCCAGACGAGCAGTACGCCTACGGCATCCGCCGATACGATCGGCTGCCAGGCAATCGGCGCGTACATTCAGAGGACTTCGCCCAGATTCTCTTCGCTTACGCCCACGACAAGTACAGTGCAGGCAGCTATGACCAGATAGGCAAATTGATCTATCAAACTTCTGCCCAAGGCCAGCGAGACGCCGTGCAAATGGCGGTGCGGCTGCTGGTCAATATCCTGCTGGCCAATGGCGACGCGCACCTCAAGAATTGGAGCGTGATCTACCCCGATGGTCACAATGCCGAGCTATCTCCTGCCTACGACATCGTGGTCACCAAGGCCTTTATCCCTGACGAAGCCCAGTTCGGCCTGAATCTGGATAAAAACAAGAACTGGTATGCCGCCTCTTTGGAGGATTTCAAGCAATGGGCGCAGTACGGGGATATCCCGTGGCGCCCCGTGCTGTACAACCTCAGGGCAACCCTGGAAAAAACACGCACCCTGTGGCCTGCTGCGTTGGAGGCGAGCGAGATGCCGGACAATCAGAAAATTGCGTTAAGGGCTCACTGGAAACAGTTGCACCCTGATTTCAGGATTGAGTGAACTGTGGGGGCTGCCGAAGGCTGCGAATGCGACATTCCTGATCCACCGCGACTCGCAGCCTTCGGCAGCTCCTGCAGGGTGGTGGCACCATTACAAAACGCACAAACAAAAACGCCGCTCTGGTGAGCGGCGTTTTCGTTAAATATGGAGCGGGAAACGAGACTCGAACTCGCGACCCCGACCTTGGCAAGGTCGTGCTCTACCAACTGAGCTATTCCCGCAAATGGCGTCCCCTAGGGGACTCGAACCCCTGTTACCGCCGTGAAAGGGCGGTGTCCTAGGCCACTAGACGAAGGGGACACGCTAACTGAAACACCATGGTGTGTATTTCAGTGCCCAAATCCGGATCCGAAGATCTGGCTCTGGCTTCACTCAATCTCGCCCTGGAGCAAGATTGCTTAAAAATGGAGCGGGAAACGAGACTCGAACTCGCGACCCCGACCTTGGCAAGGTCGTGCTCTACCAACTGAGCTATTCCCGCAATATGGCGTCCCCTAGGGGACTCGAACCCCTGTTACCGCCGTGAAAGGGCGGTGTCCTAGGCCACTAGACGAAGGGGACACACGTACAACATTCACTACTTAGTTACGCTTTGCTTGACGCTTTACGCTGTAAGTGGCGCGCATTCTATGGATGGATTGAGGGGTCGTCAACCCCATTGTGAAAAATTATCTAAATCAATGACTTCGCCGCGCTTTACCAGGCATCGACCGTATACCGCGTCCAGACTGAAGGTTATTCATTTAAGGCTGCACGATACAAAGTCCGACCGGTACATCTATGCGCAATAGTGCTTAGCCACTACACTCCCCCTCAATTGACTACAGCTATATAGAGGTTCGCGCGGTGACTCCACTCATGATTACCCTAATGGTAGTAGCCGGTATCGCGCTCCTGATCGCGATCGGTTACCTGAACCATGTGGCAGAAAACGCCAAGCTGGACAAAGCCAGAACCAAGTTGGAGCTCGCTGATCGTCTGCGTCGCTGCTCGGAAATTTCCGACACCTTCCCCGGCCAATTGGTCACCCCCGCACTCAAGCTGTTGATGACCCGCCTTGAGCTCAATGTCGTGCAGCGTATGGCAGGCATTGACAAGAGCGACGCACAGCTCAAGAGCCGCGCCGCCGAGCTGGAAACGTTGGTAGCTCAAGGCGAGGCCATTGCTGTCACTAATCCGGCGAGCCCGATCCTCACCGAAGCCAAGGCCAAGGACGTGCGTTTTCTGCTGGAAGCGCTGCATGGTCAGGTCACTCGCGCAGCTCATGATGGCTTCCTGCAAACCAGCGAAGCCAAGCACTGGATCCGCGAAATCCGCAATATCCTGGTGATGCTGCACATTGAATTCTTCAACAACCTGGGTCAGGCAGCGCTGCAGCAGGACCAGCCTGGCCAAGCCCGCCTGGCGTTCGAGCGCGGCGTGCAATACCTGAAAAACCAGCCAGACCCAGTGACTTATCAGCACGCCTTGCTGGCCATGGAGAAACAATTGGCACGCGCCAATTCGATGGTATTGACCAACATTGCGCCGACGGCAGATGACGACAACGCCTTGACCGAAGGCCTGAAGGCTGACGACGTTGAATCGGAATGGAAGAAGAAAGTCATCTACGACTGATATTACTGGGGTGGCGCACCGCCTGGCGCGCCACTCCCGATGTCAGCTCAGCAGTCAGTCAAACGCAGAAAAATCGCCGCCAGCTGTTCGACCCCCGCCTGATCCTGCTCCGAGAAACGCGCCACGCTCGGGCTGTCCAGATCCAGAACACCGATCAAACGTCCGTCTTTAACCAATGGCACGACCAGCTCGCTGTTCGACGCACTGTCGCAGGCGATGTGCCCGGGAAACTCGTGCACATCCTCGACACGCTGGGTCTGACGGCTTTGCGCCGCCGCGCCACATACGCCACGGCCAAAGGGAATGCGCACGCAGGCGATCTGCCCCTGAAACGGCCCCAGCACCAGCTCTTCATCCCGATTGAGGTAGAAGCCTGCCCAATTCAGATCATCGATCTGGGTGTACAGGAACGCCGAAAATTGCGCGGCGTTGGCGATGAAATCACGCTCATCGGCCAGCAACGACTCCAACTGCGCCGCCAGCAGGCCGTAGCCATCGAGACCTGCACCGGCATTTTGTAAATCGATCATGCTTGTTGCTCCAACAATTTAAGGCCCACCCAATAACGTGCGAACTGATAGGCGCAGCGACCATTACGGTTACCCCGGCCAGTGGCCCAGCGGATGGCCTGTTTATCCAGTTCGGCATCACGCTGCCAGCTCAGGTCAGACTTCAGAGCCAGTTGGGTGATCCAGTGTTCAACGACATTCAGGAAGTGCTCCTGAGTGAAGGGATAGAAAGACAGCCACAAGCCGAATCGGTCGGACAGCGCGATCTTGTCCTCGACTGCCTCACTGGGGTGCACTTCCCCATCCACCTGTTGCCAATGAAGGTTGTCGCTCTCCTTTTCCGGCACCAGATGGCGACGATTGGAGGTCGCGTACAGCAGAACGTTGTCCGGGGCCTGCTCAAGGGAGCCGTCGAGCACGCTTTTGAGGACGCGATAATCGCTCTCCCCTGCTTCAAATGACAGGTCGTCGCAAAACAGCACGAAACGTTGCGGCAGTTGTTGCAGCAACTCGACAACACGCGGCAGATCACCCAGGTGGTCGCGCTCGATTTCAATCAGGCGCAACCCTGCCGCAGCATACTCGGCCAGCAGGGCGCGGATCAGCGACGACTTGCCGGTCCCGCGTGAGCCCCACAGCAGCGCGTGGTTGGCAGGCAAGCCGTCGATGAACTGACGGGTATTGCCGCCCAATTGGTCGCGCTGCCTGTCGACACCGATCAGGTCGGACAGGTGCATATCCAGGCTGACCTGCAACGGCATCAGGTAACCGCTGCGGCCCTCGCGCACCCAGCGGGCGGCCATGGCTTGCGACCAGTCGACCGCCTCGCGTGGCGCAGGCAGCAAAGGCTCCAGCCGCGCCAGCACAGCGTCGGCGCGTTCGAGAAAAGCATTCAAACGAGAGTCCACGATGTCTCCTTGGTTATCTGATAAGTGCAAACAAGACTCTGTAGGGGCTGCCGAAGGCTGCGAAAGCGGTGTGTCAGAGAAATCGTTTTCGCAGCCTTCGGCAGCTCTTACGGAATCGGGGCGCGCCCAAATAAATGGCTTGCCCAAGCAATCTCCGCCATTCCAGCGCGATCAGCTATGCTTGCCCCCGCGATGGACCACATGACATAGCAGTGCTTTTATGGATATAGCGTTCACCAACCGGCTTTCCTACAAACAGGCCCGCCTGGCCGTGCTGCTCGGGTTCGTTCTAGGCACCGTATTGAGCCTGCTGCAAATTGCGATCGATTATGCCAGTGAAGATGCTGCCATCAATCGTGAAATTCGCTCCCTGCTGGAAATCAGCCATAACCCGGCTTCGCGCATCGCCTACAACATCGATGCCGAACTCGCCCAGGAACTGACCCTGGGGCTGTTGCAGTCTCCTGCCGTGATTGGCGCGCGGCTGACCGACAACAACAATATGGTGCTCTCCAGCGTGGAGCGGCCCTATGCGCAGAGCCGCTATCGTGCAGTGAGCGACTATCTGTTCGGGGAAAGTCGCCAGTTCGAAGACTCGCTGCATCTGGCCCACTTGCCCAATGAGGCCATCGGCACCCTGCGCCTGACGGTGGACACCTTTGCCTTCGGTGGTCAGTTCCTGCAACGCGCGGGCATTACCCTGCTCAATGGTTTTGTGCGCAGCCTGGCACTGGCCGGCATCTTGGTGGCGCTGTTTTACATCACCCTGACCAAACCCCTGGTGGGGGTTATCCGCGAACTGGCTGGCCGGGATACGCGCAACCCGACCCAGAGCCGTCTGGCCTGCCCACCCAAGCATGAAAAAGATGAAATTGGCGTACTGGTCAAAGTCGCCAATCGCCAGTTCGACAGCGTTCAGTCCGAATTTGCCCGTCGTCGGGAAGCAGAAGACCGGCTCAACCAGCACCTCAATGAACTGGAAGACATCGTCGCCGCCCGTACCCGAGAGCTGGAGGCCAGCAATGCGCGGCTGAGCCAGTCCAATGAAGAATTGCATGCGGCGCGCAGCACCGCGCTGGACATGGCCCAGGCCAGAACCGCGTTTCTGGCCAACATGAGCCATGAAATCCGCACGCCGCTCAACGGGTTGCTGGGCATGCTCTCGCTGTCACTGGACAGCCCCCTGAATCCAGAGCAACGCCAACAGCTGTCGATAGCCCATGACTCGGGCAAGGTACTGGTCGAGTTGCTCAATGACATCCTCGACATGTCCAAATTCAACGCCGGGCATTTGCAGGTGGAGCGCATTCCATTCGACCTGGGCTTGCTGATCGAAGACACCGCCAACCTGCTTTCCCAGAATGCCGCACCCAGCGTAGAGCTGACGTGCCTGATCGATCCGAACTTTCCCGCGCTGATACTGGGCGATCCGACCCGGGTCAGGCAAATCGTCAGTAACCTGCTTTCCAATGCCCTGAAATTCACCCGTTTTGGCCGGGTCGATGTGAGGCTCAATCACTACCAGGACCCCCAAACCCAGGAAAACCGCGTGCGTATTGTGGTCCGGGACACCGGCATCGGGATTGCCCAGGAAGCCCAGGCGCGAATCTTCCAGCCATTTACCCAGGCGGAGGCGGCCATTACCCGTCAGTTCGGCGGCACAGGGCTGGGGCTGGCGTTGACCCACAACCTCTGTGAAGCGATGTCCGGGCGCCTGAGCATTCATTCACAGTCGGGCTTTGGTAGTCAGTTCTGCGCCGACTTGCCACTGCCCATCCACCTGCCCGCCATCGCCCCGCCGCAGCTCAGGGGGCAGGTTGTGGTGGTGAGCCAGTCCGGCAGCGGTCTGGTTGAGCTGTTGAACAGCTACCTGCCGGGCTGGGGCATCGAATTCAAGCGTTTGGGAGTCGACGACAAAGCGCTGCAGCTGGAAGGCGATATCAGTCCCGATCTGGTCATCACTGATTGCCCGGAATGCCTGTTCGGCATGCGTCCGACGACTCACGTGCCCATCCTGCTGGTCACTGCGTATGGCAATTTCATGCCCAGCGAACAGGTCAGCGCCCTCTCCCCACTGCTGCAACATGCGCGCCCGCTGGCGCGAAACGCGCTGTATCAAAGCCTGCGCCGCGCCCTGCAGCCCGAGCACGGGCCGGAGCTGGATACGGCAGACACTGAAAGCAAGAATCTGCGCCCGGCCCGCATCCTGCTGGTCGAGGACAATCCGGTGAATCAGCTGGTCGCCAAGGGCATGCTCAGCAAGCTTGGGTGCGAAGTGGTCATCAGCGGTAACGGTGCCGAGGCACTTGAGCAACTGCAGTTGGTGCCGTTCGATTTGATCCTGATGGATTGCAACATGCCGATCATGGATGGCTACGAAGCCAGTCGGCAGATCCGCCAGAGTGGACGCTGGTCGCAAATGCCGATCATCGCGCTGACCGCCAACGCCATGCCCGAAGAGCGCGAGCGCTGCCGGGCGGCGGGGATGAACGATTACCTGGCCAAACCCTTCCGTAGAGCCGAACTGGAGAGCCTGCTTGAGCAGTGGCTGCCGGCTATACAGGGCGATTCAGGGAGCCCATTGGCGCCTTGAGCCCTACTTGAGCAGCGCCTGAATTTCGCTGTTGAGGTCTTCAGGCTTGGTCAGCGGCGCAAAGCGCTTAACCAATTGGCCGTCCTTGCCGATCAGAAACTTGGTGAAATTCCATTTGATCCGCTCTGAACCCAATAGGCCCGGCGCTTGTTTCTTCAGCTCAACGAAGAGCGGATGAGCGTCACTGCCATTGACGTCGATCTTCTTGAACAGCGGGAAGCTGACCCCGTAATTCAGTTCGCAGAACTCGGAAATCGCGCCTTCGTTGCCCGGTTCCTGCTTGCCGAACTGGTTACACGGGAACCCTAAGACCACCAGGCCCTGATCCTTGTAATCCTGCCAGAGCTGTTCAAGGCCCTTGTATTGCGGGGTAAAGCCGCACTTGCTGGCCGTGTTGACCACCAGCACTGCTTTGCCGGCGAAATCCGCCAGGGTTTTCTGCTCGCCCTTGATCGTCGTGCAGGGAATGCTCAGCAGGTTAGCGCTCATGACGGGTTCTTCCTTAAAAAGCGGGACCTGAAGTTAGCGCGCCAGTGACCGGGGCGCACGTTGATTCTTCGACGTGATACAGCTTCATAAGCGCTGCACGATGGGTAGGAGCTGCCGCAGGCTGCGAATCGCGGTGTGTCAGATAAACCGTCTTCGCAGCTTCCGGCAGCGCCTACACGACATCAGATGCTTCACGCCGCGCGCGGCACCAGGTCCAGGCACACCGAATTGATGCAATAACGCAGCCCGGTCGGCGGTGGGCCGTCGGGGAAGACGTGACCCAGGTGTGCATCACACTTGGCGCACACCACTTCGGTGCGAATCATTCCATGGCTGATGTCTCGCACTTCGACCACGGCACTGCCTTCAAGCGGTGCGTAAAAGCTGGGCCAGCCGCAGCCGGAATCGAACTTGGTGGTGGAATCGAACAGCGGCTCGTTACAGCAGATGCAGTGATAGACGCCGTCGGTCTTGGTGCTGTTGTACTTGCCGGAGAACGGTCGTTCGGTGCCCTTGAGGCGGCAAACGTTGTACTGCTCAGGGTCGAGCATTTCACGCCATTCCTCGAGGGTTTTGTCCAACTTTTCCACAGGTACACCTCCACAGTCGAAAAAGGCCGATCTGTATCTTCACCGCAGATCGGGTGGCACGTATGATTGCGCCTTCGTTAGACGCCAGTCTGTCACTCACGTTTCGCCCATACAAATCCATTTTTACGGCGTCATACCCGGCGAGGCCGGTTTCCAATCAGCTGCGGCTCGTCCATTTTCAGGATCAAACACCATGCAGGTCAGCAAATCGAACAAGCTCGCCAACGTCTGCTATGACATCCGCGGGCCAGTGCTCAAGCACGCCAAACGTCTGGAAGAGGAAGGCCATCGCATCCTCAAGCTGAATATTGGCAACCCAGCGCCGTTTGGTTTCGAAGCGCCGGACGAGATCCTGCAGGACGTGATCCGCAACCTGCCTACCGCCCAGGGCTACAGCGACTCCAAAGGCCTGTTCAGTGCCCGCAAGGCGGTCATGCAGTACTACCAGCAGAAGCAGGTCGAAGGTGTCGGCGTCGAAGACATCTACCTGGGCAACGGCGTGTCCGAGCTGATCGTGATGTCGATGCAGGCCCTGCTCAACAATGGCGACGAAGTGCTGATCCCGGCGCCTGATTACCCGCTGTGGACCGCAGCCGTTGCCTTGTCCGGCGGTAACCCGGTGCATTACCTGTGCGACGAGCAAGCCAACTGGTGGCCGGATCTGGCCGACATGAAGGCCAAGATCACGCCCAACACCAAAGCCATGGTGATCATCAACCCGAACAACCCGACCGGCGCGGTTTACTCCAGAGAAGTGCTGCAAGGCATGCTGGAGCTGGCACGTCAGCACAACCTGGTGGTGTTCTCCGACGAGATCTACGACAAGATTCTCTACGACGACGCCGTTCACGTCTGCACCGCTTCGCTGGCTCCAGACCTGCTGTGCCTGACCTTCAACGGCCTGTCCAAGTCCTATCGCGTCGCGGGCTTCCGCTCCGGCTGGGTGGCGATCTCCGGCCCGAAACACAACGCGCAGAGCTACATCGAAGGCATCGACATCCTCGCCAACATGCGCCTGTGCGCCAACGTGCCTAGCCAACATGCGATCCAGACCGCTCTGGGCGGCTACCAGAGCATCAACGACCTGCTGCTGCCACCGGGCCGCCTGCTGGAACAACGTAACCGCACCTGGGAATTGCTCAACGACATCCCGGGCGTCAGCTGCGTCAAACCGATGGGCGCGCTCTATGCATTCCCACGCATCGACCCGAAGGTCTGCCCGATCCTCAACGATGAGAAGTTCGCCCTGGACCTGCTGCTCTCCGAGAAGCTGCTGATCGTTCAAGGCACGGCCTTCAACTGGCCATGGCCGGATCACTTCCGCGTGGTAACGCTGCCACGGGTCGATGATCTGGAGCAGGCCATCGGTCGCATCGGCAACTTCCTCAAGAGCTATCGTCAGTAACGGCCGCGCCCCCGCTGCGACTCATTTGCATGGGCGCAGCGGACCTCCTGCAACACAGTCAACACCACCACACAGCACTACCTGCGGCGCCAGCCGCTCTGGCTCGGCACCCGCTCGACTAAAGAGAATGGTTAGCAGTTCTTGCAGGCGACACAGTTTGAAATAGTCGCTCGGTTGAATAGCCGCTGACATCACCTTATATACCCCGCAACGCGTTACACATTCGTCACCAGGAGAACATCCAAACCATGATGCGCATTTTGCTGTTTTTGGCCACTAACCTGGCGGTCGTGCTGATTGCCAGCATCACCTTGAGCCTTTTTGGCTTTAACGGGTTCATGGCGGCCAATGGGGTTGATCTGAACCTCAGTCAGCTGCTGATTTTCTGCGCTGTATTTGGTTTCGCTGGCTCGCTGTTCTCGCTGTTCATCTCCAAGTGGATGGCGAAAATGAGCACCGGCACCCAGATCATTACCCAGCCGCGCACTCGCCACGAACAGTGGCTGGTACAGACGGTAGAACAATTGTCCCGAGACGCTGGCATCAAGATGCCGGAAGTCGGGATTTTCCCTGCCTACGAAGCCAACGCCTTCGCCACCGGCTGGAACAAGAACGACGCACTGGTTGCGGTCAGTCAGGGTTTGCTGGAGCGTTTCTCGCCCGATGAAGTCAAGGCGGTGCTGGCCCACGAAATCGGTCACGTGGCCAATGGCGACATGGTGACCCTGGCCCTGGTGCAGGGCGTGGTGAACACCTTTGTCATGTTCTTCGCCCGCATCATCGGCAACTTCGTCGACAAAGTGATCTTCAAGACTGAAAACGGTCAAGGGATCGCTTACTACATCACCACGATCTTCGCCGAACTGGTCCTGGGATTTCTGGCCAGCGCCATCGTCATGTGGTTCTCGCGCAAGCGTGAATACCGTGCCGACGAAGCAGGTGCACGTCTGGCGGGCACCAGCGCCATGATCGGCGCACTGCAACGTCTGCGTTCCGAACAGGGCGTGCCGGTGCAGATGCCGGACAGCCTGACGGCTTTCGGTATCAACGGCGGCTTGAAAAGTGGCCTGGCGGCTCTGTTCATGAGCCACCCGGCACTGGAAGACCGCATCGAAGCACTGCGCCGTCGCGGTTGATCTTCGCAGCGTGAATAAAAAACCCGGCTTCGGCCGGGGTTTTTTATGGCTACGTCTCACTTCTGCAGGCGCTGCCGAAGGCTGCGAAACGCGGTATTGCTGACACACCTCGTTCGCAGCCTCCGGCAGCGCCTCCAAAAAAGCGATTCAGCTACGCCCTAGTCTGTATACCCTCTCATCCAAACGATTCACGCCGGCCTGCAAAAACTTCGGGCTATCCTCCAGCACGTCACAGGCTTCCAATACCTGCAGAGCCCAGTCGGGTGACAGCAGGCGCTGAACCTCTTCATCCGGCACAGAGAACGGCGGGCCGTCTATTTGGGCCTGGTCGTACTCCAGCGTGATCAAAAGCCCTTTGCACTCGGTTGGCAGCACCTTATTCAGATGCTCCACATACCGCTTACGCATGGCCTCGGGCAACGCAATGATCGCGGCACGGTCATACAGCGCATGACACCCGGCAATGTCTTCGGCACGCAGGCTGAAAAAATCGCCACACCAGATCTCGATTGCGGCCGCGCTGTAGACCTTGAAATCCCCCTGTTGGCTAACCAACGCTTCCAGGCCCTGCTCGGTGAAGAATTCCTGCACTGCCTTCTCGGACAGCTCCACGCCCAACACCGGGTAGCCCTGCCCTGCCAGCCAGCTCATATCCAGGCTTTTGCCACATAAGGGCACCAGAACTCGCGTGCCTGGGGCAATGTTCAGCTGCGGCCAGTGGCGTTGCAGATAGGGGTTCGCCCTGGATTGATGAAAACCGATCTGATTATTAGCCCAGCGCTGATGCCAAAAATCCGCTTGCATGAAAGCTCCTGTTAATTCGATCAAATCGCCCTAAAACTTATATTAGATTTAGATCGATGATCTAGCCGAAGATGCTTCATCTTAATCCTCAGGACACCCGACATGTTCCCCAGCCTGTTTATCTCCCACGGCTCGCCGATGCTTGCGCTGGAACCTGGCGAAAGCGGCCCGGCCCTGGCACGCCTTGCAGCAGAGATGCCCAGGCCGCGCGCCATTGTGATGGTCTCGGCGCATTGGGAAAGTCAGGAGTTGCTGGTCAATGCCAATCCTCAGCCAGAAACCTGGCATGACTTTGGCGGGTTTCCAGCGGCACTGTTCGCGGTGCAATACCCCGCCGTCGGTTTACCGGAACTGAGCACCGAGGTGGTGGCGCTATTGAACGCTGCCGGGCTGCCCGCCAAGACCAACCCACAACGGCCATTTGATCATGGGGTGTGGGTGCCGCTGTCTCTGATGTACCCCAATGCAGACATCCCGGTGGTTCAGGTTTCCCTGCCCACCCGCGCAGGCCCGGCATTGCAGACCCGGGTCGGCAAGGCGCTGGCCAGCCTGCGCGAGCAAGGGGTTCTGATCATCGGCTCAGGCAGCATCACCCACAACCTGCGCGAACTGGATTGGCATGCAGGGCCCGAAAGCGTCGAGCCCTGGGCCAAGGGCTTTCGTGACTGGATGATCGAGAAACTGGCTGATGACGATGAAGCCGCGCTGCACGACTATCGCAGCCAGGCGCCCAACGCCGTGCGCAATCATCCCAGCGACGAGCATTTGCTGCCGCTGTATTTCGCGAGGGGTGCCGGTGGGGCATTCAGCGTCGCGCACAAAGGTTTCACGATGGGCGCGCTGGGGATGGATATCTACAGGTTCGGTTAACCGCCCTCATCAGAGAGGCGGCTATTTTTACCGACAGTCGCTATCAGCTGTTTTGACCAATTGGTCGCCCTGAAACACTTCAAGATGCACCTGACAGATGGCGTCAACAGGCATGCTCAAGCTGATCAACGAGCCAGTGTTGCCCGTTTGCAGGTCACCGCTCTGGTTGACGCTGGACGTGCCACTGGCGCTGCGCTGGCTGACCGTCATCCGGTATTGCAGGGTCAACGGAGTCGGGTTTTGCAGCCGGGGGCGGATCAACACGGCTTCGCCCTGGCGCTGGGCGTCGATTGATACGCTCAATTGCGAAATGTCGATCATCGGATCACCACTGCTTTACGGTCGCGGTTGAGTTGTCGCCATGCTGGGTCACCGAAGCGGTGCCATACGAACCGGATTGTTGAACGTTGGCCTGGTTGCCGTAGCCATATTGAGCGATGTAAGCCTGGTTATAAGCCCCCGTCTGACCCACTACCGCCGAGTTGTTCGCCCCTTCCTGAACGGCAGAGACCTGGTTGTAACTGCCTTCCTGAGCAATCGTCAGGCTGTTGTCGTTGCCGTTCTGCCGAGCATAGGCCTGGTTGCCTGTGCCTGCCTGGCTGATCACTGCGCGGTTGCGAACGCCGATCTGCACCTGCTGCAACCGCTGGGCCGAGCCTGCCTGGTCAACGCGGGTTCTGTTCTCGCTGCCGATCTGACTGATGGTCGCCACATTCCCGCGGCTGATGTCGGCATAACGTGCTTCGGACTTGAGATCCGCAGCCTGACACATCCCGCTGCTGACGATCAAAGTTGCTGCCAGCCATCGCAGGTATTGGGTGTTAAACGCCATGTTTGCCTCCCTGTAGCACTGTTTTTATTTGTCCGAGCCGGTCAGCGGCACGCTCAACGTCTGTTCGTCGTAACTTTTCAGATAGCTTTGCAACAGCGGTTTGTTCAGGTCATCCGGGTTCTTGAGCAACCAACTGCCGTCACGAGCCCCTTGGGCAACCATATGCACCAAGGCGGTTTCGATCGCTTCGCGCACGCATTGCTGAACCGGCTCGTTGCGGCTGATGCCGGTTTCCACTTCCAGCAAGTGCTTGAGCGATACGTACTTGAATACGCCGAAATCAACCTGGATCGAGAACACCGTCTTGGTAGTGGTCACGCTCTGGATGATCTCGCCGGTGCGGATATCCACCGCCCGCAAGTTGACGGTCACCTGATCCTGGCGATACAGCTCTGACGGGCCAATACCCAGGTAGCGCACACCCAGACCGCCGGAGCGGACATTGCTTTCGTAGGCGACGATGGCGCCCTCAATGATCAGGTTGGCCGGACGCAGCGGCGGCAGCGTGGCTTGCGCCGTATCGCTTGGCTGCTCAAGGGCGCGGATGATCTTGCGCTCGGTGAGCACGTCCTGCAGGTTTTCGCGTTCGACCGGCTTGAACCAGCGCGAATCGCGTAACGCAGTCACCAGCAAGGACGCAGCGCCTTGGGTCACAGCGGTAGAAAATGAACTGTCTGGAGACGGTTTGTATTGTCCGGTTTGATCACGCAAACCATAAACGGCCACGGCGATGGGACCGGCCGGTGCTGGTAGGTTGATCAAATCACGGGAAATCTGGGTAGGCGGCGCCAGCGAGGCCGGGTTGAACGTCGCCGCTGGGCGTGAAGTGGCACAGCCGCTGACAAGCATTACTGCACTGACAAGCATCGACAACGAACGCAGGTACATCGTCATTCCCCTACTGAAAACGAGCCCCGCCGAACATCGGCGGGGCCAGTGCAATTAACGTTGGGTGACGGTGGCAATGTTGCCAGCGTTGCCGGTCTGAACGACGTTGGCGACGTTGCTGTTGCTCAGCTGGTTCACAGCCACGATGTTGGCCTGGCTCGAAGTACCTACGCCGCTCTGGCTGATGTAGGCGTTGTTGTAGTCGCCTTTCTGCAGCAGGGTTTCTTCGTTGAAGGCACCGGTCTGGGCGCTGTTTGCGGTGTTGCCGTTGCCAGTCTGGGTAATGTCAGCTTCCAGCCTGTAACCGCGCTGAGTAGCGTTGGCCGAGTTACGGTCGCCTGTCTGCTGAACAGAAGCAGTCAACTCGTTGCTCCAGGTCTGGTTGACGTTAGCTTTGTTGTCCTTGCCATTTTGCGAAACGCTAGCGGTCATGTCATTGCCAGCGTACTGAACGGTCGTGGCAGCGTTGAAGCTGCCAGTCTGAGCGATGGCAGATTTCTGCTCATAGCCGTAGGTTTGAGAAGCATTGGCAACGTTGTGATCACCGTAGGACTGGCTGATCGCTGCACCGCTGTTGCGGACATCACCCTGAGCGACATTGCCTTGGTTGTGATCACCGCGAGTCTGGGTAACGGAACCCGAAGTACCGGCAACACCATCCTGATTAACCGAACCGGCGTTGTTGCTGCCCCACGATTGATCAACAGAGGCTTTGCTGTTCGAAGAGCTCAACTGAGCGACAGAAGCCTTGCCATTGTTTGCGTCGCGCTGGGACACCAGAGCCTGGGTACCGTTGCGGTTGAAGGACTGAACGATCGAACCGTTATTAGCCGAGCCATCACGCTGAGTGACGGTGGCAGCAGTGTTGCTGTTGCCCACTTGTTTGGTCGACGCTGTGTCGCCATTACCCCATTGAGTGATGGAAGCAGTGGCACCCAGGTTGCCCTGCTGAACGGCGCTGGCGTTGTTGTAGTTGCCGGAGTAGGTGTAACCCTGGTCAATCTTTGCACCGGTGTTGGTGTTCCAGGTCTGACCAATGCTGGCGTTGTTACGCTGGCTACCCTGATCGATCTGAGCAGTCTGGGCATCGCCAGTCTGAGTAATGCTGGAGTTGTTGTAACCACCCTTCTGGTTGGAACCAGCGGAGTTGGCGTTGCCTTTCTGACCGATGTTCAGAACGCTGTCATTGGCAGTCTGGTTTGCCTTGGCATCGTTGCGCTGGCCAACCTGCTCAATGCCTACCGAAGAACGAGTAGCACTTACCTGTACAGAGTCGGCCTTGTTGAAAGCGCCATTCTGATTAACGTTCGCAGTGCTCTGGTCAGCGAATGCCGAACCGGAGATAGCAACAAGAATAGCGATAGACAGAGCTGATTTATGAGCGCGCATGAGAGCCTTCCTTTGATAAAGAGTTATGTTGTTTTTTATTCAGGGTCGAGCGGGTTGCAGCCGGTACAGCGATTACGGTTGGTTCACTTGAAACTGTGTAGTTTGCCCAGTCGTTTTATCCGTGGTCACTATCTGCAACAACCCGGGTTGCAAGTTAGTAATGGTAATTCTGAAATCTGTAGTTTCTACGGTGCCCGGCGTTAACGAACCGTTGGTACCCACAATGCTCGACGTCACTGCCGAAGAAACCCGGCTAAGTATCGCGCTCTGCAGCATGCTGTTGAATTGCGTCAGTGCCGACTGATCGCCTGAGGAAGTGGACTCTTTGAATTTGTTTTGCGCTGTCGCCTGGTTGAGCAGGATCGCCCCATTGAGGGGGTTACCGCCAAACGATGGATTGTTGGGTGTGTAAACCAGCTCACTGGCGCTCACGCTACCGCATACAACGGTCAACAGGCTCAGGCCGACGGCTACCAGACATGAACGGTGCATAGAAAAAAAGTCCTTTAAAATTCATCACGCCCGAGATCGGGATCACCAAAGAACTGTGCGAGCTGATTATCCAGGATCGCCTGATAAACGATGTTCGCCGCATCGGCACCGATCGCAGGAATCAAGGCGCGATTAGGCGGCAGAAACGTTTGAAACATCCGGCGGTTGCCATAGTCGACAAATACCTGACTACCAAGACGCGCTGTAGGTCGTTCAGAGATGGAAACGGTAAAACGTCCGTTCTCATCCTTGTCGGTCCACGCACTTGCGAACGAGTCATAGAACGCCCGCCCTGCCATTGTCATGGTTTGCCCTACAACTAACCCGCCCACTTCTTTGCTATTAAGTGTTCGCCGTTCTGCCAGTGTAGCGGTTTCATTAACACTTGCATCGGCAAGCGTCGTTGTCACCACGCACCATTGCAAAACTGCAGCGCTAAATAACAGTGAGTATTTCATATGTCGCCGGGTCGCTAGCAAGTTCTGGCGCTCAATCTATCCAAGAGAAAAGCAAAGCGCCATGACTATTTTCAAATATTTGACACTCTTTTTCTCTGGCGTCAAATTAAAAACGCGACCTCAATCAAAATGCACTTAGTGGGTTTAATTTGTCGTTATTTACGGCGCCAACAATTCAACTTTGGCGCAACAAACAGTAACTACGGGTTTATGGCGTCAAAGAATGAACAGTAAAACGAAGATGAAGGCACTAAGCCACTACATTAGAAATGCTGTGTAACGCGGGGCTTCTCTTACTGGTACATCGGTTTTGATCGGGGAGGTAGGGGGTAGGCTGGGCAACAGAACACCTTGCTTACTCAAATCATCGGCTGCCCATCGGGTAACTTGAACGCAAGGCAAAAAAAATCCCCGAACCAGTCGGGGATTTTTTCAGACGATCAACTCAGCGTTGATCAGTCCTCGCGATAGCGACGCAGCTTGAGCTGCTTGCCTGCAACGCGGGTGTCCTTGAGCTTGGTCAGCAGACGCTCAAGGCCATCTTCCGGCAGCTCTACCAGGCTGAAGCTGTCACGCACCTGGATGCGGCCGATAGCTTCGCGGGCAAGACCGCCTTCGTTGAGGATTGCACCCAGCAGGTTCTTGGCAGCGATGCCATCACGCGCACCCAGCGCGGTACGGCAACGAGCACGACCTTCGGCCAGTGGGACCGGAGCGCGACGCTCACGATCACCGCTGCGCTCTGGACGATCACCGGAAGACGAACGATCGCTACGCTCACGCGGGGCGTTGTTCGGCACCAGTGGGCGCTCGCGCTCGATGGCAGCCAGGGTCAGGGCCTGACCGTTGGTTGCCTTGCGCAGCAGGGCTGCGGCCAGGGCACGCGGGCTGCAACCGATATCGGCAGTCAGGCGATCCAGCAGTTCGCCGTGAGTCGACTCAGCATCGCCAACCAGCGGCGACAGGCTATTGGTCAATTTCTTGATGCGCGCATCGAGAACGGCCTGGGCATCCGGCAGGCGGACTTCCGCAACCTTCTGACCGGTTACACGCTCGATCACTTGCAGCATGCGGCGCTCACGCGGAGTCACCAGCAGCAAAGCACGACCTTCGCGACCTGCACGGCCGGTACGGCCGATACGGTGAACGTACGACTCAGGGTCGTAAGGCATGTCAACGTTGAACACGTGAGTGATACGCGGAACGTCGAGACCACGAGCGGCAACGTCGGTCGCCACAACGATGTCCAGACGGCCATCTTTGAGGGATTCGATCACGCGCTCACGCTGGTTCTGGGCGATGTCGCCGTTCAGGGCCGCAGCCTTGTAACCTTTGGCTTCCAGAGCGCTGGCCAGATCCAGGGTCGCTTGCTTGGTGCGCACGAACATGATCAGGGCATCGAAGTCTTCGACTTCAAGCAGGCTCAGGACAGCGGAAGTCTTCTGGTCAGCGTGAACCAACAGGTGAGCCTGTTCGATCGCGGTAACGGTCTGGGTCTTGGTCTGAATCTTGACGTGCTTTGGATCGCGCAGATGGCGCTCGGCAATGGCACGGATCGATTGCGGCAAGGTAGCCGAGAACAGAACGGTCTGCTTGGTTTCAGGCATCGCCTTGAAGATGACTTCAAGATCGTCCATGAAGCCGAGCTTCAGCATTTCGTCCGCTTCGTCCAGCACCAGGTGATTCACGGTCGCCAGGACTTTCTCGTCACGACGCAGGTGGTCACACAGACGGCCCGGGGTGGCGACAACAATCTGCGCGCCGTTGCGGATAGCTTTCAGCTGCGGGCCCATCGGCGCACCGCCGTAGACAGCCACAACGGTAACGCCCGGCATTTGCTTGGCGTAAGTTTCGAAAGCGGTGGCCACTTGCAGGGCCAGCTCGCGGGTCGGTGCCAGGATCAGCGCTTGCGGTTCGCGCTTGGCTGGATCGATGCGATGCAGGATCGGCAGAGCGAACGCGGCGGTTTTGCCGGTACCGGTCTGTGCCTGACCAATCATGTCGTGACCGGCCATGATGATCGGGATCGACTGCTGCTGGATGGCCGAAGGTTCTTCGTAGCCAGTCGCGATGACGGCTGCAAGGATATTTGGATGAAGTTCAAAAGCGGCGAAGCCGCCGAATTCCTGGGTCATGGGTCTGCCTCTAGTGCATCCGCAAAGACCCATGCTCCAAAGCTGCGCGTGCCGTGTACGACCCTAAAGTCACCCTGGCTGCTTTGTCGGCGGGGATTTGCGAAAACGTTTGATGAATGGATCGCCGAGGATAGTCCGCTGAGCGAACAAGCAGCCGAAGCTGGCTTCGGGGAATTGCAATACCTTGACGAGGGTCCTGTTAAAGACCGGCGCGCACTATACCGGAATTATGCGAAAAAAGGAGGATTTTTTTCATGGCCAATCATCGACGATGTCCAAGCCCTACAGGCTTTGCGCAAACCTGAAGGAGTGTCTATTTTGCACAAGGCCCGGTATTACTGGTGGCGGTGCTTAAACGGTTCACCGATTCAGTCAGGCAGTTCAGCTCCGATCCCACCCACTGCGCAGAGACTTCCTACATGACCTCCTCTATTAAAGGCCGCGTCAGTCGTGAATTGCATGATCACGTCATGCTTATCGGCCTCGATCGCGTGGCCAAGCGCAACGCCTTCGATCTTGATCTGCTCAACCAGTTGAGCATGGCTTATGGCGAGTTCGAACGCGACGATCAGGCACGCGTTGCGGTGGTTTTCGCTCATGGGGAGCATTTCACGGCAGGGCTGGACCTGGCCGAAGCAGGCCCTGCCCTGATCAATGGCTGGCAAGTGCCCGAAGGTGGCTGTGATCCCTGGGGCGTATTTGCCGGGCCGCGCGTCAGTAAACCGGTGATTGTGGCGGCCCAGGGTTATTGCCTGACCATGGGCATTGAGCTGATGCTCGCCTCTGATATCAACTTGTGCGCGAGTAACACCCGTTTTGCGCAGCTGGAAGTGCAGCGCGGGATCTTCGCATTTGGCGGCGCCACTTTACGTCTGCACCAGATTGCGGGCTGGGGCAATGCGATGCGCTGGCTGTTGACCGGTGATGAGTTCGACGCCCGGGAAGCCTGTCGCATGGGGCTGGTCCAGGAAGTCACGGCCACCGAAGACCTGATGCCCTACGCCCTGTTACTGGCCGGACGCATTGCCGAGCAGGCGCCGCTGGCAATCCGAGCGACCATCGCCTCGGCCCGGCAGGCCGTGCTGGAAGGCGAAACCGCGGCTGCGCTGCAGTTACCGGGCCTTATCAATCACGTGATGAACACCGAGGACGCCAAAGAAGGCCTGCAGGCCATGCTGGAGCGCAGGCCCGCAGCGTTTAAAGGCGCCTAAAGGATTGGATGATGTTCGTAGGAGCGGCTTTAGCCGCGAGCGGTAGTGCTGGCCGCGAAGATCCAGCGCATAGGCCGACTTCTTCGCGGCTAAAGCCGCTCTCATAAAACATAAAATAACTATCTGAATTGTAATAATTTTTTGTGGGAGCGAGCTTGCTCGCGAAGAGGCCGGTACGCCCGATGTATCTCTGTGGGCAGGAACATTGCTTTCGCGAGCAAGCTCGCTCCCACAGATCCTGTGTTTGCTGCGCGACAGCGCGGCGTCTGGACGACGTGGGCACTCCTACAGGAAAATCGCTAACCACTTGCTCTGCCATCACGTAGCAGGCCGAATGTCCTTGATCAGCTTCAACAGCGAGTAACCCAACCGTGGCGCCAGGGCTTCGGCACGTTCGATCAACGCGTCGCTGTCCAGGTTCTGCTCAAGGTCGGCAGGCACGATCAGGATCACGTTGCCCTCCTTCACTGGCAGCTCCCAGTAATGCCGGTGATAAAGGCCGCGAAACAACGCGGCCCCCAATGGCTTGCCGTCGTCGGATGCCCATTGGTTGATCACCAGCCAGCCGCCGGCATTCAGACGTTTCTGGCAGTTCTCGAGAAACTTCCACGCCAGATGGCCAACGCCTGGCCCGACATCGGTGTACAGGTCGACAAAAATCAGATCAGCGGGCTCTGCGGTCTCCAGCAGTTCGAGGGCATCGCCCACCCGGATGAACAGACGCGGATCATCGTCCAGGCCCATGTATTCAATCGCAAGACGGGGCACATCAGGACGCAGCTCGATGGCTTCGACGTCTTCCAGCGGCAGAAACTTCAGGCACGCCTGAGTCAGTGTGCCAGCGCCCAATCCCAGAAAAAGCGCGCTCTCCGGCGATTCATGGCACAACGCGCCAATGAACATCGCCCGGGTGTAATCGTACTCAAGCCAACTGGGATCAGCCGTGAAGGTGCAGCTTTGCTCGATGGCATCGCCGAACTCCAGAAAGCGGTAATCCTCCACTTCCAGCACGCGAATCATGCCGAAGTCGTCATGCACTTCGGCCAGAATCCGCTCCACGCGCTCCTCACTCATTGCTTGCCCATCCCCTGTTTCATCCTCAATAAACGCGTTACGTGCTGTGCAGGCCGCGCAATAAATCCGGCAAGCCTGCACTGTTCTGCGCACCTGCGCCAGTCGGGCTGCGAACTGCTAACATGCCAGTCCGATTGCACTGACCTCGAGTTCATGATGAGCCAACCCTGGAGCCCCGACAGCTGGCGGGCATTGCCGATTCAACAACAACCCCAGTATCCCGATGCCGCGCACCTGCTAAAGGTCGAGCAGACACTGGCCAGCTACCCGCCGCTGGTGTTCGCGGGGGAGGCTCGAGAGTTGCGTCGCCAGTTTGCCGAAGTCACCCAGGGCCGTGCCTTTTTGCTGCAAGGCGGTGACTGCGCGGAAAGCTTCGTCGAGTTCTCGGCGGCCAAGATTCGTGACACCTTCAAGGTGTTGCTGCAGATGGCCATCGTCATGACCTTTGCGGCCGGTTGCCCGGTGGTCAAAGTCGGTCGCATGGCCGGGCAGTTCGCCAAGCCGCGCTCGGCCAATGATGAAACCATCGACGGCGTGACCTTCCCGGCGTATCGCGGGGACATCGTCAACGCCATCGGCTTCGACGAAAAGAGCCGCGTGCCAGACCCGGACCGGCTTATCCAGGCCTATAACCAGTCCACTGCGACCCTGAATCTGTTGCGTGCCTTCGCTCAAGGCGGTTTTGCCGACTTGCATCAGGTCCACAAGTGGAACCTGGACTTCATCGCCAACTCAGCGCTGGCTGAAAAGTACAGCCAACTGGCCGACCGCATCGACGAAACCCTGGCCTTTATGCGCGCCTGCGGCATGGACACCTCGCCGCAACTACGTGAAACCAGCTTCTTCACCGCCCACGAAGCCTTGTTGCTGAACTATGAAGAAGCCTTCGTGCGTCGTGACAGCCTGACCAATGATTTCTACGACTGTTCGGCGCACATGCTGTGGATCGGCGACCGCACCCGGCAACTGGACGGCGCCCATGTGGAATTCCTGCGCGGCGTGAACAACCCGATTGGCGTCAAGGTCGGGCCAAGCATGAACACCGATGACCTGATCCGCCTGATCGACATCCTCAACCCGGACAACGATCCCGGCCGTCTGAACCTGATCGCCCGCATGGGTGCCAACAAGGTCGGCGACCACTTGCCACAGCTGATCCGCGCCGTGGAACGCGAAGGCAAAAAGGTGCTGTGGAGTTCGGACCCGATGCACGGCAACACGATCAAGGCCAGCAGCGGCTACAAGACCCGCGACTTCGCGCAGATCCTGGGCGAAGTGAAACAGTTCTTCCAGGTGCACCAGGCCGAAGGGACTTACGCGGGCGGCATCCACATCGAAATGACCGGACAGAACGTGACCGAATGCATCGGCGGCGCACGGCCGATCACTGAAGACGGCTTGTCGGATCGCTACCACACCCACTGCGACCCGCGCATGAATGCCGATCAGTCGCTGGAGCTGGCGTTTTTGATTGCCGAAACACTCAAGCAGGTGAAGCGCTGATCATTGGCTGACCCCGAACCCGTGGGAGCGAATTCATTCGCGAATGCTGAGGTACATTCGACAAATCCTTATCGGATGTACCTGCCTCTTCGCGAATGAATTCGCTCCCACGGGGTTCACAGCTTACAAAGCCATTTTCAACCGCAACCCACTCACCCGCTCACAATTAACCTGAATCTCCACCAACCCCAACCAATCCGCCAATTGCCGCAGGTTATGCGCCAACGCCTGCATGCCCTCTTCATCCAGCCCCGGCTGTTCTTCATGCACGGCATGGACCGCCAATCGTCCCATGGCTCGCTCGGCGCGCAGGTCGACCCGGGCGGCGATGTGCTCGTTGTGCAGGAACGGCAGCACGTAATAGCCATAAACCCGCTTGAGTGCAGGGGTGTAGATTTCGAGCCGATAGCGAAAATCGAACAGCCGCTCGGTCCGGGCGCGTTCCCAGACCAACGAGTCAAAAGGCGATAACAGCGCACTGGCCACGACTTTGCGCG